>NZ_CP017780.1:6827995-7493118 GCF_002849735.1 Amycolatopsis sp. BJA-103
GCCCGCGAGCGCCATACCGTCCAAACCGGACCGGACGTCCTCGACGCTGCGTTCGACGGCGGCGCTCAGCGCGTCGGCTTCGAGCAGGTCACCTGCCTCGGCGTGCTTGGCGCCCAAGCGTTCCAGCAACGGATGCGCCGCGACCGGGTGCACGAGCCGGAGCCCGAGAATGTCCACATCGGACAGGAGTTCGAGCAGTTCCGCCGATCCGCCGACGAGCAGCGCGTCGCGCACGCCGGGCAGGGTGCGGCCGTCCGACATCGGCACCGGCAAGGCGCCGAGATCGTCCTTGGTGAGATCGTGCGCTTCGAGCGCCGGGAGCAGCACGTCGTAAAGCGAGTGCCACCACGAGGGTTCGCGCTGGACCCCGGTCAGCAGCTCGATGGCCTCGGCGGGCGAAAGCGCCTGGGCGCCGACGGCACGAAGGTCCACACCGGACAGTGAGATCAGCCCGGGCACGACATCGGCCAGCAGCGGCGCGAGACCCGGCACGTCGACCGAAAGCACCCGCGCCCGCCTGCCCGGCAGGTCGTCGCCTTCCTGCGCCGGAAGCCAGGGAAGATCGGCGAGGTTCTCCAGAATGGACTCCCGCAGCGTTCCGTCCACAGTGGAACGCGGGAAGCCCGCACCGGGCACGAGCAACAGGCGCTCCTTGCCAGGCAAGGAACAGACGAGATCGACGTACTCCCGCGCGGCGTTCTTCAAGGCCGCCGTCAGCTCCGGCCCCGGCAGCGCGCGACGCCGGGACGGCTCGATCGGGAGCGTCGCGATCAGCCTCGCGGGCAGGGAAAGCTCGTCGTCGGTGGGGGTCGGCGCGTGCAGGACGTCTTCGCCGAGCGGCCGCGGCGAACCGGCTCCGTCCAGCGGGACCGCCCAAACGACGTCGCCGCGATGCACCTGCCAGTGGTCGGAGGAACCGTCCGGCGCCGAGAGTTCGACGACGCCGTCGCCGAGATCGGTGCGGCGCCACACCCCGCCGTCGACCTCGATGCACTCCAGCCAGGACAGCGTGAGCAGCAGGTCGCCGATGTCGTCCTTCAGATCCGCCAGCAGCGCGGAGATGTCGACACCCTCGCGCACCGGAAGCCGGACCTCGGTGGCGAAGCCTTCGGGCACAGGAGGCTCGCCGTCCTGGACCGGCCACGGAAGCCGGAGCACGGGGACGTCGCCGGTGCGACCGGCCTCGGCCCGGGTGCGCTCCGCGGAGAACGCGACCCCGCCGGTCGCCGAAACGATCCGCGGTTCGGCGGAAACCGTGAGCACGGCGGCGAATCCGACGCCGAACCGGCCGACGGTCTCGTCGCCTTTCCCGGAAGCACGAAGGGAGGCAAGGGATTCGACGCCCCGGGTATCCAGCGGAGCACCCGTGTTGGCGAACCTCAGCTCACCGTCCACAGCGGACACCCGAAGCGTTCCGCGTTCACCGGCCGCGAGTGCGGCGTCGGCGGCGTTCTGCGCCAGTTCGACGAACAACCGGTCACGGTAGCCGCCGACGCGCAGGTCGTTCTCGGTGTTGGTGTCCTCGGTGAACCGCGTCGGCGAATCCGCCCACGCGCGCAGGACGGCGGCGCGTAACCGCTCGGTGCCGAACGGGTCAGTGCTCACTGGGGCTTTCGGTGGTCTCCGCCTCGGCGGACTGGGCGGCTGCCTCGGGTTCGACCTCCGGCTGGACCTCGGCGGTCTCGGGCACCTCGACCACCGGCGCCTCGGACTCGTCGACGACCGTGGCCTCGGCGGCCTCGGCTTCAGCGACCTCGGCTTCAGCTACCTCGGCCGCGACGGGCTCAGGCTCGGCCTCAGCGGGCTCGGGCTCGGCAGGCGCCTCGGGCGCGGGCTCGAAGTCGACCAGCGAGTCGTCGTAGACCAGTTCCGCCACCGGCACCGACGAGGTCACCTCGACCTCGATCTCGGAGTGCGCGCCGCAGCCGTAGGCGACGTCGACGACGTGACCGTCCGCCGGGGAGATGTCATTGGTGCAAGCGCCGAAGGCCGCGCTGAGCGAGCCCGCGAGCGACACGAAAAAGCCGCAGCTTCCGCAGACGTCGGGCGCGCTGCGCGCCATGTCCGACCGCGGGCCGAATTCGCCGTCGTGCCAGCGGGCGGCGGCGTCGAGCCTGCCGTGCCGGGACAGCACGTGGACCCGGCCGAGGCCGGTCTCCTTGGCGACGGCTTCGACCGCGGGGTCGTCGGACTCGAGGTACGCCGGGGCGAGCCGCGGATCGTCCTTCTCCACCGGGAAGATGTCGCCGACGCCGAGGTCGCCCGCCTGCACGCGGCGATCCCACGGCACCCACGCCGGGGCGACGCGCGCGTCCGGACCCGGGATGAGCACGACCTCGCTGACCGTGATCGGTTCTTCGTCACCGGCGAGCGCGACCGTCACCGACCAGCGCCAGCCCCGATAACCCGTCACGGTCGCCTCGAACAGGTGACTCGCGGAAACCGCGTCCTCCCGATCGACGCCGACGTGCGCGCCGACCAGTTCGGCACCGGCGTCCTCCAGCACCGCCGCGCGGGCCAGATCGACCGCCTCGGCGAGTTTGCGCTGGATAGAGCCGTCGTCCAGGGTCAACAGCAGGGTCATGCCCCCATTCTGCCGCACGCGATATCGAGGTCCGTGTCAGGCTGTCCGCGTGCGCACGCTGATGACCACCTCGCTCCTGCTGGCCGCCGTCCTCGGTGGCTGTGCCGCCGCGCCGGTGAGCGACGCCGCCCCGCCCGCGCCCGAGAAACTCAAGGTGCGGGTGCTCTCGTCCTTGCCCCATGACCCGGCCGCCTTCACCCAGGGGCTCGAGTTCTCCGGAGAGACGCTGTACGAGGGGACCGGCCTGGTCGGAAAGTCGTCGATGCGGGCCGGACCGGCGGGCGCGGCGCCGTCGGTCCGGCAGGAACTGCCCGGGCTGTTCGGCGAGGGCATCACCGTGCTCGGACCGACGGCGTGGCAGATCACCTGGAAGGACGGTGTCGCGATCGAACGCGACGCCAAGACCCTGGCCGAGCTCAGGCGCGTGAACTACACCGGCGAAGGCTGGGGCCTGTGCCACCAAGACGGGCGGCTGGTGATGAGCGACGGCTCGTCGAAGCTGACCTTCCGCGACCCAACGTCCTTCGCTCCGACAGGCAGCGTCGACGTCGGGCGCGACCAGCTGAACGAACTGGAGTGCGTCGGTAACTCGGTGTACGCGAACGTCTGGCAGACCGAGCGGATCCTGCGGATCGACGCCTCGTCGGGGCGGGTGACCGGCGAGATCGACGCGGCGGGGCTGCTCGAGGCGGGCGAGAGGGGCTCCGCCGACGTCCTCAACGGCATCGCGGCGGTGCCGGGAACGGACGAATTCCTGATCACCGGCAAGCTCTGGCCCAAGATGTTCAGGGTGAAGTTCGTCCCCGCCGCCTAGAAAGCAGTGGTGAACGCGCGCGGCGGGTCCCGCGTAAGGCAGGATTGACTGGTGGGAATCTTCGGCTCGAACTCTGGACCCGACGGCACGCGTTCCGGCCGGTCGGGCAAGGAGCGCGGCCGCAAGAGCAAGCGGAAGTGGACGCCGGAGCCCGGCGCCACCCAGGCGCGCAGCTGGTCCGCGCCGCCACCGACCAGGGTCGACCAGCAGCCGGTCCCGCCGCGCCCGGCCCGTCCCCAGCCCCAGTACCAGCCGCATCCGGCCGGGCCGACCGCCGACGAGGCGCGCACCGGCGCGATCCCGATGGGACACCACCAGCCGCCGCCGCCTCCGCCCCGGACACCGCCGCCACCACCACAAACGCCTCCTCGCGGCGCGCGGCCGTACCCGGATCCTTCGCAGCGGCAGACCGAACCCGTCCGGCGTCGTCCCGGCGGGTTCTACGACGATCACGCGCCGGGCAGCGGCGAATACGAGCACTACGACACGGGCGGCTACGCGGGCGAACCGCATGAAGCACCGGAGCATCCGCACGAGAACCCGACGACCGCGGTCCCGCCGCGCGCGGGTTCCCTGCCGAAGATGCCGAAGAAGATCACGGTCACCCGGGTCGCGGCGATGCGTAGCCGTCAGCTCACCGGGCAGGCCGTCGGCGCCTTCCAGCGCGCGACGAAAGCGGACGGCGCCGACAAATCGGGCCTGACTTCGCTGACGTACGCGGTGATGCTGAACTACGCCAGCGACGCCGCGATGGCGATCGCGCTGGCCAACACCCTCTTCTTCGCCGCCACCAGCGGGGAGAGCAAGGGCAAGGTCGCGCTCTACCTGCTCATCACGATCGCCCCGTTCGCGCTGGTCGCGCCGGTGATCGGCCCGGCACTCGACAAGATCCAGCGCGGCCGCAGGCTCGCGATGTGCGTGTCCTCGGCCGGTCAGGCGTTGATGGCCGTCGTGATGGCGCTGCACTTCGACGACTGGCTCCTGTACCCGGCGGCGCTGGGCATGATGGTGCTGTCGAAGTCGTTCACCGTGCTCAAGGCGGCGGTGACGCCCCGGGTGCTGCCACCCGAGATCACCCTGTCGAAGACGAACGCCCGGCTCACCGTGTTCGGCCTGGTCGCCGCCGGCGTGTTCGGCGCGCTGGCGAGCGGTGTCAACGCGATCTGGGGTTCCGCGGGCGCGTTGTGGTTCACCGTGCTGATCTGCGTCGCGGCCGCCGTGCAGTCGATGCGGATCCCGTCGTGGGTCGAGAAGACCGAGGGCGAGGTGCCCGCTTCGCTGTCGGCGCATCCGGAGCGGCGGGTCAAGAAGCAGCGGCAGCCGATGGGGCGGCAGATCGTCGTCTCGTTGTGGGGCAACGGTTCCGTCCGGGTGCTGACCGGGTTCCTGATGATGTTCTCCGCGTTCGCGGTGAAGGCGCAGACCGAGGGCAGCGGGCAGAGCCCGTTCAACCAGCTGCTGCTGCTCGGCATCATCGGCGCCGCGGCCGGTGCCGGCGGGTTCCTCGGGAACGCGCTGGGCTCGCGGCTGCACTTCGGCAAACCGGATCAGGTGATCCTGGCCTGCGTCGGGGCGTGCCTGGGCATGTCGGTCATCGCCACCGTGGCGGCCGGGCTGGCGACGGCGGCCATCGTCGCGCTCGTCGGCGCGACAGCGAGCGCGCTGGCGAAGATCAGCCTCGACGCCGTCATCCAGGAAGACCTCCCGGAAGAGTCCCGCGCTTCGGCGTTCGGCCGGTCGGAGACCGTGCTGCAGATGTGCTGGTGCTTCGGCGGTGCCGTCGGCCTGCTGCTGCCGCCGACGTACTGGATCGGGTTCCTGGTGCTGTCGATCCTGCTGGCCGTCGGGTTCACGCAGACGTTCATGGTCCGGCGCGGCACCTCGCTGATCCCCGGCCTCGGCGGCGATCGCCCGCTGCGCCCGGACCCGACCAGCGAATCGCCCGTCCCCTCGGAGGCCGGTGACTCCCGGTGGCGGCCTAGCTCGTAATCTTCACCGTATGCGGCGACTTCGTATTTTGGCCCTGCTCGCGGCGGGTGGTTTCGTGGTGGCCGGTTGCTCGGCCCCCGGCCCCGAAGAGGTGACCTTCTTCGCCGACGGGAAGACGGTGAACGTCGCCCCGCTGGCGTCCTGCGACGTCAAGAGCGACCAGTGCACCACCCGGCCCGACGCCGCGGGCAAGCTGCGCGTCCGGCCGGGGAAGCCGGTGCAGATCTCGGTGCCGAGCCAGATCGCGGAAACGCCGTGGAAGGTCACGGTGCAGTACGTGAACGCCCAGGGCGAGCCGCAGGAGCTGAAGCAGGACATCATCACGTCGCTCGACCGGTTCGCCTACACCGTGACGACGCCCCGGCCCGACGACCAGATCCTCGTCGTCGAGGTCGCGCAGGCTTCGGTGATCAGCCAGACCGGGCGTCCGGAGGACGCCGAGGCGGTCACGACGGCGATCTGGTCGCTGCAGGTCGAATCACCGGCGGTTTGAGCCCCTCGCGCGCGCTATGAAAGTCCCCTTCATTGCAAATTTTGCAATGAAGGGGACTTTCATAGCGCTTGAGAACGCGCCGGATCAGGGATCGAGGTCCCGGGCGACGGCGCGCATGATCTCGGCGATCTGCTTGGTGTTCTTGCGGTCGGGGTAGCGGTTGCGCCGCAGGTCCGGCTGCGCCTTGAGCTCGAGCAGCTTGATCATGTCCTCGATGAGCCCGTGCAGCTCCTCGGCGGGACGACGGCGCGCCTCGGCGACCGAGGGCGGCGGGTCCAGCAGCCGGACGGAGAGCGCTTGCGGGCCGCGGCGGCCGTCGGCGACACCGAACTCGAGGCGCTGGCCCGCCTTGAGCCCTTCGACGCCCTGCGGCAGCGCGGCTTTGCGGATGTAGACGTCGGCGCCCCCATCCTGGGTGACGAAACCGAAACCCTTCTCCGCGTCGTACCACTTGACCTTGCCGGTCGGCACTTTCCTCACCAGTCCTTCGCTGTCCTGCTCACGACGAACGCGCCCGGGGGCGTACCCAGGGCGCGCGTCCCATAAGCGTATCTCGACACATGCCCTGTGGAGAAGCGGATACCGGCGGATACCCTCTGCGTCATGGAGACCGCAGTAAAGGAGGCCGCTGTGGCCGTCCCCGAAAAGCCCGGCAAACCGATCCTCATGCGCGTGGGCATCGGCCTGTTCGCGATCGGCATGATCGCCGTCACAGCCGTGTTCGTCCTGTTCGCCGCCGGACTGGAGAACCTGCCGGTGTGGCTGTCCGCCGCGGCGGGCGTGGTCACTCCGCTGGGGCTGGCCCTCGGTCTGATCGCGCTGGTTCGCGAGGCCCGCCGAAAGAGCTGAACCAGCCGGCGAACTCGGTCAGCGAGTCGAACACCACGTCGGCCCCTTCCTCGAGCAGCTCGGCCTTGGTGCACGGGCCCGTCGTGACCCCGACGGGTACCGCGCCCGCCGCCAGCGCGCCGCGGACGTCGCCGACGTGGTCCCCGACGTAGACACTGGCGCCGTGCTCGGTGAGCGCGGCGGCCTTCTGCGTCGACCACAGCTCCCCGACCAGGACGTCGACCTCGAAGCCGAGGGCGTCCAGGTGGAGTTTCGCGTTGGGCGCGTATTTGCCGGTGACGACGACGGTGCGCCCGCCTGCCTCACGGACCGCGTGCAGCGCCTCGGCCGCCCCGGGCAGCGCGATCGTCACCGGAACGACGGTCTCCGGGTACATCGCCCGGAACCGGGTCACCAGCTCCGGGATGCGCTCCTCCGGTGCCCCGAAGCCGCGCAGGCTGTCGTCGAGGGGCGGGCCGAGGTTGGCCGCGAAGAACTCCCCGTCCAGCGGCAGGCCGGACTCCACGCCGAGCGCGTTCATCACCGCGACCATGCCCGGCCGCGGATCGATCAGTGTCATATCGAGGTCGAACCCCACGGTGATGCCCACGTCCGCCACGGTAGCGGCCACCACCCACTGATTTACACCGGCCGGACAATCGTCAACGCCGTTGACATGGGCTCGATCTGTGTCAAGCTGGGAATGTGGGCGAGATCACGAGCTTCTCCGATCGGACCAAGGCCTCTCTGCGGGAGGCGCTGCTCGACGCCGCCACCGAACTGCTCGCCGAGCGCGGTTTCACGGCACTGCGGATGGCGGACGTCGCCGCGCACGCCGGAGTGAGCAGGCAGACCGTCTACAACGAGTTCGGCAACAAGGCCGCGCTCGCCCAAGCCGTCGTGCTCCGGACGACCTCGGAGTTCCTGGAGGGCATCCGGCTGCGCGTCCAGCACGCGCAGGACCTCCTCGACGGGATCCGCGAGGCCGTCGTCTACACGATCGAGCACGCCCGGGAGAACCGGCTCGTCGCCACCACGCTGGGCACCGAAGCCGGGGAGGACCTGCTTCCCCTGCTCACCACCAAGGGCGAGCCGATCCTGACCGCGGCCACCGAGGTCGCGGCCGAGCAGTACCGCGAGTTCGAACCGGCCCTTTCGGCACGTTCCGCCGCGCTGCTGGCGGAGACCGTCGTGCGGCTTTCCCTGTCCCATCTCGTCATGCCGACCCATTCGGCCGACGAGGCGGCGGCCTCCGTCGTCGCCGTGCTGGCGCCCGCGATCCGGGCGCTGACCACCGTTTCGTCCACAATGGAGTGACACGAAGGGTACGTCATGACCGATACGCTTTCCGAACTGCGGACCGGTTTTTCCTCATTGCGCAAGGGCGGGCTGAACTGGGATTCGTTTCCGCTGCGGCTGTTCGTCAAGGGAAACAACAAGTTCTGGAACCCCGCCGACATCGACTTCTCGCGTGAGCGCGAAGGCTGGGACACGCTCAACGCGGACCAGAAGCGATCGACGACCTACCTGGTGGCGCAGTTCATCGCGGGGGAAGAGGCGGTCACCGAAGACATCCAGCCGTTCATGCGGGCGATGTCCGCGACAGGCCGCTTCGGCGACGAGATGTACCTGACGCAGTTCTGTTTCGAAGAGGCCAAGCACACCGAAGTCTTCCGTCGCTGGATGGACGCCGTCGGACTGACCGAGGACCTGCATCCCTACGTCGCGGAGAATCCGCACTACCGCAAGCTTTTCTACGAAGAGCTGCCGCAGTCACTACGCGCGCTGGAGGAGGATCCCAGTCCGCTCAACCAGATCCGCGCGAGCGTCACCTACAACCACGTCATCGAAGGCAGTCTCGCGCTGACCGGGTACTACTCGTGGCAGTTGATCTGCACGCAGTACGACATCCTGCCGGGGATGCAGGAACTGGTGCGCCGCATCGGCGACGACGAACGCCGCCACATGGCCTGGGGCACCTTCACCTGCCGCCGTCACGTCGCCGCGGACGACTCGCTGTGGGACGCGGTGCAGCAGCGGATGGGCGAGCTGCTTCCCCACGCGCTCAACATGATCCAGTGGGTGCAGGACCAGTTCGACGAGGTCCCGTTCGACAACGATCCGGAGGAGATCATCCAGTACGCGGCGGATCGGGCGCAGCGGCGCCTCGGCGCGATCGAGTCCGCGCGCGGGATGCCGGTGGAGCAGATCGATCTGGACTACTCGCCGGAGAACCTCGAAGAGACCTTCGGCGAAGAAGACGCGAAGGCGATCGCCGCGGCCGCCGCCAGCACCGCGGCCTAACGAGAGCTGAAGGGGCCTTTGCCCGCGTCTCACGCGGCGAAGGGCGCTTTCCCCGCATCGCATGCGGGGAAAGCGTCCTTCAGCTCCTACCTCGCGGGCCAGTAGACGGCGTGCCAGTCACCGCCCGCGGTGACCGCGCCGCCCGCGATCGTCCCGTCGAGACCGATCAGCTGCGCCCGGCTGAAACCGCCGCCCGGCAACGTTCCGAGGTCGGTCTTCACGCCGTTCGCGTCCCACAGCGCGGCGTTCCCCGCACGGCCGACGATCCGGCCCTGCCCGTCGATGTCCTCGGCCTGACCGTTGAGATCGGACAGCCGGGTCATCGTCCCGTCGGCGGCCCATCGCACCGCGACGTCGAGGGAACCGGCCGGGGTGGCGACGTACCCCCTGCCGACCGAGACCCCGGAACCGTTGAGCGCCAGCACACTCGTGCCATAGGAGTCCGGCCCGCCGAGTTGGATCATGGTGCCGTCGGCGGTCCACTTCACCGCCGTGTGCCGGTCGTTGATCACGGTGTCGCCGACGAGCTCACCGGAGGCGTTCAGATCGCGGAACCAGCTCTGCACGGCCGCCGGGCCGAGCATGGTGACCGCGCCGGTGGCGTCCCAGCGCAGCACCCGGGTGCTGCCGTCCGTCCCGTAGAGCCGCCCGGCGATGAACCTCCCGTCACGGGTGATCGCGCTCGCGTAGTAGGCCCCCTCCAACGGCGGGGCGGCGAGCACCGTGACGTTTCCGGACGAGTCCCAGCGCAAGCCGCGTTGACGATCGTCGCCGGCTTTACCCGAACCGACGACGACGCCGGTCGAGCTGATCCCGGTCGCCTCCGAGGTCGAGCCGCCCGGCGGCGAGGACAGCTGGGTGATCGAACCGTCCAGGGCCCAGCGCACGGCCCGCAGATTCGACGTGCCGACGATCATCCCGGTCGCGTTGACCGCTTTCGCCTCCGCGAACCCGCCGGGCAAGGGCTCCAGCCGGGTGACCCGGCCCGCCTTGTCCCATTTCACCGCGACGCACGAGTGCGAGTGCGGCGAGTTGGCGCAGGACTGCCCGATCAGCTGTCCACGGTCACCGATCGCCGTCACCGAAGTGTCGTTGGTACCGGGCACGATGCCGAGTTCGATCGGGCCCGTCGCCGCGGTCGCCACCGCGGGGAGGGAGAACGGAAGAGCCACGGCGACCGCGGCCATGACGAGTAGACGTTTACCCCGTTGCACGAACATGTTCACCCCTGTGTCTTGGGCCAGTAGACGGCGTGCGAGCGGCCTTCTTCGTTGTACGAGATCCCGGCGATCACACCGTTCGCGGCGATGTGGGTGGCGTTGCTGTAGGTGCCGCCCGGCAGCGCGCCGAGGACCGTGCGCGTTCCCGAGGCGTCCCACTTGGCCGCGATCTCGTTCTCCAGGCCGACGACGGTTCCGGCACTGTCGATGTCGTTCCCCAGCCCGCGCTCGGTCGACAGCGTCGTCCGAGCGCCGGTGCCGTCCCACCGGGCCGGGTTCGTCGTGCCGAAGACCTGGTAACCGCCGCCCGCGGCGACACCGGCGTCGTTGACCGCGCTCGCCCAGGCCGGCCAGATCTCCGGGTGCTCCAGCCAGGTCGTCCGCCCGTCCTGCTCCCAGCGCACGGGCTTCGGATCCCCACTGAGACGAGCACTTCCGACGATGACGCCGTTGTCGTTCATGTCTTCCGGCGTGCTGTCGGCGATCCCCGGCGAGAGATCGGTGATCACCCCTTCGGAATTCCAGCGCACGGCGTGGTTCCGTCCGGCCGCGTCGGTCGCCGTCCCCCCGATGGTCCGGCCGTCCCGGGTGATCCACAGCGCGCTTCCGTAGTCCCCGTCCAGGTCGCCGAGCGCCACGACGGTCCCGTCCGCGTTCCAGCGCAGAGCGTGGGCCTTCCCGTCCGCGCCGTTCCCGGTACCGACGACGACGCCGGTGCCGCTGATCTCGTTCGCGTAGGCGTAATCCCCGCCCGGCAAGGAAGGCAGCGCGGTGACCGCCCCGTCCGGTGCCCACTTCACGGCCGTCTGGTTCCGCGCCGGGTCCTTGTGCGCCCAGCCGACGGCGACCCCGTGCTCGTTGACGTCGTTGGCCTCGCTCTGTTCGCCGCCGAGGCCGGCCAGCGCGGTGATCCGGCCCTGCGCGTCCCACCTCGTCGCGTGGTGCTTGATCTGCGGTTCGAGCGGGGTCGACGAACCGACCATGACCCCGTGGTCGTTGATCGCGTTGACTTCGCTGAACAGGTCGCCCGGCAGCGTGCCGAGGTCGACCGGGGCGATCGCGGGATCCGCGGCCGCCACCCCGGGCAGCATGAACGGCAATGCCGCCAGCGACCCGGCCAGTGCGAGAACTCTCGTACTCCGTTTGATGGACATGGTTCCCCTACACGGCCCCCACGCCCCGCGCCTTGCGAGGCTTTCCGCCGCACAGGGGACACGCATCAGGAATGTGACAGGTTGCCCCTAAGTGTCAACTTGTCAGGCGTGCTTCGTGACGGCCGCCGTTTCCAGACCGAGGATGCTGATCGACTCTTCGCGCATCTCGACCTTGCGCACCTTCCCGGTCACCGTCATCGGGAACTCCTCGACGACGTGGACGTACCGCGGGATCTTGTAGCGCGCCAGCTTCCCCTCGCAGAACTCCCGCATCGTTTCGGCGGTCAGCGGCGTCGCGCCCTCGCGCATCCGCACCCACGCCATCAGTTCCTCGCCGTACTTCGCGTCGGGGACGCCGATGACCTGCGCGTCGAGGACGTCCGGATGGGTGTAGAGGAACTCCTCGATCTCGCGCGGGTACAGGTTTTCGCCGCCGCGGATGACCATGTCCTTGATCCGGCCGGTGATGTTGACGTACCCGTCGGCGTCCATGATCGCGAGGTCGCCGGTGTGCATCCACCGTGCCGCGTCGATCGCCTCGGCCGTCTTGTCGGCCTGCTCCCAGTAACCGAGCATCACCGAGTAGCCGCGCGTGCAGAATTCGCCCGGCTCGCCACGCGGCACGGTCAGCCCCGTCTCCGGATCGACGACCTTGACCTCCAGATGCGGACCGACACGGCCGACGGTCGACACGCGCCGCTCCACCGAATCGTCCGCGCGGGTCTGCGTGGACACCGGCGACGTCTCGGTCATGCCGTAGCAGATCGACACCTCCGCCATGCCCATCCGGTCGATGACCTGCTTCATCACCTCGACCGGGCAAGGCGAACCCGCCATGATCCCGGTGCGCAGCGAGGAAAGGTCGTGGGAATCGAAGTCCGGGTCGGCCAGTTCGGCGATGAACATCGTCGGAACCCCGTACAGGGACGTGCATTTCTCGGCCGCGACGGCTTCGAGGGTGGCCTTCGGCTCGAACGCGGGCGCCGGGATGACCATGCAGGCCCCGTGGGTCGTCGCCGCGAGATTGCCCATCACCATGCCGAAACAGTGGTAGAAGGGCACGGGGATGCACACCTTGTCGGCTTCGGTGTAGTTGCAGAGTTCGCCGACGAAGTAGCCGTTGTTGAGGATGTTGTGGTGGCTGAGCGTGGCGCCCTTGGGGAAACCCGTGGTGCCGGAGGTGTACTGGATGTTGATCGGGTCGTCCGCGGAAAGCGCCCTCTGACGTTCGATCAAGAGCGCACGGTCGGCCTTGCCGCCGATCTCCAGCAGTGACGGCCACGCCGGGCTGTCGAGCAGCACGACGTGTTCCAGCGCCGGGCATTTCGGCCCCGCCTCGGCGATCATGCCCGCGTAGTCGGAGGTCTTGAACGAGTTCGCGGCCACGATCAGCTTGATCCCGGCCTGGTTCAGCACGTACTCGAGTTCGTGCGAGCGGTACGCCGGGTTGATGTTGACCAGGATCGCGCCGAGCTTCGCGGTCGCGTACTGGGTGAGCGTCCACTCCGCGCGGTTCGGCGACCAGATGCCGACACGGTCGCCCTTCGCGATGCCGAGATCCAGCAGCCCGAGGGCGAGCGCGTCCACGTCGGCGGCGAGTTCGGTGTACGTCCAGCGTTTCCCCGCCGCCCGGTCGACCAGCGCGTCCCGGTCGCCGAAGGCGGCGACCGTGCGATCGAAGTTGTCGCCGATGGTGTCCCCCAGCAGCGGGGTGGCCGAGATTCCCGATGCGTAGCTCGGTAGGGCGGGGGCGTCGGACATGGAGACTCCTGCGTTCGGCGGCATCGACGCGTCGAGTCTAGAAAGCCCCGGTGACCTGGGCCACCTGCAAGTGGAGACCCGCGACACCTCGGGGGAAACCCGGAGGCCGGGTTCCCGGATGCCCGATATCGTCGAGGACATGCGCCTCTACATCGTCGACGCCTTCACTTCCGAGGCCTTCGCCGGTAACTCCGCCGGAGTCGTGCTGCTGGACTCGCCGGGCGACGCGGGCTGGATGCAGTCCGTCGCGGCCGAGTTGAAGCACGCCGAGACGGCCTTCGTCGAGGTCCGCGGCGAAGGTCCGAAGTCGCTTCGCTGGTTCACGCCGGAGACCGAGGTCGACCTGTGCGGGCACGCGACGCTGGCGACCACGCACGTCCTCGGCGGCGAACAGACCTTCACGACGAGAAGCGGCGAACTGCGCTGCCGCGCCGAAGACGGCTGGGTGTCGATGGACTTCCCGTCGGATCCGCCCCGCGAATCCGACGACGACCTGTCCTCGATCCTGCCGGGCGTCTCCGTCGAGTACGTCGGGCGCAGTCACCAGAACCTGTTCGCGGTGGTGGACAAGGCTTCGGTGGTCCGTTCGCTCGCCCCGGACCTGGCCGCGCTGCGCGCGCACTGGACCGGACGGCTGATGGTCACCGCCCCTGGTGACGTCGACGGGGTCGACTTCGTCACCCGGTTCTTCGCGCCGGGCGTCGGCATCGACGAGGACCCGGTCACCGGCTCCGCGCACTGTGTCCTCGCGCCGTACTGGGCCGCGCGCCTCGGCCGGGACAACCTCGTCGGCGAGCAGGCCTCGGCTCGCGGTGGCATCGTCCGGATGAGTCTCGAAGGTGACCGCGTCCTGCTCTCGGGGCAGGCGGTCACCGTGGCCAGTGGGGAGTTGCACGTCTGATGCGCCTGATCCTGAACGTCATCTGGCTCGTGCTGTGCGGCCTGTGGATGGCCCTCGGCTACGTCGTCGCCGGCGTCATCTGCTGCATCCTGATCGTCACCATCCCGTTCGGGCTGGCGTCGTTCCGGATCGCGGCCTACGCGCTGTGGCCGTTCGGCCGCACGGTCGTCGACCGGCGTGACGCCGGGGCGGCGTCGACGATCGGCAACGTCATCTGGTTCCTCTTCGCCGGGCTGTGGCTCGCGATCGGGCACGTGCTGACCGGGGTCGCGCTGTGCATCACGATCATCGGGATCCCGCTGGGCGTGGCCAACTTCAAGATGATCCCGGTTTCGCTGATGCCGCTCGGCAAGGAGATCGTGGAACTCCCGTAGTGCGGCCCGCACACGCTATGAAAGGCCCGTTACTTGCAAAATTTGCAAGTAACGGGCCTTTCATAGCACGCGGGACCAGGGTTGGAGCCTCCGTAAAGCTCAGTCCTCGGGCTCCCAGGGCAGCGGGATGATCAGGCAGGGCCCGCCGACGAACAGCCCGCCGTCGATCCCCAGCGCCTTCCCGCCCGCGTAGAGATAAGGCCCCTCGATCTGCGCGGGGTGGATGCCGAGCTGGTCGGCGATGACGCTGTGCCCGTGCACGATCCGCTCGCCGCCGAGCCGGTCCATCAGCTGTTGCGCGACGTCGGCGCCTTCCGGGCCGCGGAAGGCGTAGCGCGTGGTCATCCGCCGCCACACGTCCCACCAGGCCTGGATGTCGCTGCCTTCGAGGATCTCGCGGCCGCGCGCGTTGATCCCGTCGATGTCGGCACCCCAGTCGAGGTACTCGAGGGTGTCCGAGTGCATCAGCAGGTGGTCCGCGGCCAGCGTCAGCATCGGGCGCGAGGTCAGCCATTCGATGTGCTGCGGCGTGAGCCTGTCCTGGTCGGCGAGCAGCCCGCCGTTGATCTCCCAGCTGCGGGCGAAGCTGCGCGGCCCGAAGTCGGACGGCACCTCCGTGTCGCCGAAGTGGTACATCCCGAGCAACAGGATCTCGTGGTTGCCCAGCAGCGTCCCGCAGTGGCCGCCCGCCTTGGCGGCCTGGCGCTCCAGCCGCATCACCAGGTCGATGACGCCGACGCCGTCGGGCCCCCGGTCGACGAAGTCGCCGAGGAACCACAGGGTCGCTTCACCGCCGGCCCAGTCGTCGTCGGCGTCGAGCAGCCCCTTTTCCCGGAGCGCCCCGGCCAGCTCGTCCCGGTGTCCGTGCACGTCACCGACCACATAGGTCGGGGACGGAGGCTGATCGTCGTGCATCTCTGTGACGATAATCCCTCCGTCCGCCATCGCCTCGTTCAGCCTTCGCCGAACGGGTCGCCGGTCCGCCCGACCAGATCCGCGATCGAGTCGATGATCATGGTCGGCCGGTACGGATAGTGCTCGGCGCTCTCCCTGCTGGAGATGCCGGTCAGCACCAGGATCGTCTGCAATCCGGCCTCGATTCCCGAGTGGACGTCGGTGTCCATCCGGTCGCCGATCATCAGCGTCGACTCCGAATGCGCGCCGAGCCGCCGCAGCGCCGAGCGCATCATCAGCGGGTTGGGCTTGCCGACGTAGTACGGCGAGCGGCCGGTCGCCTTTTCGATCAGCGCGGCGACCGAGCCGGTGGCGGGCATGGAGCCCTCCACGCTGGGGCCGGTCGCGTCGGGGTTGGTGGCGATGAACTTCGCGCCGCCCTCGATCAGCCTGATCGCGCGGGTTATCGCGCTGAAGCTGTACGTGCGCGTCTCGCCGAGGACGACGTAGTCCGGGTCACGTTCGGTCAGCACGTAGCCGACCTCGTGCAGCGCCGTGGTGAGCCCGGCTTCGCCGATCACGAACGCCGAGCCGTTCGGCCGCTGCGACGCGAGGAACTTCGCGGTCGCCAGCGCGGAGGTCCAGATGGCCTCCTCGGGGATGTCGAGACCGGTCCGCTCGAGCCTCGCCCGCAGGTCGCGCGGGGTGTAGATCGAGTTGTTGGTCAGCACCAGGAAGCCGATGTCGTTGGCGCGCAGTTCCTTGAGGAACTCGTCCGCGCCGGGCACGAGGTGCTCCTCCTTGACCAGCACGCCATCCATGTCGCTGAGGTACGTCCAACGGCGCTCGTTCATGCCCCCCACCCTAATGATCGGAGACGGCGTGAACAGCCACGGACGCCGCCTTGACCGAAAGGTTGACCGGTGTCCCGGGTTCGAGCGCCAGTTCGGCGACCGCGGCGGGGGTCAGATCGGCGGCGAGACCGGCCGCCCAGTCGTCCCCGCGAGTGCGGACCCGGATCACCGGTCCGTGTGGTTCGAGCGCGTCGACGACTCCCTCGACGGTGTTGCGCGGGCTGCCACGGTGCTCGCCGTCCCGCGGGTACACGGCGACGGCGCTGGGCGCGAAGACGGCCACGGCCGCTTCGCCATCGATGACGTCGTCCGCCGGAATCCCGGCCAACTGCCCGCCTGACGTGCGCAAACCTCCTTCGGCGGCGATGCCGGGCACCAGGTTCAGCCCGGCGATCCGCGCGGTGAACGCGGTGCGCGGCGCGGAGAGGACCTTCCGGGTCTCGCCGCGTTCGACGATCCGGCCGCCGTCGAGGACGGCGACGTGATCGGCCAGCGCCAGCGCGTCGAGCGGGTCGTGGGTGACCAGCACCGTCGGCGGCCCGGACCGCAATACGCGCCGGAGCAGACCGCGGATGGCGGGTGCGGCGTCGACGTCGAGAGCGGCGAAGGGCTCGTCGAGCAGCAGAAGTCCCGGCTCGGCCGCCAGCGCCCGCGCGATCGCGACCCGTTGCGCCTGGCCGCCGGAGAGCTGCGCGGGCCGCCGTCCGGCCAGTTCGAGCGCGTCCACTTCGGTCAACCACTCCCTCGCTTGGCGCTTCGCCTCGGCGCGCCCGGCGCCGGTCGAGCGCGGCGCGAAGGCGACGTTGTCCAAAGCGGACAGATGCGGGAAGAGCAGGGCGTCCTGGGAGAGCAGGCCGATGCCGCGCGCGTGCGGCGGGAGATCACCGAGTCCGCGGCCGTCCAGAGTGATCCGTGCCCGATCGGGCCGGAGCAGACCGGCGAGACAGCCGAGCACACTGGACTTCCCCGACCCGTTCGGGCCGAGCAACGCGAGCACACCGCCGTCGGGCACCTCGAACTCGACATCCAGGGTGAATTCGCCGCGCCGGAGGACGATCCCGGCCGAAAGGGTCACGAGCGGACTCCTTCCAGCGCGCGCGGCCGGGCGAGCGCGATCACCGCGACGGCGACCAGGATGAGCAGCAACGCGAGCGCCACGGCGCTGTCGACGTCGACCTCGGCCTGGGTGTAGACCTCCAGCGGCAAGGTCCGGGTCACGCCTTCGAGGCTGCCCGCGAAGGTGATCGTGGCGCCGAACTCGCCGAGTGCCCGCGCGAAGCTCAGCACGATCCCCGAACCGAGCGCGGGCAGCAGCAGCGGCAACGTGACGCGGCGGAAGACCGTCCACGGTTTGGCGCCCAGCGTCGAAGCGACCCGTTCGTACCGGTCACCGGCACCGCGCAACGCGCCCTCGAGGCTGACCACCAGGAACGGCATCGCGACGAAGGTCTGCGCGATGACCACCGCGGCCGTGGTGAACGGCACCTGCTCGCCGGTCAGGGTGGTCACCAGGATGCCGAGGAACCCCTTGCGGCCCAGCAGGTAGAGCAGTGCCAGGCCGCCGACCACCGGCGGCAGGACCAGCGGCAGCAGCACCACCGCGCGCAGCACGCGGATGCCGCGCGCCCGGGAGCGCGCGAGCACCACGGCGAGCGGGACGCCGAACAGTACACAGGCCACAGTGGACAGTCCGGCGGTGATCAGCGACAGCTTGAGCGCGTTCAGCGAGGAAGACGAGGCGATGAGGCCCGGGAAGCGGCTCAGGTCCGAGCGCACCAGCAGGCCGACGACCGGCAGGACCACCAGCGCCAGCGCGCAGACGGCGGGCGGCCAGAGCACCCACGGGACCCCGGCCCCCGCGTTTCGTCCTCTGGCTGCGGTCTTCGCGGGGTCAGGGCGCGCCAAAACCGACCTTCGCCAGTTCCTGCCTGCCTTCGGGACTCAGGACGAACTCCTTGAACTGCTTCGCGAGAAACGCGTCGGACGCACCCTTGACGACCCCGATCGGATAGTTGTTGATCGCGCCCGTCGCCTCGGGGAAGTCCACTTTGTCCACCTTCGTGGCGGCCGAGGTCGCGTCGGTGACGTACACGAGTCCCGCGTCGGCGTCGCCCGACTGCACCTTCGCGAGCACGGACTTGACGTCCTGCTCCTCGCTGGCCGGCTTGAGCGTGACCCCGGAAGACTGCTGGACCTTCTTCGCCGCCGCCCCGCACGGCACCTGCGGCGCGCAGACGACCACGGTCAGCCCGTCCTTGGCGAGATCGGCCAGCCCCTTGATGCCCTTGGGGTTGCCCTTGCCGACGGCGATGGCGAGCCGGTTGGTGGCGAACACCGACGGCTGCCCGTCGATCACCTCGCCCTTGGTGGCCTTGTCCATATTGGCCTGGTCGGCGGAGGCGAAGACGTCCGCTTTCGCGCCCTGGGTCAGCTTCTGGACCAGCGCGGAGGAGCCCTCGAAGCTGAACTTCACGGTCACCCCGGAGTTCTGCGCTTCGAATTTCTTGCCCAGCGCCCCGAACGACTCGGTCAGCGACGCCGCCGCGAACACGGTCAACGTCCTCGCCTCGACCTTCGCGGTGACGGGCTGCTCCGGAGAACCGCAGGCAGTCGCGGCCAGTGCCAGCGCGAGCAGGGCGGGGACGAGTCTCCTCATCGGCTTCCTTCCGGGGTTTCGACCACGACGGTGGTGGCCTTGACGACGGCGACGGCGAGCACTCCCGGCCTCAGCCCGAGCTCGCGGACGGCTTCGGCGCTCATCAGGGAGACCACGCGATGCGGGCCACACTGCAGTTCGACCTGCGCCATCACCTTGTCCGTGATGACCTCGGTGACCAGGCCGACGAACCGGTTGCGCGCGGAACGGCCGACATTCGACGGATCCTCGGGCTGCTCGGCCTGCGCCTTGGCGAACGCGGCGAGTTCGGCGCCGTCGACGACCTTGCGGCCCGCCGAGTCGTCGAACGCGGTCAACTGGCCCGCGCGCACCCAGCGGCGGACGGTGTCGTCGCTGACGCCGAGCAGACGAGCGGCCTCAGACAACCGGAATTGCGGCATGCCAGAGAGATTACTTCCGCAGATGCGGAAAAGCTACGGACGGGAGGAATTGCCGGGCAGTTCGTCGCGGAGGCCATCGAGCAACGCGCTCTGGAAACGCTCCAGCACTTTCCGTTCCTCGGGAGAGAACTCCTCGAGGAGCGTCTTCATGTTCGTGTACGCGGATTCGAAGAGCGGCGCGTGGCGCTCCATGGCGCCCGGAACGACCTCTATCAGGACTTTCCGGCGATCGGCGGTGTCGCGGACGCGGCGGGCGAGACCCGCCTTCTCGAGCCTGTCCATGACGCCGGTCACAGCGCCCGTCGACAACCCGGTCATTTCGGCGATCCTGCCCGCTGTCAACGGTCCCCGCGCCTGACCGACGAGTTCGAGCACCTTGTGGTCGGTGGCCGACAGGCCCATCCGCTCGGCGATCCTGGCGTGCCGCAGGACGGTCAGCGTGCTGCCTTCCCTGCCGAGATGGGCGAAGCGCGCCAATTCCTCTGCCGAGAGCGGGTATTTCGCCATCCGGAAAACCCTTCGGAAGAAACCGATTCTTTGCGAAAGACATTCTAGACAGTCGGTTTTCGCTCACTTCGGGGTTAGTCTGGTGACAATGACAGCAGTCGATCTCGGGTTTCCCCGTGTCCCCGGTACACGCGGACGCCCCACCGCGCCCAGGCCGGACAATCCCGCCCTGATCGACACCTTCGGCCGGGTGGCGACCGACCTGCGGGTGTCGCTCACCGACAAGTGCAATCTGCGCTGTACCTATTGCATGCCCGCCGAGGGCCTGGAATGGATGCCGAGCGCGGACGTGCTGACCGACGACGAACTCGTGCTCCTGCTGCGGATCGCCGTCGAACGGCTCGGCGTCACCGACATCCGGCTCACCGGTGGCGAACCGCTGCTGCGCCAAGGTCTCGAGAAGATCGTCGAGCGGATCGCGGCCCTCGAACCGCGGCCGAGGCTTTCCATGACCACCAACGGGATCGGGCTCGCGAAGCGCGCGAAGTCGCTCGCCGACGCCGGCCTCGACCGGATCAACGTCTCGCTGGACACGGTCGACCGCGCGCTGTTCGAGACGATCACGCGGCGCGACAGGCTTTCGCACGTGCTCGCCGGCATGGCGGCCGCGCGCGAGGCCGGGCTGTCCCCGGTGAAGGTCAACGCGGTGCTGATGCGCGGGCTGAACGAGGATCAGGCGGTGCCGTTGCTGCGGTTCTGCCTCGCCGAGGGCTACCACCTGCGGTTCATCGAGCAGATGCCGCTGGACGCGCAGCACGGCTGGAACCGGCGCGACATGATCACCGCCGAGCAGATCCTCGGCATGCTCGGCGAGGAGTTCTCGCTCTCGCCGTTCCCGGCCGCCCGAGGCGGGGCACCCGCCGAACGCTGGCTGGTCGACGGCGGGCCGGGCGACGTCGGCGTGATCGCGTCGGTGACGAGGCCGTTCTGCGGCGCCTGCGAACGGACGAGGCTGACCGCCGACGGCGCGGTGCGCTCGTGCCTGTTCAGCAACGACGAAACCGACCTCCGCGCCCTCGTGCGCGCGGGCGCGCGCGAAGAAGAGGTGGCGGACGTCTGGCGGGCGACCATGTGGGGCAAGCTCGCCGGGCACGAGATCAACGAGGCCGGCTTCGCGCAGCCGATCCGGCCGATGAGCGCGATCGGCGGCTGACATGGTGACCATCGTGGTGCGGTACTTCGCCTCGGCCCGCGCGGCCGTCGGCTTCGACGAAGAAAAGGTGTCGCTGCCGGACGGCGCCCGCGTCGCCGACGCCGTCGCCCACCTGCGCGAACTCCACCCGGAGAAGCTGGCGAAGCTGCTCGACGCGGTCTCGTTCCTGCTGGACGGCGTCGCCGTGCGGGATCTCACCAAACCGCTGGCCGACGCCGCCGAACTGGACGTCCTGCCCCCGTTCGCGGGCGGCTGACCTGCGCCGACGGCGAAAGTGGGAGCAAAGGTCCCTTGCTCGCCGTTTGGAATTCACCGGCCGGACGCTGAAGCCCCGGAGGATGCGCGAGTGATCACTCCCCGCCGCATCCTGGCCGCGCTGCTGGCCGCGGTCGCCGCCACGAGCCTGGCGACCGCCCCGGCCTCCGCCCACGAACGCGGCGTCCGGCCACTGCCGCAGGCGCACAGCCACAACGACTACGAGCACACGCGCCCGCTGCACGACGCGCTCGATCAGGGCTTCACCAGCGTCGAGGCCGACATCTACCTGGTGGACGGGCAGCTGCTGGTCGCGCACGACCTGGCGGACACCCGCCCGGACCGCACCCTGGAGTCGCTCTACCTGGAGCCGCTGCGCAAGCGCGTCCTGGCCAACCACGGCGTCGGCGTCTACCGGCAGCGCGCACCCTTCGAGGCACGCTTTCCCGCCGAGAAGGCATCAGCGGAGTTCCAGCTGCTGATCGACGTCAAGGGGGACGCGAACAGCACCTACGCGGCGCTGGAGAAGCGGCTGTACGACACTCGCTACTCCTTCCTCTTCTCTCTGTACGCGTTCGGGCACGTCCAGAAGAGGGCGGTCACCGCGGTGATCTCCGGCGGACGGCCCAAGGACGTGATGCTCGGGCAGAAGTTCCGGCTCGCCTTCTACGACGGCCGGATCAAGGACGAGAACGACCTCGGCATCGGCTCGGATCGCCGGGTGACCCCGCTGGTCTCGGATTCCTGGACCGGGCTGTTCACCTGGACGGGCGCGGGCACCTTCCCCGCCGCCGAGCGCGCGAAACTGCACGAACTGGTGCGCCGCGCTCACGCGGCGGGGCAGCGGGTGCGTTTCTGGGCGACGCCGGACATCGCCGGAGCCGATCGTGACGCTCTGTGGAATGAGCTGGTCACCGCCGGGGTCGACCACCTGAATACGGATGACCTGCGTGGGCTGGCGAACTTCTTGAGGTCTCGCTAAAGTGCGCGGCCCAATAGCGCGCGAAGGCGCACGAATGGGCCAGTCATCCCTTAATCCACGTGATGCAAGCCTCACGATCCGTGAATTATCTCGGCCAGGAAACGGTCCGATAACGGCCAGCTGACCTGCATAAACAGTCGAATCGTTATAGGTTGCGTGCTGTTACTGTGATGTAGGTCACAGCTCGAATAATTTCCGATCAGGCCGTTCGTTACGTACCGTCGCTTTTCGGTTGGCCCCGACCGACCACGCAACACCGGGAACCCGTAGCGCCGAGCCCTGTCCAACGGATTCCCGGACCCAACCCCGAGCGAAAGCATTTCCGGACAGGGACGAGGGGACCGAGCCGACGCGGCGTGCGTCAGGCGAAGTCAGCCGGTCTGAAACGGCCGGCCAGACCCCCGGGTCTTTCCCTCAGCACAGGCTCGTAGGCGCAGGGAGCGAGATTTACTCACATGTCGTACCGAGGCAAGCACCGCAAGATGTCCGCCGCCACCCGCCACATCGCCCGTGTCGCCATCGCCGGCGTCGCGGTCGGCGCCCCCCTCGCCATCGCCGCGACCCCCGCGTCGGCGACCAACTGGGACGCCATCGCCCAGTGCGAGAGCAGCGGCAACTGGGCCGCCAACACCGGCAACAGCTACTCCGGTGGTCTCCAGTTCTCGCAGAGCACCTGGCGTGCCTACGGCGGCACCGGCAGCGCGCACAACGCCACGCGTGAGCAGCAGATCGCCGTCGCCGAGCGGGTCCTCCAGGGCCAGGGCATCGGCGCGTGGCCGGTCTGTGGCAAGAAGGGCGGCTCCTCCGCCAGCCCCGCCAAGGCCAAGTCGACCGCCCCGAAGGCCACCAAGAAGGTGACCCCGAAGAAGTCGACCGCCCCGGTCACCAAGCAGCAGGCTCCGGCCCCCGCCGTCACCGGCGTCGCGGGCTCGAACCCGGCCGGCGACTACACCGTCGTCGCAGGCGACACGCTGTCCAAGATCGCTTCCAAGTTCAACGTCCAGGGCGGCTTCCAGAAGCTGCAGGACCTGAACAAGGAATTCGTGCCGAACGCCGACTTCATCGTCGTCGGCCAGAAGCTCGCCACCAAGTGAGCTCTTGAGCACCTGTAAGTCGTGATGCCCGCGGGATTCCCCGCGTGGCCACGTCGCGACTGACAGAGCCCCACCGCGCCATTCCCCCGGCGGTGGGGCTCTGTCGTCTCGTGAGTGGCAAGGACGGTTAGAACCGTCCGGTATTTGCCTACCCACGGGATCCTCATGCCCAATGTGGGCGAGCGGGGAAGATTTGGGACGTTGAACGTCCCAAATCTTCCCCGCTCGACTGCCGTTCGTGAGGTTGCGGGGGGTGGCACGGTCTTGATCAACGGAACACCGCCTCGACGATGAAGGAATCGGGACACTCAACGTCCCAATTCCTTCATCGTCGACATCCGGGCGCACGCGTGAGCCGCCACCCGTAGTGGTCAGGTGGCCGCGTGAACCGACCCGCCGCGGTGACATTCCGGTGTCATCGAGCTCCGAGACCCGAGCAACCCCTCGACTACCGCACCACACCTTCACCCTGGTCACGCGTAGGTAGGCAAAGACGGGTCCACCAGAACCGGCCTTGCCACTCACGAGGCCGAACGCCGTCCGCAACCGCTACGGCGAGTTGACCCACTCGTCGCTGCCGTCGGTGAAGTGCTGGTGCTTCCACACCGGCAGCCGAGCCTTGACCTCGTCGACCAGCTCCGAGCAGGCGGCGAAGGCCTGGCCCCGGTGCTCGGCCGCCACGGCGCACGCCAGCGCGACGTCCCCGATGGCCAGCGCGCCCAGCCGGTGGCTGACGGCGACGGCACGCACCCCGGTCCACTTCCCCGAGAGATCCGCGACGACCTCCGCGAGCACCTCGGAGGCACTGGGGTGCCCCTCGTAGGCGAGCCGGTCCACCGACCGGCCGCCGTCGTGGTCCCGCACGACCCCGCCGAAGGTGACGACGGCACCCGCGGCCGCGTCGTCCACCAGCCGGGCGTGTTCCTCGACCGAGAGCGGCTCGTCGACCACCGCGATCCGTGCGACCCGAACGCTCACTGCTGTGCCTCCCGTGGATGGTCGCCGCCCGCAAGCTGGTCGACGGCGTGGTCGAGGATCCCGTCCAGTACGCCCAGGCCGTCCTTCACGCCGCCGCGCGAGCCCGGCAGGTTCACCACCAGGGTCCGCCCGGCCACGCCCGCGACCCCGCGCGAGAGCACGGCCGTGGGGACCTTGGGCAGCCCGGCGGCCCGGATCGCGTCCGCGACGCCGGGGAGTTCGTAGTCGAGGACGGCCCGGGTGACGTCGGGGGTGCGGTCGGTCGGCGAGATGCCGGTGCCACCGGTCGTCACGATCACCTGGACCCCGGCCGCGACGGCCTCCCGAAGGGCCTCGCCGACGGGTTCCCCGTCCTGGACCACCACGGGTTCGGGCACGTCCCAGCCGCGCGAGGCGAGCCAGGCCGTGATGACCGGACCGGTCGTGTCCTCGTAGACACCCTTCGCGGCGCGGTTCGACGCCACGATCACCCTCGCGACCCGGCTCACGGTCGCTCCCAGGTGCCGGTCTTGCCGCCGTCCTTGCGGATCAGGCGGACGCCGTCGAGGGTCGCCGCGGGATCGACGGCCTTGATCATGTCGTGCAGGGTCAGCCCGGCGACGGCGACGGCGGTCAGCGCCTCCATCTCGACACCGGTCCGGTCGTTCGTCTTCGCGGTCGCGGTGATGTGCACGGCGGTCTCGTCGAGGACGAACTCGACCTTCACCCCGGACAGCGCGATCTGGTGGCAGAGCGGGATCAGCTCGGGCACCTTCTTCGCGCCCATGATGCCCGCGATCCGGGCTGTCGCGAGGGCGTCGCCCTTGGGGAGCCCGTCCGTCGCCAGCAGGCCGAGGACCTCGGCCGTGGTGTGCACGGTGCCGCCCGCCAGCGCGATCCGGGCGGAGGGCGTCTTGCCGGAAACGTCGACCATACGGGCGGCGCCCGTATGGTCGACGTGGCTGAGTTCACTCACGCCAGCAGGCTAGTCCTCAGCACAGGACAGCGGAGCTGAGGCGTGTTCGACGGAGCGACCACACGCGTGAACCCGCCCGGCCGAAGGCCTCGCTATCGCGGTGGCAGGGCGCCCTGCCTGCCGAACGTGCCTTAAGTTGCCAGCGCGCGCCCTGCCGACGTCGATCGCGATCGCGGGTTCACCTTGGAAACTTAGAAAACCCGCTGCTTCGAGCGAACCTCGTCGAGCGCCTTCTCGCGTTCCTGACGCTGCTGCGGCGTCATCGAGTCGAACAGCCCGCCCTTGTCCGCGGCGCAGGCCGTGTCGTGCGCGGGACGCTTGCCTTCGACGAAGAACCGGTTGACGGCGTTGTTGCCGCAAGCGTTCTCCGAGCCCAGCCAGACCCCGTGCCCACCGTCGTCGACCGACACCATCCGTGCCCGCTCGCCCAGCGCGCGCCGCATTTCCTTGGCCCCGCTGAGCGGCGTGGCCGGGTCACGCAGGTTCTGCACCAGCAGGATCGTCGACGGTCCCCGGTCGCCGATCCGCACCGGCGGCTCGATCGGCTCCGACGGCCAGTACGCACACGCCCAGATGTTCGCCCCGGCCGCGCCGAACATCGGGTACTTCACCCGGTCCTTCTCGACGTTGCGCTGGTAGGTCCCGACGTTCTCGGGCCAGTTCGAGTCGTTGCAGACCACGTGCAGCTGCCCGGACAGCAGATTGCCGACGTCGACCTGCGCCGCCTGCGCGGACTGCTTCAGGACGCCTTCGGTGTCGAGCGACTGCCACTGCTGCGCCAGCACAGGGAAGGCGGCGGTCGAGTACAGCGCGCCGAACGTGCCCATCCGGAACGCCGCGCCGTCCACGCCGGGAACCGCGCCGCCGTCGAGCTTGGCGGCGAGTTCGTAGAACTTCGCCGTCACCTGCTGCGGCGTCCGGCCGAGCCCGTAGCTGGCGTGCCGCGCCGCCGCCCACTTCGCGAAGTCCGGGAAGCGGTCCTGGAACCCCTCCGCCAGCCGACGTGAGGTCGCCGGGTCGAGCCCGCCCGGACTGGTCACGCTGTCGAGCACGATCCGATCGGTCCGCTGCGGGAACAGCGTCGAATACGCGGCACCGAGGTAGCTGCCGTACGAGACGCCGTAGTACGAGATCTTCTTCTCGCCGAGGGCTTCGCGGATGCGGTCCATGTCGCGAGCCGTGTTGGCCGTGGTGATGTACGGCAGGTTCGCCGCGGTCTTTGAGTCGCCACACTGCTTCGCGACGCCGGCCACGTACGTCGCCCGCTCGGCCACCGCCGCGGCGTCACGCGCGTACGGCGGGACATTGCTCACCAGCTGCTCGGGCTTGAGATCACAGGTGACCGGCGTGCTGAGCCCGATCCCCCGCGGGTCGAACCCGATCAGGTCGTACGCGTCGAGCACGCTCGACGGCATCCCCGCCGCCCGCAGACCGTCCGGCATGGTCAGCCCCGGGCCGCCGGGGCCGCCCGGGTTCATCAGCATGACGCCGCGCCGCTTCGACGGCTTGGTGCTGGCGAGCTTCGACACGGCGACGTCGATGGTCGGCCCGCCCGGATTTCGGTAGTCGAGCGGGACCTTCAAAGTGGTGCATTGCAGCGTGGGCACGTCCGGACACTGTTCCCACCGCAACGACGAAGTCGCGGCGGACGCCGTGGCCGGTACGAGTACCGCCGTGGTGACCGCCGCGACCGTGAGTGCCCCGATTTTGCTCAGGACGGAACGCTTCATCCCCAACCCCCGTCAAGATCGAATTCCTGGTCGGAACCGAGACTAGGAGCGGGCCGGGTACGGGGTCGTCACCCTGAAGTCGACCACCTGGTCGGCCTCAGTGATGACGTGTCCACCGAATGGAGCAAGGGGCCTTTGCTGTCACTTCTCGCTTTTGGCGACGGCCTTCGCGGCCCTCTTCACAGCCTCGGCGACAGCGGGGGCGACGGCGCTGTCGAAGACGCTGGGCACGATGAACGACGCGTTGAGCTTGCCGTTGTCCACGACGTCCGCGATGGCGTCGGCCGCCGCGAGCAGCATGGAGTCGTCGATCTGGTGCGCGTGCGCGTCGAGCAGGCCACGGAACACGCCCGGGAAGGCGAGCACGTTGTTGATCTGGTTCGGGAAGTCGCTGCGGCCGGTGGCGACGACGGCGGCGTGCTTCTGCGCCTCCAGCGGGTCGATCTCCGGGTCCGGGTTGGCCAGCGCGAACACGACGGCGTCGGACTTCATGGTCGCGACCTGCTCGGCACCGAACAGGTTCGGCGCGGAGACCCCGATGAACACGTCGGCGCCGACGAGCGCCTCGTGCAGCGTGCCCGCCTGCTGTTCCTTGTTCGTGTGCTCGGCGATCCAGGTGAGGTTGTCGTCGAGGTTGCCGCGCGCGGAGTGCACGATGCCGTCGATGTCGGCGGCCACGACGTCGCCGGGGCTCTTGCCCAGCAGCAGCCGGATGATCGCCGAGCCGGCCGCGCCGACCCCGCTGACCACGATCTTGCAGTCTTCGATGTTCTTCCCGACCACGCGCAGGGCGTTGCGGAGCGCGGCGACCACGACGATCGCGGTGCCGTGCTGGTCGTCGTGGAACACCGGGATGTCGAGCTGCTCGCGCAGGCGCGCCTCGATCTCGAAGCAGCGCGGCGCGGCGATGTCCTCGAGGTTGATGCCGGCGTACACCGGGGCGATCGCCTTGACGATCTTGATGATCTCTTCGGTGTCCTGGGTGTCCAGGCACACCGGCCAGGCGTCGACGTCGGCGAACTTCTTGAACAGCGCCGCCTTGCCCTCCATCACCGGGAGCGCGGCGGCCGGGCCGATGTTGCCCAGCCCCAGCACGGCCGAGCCGTCGGTGACGACGGCGACGGTGTTCCGCTTGATGGTCAGGCGGCGCGCGTCCTCGGGGTTCGCGGCGATCGCCTGGCACACGCGCGCGACGCCGGGCGTGTACGCGCGGGAGAGGTCGTCACGGTTGCGGAGCGCGACCTTGGGGGTGACCTCGATCTTGCCGCCGAGGTGGATCAGGAAGGTCCGGTCGGAGACCTTGCGGACCCGCACGCCCGGGAGCGAGTCCAGGGTCTGCGTGATGTCCTGCGCGTGGTTCTCCGACAGGGCGTTGGCGCTGATGTCGACGACGATCGACTCGGGGTGCGACTCGACGACGTCGAACGCGGTCAGCACGCCGCCGACCCGGCCGACGGCGGTCGTCAGGTCACCCGCCGCGGTGGACGACGCGGGGGCCTCCACCCGGACGGTGATCGAATATCCGGGACCGGGAACCGGCATGGCACTACCCCCGCTGAGGAACGCTCGAATAGGTCGATCGAAAACCTACTCCCGTGACGACCGCCACGACCCTCCGCAGGGGTGACTGACCAGTAACTTCTTACTTGTTGATCTCGGTCTGGGGGTGCACGTAGGGCACCGCGTCGAGTGGGAAGGTCAGGTCGCCGAACGGGGACAGCGCACCCTGCCGATCGGATGCGAGCTCGGTGACGGGGTGCTCCCCGTCTTCACCGGGCCACGTGGGATCGATTCCCGCGCGCTTTTTGTTCTCGCCCTTCGCCACAACGTCCTCCCGAGCATGGTCAAGCCGTTCTCTCCGACGACAGTCTGCCCGAACGCGGCTGCCGGGCTACCACCCGCCCGGTATCCTGATCGTCTATGCCCGCGCCCTCCCTGGCGGACTGGCTGCGCCAGGAGTCCGACGACGCACTCGCCGCGCTCCTGCGCACGCGTCGCGACCTGTCCACGCCACCCCCGTCCGACACCATCGTGCTCGCCACCCGAGCCGGCACGCCGGGCTCCGTCGCGCGCGCCTGCGAAGACCTCGACACCTTCACCCTCGCCGTGCTCGACGCCTTGCTGCTGGCCGGGGCGGACACCGCTCCGGTCGCCGCGGCCGAGGTCGCCCGGCTCACGGGCACCGAGATCGGCGAGGCGCTGGCGCTGCTGCGCAAGCGGGCGCTGGTCTGGGGCGAGGACGACGCGCTGCGCGTCCCGCCGTCCGCCCGCGACGCCCTCGGTCCGTTCCCCGCCGGGCTGGGGTCGTCGTCACCGGCGTTCACCGGTACCGACATCGACGCCGCGCTCGCGGAGGTCGGCGAGGACGAACGTGCCCTGCTGACGACGCTGGCCGCCGGGCCGCCGATCGGCCGCACCCGCGACGCGTCGGCCGAGGTCCCGCTGGAGCGGGCGCAGAACCCGGTCCAGCGTCTGCTCGCACGGGGACTGCTCCTGCGCCGGGACGACCAGACCGTCGAACTGCCGCGTGAACTCGGGATCGCCCTGCGCGGCGGGTCGGTCTTCGAACCGGCGTCGTTGCGCGAACCGGAACTCCCCGTGCATCCGCATCAGCGGTCCACAGTGGACACGACGGCGGCGGGCGAGGCGATGGAGTTCTTGCGCCAGACCGAAAGCATGCTTCGCGCGTGGTCCGAGACGCCGCCGCCGGTGCTGAAGTCCGGCGGGCTCGGGGTCCGCGAACTGAAGAAGCTCGCCAAGGATCTCGACGTCGACGAAACGCGGGTGACCCTGCTGGCGGAGATCGCGGTCGGCGCCGGGCTGGCGGCCGACAGCGAGGCGACGACGCCGGAATGGGTGCCGACGACGCTGACCGATTCCTGGCTCGCGTCGCCGACGGCGCAGCGCTGGATGACGGTCGCACAGGCTTGGCTCGAGCTGCCCCGGCTGCCCGGTCTCGCCGGCGGCAGGGACGCGAAGGACAAGCCGATCGCGCCGCTTTCGGAAGACCTGCGACGGCCGTTGGCGCCTACTTCGCGACGGCGGATCCTCCTCGCCTTGGCCGCGTTGCCCGAGGGCGCCGGGGTGAAGAGCACCGACGAACTGGTCGCCGCGCTCGCCTGGCGCGCGCCGCGGCGGGGCGGGCGGCTGCGGGACGAAACCGTGCGCTGGACGATGGCCGAGGGCGCCGCGCTCGGCCTGATCGGGCTCGGCGGGCTCACCACGGCGACGCGGGCGCTGCTGGCCGAGGACCGGCCCGGAGCGGTCGAGGCGATGCTCGACGCGCTGCCGCGTCCGGTGGACCACGTCCTGGTCCAGGCCGACCTGACCGTGGTCGCGCCGGGACCGCTGGAAGCCGAACTGGCGACCGAGATGACCGCCGTCGCCGACATCGAATCGGCCGGGCACGCGACCGTCTACCGGATCACCGAGACCTCCGTGCGGCGCGCGCTCGACACCGGGCGGACGGCGGGCGAACTGCACGCGTTGTTCGCGGCCCGCTCGGCGACGCCGGTACCGCAGTCCTTGAGCTACCTGATCGACGACGTCGCCCGGCGACACGGGCGGCTGCGCGGCGGGGCCGCCGAGTCGTTCCTGCGCTGCGACGACGCTTCGCTGCTCGCGGAGGTCATGGGCAGCTCTGTCGCGGCGAACTACGGCTTGCGGATGATCGCGCCGACAGTCCTCATCAGCTCGTACCCGCTCGCCGAGGTCCTCGACGCCCTTCGCTCCGCAGGATTCGCTCCGGCCGCCGAAGGACCCGACGGACGTGTCATGGACATCAGGCCGTCCGGGCGTCGCCTGCCCGCGAAGGCGCGTGCCGCGCGTCGGGCTCCTGGGGAGCCTGCCGGGCTGACAGACGACCAGGTCGGCAAGATCGTCGCGCACGTCCGGGCCGGTGACGCCGCTTCGGCGCGTCGCCGGGGTGAGACGGTGCGCGCGCCGCAGGGAGGCGGCGCCGGGGACACGTCCGCGACCCTGGCGTTGCTGTCCCAAGCGACCATGGAGCGCCGCGAGGTGTGGATCGGCTTCGTCGACTCACGCGGGACGGCGAGCCAGCGCGTCGTGCGGCCGATGCGGGTCGGCGGCGGGGTCCTCGAAGGGACCGACAACGAGCGCTATCCCCTGCACCGGATCACCTCGGCGGCCCTCGTCGAAGACTGACCCCCGCGTTTAGTCCTCTAAATGCGGTAGTTCGCAGCTAGACCAGCTGCTCGGTGCGAAGATCCTTCAGCACCATCGACATGGCCTCGCCATGAGTCGGCCATTCCGGCGTCCCGATCCCGACCGAGTGCAAGGCGGCCCTGATCGCCGCGCGCCTCGGTTGATGTCCCCAATGAGGCATTGGAGACGCTGAGCGTCCCTAATGTGGCATTGGGGGCATCGCCAGGACGTGCCAGCCCCAGCGTTTAGTCCTCTAGTTGCGGTAGTTGCACACGCAAGGACCGCAACTAGAGGACTAAACGCGGGAGGTCCGGAAACACGGGCAGGGTCAGAGGGCGCGAAGGCCTTGCAGCACGCGCTCCATGAAGGCGCGCGAGGAAGAGTCGCCGAGGATCAGTTCCGTCTGGTGGATCAGCACCAGGCCCGCGTCCGCCATGTCGCCGACGAGCACCTTCACGACGCCCAGCGGCAGCCGCAGATGCGCGGCGATCTCCGCGATCGACCGGGTGTCCAGGCAGAGGTCGCAGATCTGCCGGTGCTCCATGGTCCGCACGCCGCGATACCGGCGGCCGTCGTCGCTGGTCGACACCAGCGCCTCCAGCGCCAGGGCGTGCGCGGTCCGGGTGCGCCCGCCGGTGCGGGTGTACGGCCGGACACGCGAGCCCGAGGACGGCAGGTAGACCGAAGCGGGCGCGCTGCCCGAAGGACTCGAACCGGCGGCGCCGTTCCCCGCGGACGCGGGACGCGGTGTCGACTGGCGGATCGGCGAGGGCATCGACGGAGGGGCCTGCTCCGGCGGCGCGACCTGGCGGCGCGGCATGACCGTGCTGATCGAGCTCAGCTCGAACCTGCTCGGGGAGTCGAAGGCTTCGCGTTCGGTGCCTTGGTAGAGGGAGTCCCAGCCCGGGGGTTCCGGCTCGGTGAATCCGGTGATCTTCATCGGCGGCTACCCACGTACGCCGCCCTGCAGCTGCGCCCGCAGCTCGGGGGTGATCTGCTGGCCGACCCGCTCGACGAGCAGGGTCATCTCGTAGGCCACGGTGCCGATGTCACAGGTCGGCGCGGCCAGCACGGCGAGTGACGAGCCGTCGGCGACCGACATGAGGAAGAGGTACCCGCGTTCCATCTCGACGACGGTCTGGTTGACCCCGCCCGCGTCGAAGCAGCGTGCCGCGCCGGCGGTGAGGCTGATCAATCCGGAAGCGACCGCGGACAGCTGTTCGGCCCGTTCCTGCGGCAGCCCCTCCGACGGCGCGAGAAGAAGACCGTCCGCGGAGACCAGCACGGCGTGTGCGGCACCGGGAACCCGGCGCGCGAAATCCGTGATGAGCCAGCCGAACGAGCTCTGCTGCTGTCCGGATGCCGTCACAAGTCCCTCCTCGCTGCGTCAAGACCACCTGGGCGGCGTGGTCCGGACGTCCTTCCCCGACCAGCACCGACCTGGCACCGGCGAGCCGAAAGACGCCTCCACCCAGCGTATTCGTCCCGCCGATCGTGTCGAGCCCGCCACCCGGCCGCAGGTGTTAACCGAACGTAAACGTCCAGCCGCTCACCGCGTCGACGTATCGCGAACCACGCATTCGTGGGTCACCCCGTGGTGGCCGGGTGCGACCGGGCGTGAACCAGTGTCCACGCAGGTCATCGACGGTCCGGCCACCCGATCGGGTTACACCTGCACGGAATCGGCCGCGAGGGATCGCCTCGCGGTCAGTCCTGCCGGTGGCGCCACTCCCCGAAGCGGGTGAAGCCTGCCGAGTTCACTCCAACGGCCGCATCCGCTTCGGGCTTTCGTCTGTATTCCACCCCGCGCGCACCCTCTTGTGTCGTGTTTCTACCCCGCGCGCAACGCCGAATCGTGGGCGATGGCGTGCTGCACGACCGAGATCAACACCTGCTTGGCGGACTCACGTTCCCGAGCGTCACAGGCCATGATCGGCACGGACGGTGAGATCGTCAGCGCGTGCCGGACGTCCTCGATCTGGTGGTGCAGCAACCGGTCGAAGCAGTTGATCGCCACGACGTACGGCAGCTTCCGGTTCTCGAAGAAGTCGATCGACGGGAACGCGTCGGCGAGCCGCCGCGTGTCGACCAGCACGACGGCGCCGATGGCGCCGACCGCGAGGTCGTCCCACATGAACCAGAACCGGTGCTGGCCCGGCGTACCGAACACGTACAGCACCAGATCCGAGTCCAGCGAAATCCGGCCGAAGTCCATGGCAACGGTCGTCGTCGACTTGTTCGGGGTGGCCGAATTGTCGTCGACGCCGGTACTGGCCTCGGTCATCATGGCCTCGGTGGTCAGCGGATCGATCTCCGAAACCGCTCCGACCAGCGTGGTCTTCCCCGAGCCGAATCCGCCAGCGACCACGATCTTGGCCGACGACGTCGGCCCGGCCACCTGCGGCGCATTCGCGTCGGAGTCAAATTCTCCGAAGCCCACTGAGCACCCTCTCCATGAACTCGATACTGGGCCGGTCACCCACGTTCTGGCTGGCGGTGTGCACCAGGACCAGGCCGAGGCCGGCCACGTCTCCGATCAGCACCCGGACCACGCCGAGCGGCAGGCGCAACAGCGCCGCGACTTCGGCGACGGACCGGGTGTCCAGGCAAAGGTCGCAGATCGACCGGTGTTCGGGGACGCGTACCCGATCGAGCACACGTCCCTGTTCGCTGGTCGAGATCAACGCCTCGATGGCAAGGTCGTACGTCGGCTTGGTCCGTCCCCGCGTGCGGAAGTACGGCCGGACCAGGCCGGAGGATTCGACGTCGGTGGTGTACTGCTCGTCGACGAACTCGTTCTGCGCCTGCTGCGGCAACGCCGCGGCGAGCGGGTCGGCCGCGGCCGCCCGGCGCTCCTCCTCCTTGTCGAAGGAGAACTTGGCGAACTCGCCCGAGTCGTACAGCGGACCGCTGCCACCACCGAACAGTTCCGCCCCGGGGCCGCCGAGCAGGCGTTCCCGGTAGTCCGTGACGCTGAAATCGGCGGGTCCCTGTCCCGCGTTCGAATCGGTCAGCCAGCGGGAGGCCTCGTCCGGGGACACGGGATCGTTGTCCGACCCCTGTGCCCGTCGCGATCGCCATTCGCGGTCGACCCGGTCCCGGAAGGACGTCCAGTCCTCCCGGCCGTCGTCACGTTCCGACCACCCGCCGGAGAAGTCGTCACCGAGCCGGCCATCGCCCCTCAAGCGCCCGTCGTCCACGGCATTCTCCTCGGTTCCCGGTCGCTCAGCGGCGGACCGACGCGCCCTGCAGTTGCGCGCGCATCTCCGGTGTCAGCTGTTGTCCCACGCGTTCCACCAGCAGGGTCATCTCGTAGACGACCAGGCCGATGTCACTCTCCGGCGACCCGAGGACCGCCAGGCAGGACCCGTCCGACACCGACATCAGGAAGAGGAAGCCGTTGGCCATCTCGACCACCGTCTGCGCGACCGTGCCGCCTTCGAACACCTTGGCCGCACCGCGCGCGAGGCTGGTGAGCCCCGACGAGACGGCGGCGAGCTGGTCGGCCCTGTCCTTGGGGAGCCCCTTCGAGGAGGCCAGGAGCAAACCGTCCGCCGACACCACCACGGCATGCGCCGCGCCCGGGACCCGGTGCACGAAATCCGTGATCAGCCAGGCAAAGCTGCTCGTGTGTCCTCTACCCTGCGCCTGGCCGCCAGGCTGCGCCGGACCGCCCGGCTGCATCGCACCCGCCCGTGTCACTTTCACTCCTTACTGCTGTCATCGGCAGGGGAATCCGCACCCCTGCCAGTCACCGGAACGCCGTTGTCATCCAGCGCATCGAGCGGGCGGTCCTTCAACGCGTGCCGTCCCGACTTGTAACCCTGCTGGAAGCTTGCCATCCGGCTTCGAGCCGCCGTCGCCGAGCGGGCTATCGCACCCGTTCCCGGCATTCCGGAAGTCTTGTCGGCGAACGAGTCTTCCTTCTTCGGCTCGTTCCCGCCGATCGAACCGGGGACGAGATACTGGTTCGGCACCCGTTTGGGCAGGCCGGCCGGGGTGACCTCGTCGTTCCGGTCTTCGTACAGGACCTGCGCCGCCTGCCAGCCGTCGTCCGACGCGCTGCGCCAGCCATTGTCCTGGAGCACCGTCTCCGGCGGAACACTCTCCGGGGTCCGAGTGGGCAACGCCTCTTCGGCGGGCTCGACGACGTCTTCGTCGGGCTCGTCGAGGCCGTGGCGGTTCTGCTCGGGCACGTCCGATCCGGGCGGCTCGACCGGCTCGGTGTAGGTGGTCGGCTGGTCGCCGCCCGCCTCGTCACCTTCGCTGAACCAGCGCGAGAGCACCGACTGGTAGATCGGAAGCCGCCTGGTCGGGACGTCGTCCTCGAGCGCCGACTTGCCCGTGTCCGCGGGCTCCTCGGGCTGACGTGTCGGCTCGGCCGGGGTCACCGGGACGTAGCGCGGCTCCCGCTTGGGCAGCACGAGCGACGCGAACTGCGTCTCCGTGCCGCTGGAGGCACCGTCGCCGTTCGTCGGCGAGATGTCGTCCGCCGTCGGCCACGCCGGGCTTTCCTCCACGGGGGCGGCGGGGCTGAGGAACGGCCCTGCCGCGTTCTTGCCCGCGACGAGGTCGTCGAGGCTGATCGGCTGGTCGAGCGGGACGAGCCCGCCCTGCTGCGCGACAGGCTGGTGTGACGGCGGCTTCGACGGCGGAGGCGGGGTCATCTCCAGGCCGCGGTCGGAAGCGGGGATGCTCGGCAGCGAGGTCGACATCTCGGACATCGAGGGCATCGACGGCATGGACGTTTCCGAGCGGTTCGGCGGCGGCGGGGTGTTCCGCACACCGGGCCGCATCTGCGTGAGCAGCTCGGCGGGCACGACGACCCGCGCGATCACGCCGCCTTCGATGTCCTCGTTCTCCCGGAGCCGGACCTCGATGCCGTGGCGGCGCGCCAGGCGCGCGACCACGTACAGGCCCATCCGCCGGGTCACCGAGACGTCCAGGTCCGGCGGTTCGGCGAGTCGCGTGTTGACCTCGGCGAGCCGCTCGTCGGTCATGCCGACACCGTGGTCGGTGACCTGGATGGCGAGCGCCTTCTTGCGGGTGATCACCGCGCGGACGGTCACCTTCGTCTCCGGCTCGGAGAAGTAGGTGGCGTTGTCCAGCAGTTCCGCGAGCACGTGCACGAGGTCGTGGATCGTCAGGCCCTGGACGGCGACCTCGGGGACGATCCCGATCTCGATCCGGGCGTACTGCTCGATCTCCGAGACCGCGGCGCCGATGACGTCGGCGGCGGGCACCGGCTTGGGCACCGACTTCGCGAGACCGGCACCCGAGAGCACCAGGAGGCTTTCACCGTTGCGGCGCAGCCGCGTGGCGAGGTGGTCGAGTTCGAACAGGCTGGCCAAGTGGTCCGGGTCCTGCTCGTCGGCCTCGAGCCGGTCGATCACGCCGAGCTGGCGTTCCACCAGCCGTTGCGACCGGCGGGACAGGTTCACGAAGATGCCGTTGACGTTCTCGCGCAGGAGGGCCTGCTCGGCGGCCATCTTGACGGCCTGCGCGTGGACGACGTCGAACGACCGCGCCACTTCACCGATCTCGTCACGCGAGGTGACGGGCACCGGCTCGACCGACCGCTTCGAGGCGTTGACCGGGTCCGGGTCGTCCAGGATGGCTTGCACGGTTTCCGGCAGTCGTGTGTACGCCACGTCGAGCGCCGTCTTCCGCAGCACCCGCAGCGGGCGCAGCATCAGGCGGGCGATGACGAGCATCAGGAACAGCGCCGCGAGCAGGGCCAGCAGCACGATCGCGCCGCCGATCCAGGCCGAGTTGATCGCGTCGGTGGCCAGGCCGTCGGCCTGTGCCCGCAGCTGGCCGAGCAGGTTCGTCTCGACCGCGCGCAGCTTGTCGAGCGCGACCCGGCTGTCGTTGCCGAGCGCCACGTTGTCGATCTCGGGCTGCACGTTCTGCTGGTGCAGCGAGAACGCCATCGTGGTGATCCGGCGGCGGTCGTCGACCTCGGGACCGGAGAAGGTGTCCGAGTAGAGCTGCCGCTGTTCGGGGCTGGCGTTGGCCAGGAAGGCAGCGGTCGAGGCGTCGCCGCTGGCCACCGCCGAACGGGCCTGGTCGAACAGGTCGCCGGGGAACGCGTTGCGGAAGGAGGCGATCAGCAGCGCCGCGTCACCGCGGGCGATGAACTCCTTGCTCTCACTGATGGCCTGCACGGTGACGCCGAGCCGGAGCACGTCGCGGTCGGTCACCGCGGTGGTCACCTCGCGGCCGAGCTGGACCAGCGAGTCGAGGATGCCGGAGTAGGCGATGAGGACAGGGGTGTCGCCCAGCAGCGAGGTGTTCATCGCGCCGCGCAGCGGGCGCAGGGCGTCGAGCCGCTGCAGACCACGCGAGTAGCGGTCCCTCGTGTCCTGATCGTCCGGGTTGATCTGGTTCGCCGAGGCCCGCAGATCGTCGACCGCGCGGTCCACCTTGGCGATCTGCGCGTCGAGACCGGCCTGGCGCGACGGGTCGTCGGCGGCGATGTTGGCGACGGCGAGCGCGCGTTCGCTCTGCAGCTCGTGCACCACGAGCGTGATCTTGTCGGCGAACGCGACCTGGTCGGCCGTGTCCTGGAACCGGGCGGCCTCACCGCCGTCGTCGATCACGCGCAGGGTGCCGAGCGCGAGCGCGGTCAGCGTCGGAATGATCAGGACGGCTGCGAGCTTGGATCGCAGACGCCAGTTACGCAGGCCCAGGAACGACCCGGCCACCTTCCCGCCAGGACCGTCTCCGGTTTCCCGCGCAGGGGTCCCTCCCACCCCCGCGGTGTCTTCGTTCGGCACCGCCGCACCACCATCATCTTCATCCGGGCCGGGAAAGCCCATTTTGGACACGCCGTTCTCGAGCTGGCCGTACTGCTGTCTGGGTCGGTTGTCGGAGACCACTACCCGCACGCTCCTGCCACCCGGCAGGGATGTGCTCGGCGTGAGTATTCACTCCTCCGAATGAGGAGGTCGTCTTCGACGCAGTCTCTCAGGTGCACTTGACCGAAACCCCGTCTGGCGTCATTGGTCTATTCGGCCTAACCCGCCAGTACGCGGGCGCGCACCAGTGAAGCACGGACGTGTTCAGCACCCGTTCGGACAAGACGCACTTGTTCCACACAGAGTGCCTTGCACCTCGGGAAAGGTCCAGAGCGTTCGGCCATCCAAGGCACTCTCTTTCACTACATCAGTGGTCCACACCTCACTACCGGTGCATGAGGGTAGCGAACGGCAGGCCCAGATGTAACCCTTTGGACAAGACACACAAGAAGGCACCGGACGGGTCTTGACCTGTTGGCGCTCAGTTGGCAACAAACTCTCGCCACGCGCCTCCGATGAACACGCCCAGTTGTGTTCACTTCTGACAAACAACCTGTTCGGGTGATCGTTACCACTGGGGATCATAGGATGACCACCCATTGTGAGCACGTTGCCCGTTCTCTACAGTGAGCGCGTGGCTCTGACAAAGAGTCACTTCCGAATTCCGCATCAGGCCACGTCATCACGTGTCCTCCCCCTCGATCAGGAGCACCACTTTGCTTTCGAAGAAGGCCTTGAGCGCCAGCCTGAGCCGGCGTGGGGCGATCGCACTCGCGATGGCGGCCGTCGTCACGACGTCGGTCGGCGGCTGCGGCCTGCTCGGCGGGGATGATTCGCCCTCTTCCGCCGGCTCCGGGAACCTCGAGAAGTCGAAGATCAAGGTTGCGACGATGTCGACCATCGACACCGCGTCGCTGCGCCTGGCACAGGACGGCGGGTACTTCAAGGCGGAAGGCCTGGACGTCGAGCTTGTCGAAGCCGCCACCGGCCAGATCTCGCTGACCAAGCTGATCGGCAGCGAGGTCGACGTCGCCTACGCCAGCTACACCCCGTTCTTCATCGCGATGAGCAAGGGCACCGCCGACATCAAGCTGGTCTCCGACGCCTCGTCCGCCGGTCCCAAGAGCACGGCGATCATCGCCATGCCGAACTCGTCGGTGCGCGGCATCAACGACCTGGCCGGGAAGAAGATCGGCATCTTCGCGCCGAACACGGTGTCCGACACCCTCACCAAGTCGGTGATGAAAGACCACGGCGTCGACTTCAGCAAGGTCCAGTGGGTACCGGTCCAGCCGCCGAACATGGCGGCCGCGCTCAAGAACGGCGACATCGACGCCGGCTTCCTGACCGAACCGTTCATCACGCAGGCCGCGAAGCAGGCGGGCACGGTCCCGATCGTGGACACCGCCACCGGCGCGACACAGGACTTCCCCACTGCCGGCTACGGCGCTCTCGGCAAGTTCACCACCGAGAACCCGAAAACCGTGGCCGCCTTCCAGCGCGCCATGCAGAAGGCGACCCGCGACGCGGCCGACCGCTCGAAGATCGAGCCGCTGCTGGTCAAGTACGCCAAGATCGACCAGGACACCGCCGCGCTGACCACGCTGCTGACGTTCCAGTCCACCCTGGACCCCCGCCGCATCCAGCGGGTCCCGGACCTGCTCCTGCAGATGGGCGCGATCCAGAGCAAGATCGACGTCGGCCCGATGATCGCGGAACAGACCACGAGTTGATGACACGCGGTTACTCCGAATTGCCGCTCCACCAGTAATTCGATCACTAAAAGTAGCGTTGTCCAAGCGGGTGATCACGCGATCAGGCGAATGGCCTAAATTGATCACCCGCTCACGACACCCATTGTGAGTGAGTGGGCAAATCTCTAAGGTGACCGCGTGCCTGGCGAAAATGAAGCCACGACACGGATGAAAATCCCCCAAACGGTGATTCATTGTTTCCGAGGAGCTGGCTTTGTTTCGAGACGCCATGAGCAGGAGCGGTGTACGTAGAGGACGGGGCGCCATCGGTGTCGCCCTGAGCGCGCTCATGTTGGCCACATTGGGCGCTTGTGGTGCCCTCGGGGGCGAGGATTCGTCCAAGGCGGCCGGCGGCGACGGTGCGCTGGAGAAGCCGAAGATCAAGGTGGCCCTGCTGCCCGTCGTCGACCTCGCGCCGCTGCGGCTGGCGCAGGAAGCCGGCTACTTCAAGGCCGAAGGTCTCGAGGTCGAAGCGGTCGACGCCCCCAGCGGTCAGGCTTCGATGACCAAGATGATCGGTGGCGAGGTCGACATCGCCTTCTCCACCTACATGCCGTTCTTCCTCGCGAAGAGCAAGGGCGCGGCCGACATCCGGCTCGTCGCCGACGCCGTCTCCGCCAGCCCCAAGAGCAACGCGGTCGTCACGGTGCCGGCCTCGCCGGTCAAGACGATCAACGACCTCGCGGGCAAGAAGATCGCCATCACCGACAAGAACACCGCCTCGCACCTGCTCACCGTCTCGGTGATGAAGGACCACGGCGTCGACACCAGCAAGGTGCAGTGGGTGCCGATGGCGCTGCCGAACATCGTCGCCGCGCTCTCTTCGGGCCAGGTCGACGCGGGCTACCTGCCCGAGCCGTTCCTGACCCAGGCCTCCAAGGTGGCGGGCGCGACCCCGGTCGTCGACATCGCGACCGGTGCCACCCAGGACTTCCCCCTGGCGGGCTTCGGCTCGCTCGGCTCCTTCGTGGACAAGAACCCCAAGACGCTGGCCGCGTTCCAGCGCGCGATGGCCAAGGCCGTGCGCGACTCGGCCGACCGCTCCAAGCTCGAACCGCTGATCGTCAAGTACGCCAAGGTCGACGCCGAAACCGCGTCACTGCTCACGCTGCCGACGTTCGGGTCCACCCTGGACCCGCGGCGCCTGCAGCGCGTACCGGATCTGCTGCTGCAGACCGGGGTGCTGACGACCAAGCTCGATGCCGCCCCGATGCTCTCCCCTCAAGCTGGATAAAGGTAAAGGTGTCACGACTTCTCCGTGCCCTGGCCGGTCTGGCCGGTTTCTTCCTCATCTGGGAAGTGATCGTCCAGGCCGGCCTGGTCCGTAAAGAGTTCATCCCCCCGCCGTCCGTGGTCGTCGTGACGATCCTCGAACAGTTCGGCGAGGTGCAGTTCATCCGCGACCTGATCGCCACCTTCCTCGCGTGGGCGATCGCGCTGCTCATCTCGGTCGCCATCGCCGTGCCCGCCGGGCTGCTGCTGGGCAGCATCCCCGGACTGCGCACCGCGACCGCGGTGGTCATCGAGTTCCTGCGGCCGATCCCCGCCGTCGCGCTGATCCCGCTGGTGCTCCTGCTGATCGGCGGCGGCCCCGAAGCGAAGATCACGCTCGCCGTGTACGCGTCGCTGTGGCCCATCATGTTCAACACGATCTACGCGCTCGGCGAGATCGACCCCGTGCTGATGGAGACCGCGAAGGCCTGCGGCACGAGCAAGTTCCGGACGCTGACGTCGGTGGCGCTGCCGCATACCGCGCCGTTCGTGTTCACCGGGGTCCGGTTGTCCGCCAACATCGCCCTGATCGCGGTGGTCAGTACCGAATTCCTGGCCGGTGCCAAACTCGGCATCGGCAACTTCATCATGCAGGCCAGTACCGGTTCGACCAGGTTCGATCTCGTCCTGGCCGGTACCGTGGTGGTCGGCGCGCTCGGCTTCCTCATCAACGGCGGGCTCGAAATGATCGGCAGGCGGGCGTTCCGCTGGAGCACGGTCGACCGGGAGGCGATCTCGTGACGACCCTCACGCTGACCAGCCGCGTCGGCAGGCGCGTGGGCCGGGGCCTCGGCATCCTGGTCCGCAACTGGCTGCTGTTCTTCGCCCTGGTCGGGATCTGGGAGCTTTCGACCCGGCTCGCTCAGAGCCCGTTCTTCCCGCCGCCGACCGAAATCCTGACCACCTCGGCGAAGCTGTGGTTCACGGGCCCGGCCTCGCAGCTGTTCCTGACCGACACCGTGTTCGACAACGTCCTGCCGAGTCTCGGCCGGACGCTCGGCGGCTGGCTGCTGGCCGGCGCCCTCGGTGTCGCGCTGGGTGTCGCGCTGGGCCGGTCCAAGACCGGGATGGACTACGTCGGACCGCTTTTCGCGTTCTTCCGCTCGGTGCCGCCGCCCGCGCTGATCCCGGTGTTCATCGTCCTCTTCGGACTCGGGCCGGGCATGCAGACCGGGTCGATCATCTTCGGCGCGATCTGGCCGGTGCTGCTCAACACCGTGGACGGCGTCCGGTCGGTGGACCAGGTGAAGATCGACACCGCGAAGTCGTTCCGGACCCCGCGGTCGTACTGGGTGCGCTCGATCGTGCTGCCCGCCGCCGGGCCGAAGATCTTCGCGGGCCTGCGGCTGAGCCTGTCCATTTCCCTGCTGTTGATGGTGATCTCGGAACTGGTCGGCTCCTACAACGGCATCGGCCGGTCCCTGATGGACGCCCAGCAGGCGTTCGACTTCCCGCTCATGTGGTCGTGGCTGGTCCTGCTCGGGCTGCTCGGCTTCGGGTTCAACGCGGCGTTCCTCGCGGTGGAGCAGAGAGTGCTTCGCTGGCAGCCCACCCGCAACGGCCGTATCTAGTTCTTCTCGAAGGGTCAGCAAGATGTCAACCATGCTCGAAGTCTCCGGGCTGAACCACCGGTACGGCGCGGGAGAAAAGGCGCACGTCGCGGTCAACGACCTGTCGTTCACCGTGGAAACCGGCCAGCTCGCGAGCATCGTGGGCCCGTCGGGCTGCGGAAAGTCGACGCTGCTGCGCTGCATCGCCGGGCTGATCAAGCCGACGTCCGGCCGGGTCAGCCTGCACGGCGACGACGTCTCCTCCGGGGTGCCGGAGGACCTGGCCGTGGTGTTCCAGGACTACAGCCGCTCACTGTTCCCCTGGCTCTCGGTCGCCAAGAACGTCGAGTTCCCCTTGCGGTGGCGCAACTTGAGCCGCTCCGAGCGCCGGACACGGGCGCAGGACGCGCTGGACTCGGTCGGCCTGTCCGGCGTCGGTTCGAAGTTCCCGTGGCAGCTCTCGGGCGGTATGCAGCAGCGTGTGTCGATCGCGCGGGCCCTGGCCAGCCAGCCCGCCCTCCTGCTGATGGACGAGCCGTTCGCATCGGTCGACGCGCAGACGCGGTTCGAACTCGAGGACCTCACCCGGCGCGTGCAGCGCGAGAACGGGAGCACGGTTCTCGTGGTCACACACGACATCGACGAGAGCGTCTACCTGTCGGACCGGGTACTGGTGCTGTCGAAGTCGCCGGCGACCATCGTCGCGGACCTGCCGGTCGGGCTGCCCGCGGAACGGAACCAGATCACCACGCGCGAGTCCGCGGAGTTCGTGACGCTGCGCGGCGAGGTCGCGCGGCTGCTGCACGGCGGTGCCCCTGAAGCTGTCACCGCGGCCTCTGACGCTGCCGAGTACGAGCTGGCGCAGAAGGCGGCGGAGTCGTCCTCTGTGGACGCTGACGCTCACTCGAAGGGCTGATCCTTCCCGCTCGCCAAGTGCTATGAAAGGCCCGTTACTTGCAAATTTTGCAAGTAACGGGCCTTTCATAGCGCGCGCGAGGGGCTCGGCGCCGAGCCCCTCGAGCGGTCAGTACAGCGTGCGCGGGTTCGCGTCGATGCGGACGTGCACCAGATGCGGCCGCTCGTCCGGCAGCGCGGCCTCCAGCGTCGGCTTGAGGTCCTCCGCCTTCTCGACGACCGACGTCGCCAGGCCCAGGCTCTTCGCCAGCGCGGGGAAATCGATGCCGCCGAGGTCGACACCCGGCACCTTCTCCCCGCCCGCCGCCTCGCCGAGGATGCGCACGGCGGCGTACTGCGAGTTGTCGAAGATCACGAACGTCACCGGCAGGTTGTTCTGCGCCGCCGTCCACAGTGCCTGGACGCAGTACATGCTCGATCCGTCGCCCAGGATCGCGACCACCTTGCGGTCCGGGCGGGCCAGCGCGGCACCGACGGCGGCGGGGAGGCCGTAGCCGAGGGTGCCGCTGGCGACGGTGAGGAAGCCGGTGTCGGTGGACTTGATCGGCAGGTGGTCGTGCAGTTCGTTGCGGTGGCTCGGCGTCTCCTCGACGACGATCGCGTTGTCCGGCAGGACTTCCGAGATCACGGAGTAGGCGAAGCCGGGCGTGATCGGCGTGACCGCGGCGGGCTTTTCCATCCGGGTGCGGGATTTCGGCGCTTCCCGCGGCGCGGCGCGGTCCAGCAGCGCGCGGATCGCGAGCTTCGGCGTCGCCCGGATCCCGGTGCCCTCGGCGGCCCTGGCGAGGATCTGTTCGTCGTCGCTGATCAGGAACAGCGGCGGCAGCGTGGTTTCCGACTCGCCCCGGTACACGTGGTAGGTGAACGCCGGGGCGCCGATCACGACCACGAGGTCGTGGTCGGCCAGCGCGCCCGCGAGCGTTTTCCGTTCCGGCTGCAGGAAGCCGAAGAACTGCGGGTGGTCCTCGGGGAAGGAGCAGCGCGCGCCCATCGGCGGCGCCCAGACCCCGGCGCCCACCTTCTCGGCCAGCGCGACGACGTCCGGCACGGCGCCTTCACCGTCGATGCCGGGGCCGACCACGATCGCCGGGCGCTCGGCGGCGTCCAAGGCGGACACCAGTTCGTCCAAAGCGGACGGATCGGGCGCGAAGCCGCGGATCGGCGGCCGGGAGATGACCGGCTTCGTGGTCTCGACGTCCCAGTCGTCCACCGGCACCGAGACGAACACCGGGCCCATGGGCGCCTGCGTCGCGATGTGATACGCCCGCGCCAGCGCCGCCGGGACGTCCTCGGCCCTGGCCGGTTCGCAGCTCCACTTCACGTACGGCTTGGGGAAGTTCGTCGCCTCGACGGCCCCGAGGAAGGGGTCGTCCGGCAGCAGCGACCTGGTCTGCTGTCCGGCGAGGATGATCAGCGGGGCGTTGTTGCGGTACGCGGTGAAGACATGCCCCAGGGCGTGGCCGACCCCGCCCGCCGAGTGCAGGTTCACCAGCGCCGGCCGTCGCGCGGCGCGGGCGTACCCGTCTGCCATCGCGACGACGGACGCCTCGTGGAGCGCGAGCACGTAGGTGAAGTCGTCGGGCCAGTCCGTCAGGAAGGCGATCTCGGTGGTGCCGGGATTGCCGAAAATCGTGGTCAGGCCCAGATCGCGCAGCAATTCCCTGGTCGCGTCACGTACGGTGCGGGTAGCCATGGGCCCCACGCTATCTGGTCCTAACCGGATAGTTGAAGATGCAACCTCATATCACCGTCCGTGGTCTGGACCTGACCCGTTGCGTACGGCTAGTCCTTGACCAGCGCCGCCCACTCACGGACGGCGGCGGCGTCCACATCGGACTCCCAGCCGCCGGGCCGGACCGCGCTGCCGACGTGGAACGCGCGCACCCCGCCCGCCCGCAGCAGATGCACCTGCTGCGCCCGCAGGCCGCCGCCGACGAGCAGCTGGGGCCCGTCCGTCCGGCGGGCGAGCCGCTGCAGTACCGAGAGGCCGTGCGCCACCCCGTGCGGATGCCCGGCCGCGAGCACCGTGTCGCAGCCGAGCGCGGCCAGCTGGTCGTAGGCGCGCAACGGGTCCCGCGCGCGGTCGATGGCGCGGTGGAAGGTCCACGGCAGCCCGCCGAGCTCCTTGACCAGTGTCTCGCAGGCGTCGACGTCGATTTCGCTTTCCAGGTCCAGGAAACCGAAGACGAACTCCCGCGCGCCCGCTTCGATCAGCCGGGCGGTGTCCGCGCGCAGCCCGTCGAGGTCGCCGGCGGCGAAGGACATGTTGTCGCGCAGCATGACCCGCACCGGGAGATCGGTGGCGGCGAGTACGTCGCGCAGCGTCCCGGCCGACGGCGAGAGACCGTCGCTGGCCATGTCACTGACCAGTTCGAGGCGATCCGCCCCGCCCTCCTGTGCGCGCTCCGCGTCCGCGGCGGTCAGCGCGATCACTTCCAGCAGGCCGGTTTTCGAACTCATGGACCTTCCAATTCGCTAAGCCGAGGGGTTGTCGTCACCCCTGGCGTGGCGACCGCGCCGGAACCCGCCTTGCAGGCTGGTCATCCGTTCGCGGACCGCTTCGGGGGAAAGTGAGAGTATCGGCCTCTCCCCTCGCGGCTTCTCCGGCCTGTCGTCCTGCGACCGCGCCTCGGGGACGACGGCGGGCAGGAAGGGCCAGGTTTCCTCGGCCCCGTCCTCCTGCTCCAGCTCGGCGGACGTCGGCCAAGCGGGCTCGGGTTCGGGCGTCTTTTCTTTCGGTTCCGGAGCTTTCGGTGCAGGAGCCTTCGGTGCCGGAGCTTTCGGTGCCACCGGCTTCAGCGCCGGTTCGGTCGGCTCGTCCGGATCCTGCGCGGGTTCCTCGGTCGCGGCGCTCTCCTGGGCCGCCTTCACCGGCTCGAACGAGGGCAAAGAAGGCGGACCGGGTTCGGCGGGCGAAGGTCCTTCGCGCGGGCCGCCGTGGTCGAACCACTGCGAAAGCACGCTCTGGTACTTGGGCATCCGCTCGGTCGGCGAGTCCAGCTCGAGGTGGTTTCCCGCGTCGTCGTCCGACGAAGGCCACTCCGGCGGGTTCTCGCGCTCGACGACGGGCGCGCGCCGCAACGGCCCGGGGTCCAGCACGGGCGCGAAGCGCGACTCCTCGGCCCCGCTCTCCTCCGGCTCGGGCAGCGACGGGACTTCCAGCGGTGGTTCGGGTTCCGGCTCGGGCGGGGTGACGACCGGCGGGGGCTCCGGTATCGAGGCGGGCTGGGGCGCTTCGACGATGAGCCCCGAGGGAACGACGACCACCGCGGTGATCCCGCCGCCGTCGGCGGACCGCAGGCGGACGTCGATCCGGTGCCGGACGGCCAGCGTCGCGACCACGAACAGGCCCATCCGCCGCGAAACCTCGACGTCGACGTCCGGCGGATTCGCCAGCCGCGTGTTGGTCCGGTCGATCTCCGCCTGCGGCATCCCGGCGCCGTGGTCGGTGATCTCGATCTGCCATTCGCCGCGTTCGGTCTCGTGCCCCTCGACCTGCACCATCGTGCTCTGGTCCGAATACCGGGTCGCGTTCTCCAGCAGTTCGGAGACCACGTGCACGAGGTCGTTGACGGCCTCGCCGCGGACCGCGATCCGCGGCGCCGCACCGAGTTCGATGCGCTGGTAGTGCTCGACCTCGGAAAGCGCGGCACCGATGATCTCGTCGGCGACGACGGCTCCACCGTCCTCGCGGACGACGTCGGTTCCGGAGAGCACCAGCAGGTTCTCGCTGTTGCGCCGCATCCGCGTCGCGAGGTGGTCGAGTTCGAAGAGCCCGGCGAGCGTGTCGGGATCCTGTTCGTCGGCCTCCATCCGGTCCAGCACGGAAAGCTGCCGCTCGACGAGATCCTGGCTGCGCTGCGAAAGGTTCACGAACATCGCGTTGATGTTCTCCCGCAGCATCGCCTGTTCGCCCGCGAGCCGGACGGCCTCGCCGTGCACCGCGTCGAACGCCCGCGCCACCTGGCCGAGTTCCTCCCGGCTGAACACCGGGACCGGCGCGACGGCCAGCCGCCGCCGAAGGTTCTCCGGCTGCGGTTCGGGATCGCTGAGCAGTCCTTGGACGGCGGCGGGGAGCTGGTGTTCGGCGACCTGGAGCGCGCTGCGGCGCAGGATCCGCAGCGGCCGTAACAGCGACCGCGCGATGATCACGGAGAGCACACCGGCGACCACCAGGACGGCGAGCACGATGCCGCCGTCCCAGATGGCGGACGTTCTCGCTTGCGCCGCAAGGGTGTCCGTGCGTTCCTGCAGCTGGACGAGCACCGCCTGCTGCACCTGGTGGGCCAGGTTGACCGTGTAGGTGGCGGCGGTGTCCCACTGGTTCGGGTCCAGTCCGCCGAGCCCCTGGTCGTTCTCGGCGCGGATGAGCGCCGATTCCACCATGTCGTTGCCGATGTCGACGATCAGGCCGATCACCGTGTCGTCGTACATCCGCTGCTGTTCGGGCGTCGCGAAGGTGCGGTAGTCGTTGCGGGCGGCGGCGAGTTCGGCCTCCGCGCCGAGCAGGGCGCGCGTCCGGTCCCGGTTGAGGCCGCCCTGGGCGAGCGCGGCCGCCATGATCGCGCGTTTGACCGACATCTGGTCCTTGATCCGCGCGAGCGCGTTGCCCGCGAGGCGGAGCTTCCCCAGATCCGGGTCGGAGACGTCGGCGGCGGTGGAATCGCTGATGTCGAGCAGGCCGGAGATCAGCTCGCTGTAGGAGCGCAGGACCGCGTCGGCGGGAAAAGCGGAGTGTTCCGCGGAAAACCGCAGCCCGGTCAGCACGCGCAGGCGATCGCTGGTCAGCTGCAGGCTGGTCGCGGCCTTGTCGCCGAGCCTGCTCTTGCTCTCGCCGAGCGTGCGGTCGAACGTGCCGATGGCCTCGTCGGCGCGCTTGCGCTGCTCGGTCAGTTCGGAGACGTCGCCCTTGCGATCGCCCGCGACGAACCGGACGGTGAGGTCGCGTTCGCGCTGGAGCTGATGCACGGCCTCGGCGACGGTGCTGTCGACCCGGCCACGCGTGGCGAATTCGGCCAACTGCCGGGCATCCCGCAGGTCCGAGTTGACCCGGAGCCCGACGAGGGCGACCACCGCGAGCGCGGGGATCAGGAGGACGACGAAGAGTTTGGTACGCAGGTGCCAGTTCCGCAGCCGCCAGCGTCCTCCGACACGCGGATGCCGTTCCGCCGCGTCGCCCCCACGGGGACGCTTGTCGCGACGGGCCACCTGGTTTCCTTTTCCCACCACGGGACCCTTTCCCATGGCTGACATCGGGGACGAGAGCCCGAACCTACTGTAGAGTAACAAGGTTCGAGAACGATCGAAAGCCGCGCAATCCGGCGTCTCCCGCACGCGATCGTATGGGGCCTGGACCATACGATCCAGAAGGAGGAGCACATTCTCTCGGTAGGTGGGCGGAGGCGATGATGCGCGTCTGGGCGATTCCGCTGGTAGCGGCTCTGCTGGCGACGGCCGGTTGCGGAGTGTTTTCCGGCGGTGACGCAAGTACCGACGCGCCACTCGAACGGGCGGAACTACGAATCGGTGTCGGAAGCCCCCTCGACACGGCACCCTTGAGGGTCGCCGTGGCCGACGGCAAGTTCACCGCGGCCGGCCTTTCCGTGACCCTTGTCGATATTCCCGCCGACCAGGCGATCGGCAAACTTTCGGCGGGCGAGATCGACTTGGTGTTCGCCAGCGACGTGTCGATCTTCCGCGCCGCCGCGGCCGGGACGGCACTGCAGTTGCAGGGCGAGGCGTACACCGCCGGCCGCAACACCATGGCGCTCGTCACACTCCCCGGCTCCGACTACACCGAGCCGACGCTCAAGAAGTCGCCGAAGATCGCGGTGAACATGCTCGACGACGTCGGCGTGCTCGCGGCCCGTTCGGTACTCGCGACCGCCGGCGTCGACGTGAACAAGATTCAGTTCAAACAGCATCCGTTCGACCGGATGCCGCAGGCGTTGCAGGCGGGCGAGGTCGACGCCGCGTGGATGGTCGAGCCGTACATCACCAGGGCCGAGAAGGAACTCGGGGCGAGCATCCTCGCCGACGGCGCTCGCGGCGCGACACTGGACTTCCCGATGTCGTCCTACGTTTCGACGGGCGCCTTCGGCCAGGGCAACGCCCGCACGCTCGCGATCTTCCGGAAGGTGCTCGGCGAAGCGCAGGTGCGGGCGGCCGACCCGGCCGTCGTCCGTGACGCGCTGCCGTCGTTCTCCGACATCGACCGGACCACGGCGTCCCTGATCTCGCTCGGGACCTACCCGGTCTCCCTCAACGGCATCCGGCTGCAGCGCGTCGCCGACCTGATGCACAACTCGGGCATGATCGGGGCCCGGCTCGACGTCCAGGCGATGGTGCCCCGCTAGCCCGGACCCCGCCCCGCCGCCACCCTCAACGGACAGGCCGTGCCTGACTCTAAATATTTTCGCCGGTCGGCCTCAGACACACGGTGCGCGCGGGCGGCCCGGTGTAGTGCAGGGCGGTGTCGTCCGACGAACAGACGGTCTCCGAAGATCCCCGCATCACGAGCGCCCGCGCCTCCGCGGTGATGTCGGTGCAGCGGACCTTCGCGATCCGCGTCTCGTGCACGACGTCGCGCAGGCAGTCCCCGGTCTCGACGTTCAGCGCCAGGCAGAGCGTCTTCTCGGCCTTCTTGTCGGAAGACCTGCCGTACAGCTCGAACTGGACGTAGTCGGAACCGCGGCACTCGGACGAGCCGGTGCGCACGTCGTCGATACGGAAGGTCGCGCGGCTCGTCGAGCAGCCGGCGGTCGTGTAGCTCTGGCCGCCACCGGCCTCGTCGGTGAGGTACAGGCACTCGCCCGCCTCGACCGAACCGAACTTGCCCGACTGCGACATCCCCCAGGCGACCAGGCTCCCCAAGCCCAGCGCGGCGACGACGCCCAGCACGATCGCGACCCTGGCCAGGACGCTCAGCGGCGGCGGCTTCGGGAACGGCGTCGGCATTCCCACGTCCGGCATCGCGGGCAGCGGGGCGGGCGCGTTGAACGGGTCGTACTCGGGCGCCCCGCCGGTCGGTGTAGTCGTCAAGATCCCCTCCAGTCACCTGCCGCACATCCTTCCACCAGCGGTGCCGAGGCGGGAGCCGGTGTGGCCGGAACGTATAAAGGAGGATGTGACCGATGGCCCGCTGATCGTCCAGTCCGACAAGACCGTGCTCCTCGAGGTCGACAACAGCCAGGCCGACGACGCGCGGATCGCCATCGCGCCGTTCGCCGAACTGGAACGCGCGCCCGAGCACGTCCACACCTACCGGATCACGCCACTGGCGTTGTGGAACGCGCGCGCCGCGGGCCACGACGCGGAACAGGTCGTCGACGCGCTGACGACGTACTCGCGGTTCCCCGTCCCCCAGCCGCTGCTCATCGACATCGTGGACACGATGGGCCGGTTCGGGCGGCTGCAGATCGCCAACCACCCGGCGCACGGGCTGGTGATGTCGACCATCGACCGCGCGGTGCTGGAGGAGATCCTCCGGCACAAGAAGATCAGCCCGATGCTGGGCGCGCGGATCGACGAAGACACCGTCATCGTGCATCCATCCGAACGCGGTCGGCTCAAGCAAGCGCTCCTGAAGGTCGGCTGGCCCGCGGAGGACCTCGCGGGCTACGTCGACGGCGAGGCGCATCCGATCGAGCTGGCCGAGGACGACTGGGAGCTGCGCGACTACCAGCGCAAGGCCGCGGAGGCGTTCTGGGCGGGCGGATCCGGCGTCGTCGTGCTGCCGTGCGGCGCGGGCAAGACCCTGGTCGGCGCGGCGGCCATGGCGCACGCGAAGGCGACGACGCTGATCCTGGTGACGAACACCGTCGCCGGACGGCAGTGGAAGCGTGAACTGATCGCGCGGACCTCGCTGACCGAAGAGGAGATCGGCGAGTACTCCGGCGAGAAGAAGGAGATCCGGCCGGTCACCATCGCGACGTACCAGGTGGTCACGCGCAAGACCAAGGGTGAGTACCGGCACCTGGACCTGTTCGACTCGCGGGACTGGGGCCTGGTGGTCTACGACGAGGTCCACCTGCTGCCCGCGCCGGTGTTCCGGATGACCGCGGACCTGCAGTCGCGGCGGCGGCTGGGCCTGACCGCGACCCTGGTGCGCGAGGACGGCCGCGAAGGCGACGTGTTCTCCCTGATCGGCCCGAAGCGGTACGACGTCCCGTGGCGCGACATCGAGGCGCAGGGCTGGATCGCGCCGGCGGAGTGCACCGAGGTCCGCGTGACGCTGACGGACGCCGAGAGGCTCTCGTACGCGACTGCCGAGGCCGAGGAGCGGTACAAGCTGGCGGCGACCGCGGACACCAAGACCAAGGTGATCAAAACGCTGGTGGACCGGCATCCGGGCGAGCCGACGCTGGTCATCGGCGCCTACCTCGACCAACTGGAGATGATCGGCGACGAGCTGGACGCGCCGGTGATCCAGGGCGCGACACGGAACAAGGAACGCGAGGAACTGTTCGACGCGTTCCGGCGCGGCGAGATCAGGACGCTGGTCGTTTCGAAGGTCGCCAACTTCTCGATCGACCTGCCGGAGGCTTCGGTGGCGATCCAGATCTCCGGGACGTTCGGTTCGCGGCAGGAAGAGGCCCAGCGGCTCGGACGGCTGCTGCGACCGAAGGGCGACGGGCGGCAGGCGCATTTCTATTCGGTCGTCTCGCGCGACACCGTCGACACGGAGTACGCGGCGCACCGGCAGCGATTCCTGGCCGAACAGGGCTACGCGTACCGGATCGTGGACGCGGACGACCTGCTTCGCCCGATGTGACCCCCCGCGTTTCGTCCTCTGGGCAAGTACGTGAAGGTCCCCTTCCTCTCGCCTAGGTACAGGGTTCCGGCAAAGTCGGCTATCCGCTGGTCGCAGGGGTGCGGGAGCGGGCTCGTCAACCGTGACCAGACACGCTCCTCGAATGTCCACAGAGGACACCTTCGACCCGTCTTTACCCGATTTGGGAGGTTTGCGGGGGGGTCGTGAGTGGCAAAGAGGGCTAGAACCCTCTTTGCCACTCACGACCCCCTCCGCAAAGCGTGCATATGGGTATCAATCAGACATTTACCCGGCTAAGCGTGTCCCGTGTGGACAGTCAGGGTGCGGCCGGTCCAGATCCGCGCTGCCGGAGGCTCCCTTCACCGCATCGGACGCGGCGAAGGGAGCCTTCAGTCCGGCACGACCCTCCCGCGAACACGACACGTTTGCCCTTCCCCTCAATAACCCTCTTTAACCACTCACGACCCCCGCGCGAAACCGCGTAAAGCGCCCGAATCGGGCATCGTGACCCGTCCTGCAGCCCCTTGCGGACAGCCGCACCCCCACCATGCGACAACCAGCCCGCTGAAAACCCTCGAAACCCGACACGTGCGGATAGCCGACTTTGCCGAGACCCTGGCGCCTAGGTACGCGAAAGCTCTCCCCCACCCAGCGGCGTGAAAGCCCGTCGCGAGCGGCCACACCAGCCTTTCCGAGGTGTCGCGAAAGCCACTTTCGCGACATCTGATGTCCCGAAAGTGGCTTTCGCGACACGGCCGCTCGGCATCGGACACGCCACCTTTGCCTTACCCCTCAAGAGAAGCCGAAACCTCACACGCGGCCGCGACCAGAGGACCACCGCGGCACCTTCCTCCATTGTGGACGGTGTCGATGGTGCGCCTGTGACGCCAGGGACGCATGAGGCGCCGTCCCAGAGATCCCGCAAACGGGGTATCGAAAACTGTCGGTGCTTCGAACTAGTGTTCGGGTAGAGTTGACCGAACACCAGTTCGAGGGGAAGCCGATGACGATCGCACCGTTCCGCCCGGGTACGCCGCCCGTCCAGACCCTGCCGCCCGGCCGGTGGCACGGCCGGATCTGGGTCTCGGACCTGCCCTTGACCAGGCCGGAGCGCTACACCGGCTGCGTCGCCGAGTTCGACCGGTCCGGGCTGTGGCCGGTGCTGATCCCGCACGACCAGCGGTTCGCGGCCAACGGCGAGGACTGGATCGACGACCGTGGCAGGCTCGCCCCCGCCGACCACCGGATCTCCTCGGTGGACCCGGCCGAAGTGCTGGCCCGCTGGTGGGACACGTCGTGCTGCGACGGCGCCTGCCTGCGCCCGTTCGGCGCGAAGTTCCCCGGCCTCGCCCGCCGTCCGTCGCGCCGGGCGGATCCGCTGGCCGAGGCGGGCAACACCGGGTCGATCCTGGCCGCGCGCGGGCCGCACCGGCTCGCGCTGGTGCAGACCGAGCGGCCCGCCGACATCCCGGCGATCCTCGGCTGGACGGGCATGATCAAGGCGACCGACCAGGTCCACGAGCTGTCCGCGGTCCTGCGCAGCTGGGAAGACCGTTTCGGCGCGACGCTCACGGTGCTGGGCTTCGACTCGATGGAGCTGTCGGTGGCCGCGCCGCCGCGCACCCAGGGCCGCGCGCTCACGGTCGCCGCCGAGCACCGCTCGTTCTGCCTGCCCGCGTTCGCCGGTCAGCCCGGCAACCTGCGCGAGTTCGCCTCCAGCCTGGTCCAGACCCGCCGGTGGCAGTTCTCGTGGGCCTGATCGGGCGTTTGCACCGAGGAGAGAGGGGGAATTTGAGCGGCACGGGAAGGCGGTGATCGACGTCGCCGAGATCAGGATCGGCACTTCAGGCTGGCGCTACCCACCGTGGCGGGGGAACTTCTACCCGCGCGGCCTGGTGCAGCGACGCGAGCTCGAATACCTGTCCGGCCGGATGAACTCCGCCGAGATCAACGGCTCGTTCTACTCGCTGCAACGGCCGGAGCGGTACCGCGCGTGGGCCGAGCAGACCCCGGACGACTTCGTCTTCGCCGTCAAAGGTGGCCGCTTCATCACCCATCTGAAGCAACTGCGCGACGTCGAGACGCCGCTGGCGAACTTCTTCGCTTCCGGGGTGCTGGCGCTCGGCAGGAAGCTGGGGCCGATCCTCTGGCAGCTGCCGCCGCGCTTGTCGTTCGACGCCGAGCGCGTCGAGGATTTCTTCAAGCTGTTGCCGCGCACCAGCCACGCCGCCGCCAAGCTCGCGAGCGAGTACGACGACAAGCTCGAGGCCGAGCCGCACACCGATCCGAAGCCGCGCCGGAAACTCAGGCACGCCATCGAGGTCCGGCATCCGAGCTTCACCGAGCCCGAAAGCCTCGACCTGTTCCGGAAACACGGCATCGCGCTCGTGGTCGCCGACACCGCCGGTGAGTTCCCGTTCGTCGAGGAGATGACGAGCGAGGACTTCGCGTACGTCCGCCTGCACGGCGAAGAGGAGCTCTACGTCAGCGGGTACGGAGACAAGACTCTCGAACGCTGGGCGCGCAAGATCGAAGGCTGGGGCCGCGACACGTACGTCTACTTCGACAACACCGTCGAGGCCGAGGCGCCGAAGAACGCGATCGCCCTCGCGAAACTCCTGGCCTGACCCGCGCACGCTGCACAGTCAGCGCACAGTGAGCGGTGTCCTGTTAGGTGACGCGTGAGGTCACGGGCGTACTCGCGTGCTGCGACTGGGGGTCGGCACGCCGGGCGCCCGTGCCTCGCTCAACTTTGGCCGGAGACCAGCGAGGCGAGTTTCGTCCGGACGTCGTCGGCGTCCGGATGCGCGAGCTCGGTCAGCACCCGCACCGAACGCAGCCAGCACTCACGCGCCGACGAGGGATCACCGAGCCGCAGATGGATTCCGCCGAGCTGGGCCAGCACGTCGGCCGCTTCGTAGAGCTCGCCGTGGGCGAAGAACATCTCGACGGCCCGCCGCATGCAGGCGATGCCTTCATCGGCGCGGCCGAGCCCGACGAGCGCGGTCCCCTTGGTGTGCAGGGTGAAGCGGGCTTCGTCGGGGAGCGCGTGCACCTCCAGGGCCAGTGCCTGGTCGGCGAAGCCGAGCGCCTGCTCGAAGCGGCCGACCTGAGTGCAGATGTCTCCGAGGGCCTGCAGGGCGCTGGCCTCCATACCGGCGCCGACGTTGTGCTCCCGGATGAGACTCAACGCGCGCGTCCCGTATTCCCACGCCGTGCCGGGGTCCTGGCTGGCCAGTGTGAGGTTGTAGAGAGCCCGCGCCTCCCCTTGCCGATCCCCGACCTGGCGCTGCAGTTCGACGACCTGCTTCAGGTAGACGATGCTGTCGTCGTACTGGCGGCCGACTCCGCAGACCACGCCCAGTCCACTGAGGATGGCGGCCTCACCGGAGCGGTCCTCCAGGTCGCGGGCGGCACGGAGCGCCACGCCGAACACCGAACGCCAGTCCTCCAACCTGGCACGGACGATGAAATACGACTGCAGCAGCCAGGCCAGCTGCCAGCACTCCCGGTACCGCCGCTCCCGGTACGCCACGTTCACCGCGGCGATGAGATTCCCCGCCTCCTCGTCGAACCAGTCCAGCGCCTGTTCGTAGTGCCCGAACTTCAGCCCCGCGCCGTCGAACCGCTCCGGTTCGACGAGCCGGTAGTGCCGATCCGAACGCAAGAGCCGCGACGCGTTCAGCGCCGAGGCGAGCGACGCGTGGAGCAGCCTGTCCAGCACCGCCGTCCGCGCCTCGGGCCCGTCCAGCTTCGCCGAAAGTTCGGCCGCGTAGGCGCGGATCAGGTCATGGAACTGGTACCGGCCGGGCCTGGACCGCGCGATGAGGTGCGCGGAAGCCAGTTTCGCCAGGTCCACGCTCGCTTCCGCGACGTCGACCCCGGCCACCGCCGCGGCCGAGGGCACGCTGAAGTCGCCGCCGGTGGGCAGGGCGAGCAGCCGCAGCATCCGCGCGGCCCGTTCGTCGAGCGCCCGGTACGAGTACGAGAAGACGGCCCGGACGTTCGTCTCGTCGCCGTCGGCGAGGTCGAACGAGCCCAGCCTGTCCTGTTCGGTGTCCAGCAGCCGGACGAACTCCCGCAGCGCGAGGTCCGGGAACTGCGCCGCCCGCACCGCGAGGATCCGGATGGCCAGCGGCAGCCCGCCGCAGTACCGGACGAACCGTTCGGTGGCCTCGGGATCCTCGGTGACCCGGTCCAGCCCGATCGTCGAAGCGACGAGGGTGATCGCGTCCTCGTCCGGCAGTTCCTCGAGCGCGACGCGTCGCGCGCCGTGGGTCGCCACGAGGGCGTGCAGCTGCCAGCGGCTGGTCACCAGCACCAGGCAGCCGGGGCCGGGCAGCAGCGGCCGGATCTGCTCGGTGCTCGCGGCGTTGTCGAGCAGGATCAGCATCCGGCGGCCCGCGCTGTAGGTGCGCCAGGTGGCCGCGCGGCCGTCGACGCCGGCGGGGATCCGGTCGGCGGGGACGCCGACCGAGACGAGCATGGTTTCGAGCGCGGTCGCGGGTTCGACCAGGTCGCCGGGGCCGTATCCGCGCAGGTTGAGGTACACCTGCCCGCCGGGGAAACGCTCCCCGACCTCGTGCGCGAAATGGACGGCGAGCGTCGTCTTGCCGATGCCGCCCATCCCCTCGATCGACGCGATGGACGTCGACCGCTCGGTGTCCAGCGCTTCCGGGACGAGTCCGTGCAAGGCCTTGAGGTCGCGCTGGCGGCCGGAGAAGACCCGGAGATCCGCCGGGAGCTGGCGCGGGATCATCGGCTCGGCGCCGAGGCGGTACCGCGTCAGCTCCGAGTCCAATGTGGTCTCGACGGCCTCCTCGCCGGTCAAGATCGCCTGGTGCGCGCGCTGCAGTGACGCGCCGGGGTCCAGGCCGAGTTCTTCGGCCAGCACCGCGCCGATCCGGCGGTAGACGTTCAGCGCTTCGGCCTGCCTGCCGGAGCGGTAGAGCGCGATCATCAGCTGCTCGTGCAGCCGCTCCCTCAGCGGGTTCTCACGGCACAGCCTGGTCAGCTCGGGAACGACCGTGCCGTGCTCGCCGAGGGCGATGAGCGCGTCGGCCCACTGCTCGCGGACACGCAGCCGCTCTTCGCCCAGCTGGTCGGCTTCGTCCCGGAGCAGCGCCTCGGAATGGACGTTCTGCAGTGCCGGGCCACGCCATTCGGCCAACGCGGCGGCGAACCGCTCCGCCGCCTGGCGCAGGTCGCCGTCCGCCGCGGACTCCGCTCCCGCCGCGGCGAGTGAGCGGAACCGGGCGAGGTCGAGCAGGCTCTCGTCGAGTTCGAGCAGGTAACCGCCGCGTTCGGTGCGGATGGTGACCTCGTCGCCGAGCGCGCGGCGGACCCTCAGGATGTACGTCTGCAGGGCGCCTTTGGACCGCCGCCGGTCGTCCGGCCACAGCCAGCGGCCCAGTTCCTCGACCGGCACCACCGTGTTCGCGCGCAGCAACAAGCCCGCCAGCACGATGAGCGGCCTGCTGCCGCCCAAGGGCACCGGCAGCCCGTCGGCCGTGACCTCGGTGGGTCCCAGCACGCGAAAGTCGAGTGCCACGTCGCCCATTCTGTCCGGAATCGCGGAAAACGGCATCCGATTCCAGCAGTGGCATGATCGGCGGCGATGGACGTCTACGCGATCCCCCTGCGCACGCGGTTCCGCGGCATCACGGTCCGTGAAGGACTGCTGATCCGCGGTGACGCAGGCTGGGGCGAATTCTGCCCGTTCTCCGACTACTCCGACGCCGAAAGCGCGCCGTGGCTCGCGTCCGCGCTGGAGGCGAGCGAACGCGGCTGGCCGTCGCCGGTCCGGGACAGCGTCGAGGTGAACGCGACCGTCCCGGTGGTGTCGCCGGAAAAGGCGTACGAACTCGTCGCCGCGTCGGGCTGCCGCACGGCGAAGGTGAAGGTCGCCGACCCGAGGGTGAGCCTCGCCGAGGACTGCGCCCGGGTGGAGGCGGTGCGGGCAGCGCTGGGCCCGTCGGGCGCGATCCGCGTCGACGCGAACATGGCCTGGGACGTCGATACCGCGGTCAAGGCCATCGGCGAACTGGACCGCGCGGCGGGCGGGCTCGAATACGCCGAGCAGCCGTGCCCGTCGATCGACGAACTGGCCGACGTCCGGCGCCGGGTCGGCGTGCGGATCGCCGCCGACGAATCGATCCGCCGGGCCGAAGACCCGCTCAAGGTGGCCGTGGCGGGAGCGGCCGACGTCGCCGTTCTCAAGGTCGCGCCGCTGGGCGGGGTCCGGCGCGCGCTGGAGGTCGCCGAAGCCTGCGGCCTGCCGTGCGTGGTGTCCTCCGCCGTCGAGACGAGCGTCGGGCTCGCCGCCGGGCTCGCGCTCGCGGGTGCGCTGCCCGCTTTGGACTTCGCTTGCGGGCTGGGGACGATGTCGTTGCTGACGGGGGACGTCTGCGGCGAGTCACTGTCCCCTGTGGACGGTCGCCTGCCGGTGCCGCGCGCCGCTCCCGATCCCGGCCTGTTCGCCGGTCACGCCGCCGCTCCGGAGGTCCGGGCCGCTTGGGAAGACCGCTTCACTCGCGTCCGTGCCCACCTGCGGACGCTATGAAAGGCCCGTTACTTGCAAATTTTGCAAGTAACGGGCCTTTCATAGCGTCCCTGAGCCGAGATCAGCCGCAGTGCTCCAGCGGGGATTCATAGCTGGAGGATCCCGCCGAGCCGCCCCACTTGACGCACTTCGCGCCCGCGGCCGCGCTCACCGGGCCCGCGTAGTACTCGAAACTTCCGGAGTCGGTCTTCCTGGCCGCGCCTTCCACTTCGAGGAAGGCGGAAACCGCGCTGCCCGTGCCCACCGAGGTGGACTTGATGGTGGTGACGCAGTTGTTCTTGTTCGTGCCGTTGTACAGCAGGTACGTGGTCGCGGCGCTGCCGAGCGCCTGCGAGTCGATCACCTTGTAGCCGTCGCCGCACACCTCGACGGCGTCGTACGGGTTGGGGTTCCCGCTGCCACCGCAGGTGTTCTTGGAGGTCACGTTCGCGTTGGGGTAGCCGAACTTCACGCCGTTGAAGTACGCGGGCTTGATGTTGTCGGGCCACAGGGCGTCGTTGGTGCGGACCTCGTAGTGCAGGTGGGGGCTGATGTTGTTGCCCGGCTTGGAGGTGTTGCCGACCTCGCCGATCTTCTGCCCCTGCGCGACCTGGACGCCCGCCGCGACCGAACGCACCTTCAGGTGCGCGTAGTAGGTCGACCATCCCCCACCGTGGTCGATCTTCACCAGGTTGCCGAAGCCGTTCGCCGAACCCTGGTGCGCCGAGGTGACCACCTTGCCGGCAGCCGCCGCGACGACGGTGTCGCCCAGGTCCGCCCCCGCGGAGCTGCCGCGGTTGAAGTCGATTTCGTAGGCCCGGTGCGCGCTGCTGTTGTCGTTGTCGCCGTTCCACACCTGGTTGCAGGGGAACGGGAGCTGGAAGTTGGGACGCGGACCGACGGCGGCTTCGGCCGACGTCGCGGTGATCGCCAGCCCGGCCATGCCCAGCAAGGCGGTGGCGGCCGCGGTGGCCAGTCGTCTGAATCTCATCGGATGTCCTTTCTCGGCGTTTCGCGAGAAGCGTCCCGAAAGGGCGTACAAGCGAGATACAAACGGCCACGAGCCCTCCTGGCCGAGGGGACCAGGAGGACTCGCGCCGCCGCCGCACCGGATCCGTCCGCGTCTTCCCCGTTCCGGTGCTGGCTGTCAGCCGACCCGCTCGATGACGGCCCGGCGGATCAGGAACTTCCCCGGTTCGCGAACCTGCTCGAAGGCGGCGTTGTTCAGCAGCGCGCAGCTCCCGGAAACGCCGGTGACCTCGACGGTCGTGGACTTGTCGTTGTCCAGGTTCGTCACCTTCAGCTTGGTGCCCGCCGGGAACTCGTCACTGGACGCGGCCGGCGCGCCGCCCTCGCCGGACAACGTCACCGTGGATCCCTGGCAGACGACCTCGCCGCCCCCCGCGGCCGCGTCCTCCTGGTCGGCCGCCTCGTCCTCGCCCGCCACGGCGTCGTCCATCCCGGCGTCCTGTTCGGCGGCCTTCTCGGCCTCGTCCGCGGCCTGGTTCTGCTCCTGCTTCCCGCCGTCGGCCTGGACGACCTCGGTGCAGGTCGCGGCCTGGCGGCGCTGCTGGATGAGGTCGACGACGGCCTGCCGGTTGGCGATCCGCGCCTCGGAGAGGGCGTCCGGATCCGCCTGCTGACCGGCGATGAAGTTGAGATTGTTCCGGAGGGCGGTGTCCAGTCCCTGACAGCTTTCCGAGGCCTGGCCGTCGGGCGTGCTGACCGCGAACATCGCCGCGGCGATGGCGGCCACCCCGAGTACGGACGCGATGCCGATCGTCGCGCGCTTGCGGTGTTTCCCGGCGCTGTTCATCATCCGTGTTTCCTCCGGTCTGGTTCCTCCTCACCCACATCTGGAGATACGGTCGGATAACGAAAGTGGTTCAAACCGATTTCAGCCGAGCCAAGGTTTCGCGATGCGCGCGTAGGTGCCGTCGTTCAGGGCGAGGTGCAGCCACTGGTCGGCCCACTCCTTGAACACGACGTCGCGCGGCAGGAGGTACGCCTTCTCCGAGAAGGTGAACGGCTCGTCGGGATGCACCGCGCACAGGCGCGAGTTCTGCTTTGCCTGCCAACGGGTTTCGGTCGCGTCGGTGATCATCAGATCGGCGCGGCCCGCGATGATCTCGGCGAAGATCGTGTTGTTGTCCGGATGCCGCACGATGGTCGCCCGCTTGAGGTTGGCGTCGGCGAACTGTTCGTTGGTACCGCCCGGATTCACGATCGCCCGCACCCCCGGCTGATCGATCTGTTCGAGCGTCCGGAAGCGCTTTTCGTTCTCGCACAAGGTGATCGGCGTCTTGCCGTCACGAAGATACGGAGCGGTGTAGAAACCCTTCTTCGCCCGGTCCAGCGTCACCGACACGCCGCCCATCGCCAGGTCGCACTTCAGCCCGACGTCGTCGGCGATCGCCTTCCAAGTGGTCTGGACCAGCTGGAGCCGGACGCCGAGCCGCGAGGCGAGGTCGCCCGCGAGGTCGATGTCGATCCCGCTCCACGCGCCCGCGGCGTCGCGATAGGTGAACGGGCGATAGTCCCCCGTCGAGCACACGCGGAGTTCGCCGCGGGCCTGGACGACGTCGAGCCTGCTTCGTGCGTCATGGCCTTCGGGTGCGGCACTGGCCGTGCCGATTCCCAGCACGGTCAGCACCGCGACCCCGAAAGTGAGCGCCTTCGCCTTGATCGTCATCAAGGCATTTTCCACGCCCTGAGGTAGGCGCGCACCAGCCAAGCGTCGGCCCATGCGGCGTCCGGCGCCTCCGGCAGCGGCGAGGATCCGCGCACCAGCTCTTCGAGACGACGCTCCAGGGACTCGGCCGCGTCCAACGCTTCCTCGCGGGTTTTCTTGCCCTGCCTCAGATCACGGAGCCAGCTCAGCCACGGTTCGGGAACGGGCAGCGTGATCCGCCCGGTCTCCAGCAGCTCCACGCCCTGCACGCCGAGGCGCACCATGTGCATGGCGAACTTCGTGTCGAAGCCGTACTTCTCGATCAGCTCCGGCCGCCCGTCCTTGCCCCGCAGCCCGAGCATCCGCTCGCGCTGGGCGCGTGAGTAGCCGAGGAACCGCAGGCCCGCGGCGCGCGAGACGATCCGGTGCGCGTTCTCCCGCAGCTCGGCGCCGAGCTCGTCGATCACGACGATCTCGGACTCCGGCACGAACAACGGCAGCAGGACGGTCGGATTTCCGTTGAGCACGAGACGCATCCACTTGCGCAGCGAGTAGACGGTCAGATCGAGGTCACCGGGACCCGACCGGACGCCTTCGGGCTGCGTGCGGAAGATGTACTGCTCGAACCGCTCGAGGCCGATCACGTGGTCCGGCGGCTCGACGCAGATGCCGAGCTCGTCCCGGTCGTCCTGGCCGAGCACGGCGGTGCCGTGCAGCCCGGACCCGACCTGGCAGCGCAGGATCATGCCCTGCTCGGCGATGGCGGCGAATTCGGGGCTGTCGTGTTTCACCCGAGAAGTTGTACCCGCGTCGACACCGCCCGGGCATCCGGTTTTCCGCCCCCTCAGGGTCGGATTCCAGGGTCGGACCGGGGCCGTACCCCGATGTGCCGGGGGTCGGTCCCGGGCGAACATTGAGCCATGACGAACAGCGTGTACACCCCCCAGGCCACCAAGAAGCTCTTCCGCAGCCGGACCGACAAGATGATCGCGGGCGTCGCGGGCGGCTGGGCCGCCTACTTCGGGATCGACGCCGCGATCCTGCGTATCGCCTTGGTGGCGGGCGCCTTCTTCACCGCCGGTTTCGCGATCCCGGTCTACGTCGCCGCGTGGCTCCTGACTCCGGAGCAGCCGGGCGAATCCTGATCGAGGTGGACGCCGCGCGCAGGGGACGCGGCGTCCACCGGATCGCGTTTAGCCCGCTAAACGCGATCCGCGGGGGCAGGGGGAAAAGGTGAGGGGCCCGGACATGGGGATGTCCGGGCTTTTCGCTTTTCCGGAGTTCGGCCGCGCGACCGCGTGTTCACCGTTACACTCCCCATGACTTTGTCACAGGGAGCGGGAAGCGGGGGCCTCCATGGCCGGCAATTATCTCAGCCTCAGCGAGTACAAGAGGATGCTCGATGGCGCGCTGGACGACTTCTGCAAGGCGCTCACCAAGCGCTGGACGGAAGACGCCGTCGACGCCATGACGAAGCTCTCGCCCGCCGTTCCGTGCTCGACCGAGCCCTGGGCCTGGCAATGGCCCGCCGAATCGTACGGCCACCTGTCGGGCTCCGACGACTTCTGCGGATACCTGACCTGGGTCATGGACGGCATGCTCGGCCACTACAAGGACGTCCACTGCCAGGGCTGGAATCCGCAGACCCAGAAGTACGTCGAGTGCCACGTCGAGAAGAATCTGGCCCAGATCGAGCGGCTGGCCTGGAACCGGCGGCAGGAGGTCGCCAAGTTCGTCCCCCAGCTGGAGGGCCCTGACCTCGCGAAGCTCGAAGCCGCCCACAACACGTACTTGAACGTCGCCGGCAACCTCGGCTTCCACGACAAGAACGGGCGGGTGACCGAACTGCTGGGGCAGGGCGCGGTCGTCCGGAACGTCGAGTGGCTGGACGGGGCGACCAGCTCGGACGAGGACTGGTTCATCGAGTGGACCGGGCTCGCCGCCAAGGCCTTCCGAGCCGGATTCTTCGCCTCGATCGCGCCGACCATGCTGAACCAGTCGCTCATCCTCGCCAGCCTGTCCAGCCTGTACTCCACGCGCGCCGCGACGATCCAGGCCACCCGGCTCAACATCGTCAAACGGCTCAACTGGGCCACCAAGAAGCTGGACGAAAAGGTCACGCTCAAGGTCTTCACCGCGGACGCGATCCTGGAGAAGGTCGATCGGGCGTCGGCGATCCACGGGATCGCGACCAGCCTGCTGTCCGCGGGGGCGAAACTCAGCAAGGTCGTGAACACCGTCAACGAGGCGGGCGGGAAGGTCCTCGGCCCGGTAGGCGCGGTCCTCGACCTCGCCGGGTTCGTCGGCGGGGTCATCAAGGGACTCACCGTCGAGCAGGACGCCATGTCCCTCCAGGACATCCTGCAGAAGCTCACCACCTCGATCCAAGACGAACACAACGCGTTGTCCGGCCTCGAAGACGACTTCGGCGGGGACGTGCTGGTTCTGCAGAAGGCGATCGCGGGGGTGCACAGCTACAACCTCGAGCTCTACGACCTCACGGCGAACACGCTGCCGAACCGGACCGAGCGCGAGAAGAACACGGGGATCACCGTCAAGATCCACTTTCTCCTGCGGGTCGCGCAAACCTGTTTCGAAGCGGCCGAGGGGTATTCGGCACAACTGCGGATTCTCGCCGAGGCCGACCGTGCCGACCGGCACCTCGCGGGCCGTGACGAGCAGACGTGCACGGGCGACGACTCGACCTTGGAGATCCGCGACGCCGTCGAACAGTTCATGAGGACGAGCTGCGCCCGGTTCCTGCTCGCCGGTGAGCAGCTCCGGAAGGCCGCCGAGGCCTACGCGAAAACGGACGGGCAGCTCTCGGACGATCTCAAGAAGCTGTTCGCGGACTGGGAGAACGCCACCGCGGGCAGGAAAAAGATCGACCCCAATCCCGAGACGGTCGAAAGGGAGAACCCGGCCAAGGAGGCGGGCTCGACCGACCGGACGAACCTCGAACCCAGGAAGCCTTCGGACCCGAACTCCACCAACCCGTACGAGAAAGACCGCCAGCGGCAGGGCGGCGGGTACCTGGTGGACGGGCAGGTCTAGGCCCGTCGGACCGCCGTCGGTCGGGTGGTCGTGATCGGGCGGCGATCACGAAGCGCCACTCACGACCACCCCGACCGAAACCAGATCCTCACTTCACGGCAAAGGAAAAGCCCGGACGCGCGAGGCGCGTCCGGGCTTTCCGGTGTTACGGGCTCGAACTCAGAAGTCCATGCCGCCCATGCCACCGGACGGGTCGGCGGGAGCGGCCGAGGCCTTCTCCGGCTTGTCCGCCACGACGGCTTCGGTGGTCAGGAACAGCGCCGCGATGGAAGCGGCGTTCTGCAGCGCGGAGCGGGTGACCTTCGTGGGGTCCGGCACGCCGGCGGCGAGCAGGTCCTCGTAGACACCGGTGGCGGCGTTGAGGCCGTGACCCTGCGGGAGGGACTTGACCTTCTCCGCCACGACGCCGCCTTCGAGGCCGGCGTTGATCGCGATCTGCTTGAGCGGCGCCTCGACGGCGACCTTGACGATGTTGGCACCAGTGGCCTCGTCGCCCTCGAGCTTCAGACCGGCGAAGGCAGCCTCGGCGGCCTGGATGAGAGCGACGCCACCACCGGCGACGATGCCCTCTTCGACGGCGGCCTTGGCGTTGCGCACTGCATCCTCGATGCGGTGCTTGCGCTCCTTCAGCTCGACCTCGGTGGCGGCACCGGCCTTGATGACGGCCACGCCGCCGGCCAGCTTCGCCAGACGCTCCTGGAGCTTCTCGCGGTCGTAGTCCGAGTCCGAGTTCTCGATCTCGGCGCGGATCTGGTTGACGCGACCCTGGATCTGGTCGGCGTCGCCCGCACCCTCGACGATGGTGGTCTCGTCCTTGGTGATGACGGCCTTGCGGGCCTTGCCCAGCAGGGAAAGGTCCGCGTTCTCCAGCTTGAGGCCGACGTCCTCGGAGATGACCTGGCCACCGGTCAGGATCGCGATGTCCTGCAGGATCGCCTTGCGGCGGTCACCGAAGCCCGGGGCCTTGACGGCGACGGACTTGAAGGTGCCGCGCATCTTGTTGACGATCAGGGTGGCCAGAGCCTCGCCCTCGACGTCCTCGGCGATGATCAGCAGCGGCTTGCCGGACTGGATGACCTTCTCCAGCAGCGGCAGCACGTCCTTGACGGTGGAGATCTTGGAACCGAAGAGGAGGACGTACGGGTCCTCGAGCTCGGCTTCCTGACGCTCCGGGTCGGTCACGAAGTAACCGGAGATGTAGCCCTTGTCGAAGCGCATACCCTCGGTGAGCTCGAGCTCGAGCCCGAAGGTGTTGCTCTCCTCGACGGTGACGACGCCTTCCTTGCCGACCTTGTCCAGCGCCTCGGCGATGAGCTCGCCGATGGTGCGGTCAGCGGCCGAGATCGAGGCGGTAGCAGCGATCTGCTCCTTGGTCTCGATCTGGACGGCCATCTTGTGCAGCTGCTCGGTGATGGCCTCGACGGCCGCCTCGATGCCGCGCTTCAGGCTGATGGGGTCGGCCCCGGCGGCGACGTTGCGCAGACCCTCGCGGACGAGAGCCTGGGCGAGCACGGTGGCGGTGGTGGTGCCGTCACCCGCGACGTCGTCGGTCTTCTTGGCAACTTCCTTGACGAGCTCGGCCCCGATCTTCTCCCACGGGTCCTCGAGCTCGATCTCCTTGGCGATGGAGACACCGTCGTTGGTGATCGTCGGCGCGCCCCACTTCTTTTCGAGCACGACGTTCCGGCCCCGCGGGCCGAGGGTCACCTTGACGGCTTCGGCGAGGATGTTCAAGCCACGCTCAAGACCGCGGCGGGCGTCCTCGTCGAACGCGATCAGTTTGGCCATTTCGGTGTGGTCCTCCGGTATTGGGCGCCGCCGCACGCTCTGTCTCGAATGTCACAGAAGCGCGGCGGCAGGACTCTTCCTCGGCCAGGCTCGGTGCCCGCGACGGACGACCCACCCACTCAAGGGTGCGGCCTCACCGTCCCGACCTTCAGGCGAGCGGTCGGTGACCGCCTGCCTGGCACTCGACGGCGTCGAGTGCCAATGCCGTGTTTAGCACTCTCCAGGGTCGAGTGCAAGAACCGCAGGTCAGCGCGGTGCCGCGTCAGTTGCCCGGCTTGATGGAGATCGACGTCGGAGGAGCCTTCGCCGACGACTCCGGGGACTGCGACTGCGAGTCGCCGGGGCCGACCGGGATGTTCGGCGCGGTGGTCTGCGGACCGTTGCCACTGCTCGAATCACCGAAGACGAGGATCGCCGCGACGATCGCGCCCGCGACCACGAGGACGCCGACGATGATCCAGATCCACTTGGCGCCGCCGCCCTTCTTGGGCTGCTGCTGGAAACCGCCCTGCTGCTGCGGCGGGGGGCCGTAGCCAGGGGGCGGGCCTTGCTGGAAGCCACCCTGCTGGAAACCGCCTTGCTGCGGCGGGGGGCCGTAACCCGGGGGCGGGCCCTGCTGGAAACCACCGGGCTGCTGGTAGCCACCCTGCTGCGGCGGCGGGCCGTAACCGGGCGGCGGGCCTTGCGGCGGGGGACCCTGCGGCCCCGGTCCCTGCTGGCCGTAGCCGGGCTGCTGTCCTCCGTACGGGTGCACGGGGCCCCCCTCTCCCTGTGGCGGCGTGTTCTGCCGTTGCGGTACCGCCTGTTGGACGGTCGCGGCCGCCACCTGTCCTGGCGGGCCCGGGGGCTCGTTCGACGCCGCGAGCGGACCGAGGGCGCGCCTGGCGGCCGCGATCATCTCAACACAGTTCGGGTAGCGATCGGCGGGATTCTTCGCCATTCCCTTCCGGACGACCTCGTCGATCCCGGCGGGCACGCCGACGATCCGCGAGATGGCCGGGGGCTCGCCGTTCAGGTGCCCCTTGATGACCGTCTGCACGTCGCCCTTGAAGGGCGGGCTGCCGGTCAGGCAGGCGTAGAGGACGCAGGTGAGGGCGTACTGGTCGGTGCGGCCGTCGAGCGGCTCGCCGCGCAGGTGCTCGGGCGCGGCGTAGGTGGGCGAACCGAGGAAGTCGCCGCCGCGGGTGCGGTGCCCGGTGGCGCCGCGGCGGGTCAGGCCGAAGTCGGCGACGTAGACGTGCTCGCGCGAGGTCTCCTTGCTGGTGACCAGGACGTTGGCCGGTTTGACGTCGAGGTGCACGAGACCCCGGTTGTGCAGGGTGTCGAGTGCGTCGGCGACCTGGTCGAGCATGGTGAGCGTGCGGGCGGGCGCGATCGGGCCACCGGAGATCAGCCCGGCGAGGTCCCCGCCGTCGACCATCCGCATGGCGATGTAGAGCATGCCTTCGAGCTCGCCGAAGTCGTACAAGGGCACGACGTTGGCGTGGTCGATCGCGGACGTGTTCCGCGCCTCGTCGACGAAGCGTTCGCGGAACTCGGCGTCGGCCCCCAGGTGATCACCGATGACCTTCAGTGCCACCTTGCGTCCGAGCCGCACGTCCGTGGCCTTGTAGGTCACGCTCATGCCGCCCTTGCCGAGCACACCGTCGATGCGGTAGTTGCCCAGCCGGCGACCGGTCAGGTCCCCCGACTCATCGCCTGTCACGCAGCGCAGCCTAACGCGCCAGTTCCGGCGGCTGCCGGGGGTCGCCTGAACCCGGCGCTAAACCTTGCGCACGTCCGCCGCTTGACTCCGCCCGTCACGGCCGGACTGGACTTCGAATTCCACGCGATCACCCTCGTCGAGCGTCCGGAATCCGTCGGCCTGAATGGCCGAGTAGTGGACGAAGACGTCGGGCCCTTCGGTGGATTCGATGAATCCGTAGCCCTTTTCCGAGTTGAACCATTTGACGGTGCCGACTGCCACTGCGCACTCCCTCAGCACGGGGCCCGCCGGCCTTCTCTGCCCCGGACGGCGGTTTCGAGTGCAGTTCACGCTACCCGAATTACCGGCGTCGGCAATGGTCGATTCGCCCTAAGGTCACCCGCGAGAAAGCCGCCTATTGCGCGCTTGCACAAGGACGCGTCCTGGTCCTGCGAAGTCCAGCGCGAGCCCCTCGCCGGTGCGGACCGACTGCGGGCCCGCCTGGTCGACGGCGCGGAGACGGCACTGCACGGTGTCCGGATAGGCCAGCAGGAAGTCCGGCCGCACGGTGACGAGTTCGCCCGCGGTGAGTTCGAAGGCGTCGACGGGGCCCTGCGCGGCCAGCACGAGCGGACCGCTTCCGCTGTAGTGCTCCAGGAAACCGGAATCGGCCCCGAAGAGCTTCTGCAGCGGCGCCCAGCCGGGGTCCTGCCTGATGGTCGCCGGCCGGGCGAGGATCGCGTCGCGGCTCACGCACCAGCCCGCGCCGCCGGTGAACTCCAGCGGGTAGACGTCGCCGGCGGTCAGCGGCGCGAAGTCGATCCAGCCGCCGCCCTCCGGCGCGTTGAACACCGACGGGGCGGCTTTGCCCGCCCGGGAACCGCCGCGCGCGGGAACGGTTTCGGTGATGCCGAAACTGCTGGCCAGCATGGTGTCCCCGGCGGCCTGGACGGCTTCGCCGGGGGACAGCAGGATGCGGGCGACCCCGAAGTTGGGGGTGTGCCTGGTCTGGACGCGCATGCGCTCAGCGGGCGGGGACCTGGGCGATCACCCAGGCGGACAGCGCCGACGGGTTACGGGTCTGGGTGAGCAGCTGGCCAGGCCCGGCGAAGTCGAAGACGAGGCCTTCGCCGCTCTTCATCGACTGGATGACGCCGGTGGCGACCTTGCGGACCTGGTACTGCACGGTGTCGGCGAACGCGACGACGTGCCCGGTGTCGATGGTGATCACCTCGCCCTGTTGGAGGGTGACCGTCTCCAGCGCGCCGTAGCAGGCCACGACCAGCGGGCCCTGTCCCGTCGCGTGGGTCAGGAAGCCGCCTTCGCCGCCGACGAGGTTCTTGAGCCCGCCCCATTTGGTCTCGGTCTGCACGCCGTGGGAGGACGCGAGCCACGAGCCGCGGGTGACGCACCAGCCGGTGCGGCCGTCGAGGTTGATGATCTGCATGTCGCCCGGCAGGTTCGCGGCGACGTCGACCCAGCCGCCGTTCTGCGGGGCGGTGTAGGTGGAGATGAAGAAGGACTCGCCGGAGAGGAAGGCGCGGCCGAGGCCCTTCATGATGCCGCCCTGCGCCTGTGACTGGACCTGCACGCCGTAGCTCGTCGCCATCATCGCGCCCGACTCGACCTGCGCCGGTTCACCCGGCGCGAGCATGAGCCTCGCCACCGCGAACGATGGCTGGTGACGGATCTGAACCTGCATCTCTTCTTCTCCCCGGTGGTCGTTGTGACGCGCAGAGTCTTGCATGCGGGCCCGGAGGCGGGAGGATGGTCGGCGTGATCTCCGTCGACACCCACCGTGAGACCGTCACCGGCCTGCTCGGGAACGCCCCCGTCATCAGCCTTCCGCTCGCCTCCGCCGCCGGGCTCGTCCTGGCCGAGGACGTGCTCGCGGGGGTTTCGCTGCCGCCGTTCGACAACTCCGCGATGGACGGTTACGCCGTCCGCGCCGCGGATGTCGCCGAGGTTCCCGTGACACTGCCCGTCGCCGACGACATCCCCGCCGGCCGCGTCGAGATCGGGACGCTGGAGCCGGGTACCGCGCACCGGATCATGACCGGCGCCCCGCTGCCGCCCGGCGCGGACGCGGTGGTGATGGTCGAGCACACGGACGGTGGCGTGACCGACGTCCGGATTCTCAGGACAGCCGTCCCGGACGCGCACATCCGGCATCTCGGCGAAGACGTCGTCGAGGGCACGGTGGCGCTGCCCGCCGGAACCGTGCTCGGCCCGGCGCAACTGGGTCTCGCGGCGGCTGTCGGCCTCGCCGAGGTTCCGGTCCGGAGGCCGCTGAAGGTGCTCGTCGTGTCGACCGGCACCGAACTCGTCGACGCGCCGGAACCGTTGCGGCACGGGCAGATCTACGAGTCGAACAGCATCATGCTGGCGTCCGCGATCCGCGCGCTCGGCTGCGAGGCCGAGGTCGTGCGCAGTGTCGTCGACGACGTGGACGAGTTCCGCGCGGTGATCGAGCCGCGGCTGGCGGACGTGGATCTTCTGGTGACTTCGGGCGGGGTCAGCGCGGGGGCGTACGAAGTGGTGAAGGACGCGCTGACCGGGCAGGGCGTGGAATTCCGGAAGGTCGCGATGCAGCCGGGCGGGCCGCAGGGCTGCGGGCGGTGGAACGGCGTGCCGGTGGTGACGTTGCCGGGCAACCCGGTGAGCGTGCTCGTCTCGTTCGAGGCGTTCCTGCGGCCGGCGTTGCTCGCGGCGATGGGGCATTCCGGCGTCGACCGGCAGAAGGTGCGGGCCCGGCTGACCGAGGCGATGAAGTCCCCCGCCGGGCGGCGTCAGTTCCGGCGGGGCTTCTACACGCATTCCGAGGGCGAGGTCACCGGGGTCGTCGGGCCGCGCGGCGGCCCCGGCTCGCATCTGCTGGCGTCGTTCACGCAGGCCAACTGCCTGATCGTGCTGCCGGAGGACGTGGACTCGGCCGAGCAGGGCGACGAGGTGGACGTCCTGCTGCTGTGACCCTGCCGGATCGCGTTTAGCCCGCTAAACGCGATCCGGAGGGGAAGTCGCGGCACCGGCCGATCGGCGTGAACAGCAGGGCCGCGACGGCGAGGACCTCGAGCCCGGCCATCAAGCCCAGCGTCTGCCGCACGCCGGCGGTCTCACCGAGGATCCCGCCGAGCAGGCCGCCGAGCGCGATCGCGCCGAAGCTGAGCACGGACATGCTCGCGGTGACCCGGCCGAACATCGCCGCCGGGACGTAGCGCTGTTTGAAGGTGGCGTTGAGGACGTTCGAGCCGACGACACCGGCACTGAGCGAGAATCCGGCGGCGACGAAGAAGGCGAGCCCCCAGCCGTCCCGCGCGAGCGGCCCCAGCAACATCATCAGCGCCCCGAAGGCCTCGCAGAGCACGAAGGCCCGCGCGGTGCCGATCCGCGCGGCGAGTTTGCCCGACAACGCGGCTCCGACGACGCCGCCCAGGCCGGCGAGGGCGAGCACGATTCCGGCGGTACCCACTCCCACGCCGAGATCCCGGACGAGGAACACGACCTCGATCGATTGGTAGCCCATGAGCGCGACGTTCGAGATCGCGCCGAAGACCGCGAACACCCGCAGGTACCGGTCGTGGAGGACGAAGTCGAGACCTTCGCGGATCTCGTCCCGCAGTCGCGTCCGCGTCTTGGCCGGGCGCTCCGGCTCGCGGTAGCGGATGGAACGCAGGCACAGCACGGAGATCCCGAAACTGACGGCGTCGGCGAGCACCCCGGCGACGGCGCCGAACGCGTGGGCGAGCAGACCGGCGAAAGCGGGACCGCCGATCTGCGCGGCGGACTCGCTGCCCTGCAGCTTCTCGTTGGCCTCCTGGAGGTCTTCCTTCTCGACCAGCGAAGGCAGGTACGCGCGGTAGGCGACGTTGAAGAACACCTTCGCGACTCCGCCCGCCAGGGCGACGACGAGGAGTTGGGTCATCGTGAGCAGTCCGAACCACGCGGCGATCGGGACGCTCAGGAACACCAGCATGGAGAAGGTGTTGCACGCCAGCATGATCGGCCGTTTCGGGCGCCGGTCGACCCAGGCGCCCGCCGGCAGTCCGATCAGCAGCCACGGCAGCCACGCGGCCGCGGTCAGCAGCCCGACCGCGAACGTGCTGGCCTGCAGGGCGACCACGGCGACGAGCGGCAGCGCGACGACCGCGATGGAACTGCCGAGCACGCTGGTCGTCTCGCCGGTCCAGAGCAGCCGGAAATCCCGGGAGCGCAGCAATCCGCCGCGTTCGCGGATGCTCACGGCCGGGCCGGGACGGCTCGGGTGGCGAAGAACACCGGCCTGCGTTCCTGGCCGTCGTCCGGCTGTTCCCGGTCGCTGTACTCCCGGACCAGTGCCTGGATCCGTCCCTCGATTTCGGCCATTTCCGCGACCGAGAGCTTCATCCAGCTGTCGGTGGCGAAGGCGGCTCGATGCCACTCCTCCGGGTAGGTCTCGCGTTCGGCGAACCATTGGCGCGCCATGGAAACCTGGCGTTCGAGGGCGAGGGATTCGGCGGCGGCCGCGACCGGGTCGTCGGGGAAGTCCGACGGCGACCAGGAAACCGCGTAACCGACGCGGCGCCACCAGCGCTCGCGCCGGTCTCGGGCGAGTTCCGGCGCCTCCTCGACCAGGTCGCTGGCGGCCAGCACCTTCAGATGGTGGCTGACGTTCCCGACCGCCTGCCCGGTCCGCTCGGCGAGCACGGACGCCGTACACGGGCCGTCGAGGCGGAGGACGTCGAGCAGGCGGCGCCGCAGCGGGTGGGACATCGCGGCGAGCACCTTCGAATCGTGGACTTCACGCACTTCACGGTCGGCCATAACGCACAACAGTAGTTGCACAAGGGTCCTTGTACAAGTCTTCTTGTGCGCTACTCCATCCGCGTCGGTAATCTCGTGGCATGGGTTTCTTCTCGTGGATCGTGTTCGGCGCCATCGCCGGGTGGCTGGCCAACGTCGTGGTGGGCGGCCCGGACCGGCGTGGCGGCTGCCTGTTCAGCATCCTGGTCGGCGTGCTCGGCGCGGCGCTCGGCGGTTTCATCTACCGCCTCGCGACGGGCACCGAGCGGTCCTTCGAGTTCGACTTCCCCAGCTTCGGCGTGGCCATTCTCGGCTCGATCGTGCTGCTCGCCCTGCTGCGGCTGGTGCGCGGCTCCGGGCGGCGCGACTCGCGGCCGCCGTATCGCCGGTGATCATGGGAGTGACCGTTGGTAACGGTTTTCCCGCGACCGGTGATCACGGCCGTCCGGCGAACTAGAGTGGGACGTTCGCTCAGTTCCAGTGGCCGCGTCCGGGTGCATGTGCCGTCGGGGGGCATATGCATCCGGACGCGCGTGCCTCGGCGATGACCGAGACGGCGCGGACGGGGTCGATGAGCGAAGGCATCGGCGCCGCCGAAATGTCCCTCTTCCAGGCTCGGAACAGCTCGGCGAGTCGCTCGCCTACGGGGTCCGGGCTGGCGGGCATTCGCGGGTCCTCAAGGTCGGCGATCGGCATCAATTACCTAGAGTTATCGCTTATTTCCACCTTCCGTTACCGGGATGTGGTCCCTCCCACCCGAGCCGGGGAAACCCTTCCGGGGGAGGCCACGGCCCGCCCCTGGACAGGGCGGTAGCGTGATGGCTCTTCATGCCCCCACCCCCCGACACGAACTGCGGTGAACCCGACCAATGAGCGGCAACCGGCCGGAATCCACTGGAAACCCACTCACGCACGCCGTGAAGCTGGCCCGCGAGACCGTTCCGCCGATGCACCCGGCCGGCAGGCCGTTCGTGTTCGGCGGTCTCGCCGCGACGCTGGTGCTGCGGAAGTTCTCCAAGCGCCTCGGTGTCGTCGGCGCGCTCGCGACGGCCGCCACGGCCGCGTTCTTCCGTGAGCCCAAGCGCGTCCCGCCCGCCCAGTCCGGTCTCGCGGTCGCGTCGGCGGACGGCCTGGTCTCGCTGATCGAGGAGGCCGTGCCGCCGCCCGAGCTGGGCCTGTCCGCCGAACCGCGGATGCGGGTGAGCGTGTTCCTGTCGGTGTTCGACGTGCACGTCCAGCGGATCCCGGCGTCGGGTGTGATCGAGCGGGTCGCGTACCGGCCCGGGAAGTTCCTGTCGGCGGACCTGGACAAGGCGAGCGAGGACAACGAGCGCAACTCCGTGCTCATGCGCACCGAAGACGGCCACGAGCTCGTCGTGGTGCAGATCGCCGGGCTGGTGGCGCGGCGCATCCTCTGCGACATCCGCGAGGGCGACAAGGTCGGCGTCGGCTCGACGTACGGCATCATCCGCTTCGGCTCGCGAGTCGACCTGTACCTGCCTCCGGGCAGCAAGGTTCTCGTTTCGAAGGGCCAGCGCACGATCGGCGGCGAGACCCCGATCGCCGAGCTGCCCTCGGCGCCGCACTCGGAAGGCTGATCCATGGTCCGTGTGACCACTCCCGGCGTGCGGCTGCTGCCGAACGCCATCACGGTGCTCGCCCTGTGCGCCGGTCTGTCGTCGGTGCAGTTCGCGCTGATCGGCAACTATCCGATGGCGATCGCGTCGATCGGGATCGCCGCGGTGCTCGACAGCCTCGACGGCCGGATCGCGCGGCTGCTGGACGCGACGTCGAAGATGGGGCAGGAGCTCGACTCACTGTCCGACGGCATCTCGTTCGGTGTCGCGCCCGCGCTGGTGCTGTACGTCTGGCACGCCGAGGGCGAGCGGATCGGCTGGGTGGCCTCGCTGATCTTCGCGGTCTGCATGATCCTGCGGCTGGCGCGGTTCAACACGCTGATCGAGGACACCGAGCAGCCGCCGTACGCGGGTGAGTTCTTCGTCGGCGTGCCCGCGCCCGCCGGTGGCCTGCTGGCGATGCTGCCGCTGATCCTGGAGCTGCAGTTCGGGCAGGGCTGGTGGTCGCACCAGTACACGGTGTGGGTGTGGACGATCGCCGTGGCCGCGCTGCTGATCAGCCGGATCCCGACGCTTTCGCTGAAGACGGTGAAGGCGCCGGCGAAGGCGATCGCGCCGCTGCTGGTCGGGGTGGGCCTGCTGGCCGCCGCGATCATCCAGTTCCCGCTGGTGGCGCTGGCTATCGCGCTGGTGCTGTACCTGGCGCACATCCCGTACTCGGTGTACCGGCAGCGCTGGCTGGCCAATCACCCGGAGGCGTGGATGGCGCCGCCGCGGGAACGGCGGGCGATCCGGCGTTCCTCGAGCCGCCGACGGCTGGGCCTGCGCCCGCCGCTGCGGCGCGTGGTGGCCGGTGCCGCCCAGCGCGTCCGGCTGCAGCGAGGCGAACAGCACGTCGCACGCGCTCCGCGCACCCTCACCAACGACAAGGACCGCGACAACGGCCGGGGCCCCCGGCGCCGCTCGTGGCGCCGGATCGGCCTCCGTAAACGCTGACCCCGCGTTCCCCCACCCCCCGCCCGTCCCAGGGGGACGGCCCCGCGCCCAGCGTATCGGGGCCGACCGACGGGACCTGGGGAAACGGGGGCGGGGAGCAGGAGTTGTCCACAACGGGGTGACCCTGTGGACAACTTGGGGACAAGTGGGCTGGAGCTGGCCTTTCGGGACAGGCGCGAAGTTTTGCCGCTCAGCTGTCTGGTTCGGTCGCTCTATCCGGATTGCTCAGTACATGAAGGCCCCCTTCCTTGCGTTAGGCGCAAGGAAGGGGGCCTTCATGTACTGACACGGCCATGTACTGACACGGCGCCACCGCGACACCGAAGGTCCCTTGCTCACCGCACCGAAGCGGCCAGCCCGCCGATCACCAGGTCCAGCTGGAATTCGAAGTCCTGCAGGCAGTCGCCCTCCAGCATCGACGGCAGCACCCGGTGCAGGGCGGGCAGCTCACGAGCGGTCACCAGTCGCTGGAACCACGCGTCGACAGGCTCGGCCCGCTCCTCGGAAACGCCGCCGGAAAGCCCCACGGATTCGGTCAGCACGGCCCCGAACACCAGCCCCATCAGCGATCGGTATCCCCGCGCGGCACCGCGCTCGTCCAGTCCCGCGTCCAGGAGCGCCTCGAGCATCGCGTCGATGAACTTCAGCGCCCCCACCGAACGCGGGTTGGCCTGATCCGTCGCCAAAGCGCGCACGACGACCGGATAGCGCGAAAACGCCGTGTACAGGCCGGAGGTGAGCGCCCGCAGCCGCGAATCCCAAGGACCGGGAACGGGCAGCGGGACACCTTCGAAGACCCGCGCGGTCAACCCGTCGAGCAGATCGCCCTTGTTCGCGACGTGGTTGTACAGCGACATCGCCTCGACGCCCAGCTCAGCGGCCAGTTTTCGCATCGACAGCCCGGCCAGGCCGTGTTCGCTCGCGAGCCGCAGCGCGGCGTCGAGCACCTTCTCCCTGCTGAGCGCCATGACCCGAATCTACCGCGAGCCACTTACGCCGTAAGTACTTACATCGTATGCTTACGTCGTAAGTCACCTCTGGGAGGAATCATGGACGCCGAAACCCTGCTCACCACCACCCGCTCGGTCCGCCGCAAACTCGACTTCGAGCGCCCGGTGCCCACCGACGTGCTCAAGGACTGCCTCCGGATCGCGCAGCAGGCCCCCGCCGCGGGCAACCTCCTCGACGCCGCGCATTGGGTGGTCGTGACCGACCCCGCCCTGCGCACCCCCATCGCGCGGATCGTCCGCGAAGACGCCATCGCCACGATGAAGCGCTACGAGCATCTCGTCGACCCGTCCGCCTTCACCTCGGCGCGGCACCTCGTCGACAACCTCGACCGCGTCCCGGCGCTGGTGATCCCCTGCCTGACCGGCCGCCCGCCGGAGGGACACATCGAGCAGAGCGCCTACTACGGCTCGTCGTACCCGGCGATCTGGAGCTTCCAGCTCGCCCTGCGCGCCAAGGGCCTCGGCAGCTCGATGTGCGGCTACCACCTCGCCGAGCACGAAGCCGAGGTCGCCGGCCTCCTCGGAATCCCGGCCGACGTCACGCAAATCTCCCTGCTGGCCGTCGCGTACACGACCCAGCGGGACTTCCGGCCCGGCAAGCGGCCGCCACTCGACCGGATCGCGCACTTCAACGGCTGGTCCGCCTGAGCCTGGATAGGGTGACGGGGTGAGCGCACCCCAGATCACGCTGACCGTCCGGCACACCCCCTCCGCCCTGGATTCCCGCCGCGGCGTCGTCCGGCTGCACCCCGAAGTCCTCGACGCGCTCGGCCTGATGGCCTGGGACGCCGTCCGCCTCACCGGCGCGCGGGTCAGTTCCGCGCTGGCCGCTCCCTCGGAGGCGGAGGGGATCCCAGGCGTGATCCTCCTCGACGACGTCACGATGTCGAACCTCGGCGTGACCGAGGGCTCGGAAGTGGTCGTCGCACCGGCGGAGGTGTCGGCGGCGAAGACGGTCACCGTGTCGGGTTCGCGGATGGCGAGCGTGTCGCTCTCCCCGCACACCCTGCGGCTCGCCCTGATCGGCAAGGTGCTGACCGTCGGCGACGCGGTTTCCCTGCTCCCCCAGGATCTCGCGCCCGCGCCGGGCTCCGACGTCTCCGCGGTCCGCGGCCAGCTCTCCCGCGCCATCGGCATGACGTGGACGAACGAGCTGCTCACCGTCACCGCCACCGAGCCGTCGGGACCGGTCGCCGTCGGACCGTCCACTGTGGTCAGCTGGCGTGACGGTGCCCGTACCGGCGAGGCCGCGCCCGCCGCCGCCCCGGCCCGCGCCGGGACGACCTTGGTGCGCAGCACGCCCTCGACTCCGCACGAGGACTTCATCGACGCCGAGATCGTCGAAGACGAACAACTCGACGAGGTGGCCGAGGAATCCGTGCCTCCCCTGTCGGACCTCGCCGGATCCGAGTCGGCCGCGCGCAAGCTCGCCGAATGGTTCGACCTGGCCTTCCACCGTCCGGAGCTGCTGGCCAAACTCGGGACGTCGGCGCATCTCGGCGTCCTGCTGTCCGGGCCGGAAGGCGTCGGGAAGGCGACGCTGGTCCGTGCCGTGGCACAGGCCGAGAAGGTGCGGGTGGTGTCGCTCGCGGCGCCGAACATCGCCGTTCTCGATCCGAACGTGGCCGCCGCGCGGCTGCGAGAGGCGATCGAGCAGGCCACGCGCGACGAAGACCCCGCCGTCCTGCTGATCACCGACATCGACGCGCTGCTGCCCGCGTCCCAGCCACCGCCGCTCGCGACGGTGGTCCTCGACGACCTGCGCAAGGCCTTGCGCAGCAAGGGTTTCGCGGTCATCGCCACCACCGGGCGGGCCGAGTCCACCGATCCGAGGCTGCGCGCCGCCGACCTGCTCGACCGCGAACTCGGCCTGCCGCTCCCGGACGCCAAGACCCGCACGGAACTGCTGCGCGTGCTCCTGCGCGACGCCCCGCTGGAGTCCGGCGTCGACGTCGGCCCGATCGCCGAGCGCACCCCCGGTTTCGTCGCCGCCGACCTCATCGCGCTCCGCCGTGACGCCGCCCTCCGCGCCGCGCTGCGGCAGCGCGACGCCGAGGAACCGCGGATCTCCCAGCAGGACCTGCTCGACGCGCTGACCACCGTCCGCCCGATCTCGATGTCCACTTCGGACAATCTGGCCACCGGCGGACTCACCCTCGACGACGTCGGCAACATGACCGACGTCAAGCAGTCGCTCACCGAGGCGGTGCTGTGGCCGCTGCGCTACCCGGACTCGTTCGCCCGCCTCGGCGTCGACCCGCCACGCGGCGTGCTCCTCTACGGGCCGCCCGGCGGCGGCAAGACGTTCCTGGTCCGCGCGCTCGCGGGCACCGGCGCGCTGAACGTTTTCGCGGTCAAGGGCGCCGAGCTGATGGACAAATGGGTCGGCGAGTCCGAGCGCGCGGTGCGGGAGCTCTTCCGCCGCGCCTCCGAGGCCGCGCCGTCGCTGATCTTCCTCGACGAGATCGACGCGCTCGCCCCGCGCCGCGGCCAGTCCTCGGACTCGGGCGTGTCGGACCGGGTCGTCGCGGCCCTGCTCACCGAACTGGACGGTGTCGAGCCGATGCGCGAGGTCGTCGTCCTCGGCGCGACGAACCGGCCGGAACTGGTCGACCCGGCTCTGCTGCGGCCGGGACGGCTGGAGCGTCGCGTCTACGTCCCGCCGCCGGACGCGCACGCGCGTGAGGCGATCCTGGCCGCCAGCGCGAAGAACACGCCGCTCGCGTCCGATGTGGACCTCGCGGCCTATGCGGCCACTTTGGACGGTTACTCGGCGGCGGACTGCGCGGCGCTGATCCGGGAGGCGGCGCTGACCGCGATGCGGGAGTCGCTGGAGGCCAAGGAGGTCACCGCCGCGCATCTGGCGAAGGCGGCCGAGGCCGTGCGGCCGTCGCTCGACCCGGCCCAGCTGGCGGCTTTGGAGGCCTACGCCCAGAACCAGGCATGAGTACGCGAAAGGCCCTCTTCCCATCACGAGGAAGAGGGCCTTTCGCGTACTCGGCTAAGAGCCGGTCTTGTCGTTGACCTTGTAGTCCTTGGTGACGATCACGATCACACCCGGGCCGATGTTCTGGATCTCCGCGAACCTCGGCTCGGCGCGGAAGCCGAACTCCAGGGCCAGCGCCTTCGCGGCGGCTTCCTCGTCGGTGCCAGGCCGGTAGTAGGCCACGGTCTCGGGGAGCTTGCCCTGGTAGCCCTTGACCTCGGAGACGTTCCAGCCGGAGGCACGGAAGTCCTTCGCGGCCTGCTCGGCGAGGCCCTGGATCAGGCTGTTGTTGTAGACGCGCACGGTCACCCACTTGTGCGACGCCTGCTGATCTCCGCCCGGCTGGCCCGGCCCGGGCTGTCCGGTCTGCCCCGGCTGGCTCCCCGGCGGCGCGGAGCTGGCGGGCGCGCTCGACGGCGGCGCCGACGAGGCGGGCGGTGAGGTGGCCGAAGGCGAGCCCGGTGCCGGACTCGACGGCGGGGTCGCGCCGTCCGAGGTCGTGGGCGTGGTGCCGGGCGGCGTCGCCGTGTCCGAGTCACCGCCGCCGGTGGTCAGGGTGATCCCGCCGATCACGGCGGCGATCACGGCGACACCGACCAAGGCCAGTCCGGCGGCCTTCATCGGCCGGGACAGGCCCGAAAACAGACTCATGAGAGATCGATCCCCAGTCGCCGGGCCGCGCGATTGCGCTGCCGGGCCGCTCGCGTCTTTCGCAGGCGCTTCACCAGCATCGGATCGGCCTGCATGGCTTCGGTCTTCTCGAGCAGCCGGTTCAACAGCTGGTAATAACGCGTCGACGACATCGAGAAGCGTTCACGGATGGCCTGTTCCTTCGCGCCGGCGTACTTCCACCACTGCCGTTCGAAAGCGAGCATGTCGAGCTCGCGCTCGCTGAGGCCGTGCACGGTCTCCGACGGGGACGGCTGGTCGGGCTCAGCCATCGACTCCGCGGCGTCCATCCGACTCCTCGCAATCAGGTCAGTGCTCGGCGGCGTGAAACCACAGGCTTGTCATTCCGCGGCGCCATTAGACCACGGATCCGGCGCCCGGCCTCGGTATCGGCGTCGGCGCGTCATGGGTAAGGGTGTACCAGAGGGGTCCGACTAAACTGCGCTCGTGACCGTCCATCCCATCGTGATCGCCGGCGAGCCCGTGCTGCACAACCCGACTCGGGAGATCACCGAGTTCGACGACAAGCTGCGCACGCTCATCGACGACATGTTCGAGACCATGTACGCCGCCGAAGGGGTCGGCCTCGCGGCCAACCAGATCGGCCTCGACCAGCGCGTGTTCGTCTACGACTGCCCCGACGACGAGGGCACCCGCCACAAGGGCGTCGTGGTGAACCCGAAGCTCGAGACCTCGGAGATCCCGGAGACGATGCCGGACCCGGACGACGACTGGGAAGGCTGCCTGTCCGCCCCCGGCGAGTCGTACCCGACCGGCCGCGCTTCGTGGGCGAAGGTCACCGGCTTCGACGCCGAGGGCAACCCGATCGAGGTGGAGGGCACCGGCTACCTCGCGCGCTGCCTCCAGCACGAGACCGATCACCTGGACGGCTTCATCTACCTCGACCGGCTGGTCGGGCGCCACGCCCGGGCGGCGAAGAAGATGCTCAAGGCGAACCAGTGGGGCGTTCCGGGCAACTCGTGGCTGCCCGAACCCGAACCCGCCGGCGACTGACCCTGGTGACCACAGCCGACGCGACCAAGGTCTTTTGATCTTTTGAAGTCGCGCCTTTTGGCCGCAAGGCCCCGTGATCGCGATGGCAGGGCGCCCCTGGCTGGAACGTGACGTTCCAGCTCAAGGAGCGCCCTGGCAGCGCGATCACGGTCGGCGCGATCAACAACAGAGCGCGGTCAGCAGCCCAGGAAGTGGCACCGCACCACGCGCGGCTGCTCGATCACCTTCCCGGCCTCCACCGACCAGGCGAGCCGGAGGTACTGGGCGTGCGTCCACGCCAACGGGGTCGCGGACGCCGTCGGCGTGCCCGCCGGGAAGCCCGTCTGCCCCGAAGGCGCGTTCTCGTCCCAGACCTGCTCCGGCATGGTGTCCCCGGAGCTGCTGACGCGCCCCAGGTCGCGAAGGCGCTTCGCGGCCGTACCCCGGTCACCGGCGGCGAGGTCGTACTCGCCGCGTTCACCCGCGAGCAGTGGCCAGAGCCGTCCGAACGTGGTCCGGCTTTCGGCCGGGAACGTGTAGTCCCAGGGTGAGCCATCGGCCTTCTCGCCGTAGCCGTCCTTCGTGTACCGGTGCCAGAACTGACCCGTCGGGGTGGTGAACGCGATGTCGGCGTCGGTGACCTTGATGCTGTTCCGGATCACCGGATCGTCGGCCCGGTAGATGCCCAGCCTCACCAGTTCGAGGAAACCCGCGTCGGTCACGGCACGCTGGTCCATCGTGACGCTGGAGTTGCCGAGGTTGTACTTCGTGCCGTTGTCCGCGTTGCCGTCCTTGGTCAGCCGGACGAAGTACGGGTCCTTCGACAGCGGGCCGTTCGTGGTCACCGTCCACCGGGCGAGTTTCGCCTTGAACGCGTCGGCGGTGTCGAGGTAGCGCTTCGCGTCGGCGGCGGCGCCGTTCGCCTTGGCGAGATCCGCCGCGCAGACCAGTCCGGCGATCACCGCGGCGATCGTCGAAGGCGAGTAGCCGTCCTGCTCCTCCCAGCGCTCCTGCTGGCTGTACGGCGAGGCGTGCCCGTTGTCCGCCTTGTAGGACACCAGGAATTCCGCCGCCTTGCGCACGCCCTGCCAGGTCTTGGCGTCGGTGCGGCCGAGTTGCTGCGCGAGCACGATCGGCAGCGCGGTCTCGTCGAGCTGGATGGACGTCCAGTACGGAGTGCCGTCGACGTGGCTGTTCTGCGGCATGTGCCCGTCCGGCAACTGCTGTGTGCCGAACATGTAGTCGACCGACCGGTTGGCGGCGTCGCGATCACCGGCGGCGAGCAGGCCGGTCGCGATCTGGTAGAGGTCACGGGGCCAGACCAGGTGATAGGTGCCCGACGGCGACCACTCCGGGTCGTTGTTCCCGAATCGCCACGGCATGCTCGGCGACGCGATGAGCGCCCCCTGGTGGATCTTGTCCTCGCTCGCCGCGAGCATCAGCACGGACGCCTTGTAGAGGTCCCGTTCCTTCTTGGTCTTGAGGGACGACGGGACGTCCTTCACCTGGCGGAGGTACTGCTTCCAGCCGCGGTCGTACGCGCGGGCGGCGTCGGCGAATCCGCGCCGTAGCGAGGCTTTCGCGTTGGAGAGTGCCTCGGAGTCCTTCGCGCCCATGCCGAGCGAGAGCGTGAAGTCCCGCGAGCGGACACCATCGGCGGACGTCTGCCCGGTGAGCAGCACGTTGCCCTTCGCCGCGCTGGCGTAATCCTTGAGCGCGAAGGACTTCGTCAGCTGGGTGACGCCGTCGGAGGAACCCGCGTACCCCACGGAAGTGCGCGAGAACGCCGGTTCCGCGGCCAGCGCGGCCGCGGTCTTCGCGTCGGAAGCGACCGCGTTCGCCACGCCGGATCGCGCGGAGTCGTCGGAGCCTTCGTTGGTGAGATCGGGGTCCGCGACCGCGTACACCTGGTACGGGCGGCCGGTCAGCGAGACGAAGTCGACGTCGATCAGCACACTCGTGCGAGCCGGGTCGGTGACGTAGGTCTTGCGCACCTTCCAGCGGCGCTGGTCGTCGGTGATGGTCTGCTCGTAGGTGAGGCCGTCCGCGCCGGTGCGCCGCACCTGCTGCGACCTGGCCGAAGAATCGACGGTGGCGAAGCTCTTCCCGTCGGTGACGACGAGGTCCAGCGAGCGGACGCTCGGCGTGGACAGATCCGGGTAGTAGACCTCGGACATCCGGCCGCCCTGGAGGGTGAACCAGACGTTGCTCGCCCGATCACGGGCGGTGCCGAAGCCGGTCTTGTCCGCCGGGAGCCAGCTCGGATGGGCGCCGGGCGCTCCGGGCGCCTCACCGCCCTGTGTTTCACTGCCCTGGGCCTCGGCGACCGCTGGGACCAGGCCCGCGATCAGTACGCCTGCCAGTGCCGGGAGCACGAGTTTTCGCATAACCACCCCAGACTTCTGTAACGGTGCAGAACCTCAGGATTCTGTCGTGAATCCCGTGCGGGCACATGCTCCAAACCGGTGAACCGCTAACGCTGTCGACATGTCGATCATGCATCTAGAGGACTGGTTGCGGCAGATGCACGCGCATGAACCGCAACCAGTCCCCTACTTGCGGCTTCGGAGTGACCGATCCCCCGGAGGGTTGATTGTCCGAGCCCCGGCGTGGCATGGTCGGGGCACAACCAAACAACGCGGGAGCTCGCGCCATGGCGGGCTGAGAGGGCGGCTGGTGTCTTTCTAGGGGACCCGGCGCCGCCGACCGCATGAACCTGACCGGGTAATGCCGGCGTAGGGAGTGAACGTCGTTGACGACGCTAGAGAACAAGTCTGCCATCACGCCGACCGTGACCACGGGGCCGATCACCGGTTCCCGCAAGGTCTACAACCAGACGGAATCCGGCCTCCGGGTCCCCGCCCGGCGGATCGACCTTTCCAACGGCGAGCATTTCGACGTTTACGACACTTCCGGCCCGTACACCGACGACGACGCGCAGATCGATGTCCACAGTGGACTGCACCGGCTGCGCGCCGGCTGGGCGGACGGCCGTGCGCACAACACCCAGCTGGGCTGGGCGAAACAGGGCGTCATCACCCGCGAGATGGAGTACGTCGCGGCACGCGAGCGCTGCTCGGCGGAATTCGTGCGGGACGAGGTCGCGCGCGGTCGCGCGGTGATCCCCGCCAACCGCAAGCACCCGGAGTCCGAGCCGATGATCATCGGCAAGAAGTTCCTGGTGAAGATCAACGCCAACATGGGAAACTCGGCCGTCTGGTCCTCTGTGGAGGAAGAGGTCGACAAGATGGTGTGGGCCACCCGCTGGGGCGCCGACACGATCATGGACCTCTCCACCGGCAAGCGGATCCACGAGACCCGCGAGTGGATCGTCCGCAACTCGCCGGTCCCGGTCGGCACCGTGCCGATCTACCAGGCACTGGAAAAGGTCGACGGGGAGCCGGAAAAGCTGTCGTGGGAGGTCTACCGCGACACGATCATCGAGCAGTGCGAACAGGGCGTCGACTACGTCACCGTGCACGCGGGCGTCCTGCTGCGCTACATCCCGCTGACCGCGCGCCGGGTCACCGGCATCGTCTCGCGCGGTGGCTCGATCATGGCGGCGTGGTGCCTCGCGCACCACAAGGAATCGTTCCTGTACACCAACTTCGCCGAGCTCTGCGAGATCCTGCGCGAGTACGACGTCACCTTCTCCCTCGGTGACGGCCTGCGCCCCGGCTCGATCGCGGACGCGAACGACCGCGCGCAGTTCGCCGAACTGGAGACGCTGGGCGAGCTCACGCACATCGCCCGCGAGCACGACGTCCAGGTGATGATCGAGGGCCCCGGTCACGTGCCGATGCACAAGATCAAGGAGAACGTCGAGCTCGAGGAGAAGCTGACCGGCGAGGCGCCGTTCTACACCCTCGGCCCGCTCACGACCGACATCGCGCCGGCGTACGACCACATCACCTCGGCCATCGGCGCGGCGCAGATCGGCTGGTACGGCACGGCGATGCTCTGCTACGTCACGCCGAAGGAGCACCTGGGCCTGCCGAACCGCGACGACGTCAAGACCGGTGTGATCACCTACAAGATCGCCGCGCACGCCGCCGACCTCGCCAAGGGGCACCAGTACGCGCAGGAGTGGGACGACGAGCTTTCCAAGGCCCGCTTCGAATTCCGCTGGAACGACCAGTTCAACCTGTCGCTGGACCCGGACACCGCCCGCGCGTACCACGACGAGACGCTGCCCGCGGAACCGGCGAAGACGGCGCACTTCTGCTCGATGTGCGGGCCGAAGTTCTGCTCGATGCGCATCACCCAGGACGTCCGCAAGTACGCCGAGGAACACGGACTGTCCACTGTGGAAGCCATCGAAGCCGGTATGTCGGAGAAGTCGAACGAGTTCGCCGAGCAGGGCAACAAGGTCTACCTGCCGGTGGTCAATCAGTGACACACGCCGACGTACTCTCTCCCGCGGAGGCGTCATGAACACGGCACCCAGGACCGCCCTCACCATCGCCGGGTCGGATTCCGGTGGTGGTGCGGGCATCCAGGCCGACCTGCGCACCTTCTTCGCCAACGGTGTGCACGGGATGGTCGCGCTCACCGCGGTCACCGTGCAGAACTCGCTGGGCGTGCAGGGTTTCAGCGAGATCCCGGTCGACGTCGTCACCGGCCAGATCAAGGCCGTCGCCGTCGACATGGGCGTCGACGCCGCCAAGACCGGGATGCTCGCGACCGCCGAGATCATCAACGCCGTCGCCAAAACGCTCGACGAGGTCCACATCGGACGGAACACTTCGACACCGTTCGTCGTGGACCCTGTCGCCGCGTCGATGACCGGGCACGCGCTGCTGCGCGAGGAGGCGCTGGAGGCGATCCGCACCGAGCTCTTCCCGCGCGCGACGCTGATCACCCCGAACCTCGACGAGGTGCGGCTGCTGACCGGCGTGCGCGTGACCGGTCCGGCGACGCAGCGGGAAGCGGTGGAAGCGCTGCTGGAGTTCGGTTCGGAATGGGTGCTGGTGAAGGGCGGCCATCTCGACGCGGCCCAGGACTGCGTGGACCTGTTGTCCGACGGCACGTCTTGGGTCGAGCTGAGCGGGCCGCGGTTCGACACGCAAAACACCCATGGCGGCGGGGACACGATGGCCTCGGCGATCACTTCTTCGCTGGCGAAGGGGGCCGACGTGCCCACCGCGGTCGCCGAGGGGAAACGGTTCATCGAGCGGTGCGTGGCGGAGTCGTATCCGCTGGGGGCGGGTGTGGGTCCGGTTTCACCCTTTTGGCGGCTCAGCGACGCTTGAGGCGTGCAATGAAGGGGACTTTCATTGCGAAATTTGCAATGAAAGCCCCCTTCATTGCAGCCGTTACCGGGTCGTGAAGCGAGGAGCGTCCACGGCCCAGTACCAGTTGTTGCCCGCCGCGTACAGGCGCCAGGTCAGCTTCACCGACCGAGCCCCCGCGGGCACCTTGACCGAAGCCGACGTCGGCACCGAAAGCACGTCCCCGCCCTTGTTGGCCGTACCCGACTCCGGTCCGTAGGCCAGCACGCTCTGCTCGGGACCACCGTCGAACGACGCCGTCAGCGCGCCCCGCTGCGTCCCGTCCTGCCGGTAGTGCGAGACGAACGACACGTCCACAGTGGACCTACCGGAAACGTCGAGCCCGGGCGAGACCAGGGAAGAGTCGAAGGTGCCGCGTGAAGCGGGTGAGCCCTTGTCGTCCCACTCGTCCGGGTCGGCGACTGCGAAGACGCCGCGCGCCCGGGCGTTCGCCTCGCGCTGCTGGCCGGGAGCGGTGCGGGTCCAGAAGTCGTCGTTCGTGAAGGCCCAGCCCTGCCATTCCGCGACGCCCGCGGGCATTCCGGACGCGTTCCGCACGGTCCAGCCGCCCGGCGCGTCGTGCGTCCAACCGAGCACTCCCGCCGGGACACCGGTTTCGTCCTGGCGAGGCTTCAAGGAGGCCGTGTCGAAGACGTCGGAAGGCGCGGCGCCGAGCGGGTAGCCGTCGTAGATCGCCGGGGCCGCGGTACCCAGGTGCCGCAAGACGGTCGGCGCGATGTCGACGATCTTCGGTGCCACGGCGGGGGTTCCGGCCGGGACCGCGCCACCCGCGGCGATCACGAACGTCATCCGCTCCTCGGGGCTGTCGCCGCCGTGACCACCCGACGGCGTGTGGCCGTGGTCGGCGGAGATCATGATCAGCCAGTCCTCGCCGTCACGGTTCGCGCGGGCGTCGACGGCGGTCAGCAGGCGGCCGATCAGCGCGTCGTCGGTGCGCAGGGAGGCTTCGTACTGCGGCGAGTCCGCGCCGTGCGCGTGGCCCGCTTCATCCGTCTGTCCGAAGTAGACGAACGACGCGTCGGCCTTGTCCTGCTTGAGGTGTTTCTCCGCGTCGACGGCGACCTGCTCGTCCGTCTTCTCGTAACCGGCGCTGTCACCGTCGAGCACGAACTTGCGGTCCTGGCCGGTACGCAGGATCTTGTCGCCGATCGGCTTCCAGTCGACGGCCGCGTAGGTGTCGAGTACCGGGTTCGCGGTTTCGGCACGGGCGAGCCAACTCGGGTGCGAGGCGAGGTCGTTGCCGGTGAAGGAGTTGTCCTTCACCTTGTGCTTGTCCGGCCAGACGCCGGTGAGGATCGTGGACCAGCCGGGACCGCTGACCGTCGGCGCCATCCCGCTGCCGTACAGCGAGCTGCGCGAGGCGTACCCGCGCTTCACGAGCGCGTGGACGTTCGGGGTGTCGGCGGCCATCAGCTTGTCGAACCGGGCGCCGTCCAGGCCGATGACCAGCACCTTCGGTGTCTTGGCCGCGGCGGCCGCGACTCCGGTGGTCAGCCCGGCGACGGCCACCAGAGCCGACAGGAGGGAAAGCGTTCTGCGCACGAAAGCCTCCGGATAACTTGTTCGAACCAATTGTTCGTCAAGTTAGTGCGCCGAACTGTCCTCCCGATGAAGTCCGCGTGCCGCCGCGAAGGACTTCAGCCGACGGGCTCCATCACGCGCGAGTCGTAGGCCTTGCGGGATTCCAGGATCCCGTCGAAGTTGCCGACGGACCATTCGCTGACCGCCATCAGCAGGGTGCTCGCGCTCGAACCGCGTTCGGTCAGCGCGTACTCGACGGTCGGCGGCGTGGTCGGGTACACCGTCCGGGTGACCAGGCCGTCGCGTTCGAGGGCACGCAGGTTCTGGGTCAGCATCTTCTGGCTGATCCCGCCGACGGCACGGCGCAGCTCACCGAACCGGTGCGGTCGCCGCGACAGCGCGCCGAGCACCAGCGCGGTCCACTTGTTGGCGAGCAGATCGAGGACGTCTCGGCACGGACAGTTCCGCAGGTAGATGTCCCACGGCGATTCCGGCACTTCACAGGTGGTTTCCATCAGGTACCTAGTTTACCTACAAGTGCCTTCTGGCGAGAAGTGACCAAGCGGCCGAGGATGGTGTCACAAGAACTACTAAGGAGCTTTCGATGCGCGTCGTGACCCAGCAGCGGCTTGGTGGCCCGGAGGTACTGGAGGTGACCGAGACCGGCCGTCCGGTGCCCGGCCCGACCGAGGTCCTCGTGCGGGTGCGGGCCGCGGGCATCAACCCGGTCGACTGGAAGACCCGGGCCTACGGCGTCTTCATGGGCGAGCCGCCGTTCGTCCTCGGCTGGGACGTGTCCGGGGTGGTGGAGGAGCTCGGCGTCGGCACGACGCACTTCGCCGTCGGTGACGAGGTCCTCGGTTTCCCGTGGTTTCCCCGGCAGGCCGGTGGCTACGGCGAATACGTGACCGCGCCCGCCCGCCAGTTCGTGCGCAAACCCGCGAACCTCTCCCACGAGGACGCCGCCGGGCTGCCGCTCGCCGGCCTCACCGCGTGGCAGGGCCTCGTGGACATCGCCGGCGTCCAGCCGGGACAGCGCGTGCTGATCGACGCCGCGGCGGGCGGGGTCGGGCACCTCGCCGTCCAGGTGGCGAAGGCGCGTGGCGCGTACGTCCTGGGCACGGCGAGCGCCGGGAAGCACGGCTTCCTCCGCGAACTCGGCGTCGACGAGCCGATCGACTACCACGACGAGACCGCGACGGCGTCCGATGTCGACGTCGTGTTCGGGCTGGTCGGCGAGCAGAGCGACCTGCGCTGGCTGGACGCGGTGAAGCCGGGTGGCCTGCTCATCGCGGTTCCGGGCGGCGTGAGCGAGGCCGTCGCCGCGAAGGCCGAGAAGCTGGGCGTGCGGACGTCGGGGATGCTCGCCGAACCCGATCAGCTCGGCCTGCTGGCGCTGACCGAACTGATCGAGAAGGGCGAACTGCGCGTCCACGTCGAGCAGACCTTCCCGCTGGAGGACGTCGCCAAGGCTCACGAAGTCGGCGAAGGCGGCCGTGTCACCGGAAAGCTCGTCCTGACGGTGTAGTCAAGCGCGTGGACCTAGCCGCGCGGCAGCACCGTCGGCAGGACGGTGGTCAGCCCCGTCCAGTCCGAGGTGAGCACCGACGCGTGGTTCTTCGCCAGCAGGGCCGCCCGTTCGCTCGCCTGCGCCACGGTGGGGTTACGGGAGTCGATGGCCGGCGCGACGTTGTGCGCGTCGGTCATCACCACGTAGTAGTGGTTGTCGTCGTACCAACCCGGCGCGGTCCGCGTCAGGAACGCGTTCGCGTCGCCGTCGAACACCACGAACCACGGCCGCAGCCCGGCGTCGGCGTACTTCGTCCGCGGATCACCCGGCGCCGCGCCGTGCACCGCCGGGAAGATCTGCGCCTCGCCGACCCGGCCCGCGTCCTTCAGAGACCGCAGATGGCGCGCGTATTCGACATCGGTCTTGAGCGTGTCCGTCGGATTTCCCTCCTCGACCGTGCCGGGGATGACCTCGATGATCACCTTGCCCCGCAACGCGTCCAGCGACGGCCAGTTGTCCGCTTTGGCCGCGTCGTCGAGCGTCGCGTACCCGCCGAGCAGATCCGCCGGGCGGAAGACCGCACTGCCGAGATGCCCCCGGATGGAGGCGTCGAGTTCGTCCGGGCCGAGGCCGCGGTTGTCCGCGAACCCGGTCTTCATCTCCAGTTTGAGCGTGAGCGGTTTGCTGTCCGGATGCGCGCCCAGCCAGACGCGGATGTCGTCGAGGCAGTGTTCGAGGTTCTTGTTCTTCCCGCCGGTGTACAGCTGCGACGGCGAACTCGCCGCGACGCAGTTGTTGTTGTTCCCCAACGGGTTCGAGTGACTGACCTTCCATTCGCGGGTGATGATGTTCGGCCAGACGTCGAGTTCGATCAGCGAGGTACCCGCGTCCAGCGACCTCGCGAGGTAGTCGTAGGCGCCGGTTTCGTAGGTGTTGTGGACGCCGACGGTGGTCACGTGGGAGACCTTGGCGGCGTCCGCGTTCGCGACCGCTCCGGACAGCGAAGCCGCCACGATCACGCCGATCAGGGACACGGTGGGGACGAGTTTCATTCGGGCCCTTTCGCACGCGGGGAGTGCAATGGCTCACACACTGTGCCACCGTGGTGGACGGTGGCCGAACCGGTGTTGAACCAAAAGGACCAGTCGGGAAAATGAACCCATGAGCGAGAACCCGAGCCCGCCGTCGGCGCTGACCATCGCCGGTTCCGACTCCGGCGGCGCCGCCGGTCTGCAGGCGGACCTGCGCACGTTCCTCACCTGCGGCGTGCACGGCCTGGTCGCGGTGACCGCCGTGACCGTCCAGAACACCCTCGGCGTGCACGACCGGACCGACATCCCGGCGGGGATCGTCGCCGGGCAGATCGAGGCCGTCGCGGCCGACATGGGCGTCAACGCGGCCAAGACCGGGATGCTGGCGTCGGCCGAGATCATCAACGCCGTCGCCGCCGCCTGCGACAAGGCCGAAATCGGCCGCGACCGGAAGGTGCCGTTCGTGGTCGACCCGGTCGCGGCGTCGATGCACGGGCATCCGCTGTTCGACGAGGACGGCCTGGTGGCGCTGCGCGACGAGCTCCTGCCGCGCGCGACGGTCCTCACGCCGAACCTCGACGAGGTCCGGCTGCTGACCGGGATGACCGTGACCACCCGCGAACAGATGCACCAGGCCGCCGTCGTCCTGCACCGGCTCGGCCCGAAGTACGTGCTCGTGAAGAGCGGCCACCTCGTGTCCGACCCGGAATGCGTCGACGTGCTCTTCGACGGTTCCACGTTCGTCGAACTGCCGGGCGAGCGGTTCGCGACGCAGCACACGCACGGCGCCGGGGACACCATGGCGTCGGCGCTGACGGCGGGGCTCGCGAAGGGCATGTCCGTCGTGGAGGCCGCCCGCTACGGCAAGTGGTTCGTCTCACACGCGGTCGAAAACGCCTACCCCATGGGCGCGAAGGTCGGTCCGGTTTCGGCGTTTTGGCGGCTTGCGCCGGAGCACTGAGAACACGGCCGGTTACGATCTGTGCCGTGACCGGACGCGAGCGGGTCGCCAAGGTCGTCGAGGCCCGCGGCTTTCAGAACTTCATCATCGCGGTGATCGTCTTCAACGCCGTCACCCTCGGCCTGGAGACCTCCACGAGAATGCTCGCGGAGTACGGGTCTCTGCTGCACGCGGTCGACTACGTCGCGCTCACGATCTTCGTGCTCGAACTCTGCGCGAAGTTCTACGCCTACCGCGCGAAGTTCTTCCGCGACCCGTGGAACATCTTCGACCTGCTCGTCGTCGGCATCGCGGTGATCCCCACGACCGGCCCGTTCGCGGTCCTGCGGGCGTTGCGGGTCCTGCGGGTGCTGCGACTGATCTCGGTCGTGCCGTCGATGCGGAAGGTCGTCACCGGCCTGCTCGCGGCGATCCCCGGGATGGCGTCGATCGCAGCGCTGCTCGCGCTGATCATCTTCGTCGCGGGTGTGATGGCGACCAAGCTCTTCGGGGCCATCTCGCCGGAGAACTTCGGCGACCTCGGCACCTCGCTGTTCACCCTGTTCCAGGTGATGACGGGCGAGGCGTGGCCGGACATCGCCAAGGAGATCATGAAGGAAGCACCCATGGCCTGGGTGTTCTTCGTGGTCTACATCCTCGTGTCCAGCTTCGCGGTGCTGAACCTCTTCATCGCCGTCGTGGTCAGCGGGATGGAGGACGAGCTTCGTCAGGACATCCGCGAAGAAGAAGCGAAGCAGGCCGAAACCCAGGCCCTGGCGAACAAGGAGATCCTCGACGAGCTCCGGGCTCTTCGCGCCGAAGTCAGCGCTCTTCGTCGGCGATAAGCGCTTCGAGGGCGGGCAGAGCCACCGCGAGCGCCGCCTGGTGCTCCGGGGTCAGCCGCTCGAGGCGCTTGCCCAGTTCGTTCACCCTCGTCGACCGGACGCCGGAAACCAGCCTCTCGCCCTCTTCGGTGGCCTCGGCGAGCCAGGCCCGCCTGTCGATCGGGTCCGATTCACGGCTGACGTAGCCCGCTTCGACCAGCGAAGCGACGATCCGCGACATGGTGGCCGCGGCGACGCCTTCCTTCGCCGCGAGATCCCCCAGCCGGAGCTGGCCGTAGTGCACGAGCGTGGCGAGCGCCGAGATGGCGCCATGGCCCGGTCCGGGTATTCCCGCCTGACGCAGTGACCGGGACAACCTGCCCACCGCCAGGAACAATCTGCCCGAAACATCCTGGACCGCTGACGTGGTCACCACTGGCTCCTCTGGGTACACGGCGGCGGGTGCGCCGCCGGAGAGTGCCGTCAACCATACGGGCTCTCCGTGCAGGGTCGCCGTGAACCGTACAAAAGGGTTATCGGGGCGGGCTCGACGCGTGTGCCCAGAACCGCTGGGGAATCCGCCCCGCGCTCGCGGCCAGCCTTCCGGCGGTGACCGCGAAGCGCATCGCCGACGCCATCCGCTCCGGATCGGCCGCCCTGGTCACGGCGGTGGAGAGCAGGACGGCGTCGCAGCCGAGCTCCATCGCCAGCGTCGCGTCGGAGGCCGTGCCGATCCCGGCGTCGAGGATCACCGGGACCCCCGCGCGCGACACGATCAGCTCGATGTTGTGCGGGTTCCGGATACCGAGACCGGTGCCGATCGGCGCGCCCAGCGGCATCACGGCCGCGCAGCCCGCCTCCTCCAGCCGCAGCGCCAGCACCGGGTCGTCGTTGGTGTACGCGAGCACGGTGAAGCCGTCCGCGGTGAGCCGCTCCGCCGCTTCGAGGGTCTCGAACGGGTCCGGCAGCAGCGTGCGGTCGTCGGCGTGGACTTCCAGCTTGATGAGGTCGGTCTCGAGTGCTTCGCGCGCGAGCTGGGCGGTGAGGATCGCTTCGGCCGCCGTCCGGCAGCCTGCGGTGTTGGGCAGCAGGCGGATACCGAGCCGCCGGAGCAGTTCGAGGACGCCGGAGCCGCCCTCGGCGTCCGCCTTGCGCATCGCGACGGTGGTCAGTTCCGTGCCGGACGCCACCAGCGCGCGTTCCACCACGGCGAGGTTCGCCGCGCCGCCGGTGCCGATGATCAGCCGCGACGAGAGCTTGTGCTCGCCGATGACGAGGTGGTCGCCGTCCATGCCGGACATTTCAGCCTCCTTGGACCGCGGTGAGGATGTCGACGCTGGCGCCCTTGCGCACCACGGCTTCCGGCCAGTCGCCGCGCCGGACGACCACGCCGTCCACCGCGACGGCGACGCCTTGTGCCGCCGTGCCGAGCGCCTCGAGCACGCCCTCGACGGTGGTCCCGTCGGGGAACTCGCGCCACTGGCCGTTGACCTGGATCTCCATCACACCCGCTCCTCGCTCCGCCGCGACGGCGTCGCCGCCGTGACCTCTTCCGGCAACGGCCCGCCGTCCAGCCAGGCGACCGCGGCGACCGCGGTGAGCGGGGCCATCAGCAGACCGTTGCGATGGTGACCTGTCGCGGCGAAGACACCTTCGCCCAGCTCACCGATGAAAGGCATGGTGTCGACGCTGGCCGCGCGCAATCCGGCGGCGGTCTCGACGAGTTCGTATTCGGTGATGCCCGGGAAGACGCGCTCCGCGCCTTCGAGCAGCTCGCGAACGCCCCGGACGGTGACGGTCTCGTCGAAACCGGCCTCGTACTGGGTCGCGCCGAGGACGAGCTGGCCGTCTTCACGCGGGACGAGGTAGATCGGGCGGCCCTCGACCATCGCGCGGACGGTCCTCACCGGTGGCGGCAGGCAGCCCCGGCGCGGCCGCAGGCGGAGGATCTCGCCCTTCAGCGGGCGGACCGCGTCGGCGAGCGCCGGGTGGAGACGTCCGGTCCAGGCGCCCGCGGCGAGAACGACGTCGCCTTCGAGGCGTTCGAGATCGGTGACAGTCTCGTCGCGGAACGCGACCTCGTGCTTGTCGCAAGCGTGTTTGAGCGCCAGCAGCAGTCTTCTGTTGTCCACGGCCAGATCCCCGGGCACCAGCAGTCCACTTCGGACAGTGGCGGCGAGACAGGGTTCGACCCGGCGGGCTTCGCGGCCGGTCAGTCTCTCGACCTCGCGGCCGAGTTCGGTGAGGTACGTGGCGAGCATTTCGAGGTTGCCCGCGTCGGCGCCATCGAGCGCGACGACGAGCGTGCCGTGCGGCGAAAGCCCCGGGTCGGCGCCCTCTTCGGCCAGGTCACGGGCGAAATCCGGCCAGCGCCGCAGTGACGCTTCGCCGAGGGTGAGGACGTCTTCCTCGCCGGGCCAGGCCTCGGTGACCGGTGCGAGCATGCCGCCCGCGAGCCACGACGCGCCGCGACCGGGCTCGGGGTCGTACACGGTGACGCGATGGCCGCGCGCGGCCGCGCGCCAAGCGACCGAGAGGCCGATGACCCCGCCGCCGACAACCGAAAGTTCCTTCATGGACGCACGCTCCCTGCGCCGGCATGACCCGGATCAGGTTCCACGGTCGGAGCGGTTTCGGCTCCCTCTCAGCCCGTCCTCGGGCTCCCGTGCGGACCACCCCACCGTAGCGCGCGGGTACCGTCGCCGCCATGCCCACCCTGTCTGATCCGCGGATCCGCGCACGGCTCGCGAACGCCCGCCTGTACCTCTGCACCGACGCCCGGTCCGGCCGCGGCGATCTCGCCGAATTCGCCGACGCGGCACTGGCGGGCGGGGTCGACATCATCCAGCTGAGGGACAAGACCGGCGGTGCCCCGATCGAGGCGAAACACGAGATCGCGGCGCTGGAAGTGCTCGCGGAGGCGTGCGAGAGGCACGGCAAGCTGCTGGCGGTGAACGACCGCGCGGACGTCGCGCTCGCCGTCGGCGCGCACGTGCTGCACCTGGGCCAGGACGACATCCCGGTGCCGCTGGCCCGCGAGATCGTCGGCGACGACGTGGCGATCGGCCGCTCCACCCATTCGGCCGAACAGGCCAAGGCCGCGGCCGAGGAGCCGGGCGTGGACTACTTCTGCACCGGACCGTGCTGGCCGACGCCGACGAAGCCCGGCCGCTCCGCTCCGGGACTCGACCTGGTGCGCGCCACGGCGGGTTTCGGAACGCCGCGGCCGTGGTTCGCGATCGGCGGGATCGACGCCGACCGGCTGCCCGAGGTGCTGGACGCGGGGGCGTCGCGGATCGTCGTCGTCCGGGCGATCACCGAGGCCGAAGACCCCGAAGCGGCCGCTCGCACCCTCCGCTCCTCCCTCGCCTGACCCCTCCACCACCGCAAGTAGTCCTCTAGTTGCGATAGTTGGTGATACGAACTACCGCAACTAGAGGACGAAACGCGGGAGAGGAGAGGGATCAAGGCGCGGGGGTGCCGGAGGCGGGAGCGGACGGGGTGGTCGGGGGCGCCTGGGAGGTCGACGGCGTCGTGGACGGCGTCGTCGGAGGGGCCTGAGTGGTCGTGGGGGCCGTCGGTGCCGTCGACGGGGTCGGCGTGGTCGACGGCGTGTTCCCGGGCTGGTTGTCCTGGGTTTCGGAGGGGGACGTCGCGGGCGGGGTGTCCTGCTTGTCCTGCCGCTCCTGCGCCTGCCCGCCGCCGATGATCTTCCCTATGGTCGTCCCGGTCCCGCCGCCGAAGGTCTTCCCGGTCGCGCCCTCGAAACCGGTGATCGCGACGAGCGCCACCACGAACGCCACCACGCTGACCCCGGCGATCACCGCCCAGCGCGGTTTGAACTTCCGCTCGGAGGGCTCTTCGTCCTCCGCCGGGGTGAGCCGGACGGTCTCCTGCTCCGACGGGTCGAGCACCCGCCGCCGTCCCGGCACGGTCAGCACCACTCGTGCCTTCAGCGCCGCGTCCTTCGTGCGTTGCAGCGAACGCAGGTACAGCTCGCCACCGAGCGTCGTGATCACGCTCGCCAGCCCGGCGCCGGCGACCGTGCCGGCCACGCCGAGCGTGGAACCCAGTAACGCCGCGGTGATCGCGGCCATCGCGGCCGCCGTCACCTGGACGATCCTCCCCTGCTTTTCCGTCTTTTCGGTTTCCTTCTCGGAAGTCTCCTTGGTCATGATCCCGTTCTGCAGCTAGTCGATCCTCACCCGGTCCTAACGAATAAGGCGCATGGGATGCTCCGTTCGTTGTCCACACGTGAGGAGCGCCACGCCGTCTGTCCAAAAAGGACTGTCCAGAGTTCACGATTCCTTGACATAATAAGGCATATGGAATTGGTCTCAATCGAGGAAATCCGTGACGCGGCCAGCCGGATCAAGGGCGCCGCGGTACGCACACCGTTGCTGGAACAGACGTGGGCGCCGTTGTGGCTCAAGCCGGAAAGCCTGCAGCGGATCGGCGCATTCAAGGTTCGTGGCGCGTACAATGCGATCGCCGCACTCGACGAAGATCAGCGCGCCCGCGGGGTCGTCGCGTTCTCCAGTGGCAACCACGCGCAAGCGGTCGCCTACTCGGCGAAACGGTTCGGGATTCCCGCGGTGATCATCGTTCCGGACGTCGCCCCGCGCGCGAAGGTCGAAGCCACCAAGGCGCTGGGCGCCGAAGTCATCGAGGTCCCGATCGACCGCCAGCAGTCCTCGGCGCTCGCCGTCGCCGGAGAACGGGACCTCACCCTGATCCCGCCGTTCGACCACCGCGACGTCATCGCCGGCCAGGGCACCGTCGGCCTGGAGATCGCCGAAGACCTGCCGGACGCCGAAGTCGTCCTCGTCCCGCTCAGCGGTGGCGGGCTGGCCTCGGGCGTCGGCACGGCGATCAAGGCGCTGCTCCCCGGCGCGAAGGTCATCGGCGTCGAGCCCGAACTCGCGGCCGACACCGCCGAGGGCCTGCGCGCGGGCAGGCGGATCGAATGGCCGATGGACCTGCGGGCGAGGACCATCGCCGACGGTCTGCGCGCCCAGCCGTCGGACCTGACCTTCGCCCACCTCCGGGCGGTACTCGACGACGTCGTCACCGTTTCCGAGGAGGAGATCCGGGAGGCCGTCCGGACGCTGGCGCACCGCGCCCGCCTGATCGCCGAGCCGAGCGGTGCCACCGCGACCGCCGCGTACCTGTTCCACCGTGACGCGTTGCCGCCGGGGAAGACCGTGTCGGTGGTTTCGGGCGGCAATCTGGACCCGGCGACGCTGGCCGAACTCCTGGCTTAGGGCGCCGAGTGCCCGGCGGGACGGACGTGCGTCGGCGGCGAGTCCACCCCGCAGTGGAGGCATTCGCCGGGATGCGGCGACTCGGCGGTGTCGTCGGCGGCCTCGGACGGCGTGTCGAGGACACCGTTGTGGATGCCGAGCGCGATCAGGCCGCCGCCGATCGCCAGCGCCGCGCACACCAGCAGCGCCGTCCGCCAGCCCGCGGTCAGCGCCACCGGATCGGTGTAGGCGGCGCCGGACAGTCCGGCGACGGCGGGCAGCACGGCGATCGCGAGCAGCCCGCCGGAGCGGGCGATGGCGTTGTTGACCCCGGAGGCCACGCCCGCGTACCGGTCCGGCGCGGCGGCCAGCACGGTCGCGGTCACCGGCGCGACGACCGTCGCCAGCCCGGCACCGAACACGACGACGGCGGGCAACACCGACCCGAGATACGAAGACCCCGGCCCCACGCGCATCAGCAGGAGCATGCCCACACCGACCAGGATCGGGCCGACGACCAGTTGCGCGCGCGGCCCGATCCGCTGCGCCAGCGCGCCGGACCGGCCGGAGAACAGCAGCATGATGACGGTGATCGGCAGTCCGGCGAGCCCGGCCGCGGTCGGTGAATAGCCCAGCGAAACCTGCAGCTGCATGACCATCAGCATCATCACGCCGCCGAGTGCCGCGTAGACGACGAAGGTCAGCGCGTTGGCGAGGCTGAACGTCCGGTCGCGGAACAGCTTCGGCGGCACCAGCGGGTCGGCCGAGCGGTGCTGGATCACCAGGAAAGCGCCCAGCCCCGCGACCCCGAGCACGATGGCCACCAGGACGACGACGTCCCCGATGCCGCGTCCGGGCGCCTCGACCAACGCGCCGGTCAGCCCGGCGAGGCCGATCGCGCCGACGGCGGCCGCGGTGAAGTCCGGATGCCCGGTCGCCTCCTCGTCGCGGGACTCGGGCACATAGCGCCGGGCGAGCAGGACGCAGACGACGGCCAGCGGCAGGTTGATCAGGAACGCCAGCCGCCACGACCACACCTGCACCAGCACGCCGCCGAGCAGCGGGCCGATCGCCGCGGCGATCCCGCCGAGCCCGGACCACGCGCCGATCGCGCGGGCCCGGTCGTCGTGGGCGAAGGACGCTTGGAGGATGGCGAGGGAGCCGGGCGTGAGCAAAGCTCCCCCGATCCCTTGGAGGACGCGCGTCGCGACGAGCATCTCGGTCGTCGTCGCGGCGGCGCACAGCCCGGACGCGATCCCGAACCAGACGACGCCGACGATGAACATCCGGCGGCGGCCGTAGCGGTCGCCGAGCGAGCCGGCGACGAGGATCAGCGCGGCGAGTGCGAGCAGGTAGCCGTCGAGGATCCATTGCAGGCCCGCGACGGACGCTTCGAGTTCTTCGCCGATCCTCGGCAGCGCGACGTTGATGATCGTCCCGTCGAGCATCGCCATGCCCGAGCCCACGATGGTCGTCGCGAGTACTCCGCGCGCCACCGGCGTCCCCCAGCGAATCCCCACCCCGTCAGTCATGGAACGACTGAATCACGCCCACCCGCACCGAGCCACAGCGGAAACGCAAAGTGTCTGACACGTCAGAGATTCAGCGACCGAACGACCCGAACCGGCGGACCCTGACTACTCGAAGCGCGTCAGCGCGACGAGGAGTCCGCACAGGCGCGCCCCAAGCAATTCAGCGCGCCTCAAGGCAACAGCGTGGTGACGAATTTGTAACGGTCGCCCCGGTAGATCGCCCTCGCGAACTCGACCGGTTTTCCGTCGGTGGCGAAAGAATGCCTCGAAAGGAGCAACATCGGCATTCCGACGTCGGCGCCCAGCATCTCCGCTTCGTGCGGTCCGGCGAGCGCGGTCTCGATCGTTTCCTCGGCCCGTTCCAGCTCGACGCCGTAATGCTCCCTCAGCACGGCGTACAGCGAACCACCTGCGGAAACATGTTTGCGCAAACCGCGGAACCGGCCGAGCGGGAGATGCGTGGTCTCCAGTGCCATCGGCTGCGAATCGGCCAGCCGGAGACGGCGAAGACGAAGGATTTTCGCGCCGACGCGGATTCCCAGCAGTTTCGCCAGATCCGCTTCCACCGGCAGTTCGTCGATCTCCAGCAGCTTCGACGACGGCTTGAGGCCCTGCTTCTGCATGTCCTCGGTGTAGGACGACAACTGCAGCCGTTGCGCGAGTTTCGGCTCGGCGGCGAAGGTGCCCTTGCCCTGGACGCGGTGGAGCCTGCCCTCGGCGGTCAGGTCGGCGAGCGCCTGCCGGACCGTGGTGCGCGAAACGGTGAATTCCCCCGCCAGTGCCCGTTCCGTCGGAATCGGCGAGCCCGGCGGCAACGCGTCGAGCAGATCGAGCAGATGCTGTTTCAGCGCCCAGTACTTGGGTTCGCGCTGCCCGCGCATCCCTGCCGTAGCGCCCGCCTCACTCGCGGTGGTTGTCTCCAACATGACCGACTCCCTAAGCCTTCCCACTCAAACGCGCACCTGCCCCGCTAGGAAACGTACCCTTCACCACAAACGTCCATTCGGGCTAGCATTGGTCTAGACCTACTCGGGGGACGAAGTACGTCCCGGTGGAAGGGAACGAGATGACCGAACAGCGCCCCGGCGAGCACATGGCCGCGGAGATCTCCCAGCAACCCGCCATTCTGGCAGGAATCGTGGAGCGACAGGCCGAAATCGCCGAGGTGGCCGAAGCCATCTCCCAGCGCCCGCCCAGGTTCGCACTGCTCGCCGCCCGCGGCTCCAGTGACCACGCCGCCCTGTATGCGAAGTACCTGATCGAAGTACTCCTCGGTCTCCCCTGCGGTCTCGTCTCGCCCTCCACCGCGACTTTGTACGGCGCCCGTCCCGATCTGCGGGACGTTCTCTTCATCACAGTAAGCCAAAGCGGTGGTTCGCCGGATCTCATCGAGGTCACCGAAACCGCGCGTCGCCAGGGAGCGCTGACCGTCTCGGTCACCAACACCCCGGAGTCGCCGCTGCGTGCCGCCGCCGAACTCGGCGTCGACATCGGCGCGGGGCTGGAAAAGGCCGTGGCCGCCACGAAGACCTACTCGGCGACCTTGCTCTCCCTTTATCTGCTGATCGACGCGGTCCGCGGTGGCAAGGGCGAGGACGCGGCGAAGCTGGGCGAACTCGCGCAGCAGACCCTCGACAGCGCCGACGAAGGCGTTCAGCGCGCGGTGGACCGCTACCGCTTCGTCGACCGGGTGCTCACCACCGGCCGCGGCTACTCCTACGCCTCGGCGCTGGAGGGTTCCTTGAAATTGGCGGAAACCAGTTACCTCGCGGCCCGCGCGTACAGCGGCGCGGACCTGTTGCACGGTCCGGTCGCCGCGGTCGACGGCGAGACCGCGGTGCTCGCCGTGACGAGTCAGGGACACGGCGTGGGCGCGATGCAGGAGGTCCTCCAGGCCGTCGGCAAGCGTGGCGCGGACGTGCTCGCGGTCGGCTCGGCTTCCGCCGACGTCCCCGCGGCGCTGCGGATCGGGGTCGCCCCGTCCGCCGAAGAGGTCGCGCCGATCCTGGAGATCCTGCCCATCCAGCGGATCGCGCTCGGCCTTTCGCTGGCGCGCGGCGGTGACCCGGACAGCCCCCGCGGGCTGCTCAAGGTGACCAAGACCCGGTGACCCATGTCGTAGGGGTGGACGCCGGAGGCACGTCGACGCGAGCGATCGCGGTCGACGCCTCCGGCGTCGTTCTCGGCACCGGGCGCGCGGGCGGGGCGAATCCGAACTCCCATCCGCCCGCCGAAGCCGCCGCGCGGATCGCGAGCGCGATCACCGGCGCGCTGGGCGCGCTGGACCCGGCCGCGACGGCGGCGTGCGTCGTCGGCATGGCCGGGGTCAGCAAGCTGAGTGATCCGTCGATCGCGGAGATCTTCGCGACCGCGTGGAAGGACACGGGGATCAGTCCTGTGCGGACGGTCCCCGACGTCGAGGTCGCCTACGCGTCGGCCACTTCCGCGCCGGACGGTTCGGTGCTCGTCGCGGGCACCGGGTCGATCGCCGGGCGGATCCGCGGCAGGCGCATGGTTTCCACCGTGGGCGGCTACGGCTGGTTGCTCGGTGACGAAGGTTCGGCGTACTGGCTCGGCCGCGAAGCCGTTCGCTCCACTTTGGATGTTCTGGGCCGCGGCGGCGAACCCGGCCCGCTCGCGCGCGCCGTCCTCACCGAGGCGCTCGGACCGTCCGCAGTGGACGCGTTCGACCCCGAAGCCCGGACGGCGCTGTGGCGCGCGCTCATCACGAGCGCGAACTCCGAAGCGCCGATCCGGCTCGCCAGGTTCGCCCCGTTGGTCAGCGAGGCCGACCGCGGCGGCGACCCGGTGGCGGACGGGATCACCACCCGCGCGGCCGCCTTACTGGTGACGAATGTCATGACCACGCGAGAATCCGGCGAAACCACGCCGATCGTCCTCGTGGGCAGTGTGCTGTCACCGGAGGGCCCCGTCGGGGCGAAAGTCCGCGCCGAACTCACCGGCATCGAGGTCCTGACCAGCACCGACGGTGTTCTCGGGGCCGCGTGGCTCGCCGCCGTCGAGGCGTACGGGGAAGGGGCGCCGCGACCGGCGCGGACGGCGGAAAACACCAAAAAAGAGCCCTAAAAGACCAAACCATCGACTCCGGACCCGAACTCCGGGTACCGTAGGACCCGGCCCCCGGACCCTCCCCCCTCGCCGGGGGCCGCCTTATGTCCTGGGTAGCCCGTCGGGCTCGGAGCCGGAGGGGTTCTTTCCCGCCGCACCCGCGTCGCCGTCGTCCTCCACGACCCGCAGACCGGGGTGTTCCGGCGGCAGTGTCCGGTAGAGCACCCAGCCGCTCACGGCGACCGTCACCGCGACCAGCGGCCAGGACAGCACCGTCCGCGCGATGCCGAGCGCGACCACCTGCCCGCTCCACCACAGCGAGCCGTAAACGACGACTCGCAGCGTGTACTGCAGGAAGACCCACACCCAGCTCGCTCGCGAATACGCGCGCAGCAGTTCGGGATCACGGCGCCAGCGGGTCTTCTGGCCGATGACGAGCCCGACCACGACACCGAGCAACGGCCACCGGATCACGATGCTGGCCGCCCACAGCAGCGCGCTGGCCACATTGGACAGCAGCTGGATGAGGAAGAAGTCTTCGGCGCGGCCGGTGTGCAGGGCGATCAGCGCGGCGGCGATCACCGCGGCGAGACTCACGACGACGGCGCGGGCCTTGTCACCCCGGGTGACCCGGTACGCACCGAGCAGCACCGCCACCCCGATGGCCACCCCGGCGCCCCAGGCGATCGACTGGCCCGCGATCAGCCAGCCGACGACGAAGGCCGCCGGCGGGATACTCGCGTCGATGGCGCCACGCCGCCCGCCGAGGATCTGGGCGAGCGACTCGCGCGCGGGTCGGTAGGTCACCCTTACAGCCTGCCGGATCCATGACCCCGGACACCCGGGCGGGGAGACGTTCGCCACACACCCTGTCCGTTTCACGCCCACTTGAGGGGAATCTACGCAGCCCGGGAGTGTACATCCCAGTAATGGAGATGCGTGGACGTCCGACAAAATAAGAGACTGTGTCAACGGGCTGAACCACCGGTTTCGCTCAGGTGGGATTGCAGGGGCGCTCTCAGCTGTTAGTTGTGGTGTACAAGTACCAACCGGGGGCACACGGACGGAAGGGGACCCAACGTGTACGGATTCGACAGCTACGTGGCGATCGGTGACAGCTTCACCGAAGGACTCAACGACGATCTGCCCGACGGCACCTTCAGGGGCTGGGCGGACAGGCTCGCGGAGATCCTGGCCGAAGGCAGGCCCGATTTCCAGTACGCGAACCTCGCCCTCCGCGGGAAGATGCTCGACGAGATCCTCGAAGAGCAGTTGCCGATCGCCCTGGCGGTGAAGCCCGACCTGGTCACCCTGTGCGCGGGCGGCAACGACATCATCGTGCCCGGCGCGGACGTGGACGCCGTCGCCGCGCGGCTGGAGGCGGGGGTCGCCAAGCTGCGCGATGCCGGGATCCCGGTGCTCATCTTCAACGGGCCGGACACCAAGTACCTGTCCGTCATGCACGTCCTGCGCGGCAAGGTCGGCATCTACAACGCGCATCTGTGGGCGATCGCCGACCGCCACGGCGCGAAGATGGTCGACATGTGGGCGATGGGCCCGCTGCACGACCGCCGCGCCTGGAGCGACGACAGGCTGCACTTCACCCCCGAGGCCCACCGGCGGATCGCGCTGCGCGCGGCCGAGGTCCTCGGCGTCCCGGTCGCCGACGACTGGCGCGAGCCGTGGCCGGCGTCCGAGCAGCCGAGTACCTGGATCACTTCGCGCCGCTCCGACCTCGAATGGACGAAGGCGCACCTGCTGCCGTGGATCCGGCGTCAGCTCAAGGGCGAGTCCATGGGCGACGGCCTGTCCCCGAAGCGCCCCGAACTCGCGCCGCTGCTCCCGCTGGAGCAGATCGAGTCCGCGGCCGTCTCCCTCCCGACCGAGCAACAGCTGCGAGCGGCGCGGGAGATCCACCACCACGCGAGCTGAACGAGCCGCGGTCTCGCGCCGGTACAGCTGGTCGTGAGTGCCGTGAAGGGCCCCTTGCCTACCTTGACGGTAGTGATGGAGGCCTTCACTACCGTCATGATCGCCACGACCGCCACTTTCGCCCCACACGCACCAGCAGCCACAGCGGCCGCGCGTGAAGGCCACCTCCACTGCGCTAGACGCAATGAAGGTGGCCATCACGTACTTCAAAGAGACGTTGTGGCTGGACCCAAGGTGAGCGAAGGCGTGACTCGCGTGATCCGTCTCTGATCACGCGAGATCGTCGCCCGAACACACGTGAACGCCCATCCCACCCGAACACGACACGTTCGACCTTCCCCTCGATAGCCCGAAGCGCCACTCACGACCAGCCGCACCGACTCGGCACTCACACCCTCCTCGCCCCGCCGGACCGTTCGATGTCACTCAACAGGGTTATGTCCCGCCTCTCCGGTGACCCCACGCCGGAGGCGGCGCGCCCAGCGGGCACCTCGCCCCGGCCACGCACCCGACACCGCAGGCCAGGGACACGCACCACCTGCTGAAGACGATCGACCGCGGGCGGGCGACACCCCGCGGATTCACCCCAACGGCCGCCTGACACTGCGCCGGACGTTGTAAAACCCGGCTCGCTAACCGGCCGAACCCGGCTTACAGTCCCTTCATGCCCGGTACACGCTGGAGCCGCTTGCTGCCTACAGCGCTGCTGGTCACGCTCGCCTTGACGGCGATTTCCGTCTGGTCGGCCTCGGATGACATCGAGGCCGAGCTTTCGGCGCGCGCGAAGGACGCGCTCGCCGATGTCGGTGTCTCCGGCGGTCAGGTGAGTTTCTCGGGCCGCGACGCGAGCCTCGCCGGTTTCCCGCCGGACAAGGCCGCGCAGGCGATGGACGCCATCCAGCGGATCGACGGGGTCCGCACGGTCGAGATCTCCGGCGACACCGCCCCGCCCACCGGCCCGGTGACCACCAGCGGCGAGCCACCGAGCCCGTCGCCCGCTCCGTCGAGCCCACCGTCCAGTCCTGCGCCGACGTCGGCCAAGCCGACGGACAAGGCCGGGTTCCAGGCCGAGATCGACCGCCTGCTGGCGGCCACCCCCATCACGTTCGAGCCGGACACCACCGAACTGACCGCGGACGGCGAGCGCGGCGCGCTCGAGATCGCGAAGCTGCTCACGGACGCGCCCGCCGGGGTGCGGTTCCGGATCACCGGGCAGGTGGCGACCGGTTCGGACAGGAAGCTCTCGATGAGCCGGGCACTGACGGTGGAGCGGCTGCTGGAGCGCAACGGGGTCAAACGCGACCAGGCGTACTCCACCCAACGCAGGACCTCCGACGGCGCGAACGGCGAGGGCCGCCGCGTCGACATCACGGCAGAACAGAGGTGATGGCTGAATGCTCTGGCTCTTCGGACAGATCTGGCTCTGGCTGCTCATCTCCTTCGCCCTCGGCTGCGGCGCCACCTGGCTGATGATGCGCGGCGAACGACGTGAGCGCCCGGCTCCCGAACCGGCGGCCCTCGAGCCCGAACGCGCCACCGGGCTCCAGGCCGTGCCCGACCCCGAGCCCGTGCCCGAGCTGCTGTCGACCGAACAGACGCAGTTCATCCCGCCCGCGCGGATCCAGGGCGACGACGAGCCGTACGACCAGGAGGCGGAAGGTCACCGTGAAGGGCAGCTGACCCCGGAACCGGTGCGGGCCTACCGCCCGAAGGAACCGGAACCGGCGGGCCGGAACGGCGACCGCGGCCGCGAACCCGAACCGGTCTGGCCGAGTGACGAGGACTGGCCGCCCGCCGGACGCGCGCCCGAACACCGGCCGGGGCAGGGCGGCTGACACTCGCCTGGTAAATTCGGCTACGCACTGTGAGCGTGACGCCGGGTACGTTTCTTCGATCGAGAGCTCCGGCACACGAAGGAGGCTCCGATTGGCGCTCCCGTATTGGACGCCGCACAACCTGCTGCCTCCGGGCCGCCACCCCGCCGATCTGGCCGACGTCTACGAACGGCTGGTCTTCGACGCACCGCACCAGAACGACCGTGAAATCCTGTTCAGCGCGTTGAACAGTTATCTGGGGGTCGCCCGGCGGATCATGCCGACCGGCCGCGCGTGGATCGGCGGAGATCTGACCGCCAGGACCCCGCACGCGCCGCTCGGGCTCGACGTGGTGCTGATCCCCGACGAATGGGGCGCGCTCAAACGGCTCGACGACACGGGCCGCTCGGCGCTCTACGGGCTGCTGACGTTGCGGGGGGTCATCGTCGGCCAGCCCGCCATGTATCTCGACCAGGTGCAGCCCGTCGGCGGCATGCTCGACGGCTTCCTCTGCCGCCCCGGCGACGAGGAGATCTGGGAAGAAGTGTGGGCATCGGGTGGCAGGGGAATTCCGGAAGTGATCTGGTGAGGAACGAATTCCGGCGTATCGCCGACGAGATCCCCGGCGGCACCTGGCTCGACGACCTCGCCCGCGCGTCGGCGATGGCCGCGTACGCGAAGTTCGAGCGGACGTCCCGTTCGCCGCTGCTTCGCGTGTCCGTGATCGGTGAGTCGCATCTCGACGCGTACACCTTCTCCGACATCAGCCGCGCGCTGCAGGACGCGACGGCGAAGATCGGGCACATCATCCGCAACCCGTCGGGTGAGGTGACCATCGTCCAGCCCGCGGACCGGGAGAAGGCCCCGCTGATCCAGCGCGGCCAGGCGGGCAACGCGATCTTCTTCGGCTTCCCCGAGCCGGCACTCGAAGACGCGCTCATCCACGACGGGATCGAGTCCCTGTCCGAGCGCGCGGTCAAGGAACTGTGCGACTTCCTGCCCGCCAACGGCTCCGACGACGGCGCGCTGGACGCGGTGCTGCTGCAGCGCGACACCGTCCGCAACGCGGTCAGCGACATCGTCAACGCGGTCAGCAAGCACGCCGGGATCGGCATGGCGCTGACCCCGACCGCGGGCGAGGAACTGACCCGCAGCATGACCACCGAGCAGGCGAGGATCCTGTCCGGGAGCCTGCGCGAGTCGCGGGAAGCCGTCGGCTACGAGACGGTCAGCGGCAGGCTGGACGGGGTCCGCACCCGGCGCCGGATCTTCTATCTCGAACGCGAGTCGGGCGGCACGATCCAGGGCGCGGTCGCGCCGGATCTGCTCGACGAGATCAAGGAGAACCTGGACCGGCCGGTCACCGCGCGACTGCGCGTCGTGCGCACCACGACCATCGACGGCCGCCGCGGCCGCCCGGTGCACGAACTGCTGGAGATCACCCCGGAAGTCAGTCTGTTCGATCAGTGATCGGGTTTCCGACATTCGGCGATGCCACAATTCTCGTCAGAAAATATCGATAACCGCATGATCATCGTTCAATAATGACTTTTTCCGGCAGGTAACAATTTCGGCCATTGCCCCGAACGATGGGTTAACGTCTTCGGACGGAAGCCTCCGAAAGGGCACGTATGCCGACCGATCCACCTCTCCCGCACCCGCCCGCCACCCGCTACGGCCCGGGGTTCGCCACACACGGGACCCGGCACCGAAAGCCCAAGAACGGCCTGGTCATCGCCGGTTTCCTGGTCGGACTCGCGGCACTCGTGGTCGCCTTCGTCCCGGTCGCCGGGGTCGCCGCCTGGCCGCTCGCCGTAGTCGGAATGATTCTTTCCGTAATCGGTTTGACCAAAATCAAGAAGGGCGAAGCGGACAAGAAGGGAATGGGCGTCGCGGGGCTCGCGCTTTCCCTCGCCGGTTTGCTGGCCGCAACCGGGTTACTGGTCTACACCAACTTCTTTGCTACTGGTCAGTCGGGACTGCACATCCCGGCGGTCTCCGGGGACAAGAACACCGTCGAGTTCGTCGTCAGCGCGTCCGGCGGCGCGACCGTCCGGTTCGGCGCGCTCAACGACCAGCGGACCGAAACGACTCCGGCGAGTACCGACGAATGGCGCGGCACGGCGTCCTTCAACTCGGGCGATTACATGCTCACGGTCACCGCGGACACCCGGAACTCGTCGGTCAGCAACCAGATCGCCTGCACGATCCTCGTGAACGGCAAGAAGGTGGCGGAAAACAAGGGCCAGACCATCGCCCTGTGCACCGCGAGCACCGGCTGATCTCCGCGTTCGGTCCTCTGGATGCGGTACTTGCACGCGCAACCACCGCATCCAGAGGACTGAACGCGGGAAGGCCGCCTGGCGGCCGGCCGGTATCGCCCCCACCTCCACCGGCCGGACCGCCACGAGCCGCTCCTGGCGGCTCTTCAAACGGATCCCGAAGGGTCCGCCCGAGCGCCGATCCCTACCGAATGCCCCTCCCCTAGGGCTCGATCGACGCTGAAACGGACCCTACGCGCGCAAGAGGCGAGGCCACTAAGAATCCGCTAAGGATCACTCACGGACCTTCGCCGAGGTCCGTGAGTTCCGCGCGGACCAGCGCGGCGAGCTTCGGATTGGCGTCGGAGAGGATCTTCAGCGCGATCGCGAACTGCTCGCGGGCACCGTCCACATCCGACCCGGCCCGCAGCACTCTGCCCAGTGTCAGCCTCAGCACGCCCTCCTGGAGGACGAACCGCCTGCTGATCGTCAGGTCTACGGCTTCCCAGACGTATCGCTCGGCGGCGGCGAGTTCGCCGATCCTCATGCTCAGTTCGGCCAGGTTGTTCAGCGAGACGACGACGTAGCTTTCGTCGCCGAGGGTCCGGTCGATCTCCAGCGAGGCGATCTGGTGCCCGATCGCCTCGATGAACCGCCCCGCCCGCTTTTCGGCCTCCGCGCAGTTGTTGAGCGCCTGCCCGCGCAGTTCGAGGTCTCCGGTCCGGTCGGTCTCCTCGACCGCCTGCCGCAGCGTCGCGATGGCCTCGTCGTACCGGGCGAGGAGAGTCAGCGCGCAGCCGAGATGGATGTTCGCCGAGACCATCAGCCGGTTGTCGCCGATCGCGCTCGCGAGTTCCAGCGCGCGTTCGGCGTCGGCGAGGCAGCCCTGCGGCAGTTCGAAGGTGAGCGCGATGGCGCAGCGCGAAATCAGCATCCAGCACCGGCCGAGGACGTCACCGGACCGCTCGGCGGCCTCCAGCCCGATCTCGACCAGCCGCTTCCAGTCGTCCAGCAACGGGTACACCGCGCGATAGGTGTGCGCGACCCTGGCCAGCCGCCAGACGTCGTCGTGGCGCCCGCCGGCACGGGCGGCTTCGAGGACCTCCAGCAGGTTCGCCCATTCCGCGGTGAACCAGTCCTGCGCTTCGGCGAAGGAGTTCAGCGGCGGCATCTGCGCGTCACTCAACGCGTCGGTGAAGTCGAGGGGGTCGACGATCCGCAGCATCTTCCGCCGCGCCCGGTCGGCGACGGCCTGATAGAACCGCACCGACCGCGACAGCACGTCTTCGCGGTCTTCCTCGTCGAGTTCGTTCTCCGCCAGCTCGCGCAGGAACAGGCGGACGAGGTCGTGCGGCACGAAGGAATCGCGGCCGGTTTCGGCGAGCAGGTTGTGCGCGGCGAGCACCCGCAGATGCCGCCGCGCCTCGCCGACGGTGATGTCGCCGATCGCGGCCGTCAGATGAGAACCGGCCGAGACGACCTGGACCACGCCGAGCCGCAGGAACGTGTTCGCGACGTCGGTGGGAAGCCCCCGGAACGAGACGTCGAACGCCGCGCGGACCCCGTCGTCGGGGCCCTCGACGTCGAGGGCGGCCAGCCGCGTCCGCTCGTTGCCGAGTTCGTCGACCAGGTCCTGCGCGGACCACTGCGCGCTGGCGGCGAGCCGCGCGCCCGCGATCCGCAGCGCGAGCGGGAGATAACCGCAGAGCCGGGCGAGCGCGTGGTTGAGGTCGAATCCGGCCGGCCCGGCGAGTTCCTCGATCAGCCGGACGGCGTCACCGGGCGCGAGCGTGCCGAGGACACGCAGTTTGGCGGCGTTGGACACGGCGAGTCCGTCGAGCCTGGAGCGGCTGGTCACCAGCGTCATCGACCGCGAGCCGGGCGGCAGCAGCGGCCGCACCTGATCGGCCGAACGCGCGTTGTCGAGGATCACCAGCATCCGGCGACCGGCGATCATCGAGCGGTAGAGGGCGATGCGTTCGTGGACCTGCTCGGGGATGCCGTCGGCGGGGACGCCGAGCCCGAACAGGAACTGCGTGAGCAGATCGGCGGGCTCCAGCGGCGGGTGCTGCGGGTCGAAACCCCGCAGCGAGGCGAAAAGGATGCCGTCGGGGAAGCGGCGGGCGGCGCGATGCGCCCACCACACCACCAGGCTGCTCTTGCCGATCCCCGCGGTCCCGGAGACCACGCCGACCGCGGTCTCGCCCGCTTCGGCCCGCTCGGCGAGATCGTCGAGCCAGGCGAGATCGGCCTCGCGCCCGGCCAGGCTCGGCACGGCGGGCGGCAACTGCTGGACGGGATGCGCTTCGGCTTTCGCGTCCTCGACGACCTTGACCGGCAGGTCGTCGTTCAGGACGCGTTCGTGCAGCCAGCGCAGATCCGCGCCGGGTTCGACGCCGAGCGTGCGCAGCGTCGCCCGGGACACCGTGCGATAGAGCTCGAGCGCGTCACCGCGGCGCCCGGCGTGATAGAGCGCGCGCATCAGCTGACCGGCCGTGCGTTCGGCGAGCGGCTTGGCCCGGACCAGCGGGCTGAGCTCGACGATCAGTTCCGCGTGCCTGCCGAGTTCGAGATCCGCGTCGACCCTGGCACCGTGGACGGCGAGCCGCAGGTCCTCCAGTTCGGGGGCGCGGACGGACCCCGGCACTCCGGCCAGCGCCGGTCCCTGCCAGAGCGCGAGGGCCTCGGCGAGCAGCTCGGACGCCTTGTCCGGGTCTTCGGTGGACGCCCGCTCCAGCAGCGACCGGGCACGGTGGACGTCGATCCGGCCGGGTTCGACGGTGAGCTGGTACCCGGGCGGCGCGGTGAGGATCTGGGCGCCGCGCGGATGGTCGCCCTGGATGTCCCGGAGCACGCGCCGCAGGTGGGAGACGTTGCCGTGGACGATCGTGCGGGCGGTGGCGGGCGGGTCGTGCCCCCAGAGCGCGTCGATGATCTCGTCGAGCCCGACGACTTTGTTGACTTTCAGGGCCAGCAGCGCGAGCAGTCCGCGGACGCCGGGACCGCCGACGGGGACCGGCCGTTCGCCGTCGAGGAGCCGCACGGGACCGAGGAGTTGGAAGCGGGCAGGGGAACCGCTTTCGCCCATGACAAACCCCCTCCCCCGATCTCTCCCCTTACCGGAGTAGCCAACCTACCGCGCGAAGACGCCGCCAACCAGAAAACGCGAGGGAAGAGAGACATAGCGGGCGGCGACCCCCCATGCCCCCAATGCCACATTGGGGCCACCAAGCGTCCCCAATGCCACATTGGGGGCTTCGGAATCCCGGACGCTCACGTGAGCTCAGGAGAAGTGACCGGCGGACTCGTCTCCCCGGAAGCGCGCCAGCGCGACGGGGAGACTTCACCCCGCGCGCCCTCTTTCAGGCCGAAGGCCCACGAAGACGTTTTGTAGGGCGCCCTGACCACGAATCCGCAGCTTGACCACCATCTGGCGCCCTGCGAAACGTCTTCGTCAGCGCGCGGAAATAACCTTTGTGACGTCCGCCCAGTCCCTGTATGACCGGTCCGATCACGACAGCCGAACCGCCGGCGACGCGAGGGCTGTGTGGAAATAGGGACGTTGAACGTCCCTATTTCCACACAGCCTCACCCTGGGTAACCTCTCGCGCGCTCAACAGGCAGTTCGCGTGGCTGGCGGTGACAGATCGTGAGCAGTGGCTCGCGGTCCTCCGCGGCCGATGTTCCCAATGTCGCACTTGAGACGCTGAGCGTCTCAAATGCGACATTGGGAACATGAGACTGGGAACAGCGGAGCGGGGTGCCCGGTGGATCGCGCGTACCACACCATCTTTGCCCTACCCGGCAAAAAAATAAGGCCCCGTGCCATCAGTCCCGATCTGATGGCACGGAGCCGGGGGATGTCCGATTTGGGCCGCCTGGGGGCGCGACCCACACCGGACATCGGCGTCCACGTCCGTCCGGGTGGGCTCACCCCGAGCGAAGAACCCGTTCGTCCGTCGACAACACCTACGTGAGCGAGCCCACTGGCCCGCTCACGTAGGCGACAACGTAACAGGGCGCACACCGTCGGCTACAGGCGCCCCGTCATGGCCTTCGCTACCTGCGGGTTCGTCAGCGCGACAGGGGTGTCGAGTCGCGGCCGGCGATGAACGCCGGGCGCGGTTCGATCGCGGCGAACGGCTCCCGCAGCGCGTTCTCGACGCTGTTGAACACGATGAAGATGTTCGACCTCGGGTACGGGGTGATGTTGTTCGACGAACCGTGCATCACATTCGAATCGAACCAGAGCGCCGAACCGGCCTGTCCGGTGAATTGGTCGATTCCGTATTCGGCGGCGAGTTTGGTGATGTCTTCCTCATTGGGAACACCGACCCGCTGCTCTTTCAGCGAACTCTTGTAGTTGTCCTCGGGGGTTTCCCCGGCGCATTGGACGAAGGTCCGCTGTGAACCCGGCATCACCATCAGCCCGCCGTTGAACGGGTAGTTGTCGGTGAGCGCGATGGAGCAGCTGACCGCGCGCGGCGCCGGCATGCCGTCCTCGGCGTGCCAGGTCTCGAAGTCCGAGTGCCAGTAGAACCCGGTGCCCTTGAAGCCGGGCATGTAGTTCACGCGGCTCTGGTGGATGTAGACCTCGGAGCCGAGGATCTGCCGGGCCCGGTCGAGCACGCGGGGATCGCGGACGAGCTCCGCGATCAGCTCGCTGGTCTCGTGGACGTCGAAGATGGAGCGGACCTCACCGGTCTTGGCCTCGGTGATGACGCGCTCGTCGTCGCGGTGGTCCCCCGACGACATGCGGACGAGTTCCTGCCAGTACGTCTGGATCTCGCCAGGCGACAACAGCTGGTCGACGACGGTGTAACCACGGGTTTCGTGGTTGGCGAGCGTGGCCGCGTCGATGGGACCGTCGGCCTCGCCGCCCCAGACGGTGGGGTGCGTCCTGGGCAGGTGTTCGGGCTTGCCCGTGACACGCGTCGGGTAGCTGTCGTCGACTCGGGTGTCGGTCAGCGTCAATGCAGTCGCCTCCTCGAGCGATTTTTAGGGTTCGGTTACGAGCGGGTACACGCCGTTTTCGTCGTGGACCTCGCGGCCGGTGATCGGGGGGTTGAACACGCAGACGCACTTGATCTCGGTCTTGGGCCGGACCTGGTGCTTGTCGTGATCGTTCAGCAGGTACAACGTGCCCGGCTTCAGCTGGAAGATCTCGCCGGTCGCGGTGTTCTCGAGCTCGCCTTCACCGGAGGTGATGAAGACCGCTTCGATGTGGTTCGCGTACCAGAAATCGTTGACCGTCCCGGCGTAAAGCGTGGTCTCGTGCACCGAGAAACCGACGCCCTCCTTGGCGAGCACGATGCGTTTGCTGCGCCAGTTCGGGGTCTTGATGTCGGCGTCGGTGTCGGTGACCTCGTCGAGTGTTCGGACAAGCAACGGAAAACTCCTTCTCGTTCTCGGTTGAGGGCGGTCAGTTCAGGACGGTGGCGATGGACTCGTCGATGATCGACAGGCCCTTCGTGAGTTCTTCGTCGGTGAGCGTCAGCGGCGGCAGCAGCTTCATGACCTCGCCGTCGGGGCCGGAGGTCTCCATCAGCAGCCCGCGCTCGAACGCGGCGGCGCAGACCTTGCCCGCGAGGTCGCCGTTGGCGAACTCGAGGCCCCTGGCGAGGCCGCGGCCCTTCGCGAACAGGTTCGCGTCCGGGTACGCCTCGACGATGCCTTGGAACGCGGCGGCGATGCGCTCGCCCTTGGCCTTGGTCGACTTCTCCAGCTCGTCGTCGCTCCAGTAGACGCGCAGCGCCTCCGTCGCGGTGACGAACGCCGGGCTGATGCCGCGGAAGGTGCCGTTGTGCTCGCCCGGCTCCCAGACGTCGAGGTCCGGGCGGATCAGCGTCAGCGCCATCGGGATGCCGTAGCCGCCGATGGACTTCGAGAGGCAGACGATGTCGGGCTTGATGCCCGCGTCCTCGAAGCTGAAGAACGGGCCGGTGCGGCCGCAGCCCATCTGGACGTCGTCGAGGATCAGCAGGATGCCGTGCTTCTTGCACAGATCATCCAGCGCCTTGAGCCACTCGATGCGCGCGGCGTTGATGCCGCCCTCGCCCTGCACACCTTCGACGATAACGGCCGCGGGCTCGTTCAGGCCGCTTCCGGAGTCTTCGAGAAGTTTCTCGAAATAGAGGAAGTCCGGGATCGAGCCGTCGAAGTAGTTGTCGTACGGCATCGGGGTGGCGTGCACCAGCGGGACACCGGCGCCGCCGCGCTTCATCGAGTTGCCGGTCACCGAGAGGGCACCCAGCGTCATCCCGTGGAAGGCGTTGGTGAAGTTGATGACGGATTCCTTGCCCGTCACCTTGCGCGCGAGCTTCAGCGCGGCCTCGACCGCGTTCGCGCCACCGGGGCCGGGGAAGACGACCTTGTAGTCGAGTTCGCGCGGCGCGAGGATCTTTTCCTTGAAGGTCTCGAGGAAGTCCCGCTTGGCCACGGTGAACATGTCGAGCGCGTGCGTGACGCCGTCACGGGCGATGTAGTCGATCAGGGCCCGCTTGAGCGCCGGGTTGTTGTGCCCGTAGTTGAGCGCGCCGGCACCGGCGAAGAAGTCGAGGTAGGCCTTGCCGTCCTCGTCGTACAGGTAGCTCCCCTGGGCCCGGTCGAACACCACGGGCCAGCCACGGCTGTAACTGCGTACTTCGGATTCGAGTTCCTCGAAAATGCTCATCACGTTTTCTTTCTCCCTGGGATCCCCGGATTTACGTTCTATTGACTGCTGAGCGGACCGATTCGGTACAGGTCCTCCTGCTCATGCGTTCCGTCCTCGGCCGGGAAATCCTTGGCGGTGAACAGATCCCGGCGTTCCAAAGTGGCGTTCCACCGCTTGGCGAACGAGGCGAACAACCGGATCGAAGCCTCGTTGTCCGGCGTGATCGTGGTTTCGAGGTACCGCACACCCTGGGCGGTGAGCTGACTGAACAGCTCGTCGAGCAGTGCCCCGGCCAGGCCTTTTCCGCGCTGGGACGCGTCGACCGCGACCTGCCAGACGAAGCCGGTGTCCTGCTTCCGATACCCGATCACGAAGCCGACCGGGGTGTCGTCGACTTTCGCGACGACCGAGGTGTCGGCGAAATCGTGACACCACAGCAAATAGGCGTAAGGCGTGTTGAGATCGAGCTTCTTCGAATCGCGGGCGATTCTCCAGAGCGCGGCACCGTCTGCCTTGGTCGGGTTTTCGATCAAGTGCTTTCCGGACATGTCCAAGAAACGTACCGGAGGATTCGGGCGCGGTCAGATCAGCGCGGCGGCGGCAACGCGGCTACCTGCAACAACCCTGAAACACACGTGACAAAGGTAACGGTAACGTTTGAAGCGCAGCACTGGTGGGTAAGGCCGCTTCGTCGCGGTCTCACTGGATGTGACGATACCAACCGTTACCACTCGGTCGCAGGACCAGGCCACAATTCGGCGGTTCAGCGGCGGTGGCGCCGCCGGAATACGGAACCCAGCGGCGTCCAGACGGCGGGCAGCAGAATCAGCAGACAGACCACCAGCCACCAGACCGGCGCCTCGCCGCGCCGCCAGCCCGCGACGACGCCGCCGAGCCAGCCGAACAGCGGATCACGGACCGGTGGCAGGAACGCGGCGAACAGCAGACCCGCTCCCACCAGCACGGCGAGCACCGTGAGCACCATCCGCCACGTCTTGCGCAACGTCATCAGGCTGACCACCAGGAACACGATGGCGCCCGCGGCCACCGGGACGCCGACCCACTGCAGGACGGGCCCGCCCTGGCCGCCGATGACGAACCCGGCCAGCACGGTGATCAGCGCGGCGAGCACGTTCCACGGGGACGGCAGGGTGGCCGCGCCGCGTGTGATCCACCACGCGCTGCGGCTCGCGGCCTTGGCGAAGGTCGCGGCGGGCTGGACCGATTTCGGCACCCTGGTCGCCCCCGCGGCCGCGTTGATCCCGGCGGCACCCGCCTTGACCAGCGTCTTCGTCAGCAGCATCGTCCCGCGTTCGTGGTCGAACCGTTCGCCGGAGACCTGGCACGCCTGGAACGCGCGCTGGGTCTGCTCGTCGGTCTCCGGTTCGTTTTCGATCAGGCGCCGGAACCGTTCCGACGGTTTCCCGTTCCCCTTGGCCGTTTTCGCGTCGTGTCCACAGTGGAGGCCGACACAGGGCAGTTCCTCGCGCGCGATCTCCGCTTGGCGGACCCTGGCGAGCACCATCGCCGTCACCGGCATGCTGATCGGGAGCTCGGTTTCCTTCTCCACGTCACCGAGTTCGCCGTCGAGGCCGAGGAAAGCGAGTTCACCGGCCAGTTGCGCGCGCAACGACTCCGCTTCTTCCTGCGACAGGCCGTCTTCGGTGCCCGGCCGCCGCCATCCGATCTTCTCGAACGTTTCCCGGACCTGCTTGCGGAAGGCCTCCCGCCCGACGACGTCGCGCAGCAGCCGCAGGCGTTTCGGATCGAGCAGGCACTGGATCAGCCAGCCCGCGCCGTCGACCCGGCCCCACATCCAGTCGTTCGCGCGCCACGACGCCTTGTAGAAGGCGCCGAAGTAGTCGGCCTGCATGCCGGTGAGCTTGTCCCACGAACGGCGCCGCTTCATGTCCATCAGCGTCCGCGAATCCGCGCTCACCTGGACGAGGTCGACCCGCTGGTCGACCGAGGGCGCTTGCGCGAGCAGCCCCCGGGTCGCGATGTGCAGGCGCACCAGGCGCGAGGTGACGACCGAGTCGCCGGCGCTGTCGTCGCCGGAGGTGAGCCCGGTCCACGCCAGCAGCGTGGTGACCGTGTCGGCGGCTTCGGTGTCGGGTTTCGCCTGTGCCAGCGGCAAAAGGATCGGCGTCGCCTGACGGAGCGCGGCGACCACGATCGGCCACGCCTCCTTCAGGGTGTCCGACCGGCCCCTTGCGGCCCATTTCTTGGCGAGGCCCTCGATCCAGGCCGCGAGCGTGACCTTGGCGTCCGGCGGATCCTGTTCGGTGACCCAGCCCGCGAGCCGCTCGCCGCGCGCGGCCTTGTGCCGCGCCTCGTGCAGCAGCACGCGGCAGCGGTTGAGCTGCACCGCCTGCTCCGGCGCCGGGTCGAGCCGGAAGCCCGCGTTCACCAGCTGGAGGCCGGTGGCGACCGAATCGTCCAGCGCGGTGGTCCGGAAGGCCACCAGGTCCTGGAGTTCGCAGGTGTCCTTCGGCGGCGCGGTGGGCAGGCCGTCGCGCAGTCCCTCCGCCGCGGCCGCGCGCAGCTGCGCCGCCGTGCCGGACGCCCACTGACGGCCCGGATCCTCCACATCGGACAGAGAGAGCCTGCGGGTCGCCTCACGGACCAGCGCGGTGGCGTCCTCCTGGACCCGCCGATCGCGGTAGTCGTTCATCAGCCGCTGGTCGACCAGCGCGTCCGGACCGCCGCGAACCCCCATCGAGGCAAGGGAAACGCGAGTTCCCCTGGTTCGGACGACAGCGTCGTTGTGCCGGGTCAGATCCTCGAGCTCGGCGCTGATCGTCTGGCTCAGGACGGTGCCGACGACCTTGCTCATCGCGCTGCCCAGCAGCGGCGGCCGGTCCGGATCGACCTCGACCCGCTCGGCTTCGCGTTCCGCCGTCGGCACCACGTACAGCAGCAGCCGCCGGACGTCGGAATGCGACTGTCGTTCGAAGATCTCCCGCAACGCCGGGCGCAGCGGCTTGTTCAGCAGCACGCCGCCGTCGGTCAGCCAATGCGACCGGGTGACGTCGGTGTACCGGGTCATGTCCGGATGCAGCGGCCCGGTCTTCTCGCCGATCGGCATGCGGGAGAGTTCGAACGCGCCGGGGAACGACGCGGTGGAGCGCGCCGCGAGCGCGAGCGGGCCCACGACGTCATCCGTCCACAAAGGACCATCGAAGCGGAAGAGGAGCCGGTGCTCGGTGTCCCGCACCAGGTTCCCGAGCGCGTCGTCGAACCTGGTCGTCTCGCCGTCGATCATCGTGCCGGTGAGCAGCACGGTGATGTCGGGACAGTCCGGTTTGACCGTGGCCTTGTCGGTGATGCGGTGCAGCGCGTCCTTGAGATCCGCCAGGAGCACCTTGTCGCCGTCGAGCAGCGAGCGCGGTTCCTTCTCGCCGGGGTCGCGGATCAGGTTGTCGAGCGACCCCGTGCTGATCCACGTGTCGCGCAGCACCTGCGGGCTCGACCGGAACGCCTCGGCCAGCCCGAGGCACGCCGCGTTGATGCCGCCCGCGCTCGTGCCGGTGAGCACGTCGAGCGAAACCGTGGCGTTGAGCAGATCGAGCAGGGCGCGGTACGGCCCCTCGGATTCCGGCGTTCTCGACGCGTGCAGCAGATGTGAGGTCTCGGTGGCGACCCCGCCCATCCAGACCGCGAGGCTCGCCCCGCCCACCATGGTCATCGCCAGCCGGATCTCCTGCGGCCACGGGCTCCCCGCGTCGGCCATGTGCGCCCTCCCCAAGGCTTAAGTGCACGAGCACTTTAGACCGGACGGGCGAGTCGGCGTACCGCCGTTGGTGCCGAGATTCGTTCACCCGTAAGGGCAATTTCACGCCCTCGCAATCAGGTGCCCGATCGCTGCCCCTGGATACACGCCCCTGCCACCGGCGCGTTTAGTCCTCTGGTTGCGGTAGTTGCACGCGCAAGTACCGCAACCAGAGGACGAAACGCGGGAGAGGAGAAGGGGGCTCAGGCGGCGAAGTGTTCCAGGAGGAGGACTTGCGCCTCGCCGACGGCGAAGCCGAGGACGGCGCCGGTCGCGATCAGGATCCATTCGTCCTGCTGGAACGCCGGCCGCAGCAGACCCTCGAACTCGCGCGGCGACAGTTCCTTCATCTTGGTCACCAGCACGTTCCGGATGTCCATCGCGTCGTTCGCGTAGTCCTCGATGTACCGCATGGTCTCCGGCAGCTTGTCCATGATCTTCTCGGCGATGTTCAGCTTCATGTCCTGGTACCGCCTGCTGCCGACGGCGAACACGACCAGCGGTTTCCCGACGCCGACGCGGCGGCCGAGCTGTTCGTCGAGCTGACGTTGAATGAGCCCGAGCACCCGGTCCGACAGCGGCCCGTGCAGCACCGCCTCGATCACGTTGTGCGGGGTGATGATCTCCTTCGCGATCAGCGCGCCGTACGCCTCCGCGACCTCGCCGCGCCGCTTCAGGAACAGGCCTTGCCAGCGCACGCCGAAGTACCGGCGCTCTTCGATCGGGTAGAAGATCATCCGCAGCGCCAGCCAGTCGGTGAACCAGCCGGTGAACAGGCCGAACAGCGGCATGATCAGCGGGAACTTGAACAGGAGCCACGCGATCATCTGGATCACGCCGATCAGCCCGCCGAAGAAGATGCCGGAGCGGGCGATGAACTTGAACTCCTTGTCGCCCGCCTCCTGGAAGATCCGGTTCAGCAGCCGTTTGTCCTTGACCAGGGCGGTGACCACCATGCCCTTGAGGTCGAACACACTGTCCACATCGGACTTGATCAGCTCCAGCACGGCCGCGACCATCTTCGGCGTCTCGGCCTGGACGCGCTGGATCACCAGCCGCTGCATCCCCACCGGCAGCGATTCCCACAGCCCCGGCTGATAGTGACCGGCGACGTCGCGCACGATGTCCTCGACCGCGGCCTGGAGCGGTTTTTCGATCTCCCGCGCGATTCTCTGCGGATCGAGCCTGGCGACGACCTCCGCCGGTTTGATCAGCTGCTCGGTCATCGTGTCGCAGGCGATGCTCGCCATCCGCGCGGCGCGTTTGGGCACGATGCCCTGCCAGCCGAGGAACGGTTTGATCCCGACGAATTCGACCGGCTGGAACATCATCCGGATCGCGACGAGTTTGGTGGTGTAGCCGATCAGGGCGGCGACGATCGGGATCGAGACGTAGATCGGCCAATGCTCGGCGAAGTCGGCGAGGATCCCGTCGAGGAAGGCACCCATGCCGGGGTCAGCCGGCGCTCGGGTCGCAGGCCTGCCAGAACTGGGCGCCGAGCCGGGAAATGTGGACGGTGCGCTTGACGAACTTGGCCCGCTTGACCGACTTCTCCGCCTCGCGGACGGTCTCGTCGGTCAGCAGGATCTCGTACTGCGTCTCCAGCGAGGGCACCTCTTCGTCCAGCTCGACCAGGCCGAGCCCGATCAGCCTGGTGAGGTAGCCGGGCACCTGGTCGGGCAGCGAAACCCCGGCGGCCTTGCCGACGGTGGAGGCGTTGCGGAGCACTACCCGCCCGGCGCCACCGAGGTTGGTCCGCTCGGCGACGTCGACGGCAGGGAACGGCGAGCCGTCGGAAAGCGCGGAGAGGATGCGGGCTTCGTCGGGCGTCAGCTGCCGCAGGATGATCGCGTAGAGGTACTCGCGAGCCCGCTCGCGGCCGAAGCCGATCGAGTGGTTGAGCAGTTCGGCCATCGCGGCGCGGAGCGGTTCGAGCTGGGCACGCGTGTGCACGAGGGTGATGGTCGCTTCGACCGGGCGCGAGCCGTTGGCGTCGGGCCGGTTCATCGCGGACGCGGCGGTGAGCGCGGCGTGGTACGGGTCGTCGACCTCGTCGAGACGGCGGCGCAGCTCCGAAAGCAGCTGCCGCTCACCCTGCTTGATGACCTGTTCCGCGAGGTCGACGCCGGGGAGTTTGCGGGTGAATTCCATGCCCGTGCGGGCGGCCCAGCCCGCCAGCTGCCCCGCGCGTTTGGCGAAAGCGGCCAGGTCGTCACCGGCGGGTCGATCGTTGCTCACGGGCACTCCCCTCACGTTCGCGCTGATGCTACCTGCGAGTAGGCCGAACGGCCGAAATTGTGATCGACGCGGGTGTTTGGATGCATACATGAGCTTCACGCGCTGGGGTCCGCCGATCGACGTCCTCCCGCTGTTCGCGCGGGAAGAGCAAGCCCTGCTCGACGTCCTCACCGGTCTCGACGCGGAGCAGTGGGCCGCGCCGACGGTCTGCGCGGGCTGGACGGTGCACGATCTCGCCGCCCACATCCTGGGCGGCAAGCTCGGCAGGCTGTCGCGCGATCGCGACGGCTACCGGACGACGGCGCCCCGCGAGGGCGAACACTTCGCGAAGTTCATCGACCGGATCAACGACGAATGGGTGGTCGCGTGCCGTCGGCTGTCCCCCGAAGTGCTGTTCGCGATGCTGGTGGACAGCACCTCGCAGCTCGCCGAGATATGGGGCCGCGCCGACCTCGACGCGCTCGGCGAGCCGGTGAGCTGGGCCGGGGACGAACCGGCGCCGGTCTGGCTCGACGTCGCCCGCGAGTACACCGAGTTCTGGGTGCACCAGCAGCAGATCCGCGAGGCCGTCGGTGCCCGCACGCTCGACGAACGGGACTTCCGCGGGCCGGTGGTCGACACCTTCGTCCGGGCACTGCCGCACACGCTGCGTGACGTCGAGACGCGGACCGGACGTCAGGTCGTCTACACCGTCACCGGCCAGGGCGGCGGCAAGTGGACGGCGCAGCGGACCTCGGACGGCTGGTCGCTCGATCGCGTCGCGCCGACGTCGCGCGCGCCGCTGGCCTCGGTGACGACGGACGCGGACACCTTCTGGCGGCTGTGCACCCGGAACCCGGCGGACCGGGACCGGGTCACCGCCAAGGGCGACGAAAACGTTTGCGCCACCGTGCTCGGGATGACGTCGATCATCACAACGAGTAGCGACTGACCTTCTCCGGGTGGATGACGAGCCGGACGAGATCCAGCTCCTGGATCCCGGCGAGTTCGCCGGAGTGTGCCGGGTCGTCGAGGTCCCAATAACGGGCGCCGAGGCGGGCGGCCAGCTCGTGTGCCCCGTCCTGCTCCACGGTGACGCGACCCGCGACGGAGACCCAGCGTTCGCGCTCGCCCACCGGCGCGGCCACGATGATCGAGGCACGGGGATCGCCGTCCAGCCGCCGCACCTTGGGCGAGTCCCGGGGCGTGAACAACTGGACCGTGCCCTCGCCGGTGGCTTCGAACCACACCGGCCGGACCGGCCCGTCGGCCACGGTCAGGAACCCGTGCAGGGGACGGCGGAGGAATTCCAGGTCTTCGGCGGTCAACATGAGCTCGATTCAACACGGCCCGCTTGGACGTGCCCATAGGCGAAAAGCCGGATCGCCTGTGTATTCGTCTAACGTCGGTGGCGTGGACGTGTTCAGTGACCTGATCCGTGGGGTGCGGTCCCACGGCTCGTTGTTCGGCAGTTCGGCCCTGTCACCGCCCTGGTCGCTGCACTTCGTGGACGGCGCGCCGCTGACCCTGTGCGCCGTCCTCACCGGGGCGGGCTGGGTCGTGCCCGAAGACGCTCCGCCCGAGCCGCTTCGCGCGGGCGAGACGATCATCGTGCGCGGTCCCGGGACTTTCACCTTCGTCGACGAGGTCGGCACCCTCGCCGAGCCGATCGCGTGCGGCGAGCACTGCGCGACGCCCGAACAGGGCGGGACCCGGCACCGCCTCGGCTGGGCCGACGAACCCGGCGGCGAGACGACCTTGATCGTCGGCGCGTATCCGGTCGGCGGCGAGATCGGCCGCCCGCTGCTGGACGCGTTGCCCGTCGTGGTGCGCGTGGACGCCGGGGGCGCGGGCGATCCCGTGCTGGACCACCTCGCCGCCGAGGTCGCCGTCGACGCGCCCGGTCAGCAGGTGGTCCTCGACCGGTTGCTGGACTGGATGCTGGTCTGCTCCCTGCGCGAATGGTTCGACCGGCCCGGCGGCGAGCCCCCGGCGTGGTGGGCGGCCCAGCGGGATCCCGTGGTCGGCGACGCGCTGCGCCTGCTGCACGCGGAGCCGGCGGCGCCGTGGACGGTCGGCTCGCTGGCCGGGCGGACCGGGGTCTCACGGTCGACGCTGGCCAAGCGGTTCGCCGACCTGGTCGGTGAGCCACCGCTGACCTACCTCACCCGCTGGCGGATGACCCTCGCGGCGGATCTCTTGGCTGGCAAGGAATCCACGACCATTTCCGATATCGCCCGCACCGTCGGCTACTCCGACCCGTTCGGCTTCAGCGCGGCGTTCAAACGGGTCCGGGGCGTCAACCCCAGCGAGTTCCGGCGCGGCGCTGTCCTCTGACAGACGTCAGCGGAGCTGATGCCGGGACTTCTTGGCCTGCTTGCGCAACTGCAGGATCCGGGCACCGCCGACGAGCGCGACCACGGCGCCACCGGCGATCACGGAGAACAGCATCGCGACGGCCAGCGGCATGCTGCCGGACATGCCGAGGAAGTGGACGGTGGCGGTGTCCTGGTTCTGCAGGATGAACACGAGCAGGAACACCAGCAGGATCAGCGCCACGATGACGGCGATCCAGGTGCCGCTCACCCGCGTGCGCTTGAGTTTCGGGCCGGCGTCGAACTTGCCGCTGTGGCGCGCGCCGCCAGCGGCTTCGGGCGGTGAGACGGGCTCGACCGGAACCTCGGCGGCACCCTCCTGCGGCTGAGTCATGCAGGACAGTGTCCGCCGAAGTCGCCTTGATCGCGCTCTCAAGCGTCCGAACGGGTGACCTCGTCCGCCGCGCGCAGGACGCGCAAGGTGTTCTTCCCGGCCAGCTTCGCGCAATCCTCGTCGCTCCAGCCGCGTTCCATCAGCGCGGCGAACAGCACCGGGTACTTCGAAACGTCTTCGAGGCCCTCGGGCAGTGTCGCGACTCCGTCGTAGTCGCCGCCGAGGCCGATGTGGTCGACACCGGCCACTTCACGCGCGTGCTCGATGTGCGCGACGACGTCGTCGATGCCCGCCTTCGGCTTCTCGGGGCCGCCGCGCTCCGCGGTGAACTTCGAGCGCTGGTCGATGTTCCGGTAGTCCTTGCCCGCGGCGTCCATGTCCTGGCGCAGCTGGTCGTCCCATTCGGAGACCTTCGGCGAGATGAAGCCCGGCACGAACGTCACCATCGCGACGCCGTCCTTCGCCGCCAGGGTCTCCAGGACGTCGTCGGGGATGTTGCGGGCGTGGTCGTTGATCGCGACGCACGAGGAGTGGCTGAAGATCACCGGCGCGGAACTGACCTCCAGCGCGGCGCGCATCGTGCTCGGCGCGACGTGCGAGAGGTCGACCAGCATGCCGATCTCGTTCATCGCGCGGACGACGTCACGGCCGAACTCGGTGAGCCCGCCGTGCGCGGGTTCGTCGGTGGCGGAGTCGGCCCAGGTGGTGTTGTAGTTGTGCGTCAACGTCATGTAACGGACGCCGAGACGGCGCAGGATCCTCAGCACGCCAAGGGATTCGGCGATGCTGTGGCCGCCTTCGGCGCCGAGCAGCGACGCGATCTTGCCGTCGCGGAAGGCGGCCTCGGCCTGATCGGCGGTGTCGGCGAAGGCCAGCCTGTCCGGGTACCGCTCGATCATCTGGTGCACGATCTCGATCTGTTCGAGAACCGCGGTGACGGCACTGTGCCCTTCGAACTGGCAGGGCACGTAAACGGACCAGAACTGCATCCCGAGCCTGCCTTCGGCGAGCTTCGGGAAATCGGTGTGCAGATGCGGCTGGCGGACCGTGAGATCCGTGCCCGCCACGGCCTGGACCGGATCCGGCCCGGTCGTGACCCGCAGCTCCCATGGCAGGTCGTTGTGCCCGTCCGCGAGGAGCGCCGTTTCGAGCAGGGCCTGGGCCCGGACGAGGTCACCGTTAGTCATCCGCCGATGTTACGTTCGGCTACTTTGCTCTCACCGCTACGGGTTGAGCCACCCCGCGGCCGCGACCAAACCGTTGCCCGTCACCTGGTGACCGCCCGGATGGCGGTGGGCGACGACGTCCGCGGAGCGCTCGCGCAGGTCGCGGACGAGCGCCTCCGCCGACGCCAGCGGCGCCATCGGATCCTGCTCGCCGTTCGACAGGAAGACCCGCGTACCGGACAGATCGTGCCGCGGCGGCGACGGGAGCGGAGACATCGCCGCGAACAGCGCGGCCTCTCCGACGGCGTCCGGGCGCAGCAGGGTCACCGCGGCGGCGATGTTGGCGCCGTTGGAGAACCCGATGGCGACCAAGCGCCGGTCACCGAGGCCGTACCGCTCGCGCGAGGCGACCACGAAGTCGGCCAGCTGGTTCGCGCGGAAGGCGACGTCCTCGTGATCGAAAACGCCTTCCGCCAGCCGCCGGAACCACCGTGCCGCACCGTGTTCCGACACCGGCCCGGCCGGCGCGAGCAGCGCCGAGGCAGGGCTGAGCTGACGGGCGAGCGGCACGAGATCGTCCGGTCCGCCGCCGGTGCCGTGCAGGAGCAGCAGCACCGGCTCGTCCGGCGACCCTTCGACGTACTTGTGGTCCAAGGTGCTCATCGCGGGTTGTTCTCGCTCGGGAGGTCCAGCTTCGGCAGCATCGCCTCGATGTCCTCGCGTTTCGGCTCCAGCCACGGCGGCAGCTTCAGCGCGCGGCCGAGTTCGAGCAGCGGCTCGTCGATCGCGAACCCTGGCTCGTCGGTCGCGACTTCGAGCAGGGTGCCGCCCGGCTCGCGGAAGTAGATCGAGCGGAAGTACTGGCGGTCCAAAATGGACGTCACGTTCACACCGTCGTCGATCAGTTCGTCGCGCCAAGCGGCCTGGGTCGCCTCGTCCGGCGCGCGCCAGGCGACGTGGTGCACGGTGCCCGACGCCACCAGCCCGCGCGGGGCGTCCGGCGTCACGAGGACGTCGACGAGGGCTCCAGGGCCGCCTTCACCGGCGGAGAACCGCAGGCGGTTGCCCTCCTGGTGCTCGAAGGCCAAGCCGAGGCCGTCGGTCAGCATCCCGGCGGTCGCGTCCTCTTTGGACACCGAGAGCGTGACGGAGTGCAGGCCGCGGATGGCGTGCTCGGCGGGGACGAGCTTCGTGTCCCAAGGGTCGCGCGGGTCGCCCTGCGGATGCGCGACGAGCGCCAGCTTCAGTCCGTCCGGGTCGAGGAAGGTGAGCGTCTCCTCGCCGTCGGAGTTGCGGATCTGGCTGGTCTCGATGCGGCTCTCGGCGAGGTGCTGCTTCCACCACCCGAGCGACGCCTCCGGCACGGAGAACGACGTCGTGGTCGCCTGTCCGGTGCCGTGACGGCCCTTCGGCGCGTCCTTCCACGGGAAGAACGTCATCAGCGAGCCCGGCTTGCCGGACTGGTCGCCGTAGTAGAGGTGGTACGTGCCGGGGTCGTCGAAGTTCACGGTGGTCTTCACCAGCCGCAGGCCGAGGGCCCGGGTGTAGAAGTCCGCGTTGCGCTGGGGATCGCCACCGATGGCGGTGACGTGGTGCAGGCCCGAAGTCTTGATCGACATGGTGCCCTCCTCCGAGGTCCGGTGAACTCAAGCTAACCCGAAAACCTCTCGCGCGCAAGATATATTCCTGGAAGAGTTCCTGGTGTACCCTCGCCCGCGTGACAACGGAACCGAACGACGACGAAGTGGTCACGTGGTGGGGCCTGGTGATAGAGGGCTACCTGGCCACGCAGAACAAGCTGATGGGCGAGATCGCCGAACGCTTCGGCCTGGCGCCGGCGTCGTTCGACATCCTGCTGCGGCTCGTGCGATCACCGGAGCACCGGATGCCGATGACGCGGCTGGCCGTCGAGGCGGCGTTGTCCAGCGGCGGGTTCACCAAGGTCGCGGACCGGCTGGTGGCCGCGGGCCTGATCTGCCGCGTGCCCAGCCCGGACGACCGCCGCGTCACGTTCGCGGCGCTCACCGAGCACGGTCTCGACGTCGCGCAGCAGGCCCGGGAGGCGTGCGCGGAGATCCTGCGGCGCATCGTCCTGGCTCCGCTAGGTGACGACGCGCCCGGTCTCGCCGAGGCCATGCGCACCTTGCGCACGGTCAACGGGTCTTGAACTCCGGTTCTGGCCTCCGCGTTTCGTCCTCTGGTTGCGGTAGTCGCGCGGGCAAGTACCGCGACTAGAGGACCAAATGCGGCGGGGCGGCGGGCGCCCGGACCTCGTACATGTCCCGCACGAGTTCGCGGATGACGTTGCGCCGGATCTTCCCGGTCGCCGTCTTCGGCAGTTCGCCCAGCTCGACGATGCCTCGCGGCCGTTTGAACGACGCCAGCCCGGACCGGCAGAAGTCGATCAGCTCGTCCGCGTCCAGCCGTTCGCCGGGAACGCCGACCACGCACGCGACCGGTTTCTCGATGCCGTCGGCGTCGAAGGCGGCCACGACCGCGACCTCGGCGACCGCCGGATGCTGCAGCAGCCTGTCCTCGACCTCGGCGGGAGACACCCAGATCCCGCCGGGTTTCAGCATGTCGTTGAAGCGCCCGAGACAGGTGTAGCTCCCGTCGGCGTTGCGCACGAAACTGTCGCCCGTCCGCAGCCATTCGCCCTGGAAGACCTGCTTCGTCGTCTCGTACCGCGCCCAGTACCCGGTCGCGATCGACGGCCCGGCGACGTACAGCTCACCGGGTTGCCCGTCCGGCACGGGCTCGCCGTGTTCGTCGCGCAGGGCGACCTCGTAGCCGGGCACCGGCACCCCGGTGCTGCCGGCGCGCACCTGACGCGGCCGGTTGGACAGGAAGATGTGCAACGCCTCCGTCGAGCCGATCCCGTCGATGATCTCGACGCCGAACCGGTCGCGGAACCGTTCGTACAGCACGGCGGACAGTGGTTCCCCCGCCGAAACCGCCTGGCGCACCGAGGCGAACGTGTCGTCCGGGATGTCGCTGGCGAGCAGCGCCGCGTAGAAGGTCGGGACGGCGAAGAACAACGTCGGCCGCTCCGCGCGGGCCCTGGCGGCGATCAGCCCCGGGGTCGGTCTCGCCGGTTCGAGCAGCGCCGTCCCGCCGGCCGCGAGCGGGAAGAACGCCGAATTCCCCAGGCCGTAGGCGAAGAACAGCTTCGGGACGGAAAGGAACCTGTCGTTCGGGCCGGTGTCCAGCACGTCGCGCGCGTACGTCTCGCAGACCGCGCGGATGCCGGCGTGCCGGTGCATCGCGCCCTTCGGCTTGCCCGTCGTCCCCGAGGTGTACAGCCAGAGCGCGGGCGAATCCTCCCAGGTCGGCGCCGGTTCGAAACCGCTCTCGTCCACTGTGGACAGATCGCTCCAGTCGTGCGCGCGGACCCCGGACGGCAGTTCGGCGGCCTTGGCCCTGTCGAGCACGACGTCGGTGACCTCCGGCGCCAGCCCGAGCGCGATCGTCGCCTGCGCGGCGAACTCGCCGGAAACGCACAGGACCCTGGCCCGCGAATCGGCCAGCACCTTGCCGAGGTCCAGCCCGGTGACCATGGTCGACACCGGCACCGCGACCGCTCCGGCCAGCATCGCGCCGAGGATCCCGGTGAGCAGCTCGACGTCGTCGACCATGCAGAACAGGACCCGCTCCTCGGGGCGGACGCCGATCGCCTTCAGTCCCGCCGCGACCCGGCGGGTCTCGGCCGCGAGCCCGGCGTAGGTGAGACTTCGCCGCGGGGACACGACCGCGGCCTTCGCCCCGTGCCCTTCCGCGAGATGCCGGTCGAGCAGGTAGCTCGCCGCGTTGAACCCGGTAGCGGCAGCGGTCACGGGCACACCTTCAATCGGCTCAGCTCAGGTAAACGTATTCGTAATCGAACGGTTTCCCATTGATGCCCTGGCGTGGCGGGGCCACCCAGCTCGCGATCTTTCCTCGCTCGTACACCGGGTGCATCAGCGATCGGACGAAGGTCAGGTCTTCGGGAGTGGGCAGCCACCTGCGTTTGCCGGCCAGCCAGGTCCGCTCGTCGACAACGGTGCCGTCGGGCGTCACATGGTGGCCGGAGTTTATGCCGACTTCGCGGTTGAATCCAGGGTGCGGGAGGACGAATCGGAAGTCGATTCCGGCCTCGTCCAGAATCTTGTTCCAGCGGTTGACCCCGGTCTGGCAGTCGGCGCGGTACTCCTCCCGCAGGTCGAGGTTCAGCAGCAGGATGGCCTGCAGCTCGTCGGTCCCCCAGGTGCCGTCGGCCCTCGGCCGGGGCAGCGATCCCGCGGCGTCGGTGAGCTTGTGGTCGTCCTTGCGGCGGGTCTCCTGCCAGCGGCCTTTGAGCCCGGCGGTGTAGTAGTTCGCCGCGTTGGTCGAGGTCTCACTGCCGAACAGGTCGAGCGAGACGGTGTAGTGGAAGTTGAGGTAACGCTGGATGACCTCCAGCGGGATCCCGCCGTGCCCGGCGATGTCGAAGGTGTCGTGCTCGCGGATCAGTTCGGCACTGCGGGTGACCACCCGGTCGACCCCGGTGGTGCCGACGAACATGTGGTGCGCCTCTTCCTTGAGCATGAATTCACAAGTGCGGGAAAGCGGGTCGAAGCCGCTTTCCTTGAGGGTGCCGAGCTGATATTTGCCATCGCGGTCGGTGAAATAGGTGAACATGTAGAACGCGAGCCAATCCGCGGTCTCTTCGTTGAAGGCGCCGAGGATGCGCGGGGCGTCCGGACTTCCGGAATTCCGGAGCAGGAGACCTTCCGCTTCGTCACGGCCTTCCCGCCCGAAGTAGGCGTGCAGCAGATACACCATCGCCCACAGGTGACGGCCTTCTTCGACGTTGACCTGGAAGAGGTTCCGCAGATCGTAAAGGCTCGGCGCGGTGAGCCCCAGCAGCTTCTGCTGCTCGACCGACGCGGGTTCGGTGTCGCCCTGGATGACGATGAGCCGCTGCAGGTCGGCGCGGTACTCGCCGGGGACCTGCTGCCAGACCGGTTCGCCCTGGTGCTCGCCGAACGTGATCACCCGGTCCGGATCCCGCTCCGCGAGGAAGATCCCCCAGCGGTAGTCGGGCACGTTGACGTGGTCGAAATGCGCCCAGCCGTCCCTGCCGACGCTGACCGCGGTGCGCAGGTACACCCCTTCGGTCCGCAGCGTGGGGCCCATCTCGCCCCACCAGTCCAGGAACTTCGGCTGCCAGCCCTCCAGCGCCCGCTGGAGCCGCCGATCACCGGAAAGATCGACGTTGTTGGGGATCTTGGCGTCGTAATCGATCTTGGTGGACATGGGTTTTCAAACCCGCTTCCTGTCGAAGACGGCCTTCTGACCAGTACCGTAACGACGCAACGCGCCTTCGGGACCGGATGCGTTCGGACGAGTGAAGATCCAGTTCTGCCAGGCGGCCAGGCGGCCGAAGATCTTGCTTTCCAGTGTTTCGGGGCCGACGAACCGGTGGTTCGCCTCCATCCCGCTCAGGGCGTCCGGGCTGAGCGAAGCCCGGCCTTCCAGCGCGATCCGGATCTCGTCCTCCCAGTCGAGGTCGTCCGGGGCGTCGGTGACCAGGCCGAGGTCGTTCGCCTCCGCCGGGCTCAACGGTTTGCCGCGCTCGTCCTCGAGTCTCGTGACGTGGCCCGGGTCGCCGAAGAACCGGGACTCGAGGCGGGACAGGCCGTTGCCCATCGGGAGCCGGCCGAAGTTGGCTTCGGACAACATGATCGACGCGCGTTCTTCGCTGTCTTCGTCGTCGATCGGCGGGCCGTCCAGGATGTACTGCCGGTCCGCGGCGAGCGCGAGTTCCAGCAGAAGCCCGGCGAAGCAGCTGCCGGGTTCGATGAGCGCGATGAGACTGCGGCTGGTGACGTCGAGCCGTTTCAGTGTCCGCTTCCAGTAGTGGACGATTTCGTTGCTCAGGCAGTCTTTCGCGTCGAACACGGCGCGCTCGTGCTCCAGAACCTTCGCGGGATCGCCCTCGGTGCGGAGCACCCACGTGCCGAGCTCGGGTTCGTTGGTGCGCAGACGAAGGATCGCGTCGTCCAGTTCGCGGGTGACGTCCAGCAGCCAGCCGCCGTCGTCTTCAGGCCCCTTGACGGTGATGGTCGCTTCGTCCGGGCTCAGCGAAATGTCGACGTAGCGATGCGTGAGCGGAGTCAGCTCGACACCTTCGCCGTCGAGCCGCTCGCTCGTCCGCGCGAGTTCCTTGGCCCTGGCCAGGACGGCTTCGCGGAACCCCTGCCGCGGCACGAGTTCGTCGACGAGCCGCCAGTCGACGGCCGTCCGCCCCTTCACCCCGTCGGGACGGGTGGCGAAGACGTCGGCGAGATCCCGCCGGACGCCGCGTTTGTCGACCACCCTGGTGAGCCCGCCGGTGCCGGGGAGGACGCCGAGAAGCGGCACCTCCGGCAGCGCGACGGTCGAGGAGTTGTCGTCGACCAGCAGGATCTTTTCGCAGGCCAGCGCGATCTCGTAGCCGCCGCCGGCACAGGTGCCGTTGACCGCGGCGACGTACAGCTGGCCGGAGTGCGCGGTGGCGTCCTCCATGGCGTTGCGGGTCTCGTTGGTGAACTTGCAGAAGTTCACCTTCCACTCGTGCGACGACGACGCCAGCATGCGGATGTTCGCTCCGGCGCAGAAGACGTTGTCCTTCGCGCTGGTCACGATGACCACGCGGACCTCGGGATGCTCGAACCGCAGGCGTTGCGTCGCGTCGTACAACTCGATGTCGACGCCGAGGTCGTACGAGTTGAGCTTGAGCTCGTAACCCGGTACGAGACCCCCGTCGGCGTCGACATCGAGTTCGAGCCACGCGACGTCGCCGCCGGTGGACAGTTTCCAGTGCCGGTAGCCGCCGGGATGACGTTCGAACGTCACCGTTGTGGTCCGCGTCACCCTTCCGATTGTCTACATTGCACTGATTAACGTCAATGTTGTGTAGAAAGTTGGTCAGGCGTGGTCACCCGGTTGAGCTTCGCCGCCGCCCACGTCACGAAGCCCCACAGCAGCAGCGCCGCCGCGGTGTCGGTGTAGATCGTGGCGAACCAGAAGGCCGGGATCTGCGGCACGGCCACGAGGAAGTGACCGAGACTCGCCAGCCCGGACAGCGAGAAGACCATCAGGAACGCGAGTGCCCGCCAGTAGCGTCCGCGCCGGTAGTCGCGGTAACCGAGCAGGCCGATCGTGGTCAGGACGACGTACGCGACGGCGACCAAAGCGGCGACGACGCCGACCGGGAGGCCCTCGACCTGCGGGTAGTCGGCCGCCCTGATCACGTTGTGCGCGTAGTGCAGCGTGGTGGACAACAGCGTGAAGGCGAGGATCAGCCGCAGCGCGGTGAGTCCCCGGTCCTGAAGAGCTTCCATGTTCGCCCCCTTGCGATTTGATAGATCGCTCTAGCGAGAGAGTAGCTCATGGTGGGTGGGAGCTGAAGGGGACTTTCGTCCCGCTCTGTCGCGCCCGAGACCGGCCCTGCGCGTGCAATGAAAGGCCCGTTACTTGCAAAATTTGCAAGTAACGGGCCTTTCATTGCACGCGCGACGGTGCTGGGTGCGGCGCCCCGTCGGCAAGGGCCTCGGAAATGTCGGTGGGGGCGCGTAGAGAAGGAGGAGTGCCCGAAGCCACCGTGCCCCTGATCGGGGTCGAGAACCTGAAGATGCCCGAGTGGGCCACGCCCGACGAGACCGTGGCCGACGCGGGGATGGTCAAGGCCATCCGCGCGCTCCCGTCCGCCGTGGCGATCGTGCTGCGGCTGGCCTGGCGGACGTCGGCGCGGCTGACCCTGCTCGCCGGCGTCGTCCACGTTCTTTCCGGTTGTGTCACGGCGTTCGGCCTGCTGGCGACGGCGAACGTGTTCACCGCGCTGCTGGAGAACGGGCCGACCCCGGACAGGGTGCTGGAATCGCTGCCCGCGCTGGCGATCGTCATCGGCTCGTACGCCTTGCGCGCGCTGCTGGACACGGCGGTGGCCGCGGTCGAGGGCACGCTCCGGCCGCGGGTCGTGACCTCGGCGGGCGACGAGGTCACCGCCGCCATGGTCCGGGTCCGGTTGCTGGCCTTCGAGGACGCCGATTTCCGGGAGCTGGCCAGGCAGGGCGCGCGGGACGGGGTCCGGTCGATCGAGATGAGCCTGCGCTGGATCGCGGATCTGACGTCGGCGCTGATCTCGCTGATCGCCGCGCTGGTGGCGGCGGGCCTGCTGAATCCGTGGCTCGCGCCGGTGCTGCTGCTCGCGGCGGCGGCCGACGGCTGGGCGGCGGCCAAGGTCGCGCGGCTGAACTACCGGCACTATCTCGACACCGTCGGCCGGAACATCCGGAAGAGGATCGTCGAGGAGGTGGCCACCTGGCGCGCCTTCGCCCTCGAACGGCACGCCCTCACGCTGCAGGAGCCGCTGCTGCAGGAGTACCGGCGGATCACCGAAAGCCTGATGCGCAAGGAGGTCCAGCTCGCGCATCGCAGCAACCTGGTCCGACTGACCGGGCGCGCGGCGGCCGGGCTGGGCACCGCGATCGCGTATCTGGTGCTCGGTCTCCTGCTCTACAGCGGGCAGATGGAACTCGCCCTCGCCGGGACGGCCGCGCTCGCCATGCGGACGGCGTCGAACTCGCTGTCCGTCACGATGCGCGCGGTGAACGCCATGTACGAGGAGTCGTTCTACATCGCCTTCTTCCAGCGGCTGCTGCTGGAATCCGCAAAACGCAGCCCGGTGAAGGACGGGGTCGTCGCACCGCCGGATCCGGCGGAGATCCGGCTGGAGAACGTCAGTTTCACCTACCCCGGCCAGGAAAACCCCGCGCTGCGCGAGGTTTCGCTGACCATCCGGCGCGGCGAGGTGATCGCCCTCGTCGGCGAGAACGGCTCGGGCAAGACCACGCTGGGCAAACTGCTCACCGGGCTGTACCCGCCTTCCGACGGGAAGGTCTTCTGGGACGACGTCGATCTCGCGGACGCCGATCACGAATCGGTGCACGCGAACATCGCCGTGATCGCGCAGGATCCCGCCGAATGGCCGATGACCGCGGAGCACAACGTGACCGTCGGCAGACTGGGCCGGGAAGACCCGGAACGCGCCGCCTGGCACGACGCGATCACCTCCTCCGGCGCCGACGAGGTGATCGAATCCCTGCCCGCCAAGGAGAAAACGGTGCTGTCCAAGAAGTTCAACGACGGCCAGGACCTTTCGGGCGGGCAATGGCAGCGGATGGGCATCGCACGCGGGATCTACCGTGACGCCGCCGTCCTCGTCGCCGACGAGCCGACGGCCGCGCTCGACGCGAAGGCCGAGGCACGGGTCTTCGCCGGGCTGCGGCACGCGAGCGCGTCCGGAGCGGGCAGGCGCACGACGATCCTGGTGACCCACCGGCTGGCCAACATCCGCTCGGTGGACCGGATCCTGGTACTGGAGAAAGGGCGGCTGATCGAGCAGGGCACGCACGCCGAACTCATCGAGGAAGGAGGGCTCTACCACGAGCTCTACGAGATCCAGGCTCGCGCGTATCGCGGTGAGTAGTCACACTGTCCTGATGCCGGAGACAATCGCCGAAGTGAACGGCATCGAGCTGTGTCACGAGACGTTCGGTCCGCCGGACGGCAAGCCGTTGCTGATGATCATGGGCCTGGCCTCGCAGATGATCTGGTGGGACGACGAACTCTGCGAGCACCTCGCGGCCGAGGGGTTCTTCGTCATCCGCTACGACAACCGGGACGCCGGCCGCTCCACCCGGATGGCCGGACGCGCGAGCCTGCCACTGGCGTACACCCTGCGCACGGCACCGTACTCACTGAAGGACATGGCGGACGACGCCGCCGGGCTGCTGGACGAACTCGGCATCGAGAGCGCTCACGTCGTGGGCGCGTCGATGGGCGGGATGGTCGCACAGACCCTCGCCATCGAGCATCCGTCGCGGGTGCGCTCGCTGACGTCGATCATGTCGACCACCGGGAACCGGTTCGTCGGACGGCCGAGCGCCAAGGCGATGGCGATGCTGCTTTCGGCTCCGCCGCGGAATCGCGAGCAGTACGTCGACTACCTGGTGCGCACGTTCCGCGTCATCGGCTCGCCGGGTTATCCCTTCGACGAGGCCCGGATGCGTGAGCGCGCGGAACGGTCCTTCGACCGCGGCGTCAATCCCGGCGGGACCGCCCGGCAGCTGGCCGCGATCCTGTCGAGCCGGGATCGCTTCCGCGCCCTGCGCAAGGTCGAGGTGCCCGCTCTCGTCGTGCACGGCGCGAAGGATCCGCTCGTGCACGTTTCCGGCGGACGGGCGACAGCGCGTGCGCTGCGGGAGTCCGAATCGGACATCGTCCCCGGCATGGGACACGACCTCCCGCGCGCGATCTGGCCGCGGCTGGTGCGCGGTCTGGTCCGGACGGCGGCCCGCGCCGACTTCAAGACCCGGCGAGCGTGATCGAACCCAGATGCGAGAAATGCGCCGCCACCCGTGATCCCGGGCGCAGCTCGACGGCGTCGGTCATCCCTCCGGTGAGCACGATCCAGCCCGGTTCCAGCGCGAGCCCGCGCGCGCCAAGGGTGTTGGCCGCGAGCGCCAGTGCTTCCGCCGGATGCCCCTGCACGGCGGCACCGGTGGCGGTGTCGACGATGGCACCGTCGACCTCCAGAAGCGCCGCCTCCAGCGAAAGATCCACTGTGGACGGATCTACGCCGACGGGACCCAACGTGAAGTACGCGGAGAAACCGTTGTCCGCCACGGCGTCCGGCAGCTTGAAGCGGTAGTCGCGATATCGACTGTCGATGATCTCGACGCCGCCGTACACCCGGTCCACCGCCGCCATCGCGGTCGCCGCGGTCACACCGGGACCCGCGAGTCTTTTGCCCAGCACGAAAACCAGCTCGGGCTCCGCGCGCGGGTGGATCAGCGACGGCACCGGGACACCGGCGGGCAGGACCATCGCGTCGGTCAGCCACGCGAGCAACGGCGAGTCGACCCCCATGCTCTGCCGCATCGCCCGCGACGTCATGCCCAGCTTGACGCCGACGACCGTCTCGCCCCGCGCCCGCCGGAGCCGCAACGCCTCGTCCTGGATCGCGTACGCGGTATCGACGTCCAAAGCAGGCCACTCGTCTGTCAGCGGCTCGCGTTCTTCCCCGGACAGCAGCGCTTCCGCCGCCTCCCGCACACCAAGGCTCACGCCCGCTCCTCCCCGGAGAACTTCGCGGTGACACTGCCGAGCCCCGCCATCGTCGCGACGACGGTGTCGCCGGGGCTCACCGGGATCGCGCGCGTCATCGAGCCCGGCAGCACGACATGCCCCGGCTCCAGCGCGACACCGAGCGGCCCGACCGTGTTCGCGAGCCACACCAGCGCGTTCACCGGCGAACCGAGGACGGCGCCGCCGGCTCCGGTGGCCGCGAGCTCGCCGTTCTGGTGCAGGTTGCACCCCACCAGCCGCAGGTCGAGGTCGCCGATGGCGGTCGGCCTGCTGCCGAGGACGACGCCACCGGAGGACGCGTTGTCCGCGATGGTGTCGACGATGCTGATCTTCCAGTCCTGGATGCGGGAATCGACGATCTCCAGCGCCGGGACGACGAAGTCCACCGCCCGCAGCGCGTCCGCCACCGTGACGCCGGGGCCGCGCAACCGCGAGCCGAGCACGAACGCGATCTCCGGTTCGATCTTCGGCTGCAGGAAGTCGCCGATCGGGATCGGCTGGTGTTCGAGGTGGAACATCGAGCCGGTCAAGTGGCCGTAGTCGGGCTGGTCGACGCCCATCTGCCGCTGCATCGCGGCGGACGCGAGACCGACCTTGTGCCCGCGGACGCCGTCGCCGCGTTCGGTCCAGTGGCGGACGAGCCGCTGCTGGATGCGGTACGCGTCCTCGAGGGTCGCGGCCGGATACGTCTCGATCAGGGGCGCGATCGGCTTGCCGGTCTCGTACGCGCTGAGCAGCGCGGCCGCGGCCTCCTGCAGCGTGCTGGCGTCCATGGGCTCCTTCCGACAGCCGAACTCTGCCCCCTCGTCTTGGCCCGCACAAGGTGCCCGTTCCACTGGCCGGTACGACCAGATTAGGCCGAAAGTGTCTTGCGCGGCCGCGATCTTCACCTAGCCTGCTCCCATGTCCGATTGGACGCTCTCGCGGGCGAAGACCAGGATCGACCGTCGTGAGGAGCTCGACGAGCTCACCGCGCGCATCCGGTACGAGGTGCGCGTGCACCTCAACGAACCCACATCGCACAACGCGTACGACGAGCTGACCGACATCTTCGCGATCGGGCACGCGGAGTGTTCGGCGCTGCTCAAGCACCGTCGCGTCCTCCCGCTGTGGGAGCGGCTGCTGCTGACGCGCTACACCCGCCGCCTGTACGGCAAGGCGATCTCGGCGACCGTCGGTGACCTCCCCGCCGACGCGGGGCCGGCGCCCGCGGCCGCGTTCGGCCCGGAGATCGCGTCCCTGACCCCGGATTCCGGCGACACCGGCGCGAAGTACGACATGCAGGGCCGCGGCCTGGTCAACGTCTTCCGGATCGCCGCCGGGAGGCACGGCGAGAACTGGCCGGATCGCCACGACGTCGCGACGACGTCCGCGCACAGCGTCCTGACCTGTTCCGCGGTCTTCCTCCGCCGCCGCGCCTGGCACGTCGTCTGGCCGGTGTACCGGGTGCGCGGCCTGCGGCTGTGGAAGCTCTAGGAATTCCCGCGCGCCCGGGATGGTTGAACCCGGTATGACCGATCGCGCCACCGAGATCCTCGCCGGATCGAAGACGATCGCCGTCGTGGGGCTGAGCCGCGATCCGGCCAAGGCCTCGCACGGGGTCGCGGCCGTGCTGCAGGCACACGGCTTCCGGATCATCCCCGTCCACCCTTCGGCCGACGAGCTGCTCGGCGAAAAGGTCTACCGCTCGCTGACCGACATCCCCGAGCCCGTCGACATCGTCGACGTCTTCCGCCCGTCCGCCGACACCCCGCCGATCGCCGAACAGGCCGTCGCGATCGGCGCGAAGGCGCTCTGGCTCCAGCAGGGCATCACCTCCGCCGAGTCCCGCCGGATCGCCGAAGAAGGCGGCTTGGACTACGTCGAAGACCGCTGCACCGCGGTCGTCCGAGCGGTCGCGAACCTCTCGGTCCGTTAGAAACACACTCCGGGCCGAACCCCTCGCCGTCTTTCCGGCGAGGGGTTCTTTCATATCCGTGAATAGAAAATGGCCCCTGAACTCATACACCCAATCGGAACCGTCGAAGGGATTGGTCCAAACCGGTGATCTTGACCGCAAGGCCCCGAGCTGGGAAAACTTGTCCGGTCGACAGTTTGTTAAGAAACCTTCCCAACGTTGGACCGAACTGTTAACGTCCGAATCCGCTTAGCGGCAACCGGTACCGGCCATCGGTACCCCGGTCCAACGGAGGGCGATGTGGGCACACCACGGGGCCTGGATTCCAGTGGCACACTCGAGCGCGGACTCGCGGTTCTCGAGCATGTAGGCCAGAACCAGGAGATTTCCACCAATGCGATCGCCAGGCAACTGGGTCTCTCCCGGAGCGCCGCCTACCGCATCGTCGGCACCCTCAAGAACCTCGAATACCTCGAAGCCGATCGCGCCACCGGCCGCGTGCGGCTCGGCACCCGGCTGGTCGAACTCGGCGCCCGCGCGATGGCGGCGACCGATCTCCACCGCTGCGCGCCGCGCTATCTCGCGTCGCTCGCCGAGCGGAGCGGCGAGACGACGTACCTCGCCGTCCCGGACAACGACACGATGGTCTACGTCGCCACCGAACGCAGCGCCAACGCCGTCACCCTGGCCTGCCGCCTCGGCACGCGACGCCCGCAGCACGCGACGTCGCTCGGCAAGGCGTGGCTGGCGGCACTGCCCGAACAGGACCGCGTCGAACGCATCCGCCGGATGAAACTCGACAGCCTCACGCTCAAGACGATCAACGACCCGGCCCGGCTGCTCGACGACCTGGCCAGGACGAGCCGTCGCGGCTGGGCCGTGGACGAGGTCGAAAACGAGCCGGACGTCGGCTGCGTGGCCGCCGCCGTCCGCGACCACACCGGACGGCCGATCGCCGCGATCAGCATCGCGGGCCCCGCGGGCCGCGTGCTCCGCCGCACCGACGAACTGGGCGCGACAGTGGCCGGAACCGCCGCCGCACTGTCGCTCCGGCTGGGGTACGTCCGCGCGCAAAGGGGCTGAGGTGGGCTGGATCCAGGATTACCAGCCGGCGGGCGGGCTGTGGCTGTCCGCGGCGCTGGCGGCGTTGCCGATCATCGTGTTGCTGGTGACGCTGGGCGTCCTGCGCCGATCGGCGCATCTCTCGGCCGCGCTGGCGCTGATCACCGCGCTGCTGGTCGCGGTGCTGCTGTACCGCATGCCCGCCGGGCTCGCCTTCGACTCCGCGGCCATGGGCCTCGTGTTCGGGGTGTGGTCGGTGGCCTGGATCGCGTTCCACGCCGTGTACTTCCACAACGTCACCGTCGCGACCGGACGGTTCGACGACATCAAGGCGGTCCTCGCCGGGTTCAGTGAGGACCGCCGCCTCCAAGCGCTGCTGATCGCGTTCGGGTTCGGCGCGCTGCTGGAAGGGATCGCGGGCGGCGGGTCACCGATCGCGATCACCGCGGCGATGATGGCCGCGCTCGGCTTCCCGCCGGTGAAGGCGGTCGTACTGGCGTTGCTGGCGAACACCGCGCCGGTCGCGTTCGGCGGTCTCGGCAACCCGCTCATCGTGCTGGGCAGGCTGACCGCGCCGATCCTCGGCCTGCCACCGGAACAGGCGACGGAACTGTTCTCGTCGATGGTCGGGCGCCAGCTTCCGCTGCTGGCCCTGATCGTCCCCGGCTTCCTGGTCGTGGTCCTCGCGGGCTGGAAGCGGATGGTCGAGGTCTGGCCCGCGGTGCTGACGGCGGGCCTGTCGTTCGCGGTCATGCAGTTCGTCACCTCGAACTTCATCAGCCCGAGCCTCGTCGACGTCGTCGCCGCGCTCGCCGCGATGGCCTCGCTGTGGATCCTGACGCGGTTCTGGCAGCCGCGGGCGGTTTGGCGTTTCGACGGCGAAGAGCCGGTGAAGGCCGGGGCGAGTCTCGGCGCGGCGAAGGCCGAACGCGGCGCGATGTACGCGTGGGCCCCGTACATCGTGCTGATCGCGGCGATCTTCCTTTCCCGCGTCGGCACGATCTTCAAGAACCTGCCCGAATGGCTGGACCTGACGAAGTTGCTGCACAGGGCCGACTGGGTGTTCGCGTGGCCGGGGCTGCACAAGGAGGTCGTCCAGCACGCGCCGATCACACCCAAGGACACCCCGTACGCGGCGACGCTGACCGTCGATTTCCTTTACTCGCCGGGGACCGTCGCCCTGTTCGCGGCGATCGCGGCGGGTTTCGCGATGGGCGCGAAACCGGGTCTGCTGCTGGCCACCTACCGGCGGACGCTGCACCAGATGCGGTGGGCGCTGGCGACGATCTTCATGATCCTCGCGATCGCGTTCGTCATGAACTACTCGGGCGCGACGCAGACCCTCGGCCTCGCACTGGCGACCACCGGGGTGCTGTTCCCGGTGTTCTCCGCCTACATCGGCTGGCTGGGCGTCTTCCTCACCGGCTCGGACGCGTCGACCAACAGTCTCTTCGGGCCGATGCAGGTGATTTCGGCGCAGCAACTGGGTGTCGACCCGATCCTCGCCGGTGCCACGAACACCTCGGGCGGCGTGATGGGCAAGATGATCTCGCCGCAGAACCTGTCCATCGGCGCCACCGCGATCGGGCAGAGCGGGCAGGAAGGCGCGCTGCTGCGGCAGACCTTCCTGTGGTCGGTCCTGCTGACCGCCGTGGTCGGGGTGATCTCGCTGCTTCAGGCGACCGTGCTGAGCTTCATGATCCCGGGTCCGTGAGCCGGATCAGGCCCGCCTCGGTCGCCCGGAAACCGCAGGCGTCGAAGTAGAACGGACGCAGTTCCGGCACGAAGTCGACGTGCAGCCATTCACAGCCCGCCGCCCGCGCGTGGAGCACGGCGAGCCGGACGACGGCCGTGGCGATCCCCCGCCGCTGATGGGTCCCGCGGGTCTTCGTGTCGAGCAGGAACGCGTGGTCCCCGCCGTCCCAGGCGACGTTCACGAAGCCGACCAGCGTTCCGGCGGGTTCCCGGGCGGTGACCCAGCCGAGGCTGTGCCGCCGGATGCCGTTCCACCAGCCGGGCACGGGCTCGCCGCCGTGCGAACGGACGAGATCGGACATCTCGTCGTCGGTGACCGGGTCACGCCAGCGGTAGGAGAAGTCGGTCATCCCGCCAGCATCCCGGAAATGATCATTTCGCGCCAGTCATTTGAAGATCTCCGAGAATGTCCACAATGGTCATCCGATCTTTACCGGCGACTGGTCTGGATGGATGAACGGAAGGTTCGTTCACCGGAATGAGAACTACCGTTGTGCCCATGCCCATGACGCTGATAAAAGGTACTTTCCAGCTTGTCGGAGCCTCACCGGACGGCGATTCGGTGCGGTTCTATCCCGACGATCCCCAGGCGACCAAGAAGGCGGGACTGAAGGTCCGGCTGAATTCGCGGGGCGGGATGCAGTTGCGGCTCGACGCGATCGACGCGCTCGAAACGCATTACCAGGCCAGGGGAACCGGCGGGATGTGGCATCAGCCCGCGGAATTCGCCGACGCCGCGGCGGCGAACCTGCTGAAGATCCTCGGCTTCAAAACGGTCGAACGCGATGAACGGGGAAGGGTCAGTTCGTCGACCCCGATCAAGGTAGCGGGTCACATACTGACGCGATTCGCCGACAAATACGGACGAGCGGTGGCGTTTGCCTTTCCCGGACAACGGCCGGGACGGTCGGCGGACCTTTCCAAGGTCCACCTCGACGTCAAAACACTGAAGAACTCCGCGAACTACCGGCAGGTCGCGGACGGACTCGTCTACCCGACGTTCTATTCGCTGCTTTTCCCCGATCTCCGCGACGCGCTGGCCGAGGCCGCCGCCAAAGCGCGTCAAGACGGACTCGGGCTGTGGCCGGACGACGTCACGAACTCCGGGTTCAAGCTCTCGTCACGACGTCAGCTGGCCGACGAACTGGTCATCCTGCCGAAACTGTTCCGCAGGCTCGTCGACTACCTCGCGCTCGACGAAAGCGGCGGGGTCTCGCTGACCGGCTTCTCCGACTTCCTGGACTCCCGCAACGACCGGCTGTTCACCGTCCCGGACGGGCACGCCACCGAATTCGAGACGCTGGTGAGCGTGAAGCGGCAGACCGTGAACCTGGCGGTCGAACCGGAACGGATCGTCTTCATCGAGGCCTGAACACCCCGGTGTGGGCAAAAAGACCGTACCTCCCTCCCCTCCGCCGTGCTCATCTGAAAGGTGGGAGAGGGAGCCGATGCGAGTACACGGTTCGCGGCGGTCCGAGGAGGCCGACGGGCGGATGGAGACAGCTTCGAAACTGGTCGACGCCATCCGCGTCCTGGTCGTGCGCTACTGCCGGGCGCGGATCGGACGACGGTCGGGCACCTACGACACCGCCGACGCGGTCGCGAAGGACAGTTGCCTCGCGATCCTTGCCGGAGCCGAGGGGGTGCCCGCACTTCTCGCGTTCGCCTACGACGTCACGCGCCGCCTGGTCGACGACTTCCACCGGACCGCCGCCGAACTGCCGAACCCGCTTTCGGGGCTGCCGGGGCAGCAGCGCGAGATCATGGTGCTGCGGTCGCTCGTCGGGCTTTCCACCGACGACACCGCGCTGGCGCTCGGCTGCTCCGTGCAGGCCGTCCGGCTGGGCCAGCACCGCGCCCTGACCGCCCTGCGCCCCGCCCCCGCCTGACCCTCGCCGCGGGGAGTTCCCTCGTGGTCAGGGGGTGCAGTCGGCCGCGCGGTTCAGCAGCAGGGTGCGTTCCCGGTCGTTCCCGGTCATCTCCGCCGCGCGCTCGAACTCGGCGCGGGCCTCGTCGAGACGGCCGAGCTTCGCCAGGAAGTCACCGCGCACGCTCGGCAGCAGGTGATACGACTTCAGCGCGGGCTCCGACGTCAGTTTGTCGACGACCTCGAGCCCCGCCTCCGGCCCGACGGCCATCGACAGCGCCACCGCGCGGTTCAGCTCGATCACCGGCGACGGGTTGAGCTTCCCGAGACCTTCGTAGAGGACCGCGATGCGTCCCCAGTCGGTCTCCTCGCCCGTTCGAGCCCGCGCGTGGCAGGCGGCGATGGCGGCCTGTGCCGCGTAGACGCCGAAAGCGCCGTCCGCGAGCGACTCGGCGAGGTCCAGCGCGGCGAGGCCGCGGCCGATCAGGAGCCGGTTCCATTTGGCCCGGTCCTGGTCGAGCAGCAGCACGGGCTCACCGTTCGGCCCGACACGCGCGGCGGACCGCGAAGCCTGGATCTCCATCAACGAGACGAGCCCGTGCACCTCGGGTTCCTTCGGCATGAGCCCCGCGAGGATCCGGCCGAGCCGCAGCGCCTCCTCGCACAACCCCGGCCGCATCCAGTCCTCGCCCGCCGTCGCCGAATAGCCCTCGTTGAAGATCAGGTAGATGACTTCGAGCACCGACGAAAGCCGGGCGACCCGATCCGGCCCCTCGGGCACCTCGAACGGCACCTTGGCGTCGCCCAGCGTCTTCTTCGCGCGGACGATCCGCTGCGCGATGGCGGTTTCCTTGGCGAGGAACGCCCGCGCGATCTCGTGCGTCTGCAGCCCGCCGATCATCTTCAGCGTCAGCGCCACCCTGGCCTCGGTCGAGAGCACCGGGTGACAGGCGGTGAACACCAGCCGCAGCAGATCGTCCTCGATGTGGTCGTCGAGGCCCGCGATGAAGTCGGGTTCCTCCTCGAACTCCTGCTCGCGGCCGATCTCGCCGAGTTTCCGGTCGTACCGCTCGTTGCGCCGGAAGGTGTCGACGGCGCGGCGTTTCGCCGTGGTCATGAGCCAGGCGCCCGGATTCCTCGGGACGCCCGACTCAGGCCACTGTTCGAGCGCGGCGACCAGCGCGTCCTGCGCCAGTTCCTCCGCGAGGCCGACGTCGCGCGTCATCCGCGCGAGACCGGCGATGAGGCGGGCCGATTCGATCCGCCACACCGCGTCGATCGCCGACCGTGGGTCTGCTGTTGCCGTCACGCCGACCAATCAACATCGTCGGCGCGACGACCGCAACCACTAGTTCCCCTCGGCCTGCTCGCGCAGCTTCTTCTCGGTCTCGATGATCTCCGGGGTCGCGTTGTCGAACTCCTCGAGCTCGAACACCCGGCGGATCTCGATCTCGCCCTCGCGGAACGGCGCGCGCTTCATCCACTCGACGACCTCGGCCCGGTCCTTGACCTGCAGGATCCAGAAACCCGCGATGAGTTCCTTGCTCTCGGCGAAGGGCCCGTCGACGACCCTGGCCTCGGTGGTGCCGGAGTACTGGATGCGGAAACCCTCGGAGCTGGGGTGCAGTCCTTCACCAGCGAGCATGACGCCGGCCTTCACCAGCTCCTCGTTGAACTTCCCCATCTCCTGCAGGTCCTCGGCACTCGGCTGGGTGCCGGCCGCGTCGGTCTTCTCGTCGCTCTTGACAATCACCATGAACCGCATCTCGCGTCTCCGTTCCCGGCGGGGCTCGTCCCTGCCACATCTACGCGTCGAACGGGCATCCCCGGTTTCGACACGGTCCCCAAAACTTTTTCCGCGAGTATTCGAGCAGCCGGAAAACCCCAGGTCAAGCACTCATGAGAGAATCATCGACCGTGTCCGCGCTCCCCGAAACCCTCCGCTCCGCCCTAGACGCAGAGCTGGGCCGATACCCCCAGACCAGGCTGACGCAGTCCGTCGAGCGGCTCAGCGCGCGCTACCGGGAGAACAACCCGGCGACGGCTCCGATCCTGTCGACCGACGCGGACATCGCCGCGTACGCGGGCTACCGGATGCCGGCCACCTACGCGGCCGTACACGCCGTTCTCGCCGAAGCCGCCCTCCGCGCTCCCGGGTTCGCTCCGCGCACGCAGATCGACGTCGGCGGCGGCACCGGTGCCGCGATCTGGGCGGCGGCCGACGTCTGGCCGTCGCTGGAGGAGAGCACCGTCGTCGAGCAGGTCCCCGGCGCGATCGCGCTGGGGCAGCGGCTGGCGGGGAACGCCGGTGACAAGGCCGTCCGCGGCTCGACCTGGCGACGCGGGCTGATCGACCCGGCCGCGCCCGCGCCGGACGCCGACCTGGTGACCCTGTCCTACGTCCTCGGCGAACTGCCCGAGGCCCGCCGGGCCGAGGTCGTCCGCTGGCTGTCGGCGAAGGCGGGGATGCTGGTGCTGATCGAACCCGGCACCCCGGCGGGCTACGAACGGATCGTCGAGGCGCGGGATCAGCTCGTCGGGCTCGGGCTCTCCCTGGTCGCGCCCTGCCCGCACGAAGGCGACTGCCCGATCCCGCGCGGCAAGGACTGGTGCCATTTCTCCGCCCGCCTCCCGCGCACCGGCCTGCACCGTCAGCTCAAGTCCGGGACGCTCGGCTTCGAGGACGAGAAGTTCTCCTACGTCGTCGCCTCGCGAACGGAACCGGAGCGGGCCGACGGCCGGATCCTGCGGCATCCGGTCAAACGCAAGGGCATGGTCAGCCTCGCCCTCTGCGCCGAAACCGGGCTCACCGAAACGATCGTCACCAAACGGCACGGCACGGCCTACCGCGCGGCCCGCGACGCCGAATGGGGAGACCCCTGGCCGCCTCAGTCCACAAGGGACTGACGGCCGCGTCGCGCCAGGTTGCCGATGACGGCGAGCAGCGCGCCGAGCGCCGGATTGTCGTTGCCCCGCCGCCACATCAGTTCGAGTTCCACCGGACGGCCCTCGATCCCGTCCACCGGACGGAGCACGACGCCTTCGAACCGCAGCGCGGCAGCCGCGGCGGGCACCAGCGCGAGACCTAGATCCGCTTTGACCAGCGCGAGCGCCGTGTGCACCTGACTGGGGTACTGCGTGTACACCGGCTGCACCCGCGCCGTGCGGAACACCGCCACGAGCAGGTCGTGGAAGTACCGGCCCTCCGACGGCGAATACATGATGAACGGCTCGCCGCCGAAGTCGCGGACGTCGGGATTCCTCTTGCGCCGCGCCAAAGGATGCCCCGACGGCAGGGCGGCCAGCAGCGGCTCCCGCCACAGCGGCAGGGTCACGATGTCGTCACCGGTGACCGGCGGCCGGACCATGCCGAGATCGATCCCGCCCGCCAGCATCTCCTCCACCTGCGCCGACGTCGCCATTTCCCGCAACACCAGATCGACACCGGGAACCTCCGCGTTGGCCGCGGCGAGAACGCGTTCGAGATACGAATACGCCGCGGTGGCGGTGAAACCGAGCGTGACGACACCGACTTCGCCTTTTTTCGCGCGGCGGACGTACAGCGTCGCCTCTTGCGACGAACGCAGTATTTTCCTTGCCTCGGCGAGAAAAACCCGTCCGGCGGGTGTCAGCCGGACCGTGCGGTGCGTACGGTCGAAAAGTTCGACCCCGAGTTCGCGTTCCAGCAACTGGATCCGCCTGCTCAACGGCGGCTGGGTCATCGAGAGCCGCTCCGCCGCCCGGCCGTAGTGCAGTTCCTCGGCCACCGCGACGAAACTCACGAGCTGCTCCAGGGAAAACACCCATTCATTTTAGGTATCACCGGACGGCGGACAAGCGCCGAACCGGTATCGTTCAGCGCGGGATTTCCACTGTGCGATCGACGATTTCGTCCGCCAGGGCCGGAATCTGGCTTCGGCACCAATGTGATGAGCCGAAGAGTTGAGCGGCGCTCGTCGGAATGGCTCAGGCGGGACCCAATCGTCCGTTCAGCCGGTTCCGGCTCCCCGGTCCGCACCTAGGGTGGCAGTACGACCGCTTGTCCTGGCCCTCGGCAACGGCGCTCGTCGGCGAACTCTGGAGGGGCCATGTGCGTTCGTATTCTCGAAACCCGGACCAAGCGGGAAAATCCGCTCATCCGGCTGTTGATCCGCATTCAGATCAAGGCGTCCTGGCGCTGAGCGCAGGCCCGCAGCCTGCTGATCGCCCGGTGTTTGGTCACCCGCACGCGCGACGACGTCGTACCGAGTGCCGCCGCCGTCTCGTTCGACGTCAGCTGGCCGATCACCCGCATTCCCAGTACTTCCCGGTGCGAGACCGGCAGCATCCGCATCAGCTTGCCGAGCCGGACCCCGAGGTCGTCCCGCAGTGCCCGCTCTTCCGGTTCCTCCGTGGCGACGGCCGGGCGATCCGGGAGTTCACCGGTCAGGACCTGTTTGCTCCGCGCCGCCTTCCGGAAGACGTCGGCGACCTTGTTCGCCGCGATGGCGCGCATGAGGAACAGGAAAGAACCGCCGCGCAGCCCGTGGCCGGGAACCGCGACGAAGACCGCGAGGCAGATCTCCTGCGCGATGTCGGCGGGTTCGAGATAGGTCAGGTCACGACCACCCAGACGGGTTTCCGTGTAGTGCCGCGCCCACGGCATGAGCGCGGCCATGAGGTCGTCCATGCCGTGCGGCTCACCGCCCGCCGCGGCCTTGGCCAGATCGTCCCAGCAGGCAGGGGAAATCCAGGTCTCACCGCCGCCGGTTCTTCGCACCGGAAACCCGTCGCCGTCCATGCCCGCTCCCCACGGATGAGAAAACCCTGCCGCCGGGGTCCAGGACGGAACGCGGACCACGGTAGTCGAGAAATCCGGCCACCTCAATCGACGAAGGTCCGAGACAAATTGTCCGCCCCGGCGTGAAACCGGACAGGTTCCCACCGCTGGTCTAGACATGTTGCGGACCGGGACGTAACTTTCCGTGCTGAGACCCCTCGCCAAGGTCACACCCAGGCCGGGAACGCGCCCCCGGCCGACATCCGCAAGCACCGCCGCGGCGCGTTCGCGCTCCCGCGGCGGGATTCAGCCGAGGAGTGCACTGTGCGCATCCGTCAGAAGATCCGGCGCGTCTTGACCGCGCTGGCGGTCGTTCTCCCCCTGGTCACCGGAGTCTCGGCCCTCGCGGCACCCACCGCGGTCGCCGCCGGTCCCGATCCGCTGCCGCTCACCGTCACCAACAATTCGAACCGCTCCGACGCGGTCTACCTCTACGTGCTCGGCACGAACCTCAACACCGGCAGGCTCGGCTACGTCAACGCCGGCGGCGCCTTCACCCCGTGGCCGCCGGGCGCGAACCCGCCGAGTCCCGCGCCGGACGTCGCGATCGCGGGCCCCGGCAACGGCGGCTCGACCACTCTGCGGATCCCGCGGATGCTCTCGGGCCGCGTCTACCTGTCGTTCGGGCAGAAGATCAAGTTCTTCCTGACCCCGGACGGCCTGGTGCAGCCCGCGCCGTGGGCCGGTGGCGATCCGAACCGGGACATCCTGTTCGACTGGAGCGAGTTCACCTACGACAACGGCGGGCTGTTCATCAACAGCTCGCAGGTGGACATGTTCAGCGTCCCGCACGCCGTCGGGCTGACCAACGGCGCCGGGGTGAACAAGGAAGCCGGGCGGCTCAAGGCGGGCGGCCGCGAGAACATCTTCAACGCCGTCCAAGGGCAGGCCGGTTTCTCGAACCTGGCGTACAACCGGCTGCGGGTCCTCGCTCCGGGCAAGGGTCTCGACGCCGGGAAGTTCAGCGGGAACTACCTCGACGGCTACGTCACGAACGCCTGGAACACCTACAAGTCGACACCGCTGACCGTGGTCCCGTTCGAGGCCGAACCCGGCAAGAAGTTCACCGGCCGGACCGGCGGGGACGACGTCATGCGGTTCACGAACACCTCGGGCGCGACAGTGGCGTCGTTCAGCAAGCCGAGCACCCGCGACGTCTTCAACTGCGACGGGCGGCTGCAGGCGCCGAACGACCAGGTCGTCGGCCCGATCGCGCGGACGCTGTGCGCGGCGCTGCACCGGTCGACCCTCGGTTCCCTGCACACGCAGCCGACGTATGACGCGGGCCAGTTCTACAAGCAGTCCGTGACCGACCACTACTCGCGGATCGTCCACGAGCAGATGGTCGACGGCAAGGCCTACGGGTTCGCGTTCGACGACGTCGGGCACTTCGAGTCGCTGGTGCACGACGGTGACCCGCGTACCGCGCGGATCGTCCTGACGGCGTTCTAGGGGTTCAGCGCGCCGCACTCCCGATCCGCCAGGCAGACATGCCGATCCCGCTCGGCTTGAGCGAGAACACCGGCGGCTCGGGAGTGCGGGAGCGCTCCAGCTCTCCCTGCGTGTACCGCACGCATTTCCGGTGCCATTCCAGGATTCCGGACATCCATTCCTTCATGTTGTCCGCGTACCGGGTGAGCACGGCGCGGATCTCGTCGTCGAGCCCGAGGTCGTCGCACATCCGCGGCAGGTCCTCGTCCGCGAGCTGCTCGAACTGTTCCATCCGCGCGTTCATCAGCCGGGCGGCGATGTCGCGGGCCTCGATCCGGTCCACGGCGAGGAACCGCTCGACGACGTGGACCAGGTTGTGCACCTCGCCCTCGTATTCGATCTCCTTCTGGTACGAGAACAGGTCGTTGGTGAACGTCGCGTAGTCCTGGGCGGCGGTGTCGAGTTCGTACAGGACCCGGTTCTGGTAGATCTCCGGCGGGACGACGTCACCGAGTTCGAGCCGGGCGAGGCTCTTCGTCAGGTCGGACCCGAAGGTGCGGCGCCGCATCTCCACGTAGTCGACCGGGTCGGGGACGCGGTTCTGCGCCTGGTTCGCCACCTCCCAGACCCAGCTCGCGGTCATGCTCTCGATCGCCCGGCGGAAATCCGCGCGCGCGGGCGGGCTCAACGGCCCCGCGGTGCGGTTCCACAGATCGACGAGCCCGAGTTCGACCGGGTTCGCGGGCTCCGGCACCGGCTCGCCGTCGAGCGGCATGAACAGGGAGAGCCGGTCGCTGCAGAGCTTCGCCGCGACGGGGTCCCGCCGCATCCCGAAGATCAGCGGGAAGTAGTCGTCGCCGTAGGTACCCCAGGCGAGCCAATCCGAAGACACCTTGAGCTGCTCGAGGTCCGAATCGGCGTGGATCATCGCCGCGCAGTGCGGGAAGTCGAAACCGCGGAACCGGCGCTCGTCCCAGATCGCGCCGTGCTCGACGCCCGGCACCGCATCGAACATGCCCATCGCCCGCGCCCAGGTCGGGGCGTATTCCCGCGCGGCGGCGAGATGCGGGCTGGTGCGGATCGGGTACGGCATGCGGAATTCGGGCAGCGGCAGGTGCCCGACCGGCGCGAACGGCGCGGGCGCCTGCTGCCGCGTCCGCTGGACCAGGCCCAGCCGGTTCGGCGAGAGCCGCAGCGAGTCCGTGCCGAGTCCTGCCGGCCCGTTCACGCCGGAGACCGGGCCCTCGTTCATGTACCGGCTCGACTTCGCGTGCCATTCGTGGCCGCCGGACTGCCAGTCCTGCAGGCCCTTGACGTACAAGCCGACCCCGATCTGTTCGGGCAGCGAGACGTCGTGTTCGGCCAGCAACGCGGGCACCTCGACGAGCGCGGTGTTCTCGAACTGCTGCAGCCTCGAGGTCAGCAGGTCGTTGGTGAGCTCGGCGGCATCCTGCGTCGGGCAGTCGAGGAACTTCTCGAAGACGAGGACGGCGTTGGAGTTCTCGCCCTCCTCGCGCACCTCACGTTGGTAGGAAAAGAGGTCGTTGCGAAGGTGGACAGCGTCGGCGAAGGTGTCGCGCAGGACCTCCATCGGCCTGGTCGCCGCGATCTTGTCCGGCACTTCGGCGCCGACGGTGTACTCGATCAGGTTCGCCGACCACGGCGCCCCGCCGACGCGACGGCGCATCTGGACGTACTCGATGGGGTTCGCGATCCGGCCGCGGTCGATGTTGTCCAGTTCCCAGAGCGATTCGACCATCAGATTGTGCGTGCTGGTGACGAAACGCCGCCGCCACGCTTCCGACATCGAGGGAATGGTGCGTGCCCAAAGATCCTGGAGGCCCGCCTCGGCGGGGTTCTCCGGTTCCGGCGACGTTTCCCCCGGCCCGGTCATGAACAGTTCCAGCCGGTCCAAATAAGCCTTGGCGCCTTCGGTGTTGCGGGTGTACTTGAATTGGGCGAGGAAATCGTCGTCGAAGAAGAACACCCAGACGTACCAATCCGTGACCAGATCGAGGGACGGCCCGTCACAGTCCGGATGAGTGTGCGCGCAGAGCAGCGCGTAGTCCATCTTCGCCAGCGCTTCTTCGGTCCAGACGGCGTCACCGGACGGGGACGGCGAATCGAGCATTCCCTTTTCCCTGGCCCAGGCCATGCTGTGCGCCCGCGCGGCTTCCAAGTGCGGGTTCATCCGCGCCGGATGCGGAACGTAGAACTCGGGCAAGGTGAATGCCTGCATCTGCGACTGCCTTCCGGACGGACGTCGAATACTTCTCGACAGTTCCAGCCGTCCGCCGCGCCGGGCAACGGCCACCCGAGCGATTCGGCGTACTACGGAGTGAATCAGTTCCAGAGCGACTTCGAGTCGACGTCGTTCTTGGGAAGCGGGTAGGCGTCGCTTGAGGTGAGGAGGGCAGTCGCGACGGAGACGTCGGCGTTCCCGTGAGACGACTAGGCGTCACTTGAGGTGAGGGGTGTGTGGAAATAGGGACGTTGAGTGTCCCTATTTCCACACACCCCTCCGTCTCCTGGCTGCCCGGCGGCCACGACCGGGCCCGACCACGCCTCAGTTCCAGAGCGACTTCGAGTCGACATACGGTGCCAGCAGCGCGGTCAAGACCGCGTCCCCGTTCCCGTTCAGTTCGTCCTCGGCGATCCGCCGGGCGACACCGACCAGGAAGTCCGCGACCTGCACCCGCGGATCGGTCCGCGAATCCACGAACTTCAGTCCGGCGAGACCCGGGCTCGCCTCGATTTCGGCGAGCCGCTCCCCCTTGAGCGACGGCTGTTCGTCGTGGACGAGGAAGACCGGCTCGCCGTCTTCACTCCAGCGTCCGACCGCGCGGAGGATCGCGGGCACCAGCGGATCGAGGACCTTGGCGTCACGCAGCTCGGCGACCTTCGCGCGCAGTTCCCCGGAGTCCCCGGCCAGCGCGAAGAACGATCCCGCCGCCGGATCCCGGCGGTTCCGGGTCCGCAGCACGTCGTTGAACGCGGCCAGGAGCCCGTCGTCCGGCGAGACGTCCAGGCCGAGGAGCCCGCGGAGTTCGTTCGCCAGCAGCAGCTTCTTGTCCACGAGGTACACGTGCGCGCGCCCGCGGACCGGGCCCAGCGACCCGAGGAACCATTCGAGGACCCGCCGGTGCTTCGTGCGGAGCAGGTGGTTGGCCTTGTACTCGACCGCCGGCGAGCGGATCCGGCGCCGCAGCTCGGCCAGGCAGTCCGCGGCCTCTTCGATGCTCAGCCGGACCCCCGCGTGCGCGAACACGTCGGTCTGCCCGCCGATCAGTTTCTCGCCCTCGGACCCGGACTCGTCGCAAGCGATCTCCAGGGGCACGCTGCGGATACTGCCCGACAAGAGCGGCGACGTCGACCTGGTTACGCGGGTTCAGGCAGCGGCGCACCGGTCTCGAGCAGCGTCTTGAGGCTCGACAGGATCGACGGCCAGCCGCCCTTGACCATCTCCAGCGCGGTGCTGCCCTGGTCGAAACCGTCGTGGACCACGGTCAGCTTCACCGTGTCGCCGACCGGTTCGAGGTCGAACGTCACCTTCGACCGCGACTCGGCCCGCAGCTTCGCCGACACGTCGTCGTCGAGCCCCACCGACTTGGCGAACTCCGGGGTGAAGGTGTGCCAGGTGTAGGACAGCCGCCGGTACGGATCGGACTCCAGCACGACCTGTTCGGGATCCTCCAGTTTCTCGCCGAGCTGCTCCCAGGCCATCGTCGACCCCGGCTTCCAGTCCGAAGTGAACTCACAGCCCCAGTACTGCTTGGTGAAGGCCGGATCGGTCAACGCCTTCCAGAGGCGCTCCGGCGTCGTCCTGATGTAGCTGGTGTAGACGAATTCGTTGGTGGTCATGGGTTCTTGCTCCAATGCCAGCTTGAGGTCGGCGAGCGCGTCGACCCGGCCCTGGTGATACCGGTCGATCCAGCGTTCGGCGATCGCGTTGATCGGCTCCGCGTTCACGTAGTGCAACTTCTCGCGCCCACGCCGCACCGTGGTCACCAGATTGGCCGCCTCCAGCACGGCCAGATGCTTGCTGACCGACTGCCGCGCCATGTCCAGCCCCGCGCACAACTCGCGGAGGGTCTGGCCGTTGCGGGCGTTCAGGTCGTCGAGCAACCGGCGGCGGCTGGGGTCGGCCAGCGCCTTGAACACGTCGTCCATGTCGGTCTCCCTGATATGCAGCCTCACAGCTGCCTTTACAGGTTAGGCAGCCGAGAGGCTGCATGTCAAGGAGCGACCTCACGACGACGAAGGAGCCGGGACGAGGAATGTCCCGGCTCCTTCATCGGCCAAGTTCTCGCCGTCGACGCTCAGACCGGGATGTCTCCCGGCGTACCCCACTGGGTGGTGAACAGGTTGAGGCCGTACCAGGTGCCGTTCGACGGACGCCACACCACGAAGTCCGCCCGAGGGTCACCGCCGAAATTGCCCGCCACCGGAACGTCGCCCGCGGTCCCCCACTGCTGGGTCGCGATACCGAGCACGTACCAAACGCCATTGCCCGGCCGCCACACGGCGAAGTCGGCACGCCCGTCCGCGTTGAAATCACCCGCCACCGGAATATCGCCCGCGGTCCCCCACTGCTGGGTCGCGATTCCCCGCACGTACCAAACGCCGTCACTGGGGCGCCAGACGGTGAAATCGGCATTGCCGTCCGCGTTGAAATCGCCGGACACCGGGACGTCACCGGACACACCCCACTGCACCGTGGCGATACCGAGCACGTACCAGACGCCGTTGCTCGGGCGCCAGACGGTGAAGTCCGAGCGGCCGTCACCATTGAAATCGCCGGTCAGCGGAATGTCGCCGGGCGTTCCCCATTGCTGGGTCACCACGGCGCCGGTGCTGCTCTGGATGATGTACCAAATACCGTTGCTCGGCCGCCACACGGCGAAGTCGGCCCGGTGATCGCCGTCGTAATCCGCGGCCACCGGCACGTCACCGGAGACACCCCATTGCTGAGTCGCCACACTGCCGTTGCTGCTACGAATCACATACCAGACACCGGTTCCGGGGCGCCAAACCGCCTTGTCGGCGAATCCGTCGCCGTCGAAATCCGCGGCGGCTTTCTGCGATGCGGGCGAGGCGGTGACGGCGACCTCGGCACCGGCGACGGTCGGCGCCACGAGCAGACCAGCGAGCAGACCAACCAGCGCCAACGCCGGCCGAATAGTTCTTCGCATTTTCCGGAAACCTTTCCGTTCGATGAATTCACTCTTCCCAGTTCGCTCCGCTTGGCCGAAGATAAGCACCGGGGCAGTTGCAGTCTGACACCGGCGGCACCGCATTGTCAGTCAGGGTTCCACCTGACGGACCGAGGGAGGGGATTTCAATGGAGACAAAGAAAAGACCCAGAAGCGTCCTCGTCGGCGCTTTCACCCTATTGGATGCACTGATACGACATCAAGGTGAAGCAGGATTGACCCAGCTGGCCAATTCCTGCTCACTGCCGAAAGCGACCGTACACCGATTACTCGAGCAATTGACCGAGCTGGAGGTTGTCGAACGCAGCGAGAACCGCTATCGCGTCGGCGTGCAGGCATTCCGGCTCGGCCAGTCGTGGCAGCCGTATCCACGACTGCTGGAGCTCGCCCGCGGTCAGCTCCGAGGGCTGGCCGCGGCCACCCGGGCCAGTTCGGTACTCGCCGTACCCTGCGACGGGCGCATCCTGATCGCCGCCGCCAGTCTCATCCGGCCGGAGCACGATCTCCTGCTACGGCCGGGATCGACCGTGCCGCAACGGACCGGCCGCTTTTCCCCCGACTGGCAGGCCGAGCACGGCCTCGTCGTCACCGAAGCGTCGGTCAGGTTGCCGACGGGCGGAACGGTCGGTTCGATCGCGGCCGTGATCGCCGTGCCGCGGCCGCCCGGCGGCGTGTCCGACGCCGTCGCCCGCACCGCCCGCACCCTCAGCGCGGCGCTCGTGAACCAGCCCACGCAGGATGACCGGGACCGGCGGAATCCGCTCCTGAGCCGCCAAGGGAGCGCCAGACTGTAGACGTCGTCAGATTCCGGCGACGTCACCGTGCCCGCCCTCGGATTCCCAACGGGCGAGGGCGTTTTCCGGAGCGGGCCGCGCGCCGAACTCGTCAAGGAGCGCCTCCGGGCCCGCCACGCTGTTCTGCCCGGAGGCCGCGACCAGCACTGCCTCGGCGGCGGCCGGGTCCGCCTCCGGCGGGACGACCAGGAGGGTGACCCGGTGCATGTTCCCGCCGGTCACGTGCACGACATGGACGTTCTGCGAGTCGATCCCCTCCAGTTTGACCAGCCGTCCCTGGTAGATCAGCTCGCGGACCGTGACCGCCCAGCCCGACGGCGGGAACGCCACCCGCCATACCGGGCCGATCCGGCCGTCGAGCGCCGTGGCGAGTTCGGGCACCTCTGTCGTCAGGTCACGGGACCGGGGCCACCAGGCGCCGTCGACAAAACCGCTCTCCGAGTTGCGGGGCTTGAGCCTCAGCCGCTCGGCGGTTTCCGGGGTGCGGGCGTCGGCGCGCATATTCGGCTCCGGTCTCCGGCGGGGAAGGCCGGTGTCGGTGAAGAACAGAAAGTGACATCGGTCGTTCTCCGACGCGCGGAATACTCTCGGCGTTTTCATTGTACAGAGGAAATCGCTTGGCAGTGCGGCAATAATTCACCGGCTCCGGATTCCGGCACGGAAATCGGCGTACAGTGGGCTGTATCCGGCCACCCGCGTGAGAAAGAACGAGACTCAGTCCATTGAGGACTGTTCATTTGCGACCAACGGGAAGAAGACGACATGACCGCCGACCGGCAGGACCAGAGCCTGATCGTCGAACGGCTCCGTCTCGGCACCGGATTTTCCGCCTCCGAACACGATTGGGTCGCCGAAAGGCTGGCCGCGCTCGGTTCCAGGCTGCGTTCCTTCCACGAAGGCCAGGTCGATCTCGAAATCAGCGTCAAAGACCGGCACGGCACGGGGCAGCAGCTCACCCTCGAATGCCGGATCCACCGCCTGCCCGGCGTGCACCTGGTGGCCGGTTCGTCCGCACCGGACCTGCCGGTCGCCCTCAACGAGGTCCGCACCGACATGATCCGCCAGGTCGACCACGCGAAAACCCGCACCGAACCCCGCCGCAACCGCGCGCTGCGGCAAACCCCGGCCCCGCCCGCCCCGGGAGTGTGACAGCGGGTCACGGCAAAGCGAGACGGAAGATCTTGCGAACGACCGAGCCGAGTTGCTTCGACAGGGAGCCGGTGTTGTAGGGCAGATCGTGCTTCTCGCAGACCGCGCGGACCTCCGCGGCGATCCGCGGATAGCGGCGGGACGGGATGTCCGGGAACAGGTGGTGTTCGATCTGGTGACTGAGGTTCCCGGACAGCAGGTGGAACAACGGGCTTCCGGTGATGTTCGCCGAGCCGAGCATCTGGCGCAGGTACCACTGCCCCTTGCTCTCGTTCTCGCTCTCCTCTTCGGTGAAAACCTCGGCGCCGTCGGGAAAGTGACCGCAGAAGATGATCGAGAAGGCCCAGAGGTTGCGGATCAGGTTCGCGCTGACGTTCGCCGCCAGGGTCACCGGGAACAGCGGGCCGGTCAGCGCGGGGAAGAGCACGTAGTCCTTGCCCGCCTGCCTCGCCACCTTGCGCAGCATCGGTCCGAGCAACGGGCGGACGTCCGCCCAGGACCGGCGACCTTGCACGATCCGGTCCGCTTCGAGGTCGTGCAGCATGATCCCGTACTCGAAGAACAGTGCCTGCGCGGCCGCGTAGAGCGGATTGCCGAGGTAGTAAGGATTCCACTTCTGGTCTTCGGCGATCCGGATGATGCCGTAACCGACGTCGCGATCCTTGTCGAGGATGTTGGTGTAGGTGTGGTGCATGAAGTTGTGCGAGCGGCGCCACTGTTCGCTCGGGCAGACCATGTCCCATTCGAAGGTCCGCGAGTTCAGCGTCGGGTCCTTCATCCAGTCGTACTGACCGTGCAGGACGTTGTGCCCGATCTCCATGTTGTCCAAGATCTTCGACAACGCCAGCGCGCCCACACCGGCGAACCACGCGGGCGGGAACCAGCCCGCGAACAGGAGCACCCGGCCCGAAACCTCGCTGAGCCGTTGCACCGCGACGACCCGGCGGATGTAGTCGGCGTCCTCCGCACCGAGATCCGCCACCATCCGTTGACGCAGCGAATCCAGCTCTTTGCCGATGAGCTCCACCTGGGCTCGATCGAGTTCTCGGGTCGTCGTGGTCACGGGGGATCTCCTTGCCGTAGTTCGGGTTCCCGGTCGAGGCCGGGTTCGGGCGGGCCGGACTCCGCGGGCCTGCTCGCGTGGACGTCGGCCGGATCGACGTGTTCGTCGGCCTCGCTGCGCAAAGACCGGATGGCGGAGTTGAGCACCGCCAAGAGGGGAACGGCCAGCAGCGCCCCGGCGATACCGCCGACGAGCAGCCCGGTCGCGATGGCGAGCACCACCGCGAGCGGATGGAGCCTCACCGCCCGGCCGAGCAGAATCGGTTGCAGCAGATGGCTTTCCAGTTGCTGGACGACGAGAACGACGCCGAGCAGGATCAGCGCCGGGACGAGCCCGTTGGAGACCAGCGCGATCAGGACCGCGACCGTGCCCACCACGACCGAACCGATGATCGGCACGAACGCGCCGAGGAACACCAGCGCCGACAAGGGAATGGCCAGTGGGACACCCAGTACGGCCATGCCGATACCGATGCCGACCGCGTCCACCGTGGCCACCGCGATCGTCGCGCGTACGTAACTGACGAGCGCGGCCAGGCTTCGCCGCCCGGCGACGTCGGCCCGGGTCCGCGTTCCGGCGGGCACCGCACGCAGCAGGAACGTCCAGATCCCCGGCCCGTCCGCGAGCAGGAAGATCAAGACGAACAACACGAGCAACGCCTGCGCCAGCACGCCGCCGACGGTGGCGGCCGTGGTCAGCGCGCCGGCGGTGAACCCGGTCTGGGAGTTGGTCAGCGTGGTCACCAGCTCGTTGACCGAATCGCGCAGCTGCGCGGCGCTGAGGTGGAGCGGACCGGTGGTGAGCCAGTTCGCCACGGCGTCGACACTCTTCGTCAGCTGGACTCGCAAGGCGGGAAGCCCGTTGACGAAGGTGAGCACCACGAAGGTCAGCAGGCCGCCCAGCACCGCGAGCCCGCCGATCAGGACTATCACGACGGCGAGGCCGCGAGGGATCCGGTGACGGACGAGGAAGGTCACCGCCGGGGCCAGCATCGCGGCCAGCAGGAGGGCGATCGACACCGGCACGACCACCGAGGAGAGGTAGCCGAGGGCCAGCCCGAGCAGGTAAAGGGTCGCGCCGACGACGAGCAGCCGCCACCCCAGCTCCGCGGCCACCCGCAACAGGCGCGGCACCACCGGCCGGGCGTCATCAGGGACTTCCGGCTCGTGCCGGGGATCGGCCATGAGCGGGCCTCTCGTGCGCTGCGGACGGCTTGCCGGCCCTGTCAGCGGAACTCGTCCGAACGCCTCACGAAAAGTCCACAAAGGACTCAGAGAATCACCGTGTGTACCGACGATCAGCGAGAATGCCCATGACGACTCCTTGGCAGAGCAAGCGATTCGAGCCTGCGACGCCTGGGTCCCGGGCGAAACCGGACACACCACGATCCGTTCCGCGGATTCCGGGCGGCCGGTCGGATGACACTGGCCAGCGTAGCCCCTGAGCCCGGTGCCGGGCCCGCCGATGCGAGACCGGTACCTCCAAGCCGAAAAGCCGGTCCGGGACACGTTCTTTGGCCTGGTCGGCGCGGTAGACTCGCCGACGACAGCGCCGGAGTGCCCAGACACCGCCCTCGCGACGATCGACCGTCACACTGGCCGCATCTGTCCCTCTGCCGTGCGCCCGATCTTCCGCACGACGAGCTTCAGCGATGACGGCCTGGTCTGGAGCCTGGATCGTGAAACTCATAACGCTCGATCTTCGCCGGTCGCATCGCTTGAAGGCGGATCGCGCGCCGCTTGACGCAACCTCGGCAGACAGGACGGACCTCGGTGCCGTTCGCGCGGCCATCGAAGAACCCGACGACGTCCGCGAGGCTCCAGCGCACCGTTCTCCCCCTTTGGCCGTGACGGTGGAACAGCTCGGCCGGGCGGTGGTGCTCGTCGTCGACGGCGACCTGGACCTGCACACCGCCCCCGCGGCACGCCAAGCGATCGAGGCGGCGTTGAGCCACCGGCCGCGACGGTTGATCGTGGACCTGAGCCTCGTCCGGTTCTTGAACTCCACCGGATTGGAGGTCCTCCTCGCCGCCCAGCGGCAAGCCGCCCCGCACACCGACCTCCGGCTGGTCGCCACCACGCGCGCGGTCTGGCGGCCACTGCAGATCACCCGGCTGCACGAACGACTGATCATCCACAGCTCACGCTCGGCGGCCGTCGCCTCGCCTGCCAGAACCGGCGACGAAGACCGCTCACCACCCAGGAAGACCTAGCGGCCCCGCACACCGACCGGACTGGCCGGTTCCCTGGGGGTTCAGGCGCCGAGGCGACTGTAGAGGCGTGCGGCGAGGGTGGCGGCGAGCTGGTTGAGATGCGCGGCGGGGTCGTGGAGGGCGTACTGGCCCAGCAGTTCCGCCACGACGTGGGCCTCGGTCTCCGACAGCAACGCGACGCAGCGTTCGCGGCGCCCCTGATCGAGCAGGCGTTTGAGCGCGTCGGCGTACTCGTGGTGGTCGCGCACGCCGGTCAGGCCGAACGGATCCTGCCGCGCGGTCGAGTCGGTCATTCCGGTCTGCCCTTTCGAGTGATGTCGCCCCATCGCCACCCCGCGTTGACCTGCGGATCCGCCGCGCAGACATTCTTCCACGCCGCGGCAAGAGCAAATCTATGGTGGCGGGGGTAGACATTCAACCTCGGGTGTGTGTACTGTCCTCCTCGTACCGAGAAAGACAACGTCAAGCAGGCGCGGGAGATGACGGAACTACCCGCGAAGTGAGACAAGGCGGTCAGGCAGGACGAAGCCAATCAGTGAACAGGTTTCGGCTGGTGACCGGAGAAGTACCGGGATCGAGGAGTGAAGACGTAAGCAGCAAGGCCGATCCCGGCGAAACAGTGCAGTAAGCAGTGGCAAGTGCAGTAAGTAGCAAGTGCAGTAATGCAGTGGCAAGTCAGTAGGTGCAGTACCGGTCAGGTGGCCGGAGCCGATCACCGACGGGGCTCCGGGCAGTGACCAGCGGCGTGACGCGTGCTGGGACCGATCAGTGGAAGGGTTCCAGCCGGTGACGCCCCAGGAAATCGCAGTACAGGCAGTACCCGGTAAGAGAGAAACACAGGAAAGAAGGGACAGGGAACATCATTGGATCGCCCGCAGCGGCTGGGCAGCAGTGCCGCGCGGGTACCGCAGGGTCATCGGATTGGAAGGTGGTTCTCGGTTACGAATCAGCGATCTCCGCGTCGTCCGCCTCTCGGACGGACACCGCGGATGCAGGACACCGGCCTCACGGCTGGTAGACAATGGTGAAACCCAACCCCTGGGACCCCGGACGCCGCACTGGCGCCCGGGGTCCCTTGTGATGTGGAGGTGGAATGATTCCTGACCAACGCGAGACCCCCGCCACCGTTTCCGGCGGGGCCGACAAGTTCGACGACGACCACTACCCCGCCTACACGATGGGCCGAGCCGCGGACATGCTGGGCGCCACCCAGAACTTCCTGCGCAGCATCGACGAAGCCGGGCTGATCACACCGCAGCGCTCGGCGGGCGGGCACCGCCGCTACTCCCGCCACCAGTTGCGCATCGCCGCACGCGTGCGGGAACTGGTCGACCAGGGCACCGCCGTGGACGCCGCCTGCCGCATCGTCTCCCTCGAAGACCAGCTCCACGAATCCCAACGCCAGAACACCGAACTCCGCGCCAACGAATAACCCCGCCGGGCCAGGTGTGCCGCCACGACGTCGCGGCACACCCTGATCCGCGGGTTCTCCGCCTCACTGTTCGGCGGCCTAGAAGTTGTGGTCGTCCAATCGCAGGCGATGGGTGAGCGCGTCGCGGGCCATGTCGGTCAGGGAGCGGTCGTGACAGAAGGCGCGTGCGCGCAATCGGGCGAGTGCCTGCTCAGGTGGAATGGCGAGGCCGGCGGCGAGGAAGGCGGCGGCTTGCTGGACCTCTTCCCGATAGCGACGGAGGCCGGAGTCACCGGTGGCCGAGTTCTGCGCGCTCCGCAAGAGCAGGGGCAGCAGCCCTTGCCGGACACGGTGGAAATCCCGAGCTTGCGATGAGGTCATGGCGCCGGAGGTGGCGCGGTAACCGGTAAGGGCTCCGACGGTCCTGCCGCGGGCCCGGAGCGGGGCGGCGATGACGGCTCGGGCCGGGCTCTGCATCGCGGCGGGCAGGAACAACGGCCAGCGGGCCTGGTCGGTGGCGACCAGATCGGGTTCGGTCACCGTGTAGCCGTGCTGGACGGCTTCCAGAGTGGGACCGTCACCGAGGGTGAATTGCAGGTCGTCCAGCTCGGGCCCTGACCCTTCGGCGGGGTCGCACCACACCAATTCCAGGGTTCCGGCGCCGTTGATCAGGTCGATGGTCAGCACATCCAGGCCGAGAAGCACGGCGATGCGCAGGGAGGCAGTGGCGCCGAGATGCTGTCCGTCAGCGGCCGCGCGGTGCAGGTGAGCCAGAACGGTCTCGAGGTCATCGGGCGGTGTCACACCCCCACCACGAGGTCTGCCGTATGAGGCACCGTCGCGGCGGCGGAGCTGGTTTTGGTGTCACGCATCGGAGTCGCCTGTCGAGTGGATTCCTCAACCGCGGTGACGAAGACCCGGTCACCGGCGAGCTCAGGAGCAATTCACCCCGCGGAGGGGCACGTCATGCCCGCTGGCAGGTGCTCGGCTCGCCTCATTTTCGGTGGCCCGCCCAAGGCCACATTCCGACAGGTTCCACACAGTCTGAACGGCCTCACGATACGTGACTCATTGTAGCGCCACCGCCGAAGAGAGCTGACGCGACTGCTGCCTCAGGCCCTCGACGGACAGGTCGGCGATCCTTTCGAAAGGGAGCCGCCCAGGGGGCTCGAACCCCTGACCTTCTGTTTACAAGACAGATGCTCTACCAGCTGAGCTAGAGCGGCCTTGCCCGGAGTCACCCCCAGGCACACCCAGTATATCGGCGCCCGCTCAGCCGTTCGCAGGGCGCACCCAGGGTTCCCCTGCCACCGTCCGGAAGGCGTGCGCGAACGTCACGGCGGTCGCCGGGTCGCGGCGGTCGGCGACGTAGTACCAGCTCATCCGGACGGCGTCCGGCGTCACTTCGAGGACGCCGGCGCCGTGCGAATCGAGTTCCACGAAACGCACGTGCGGGTTCAGCGCGCGGATCGCGGCCTCGACCTTCAGGGAGCCGGTCCGCGGCGGGACGCCGAGTTGCTCGTCGATGTTGTCCGAGGTGACCGACGGGCAGACGAACTCGACCGCGATGCTCGTCCCGTCCCGCGGCACGTCGTTCGCCCACGACGAGTGGACGTCGCCGGTCAGGAACACCGTGTTGCCGCGGCCTTGCGCGGCGATGGCGTCCAGCACCCGGCGGCGGTCGGCGGTGTAGCCGTCCCATTGGTCGGTGTTCACCGTGGTCGGCTGGCCGTCGAGGAGGTCGCCGAGCGCGAGTTGTTCGCGGGTGGGCAGCGCGGGGACCTTGATCGGCGTGACCATCACCGAATTCCCGATCACGTTCCACGACGCCGTCCCGCGCGCCAGGCCCTCCAGGAACCACTGCCGCTGCTCGGCGCCGAGGATCGTGCCGTCCGGCTCCTCCGAGGGGCCGGGCTGACGAGTCCGGTAGGTCCGCAGGTCCAGCATGGTGAGGTCGGCCAGCTTCCCGAACTTCAGCCGCCGGTACAGCCGGTCACCGCGATGCCGCACCGGCATCCATTCGAAGTACGCCTGGTGCGCCGCCCGCATCCGGTCGCGCCAACTGCCTTCGGTCGCCGGATCGTGTGACGGCGACCCGCCGGACCAAGCGTTGTCCGCGGCCTCGTGATCGTCCCAGGTCGCGACCATCGGGTGGCGGGCGTGCAGCCGCCGGAGGTGGTCGTCGGTCTTGTACATCGCGTGCCGTTGCCGGTAGTCCGCGAGGGTGATCAACTCGTTGGGCGGTACCGAGGGCCGGAGATCATTCGCAGGATTGGGATTCCCTTCGTAGAGGTAGTCACCCAGGTGAAGGAAGGCGTCAAGATCGTCGCGGCCGGCCAGATAGCCGTAGGGGGCGAAGTGACCGACAGCCCAGTTCGCACACGAGACCACGCCGAACCGCAGCCTCGCGACGTCGTCTTCGTGCGCGGGAGCGGTGCGCGTCCGCCCGATCTGCGAGACCTTCCCGCGCGACGTGAACCGGTAGTAGTACGCCGTCGACGCGCACAGCCCGCCCGCCGTCACTTTCACCGTGTGGTCGCGTTCGGGTCCCGTCCGGGCGTGACCGCGAGCGACGACGTGCGCGAATCCGGCGTCCTCGGCCACCTCCCACCGGACGTCCGCCGACGGCCCTTTTCCGGATCCCGGAACGGCCTCGGCCGAGGGCGTGACCCGGGTCCAGAGGAGCACCGAATCGGGCATCGGGTCGCCCGAGGCCACGCCGTGCGCGAAAACCGGGCTCTCCGCCCCGTTAGATGCACCCGAAAGGGTGAACGTGGCCGCTGTTCCGGCCGCTGTCACACCGGCCGCGCGAAGGACGGAACGCCTGCTCACAGAGGACGCCATGGCATGAAGTGTGCCGTAAACCGGCGGAGCCGCGATGATCTTCATCGGACGTGGTGGACGCCACTTCGGGATACCTGCAACGGTCGGGCCGCCGGGCCCGATGGTCCTCGGGAAAGTCCTTTGGAACAACGGACCCGACAGCCCTGCGAACCGAGTGAGGAGGTGGATCGATCATGAAGATCAACGAGCACACCAAGGGGGCCCAGAGCGGCAGACGCGGTGACGACAGGAACCAGGACGAAACACCCGAACGTGGCGAATGGTTACTGGAAGCCCCGCGTCAGCGTGACGGTGAGCGATCGATCCACCAGGCTCGTTCGCACCGGCCGAACCTGTTGCGGCGTCGCGCCTGGCAGATCCTCGAAGCCCCGACGGCCGAGCAGCCCGCCGTCGACGGCGACGAGGCGATGGGCCCGAAGCCGCCCGACGACTCGACGGTCAACTTCGTCCTGGACCTCGCGCTGCGCATCGGCGAGGTCCAGATGTCGAGCGGCGCCGGCGCTTCCGACGTCACGGCGACGATCATCGCGCTGACCTCCGCGCTCGGTCTCCCGCACTGCGAGGTCGACGTGATCTTCACGTCGATCACGGTCACCTGCCACCGCGGCACCGACATGGCGCCGGTGACGGCGCTGCGTGTGGTCCGTTCGCGCAGTCTCGACTACACGCGGCTCACCCAGACGGAGACGCTGGTCCGCAGGATCGTCCGCGGGAACATCGGCGCCGAAGAGGCCCAGCAGGAACTCCAGCGGATCACGACCGCGCCGCACCCGTACCCCCGTTGGGTGGCCACGGCCGCTTGGGGCGGGCTGGCCGGGTTCATCACCCTGATCCTCGGCGGCAGCATCGACGTCGCGCTGGTCGCGATGGTGATCAGTGCCGTCATCGACCGGCTCGGCCGCTTCCTGAACCGCTTCGCGCTGCCGTTCTTCTTCCAGCAGGTGATCGGCGGTCTGGTCGCGACCCTGTCCGCGATGGCGATAGTCAGCAGCAACCTGCTCACCACGAACAAACCCACGCTGGTCGTCGCCGCGGCCGTCACCGTGCTGCTGTCCGGCCTCTCCACGGTTTCCGCCGTGCAGGACGCCATCACCGGCTATTACGTCACGGCGGCCGGGCGCACGATGGAAACCGCGCTGATGAGTGCCGGGCTGATCGCGGGCGTGGTGCTCGCCCTCAAGATCGCCTTGCTGCTCGGCCTGCCGCTGACACCGCTTCCCGAGGTGGTCTCCTCGACGCCGCAACAACTTCCGATCATCGTCATCGGCAGCATCGGCGCGTCCGCCTGCTTCGCGCTCGCGTCGTATTCGACGATGCGCGCGATGATCGTCGCGGGAGCGGCGGGGGCGATCGGCGGCGCGGTGTACGGCGCGCTGATGCTGACCGATTTCGAAGCGGTCAGCTCGTCCGCGATGGCCGCGACGCTGGTGGGTTTCTGCGGCGGCGTGCTCGCCCGGCGGCTCAAGGTGACGCCGCTCGTGGTGGCTGTGTCCGGCATCACGCCCCTCCTTCCCGGTCTCTCCACCTATCGTGGTCTATACCAATTGGGCGTCGAACAGGGCGGGAACATCTCGACGCTGATGACCGCGGTCGCGATCGGGCTTGCCCTGGCAGCGGGTGTGGTCCTCGGCGAGTACCTGGCGCAGCCGGTGCGCACGGGGCTCGGCAGGCTCGAACGCAAGTTCGCCGGGCCGCGGATGGCGGGGCCGATGGAACCCGCCGAGCGACGCTTGGAGTGATCGCGCGACGACCGGCCGTCTCGCGAGCTCGCGATAGGGTCCTTCCCTAGGGCAGCGACCCGCGATTTCGAGGGAGCGGCTGGTGGACGAAGTGAACTCCGAGACGGGCAGAACGGCATCCGCGGATTTCGTGGTGGTGGCGAACCGGCTCCCGGTGGACCTCGAACGGACCGCCGACGGGAGCAGGCGCTGGACGGCGAGCCCCGGCGGGCTGGTGTCGGCGCTCGAGCCGTTCCTGCGGTCCCGCAAGGGCGCCTGGGTCGGCTGGCCGGGCGTGCCCGACGTCGAGGTCGAGGAATTCGACGACGACGGCCTGGTCCTGCACCCGGTCTCCCTGACTTCGGACGACGTCCGCGACTACTACGAGGGCTTCTCCAACGCGACGCTCTGGCCGCTCTACCACGATGTGGTGGCGCGGCCGGTGTTCGACCGGAGCTGGTGGGAGTCCTACGTCCGGGTGAACCGGCGCTTCGCCGAGGCGAGTGCGAAGGTGGCCGCCGAGGGCGCGACCGTCTGGATCCAGGACTACCAGCTCCAGCTGGTCCCGGCGATGCTGCGCGAACTGCGCCCTGATCTCCGGATCGGGTTCTTCCTGCACATCCCGTTTCCCCCGGTCGAGTTGTTCATGCAGATGCCGTGGCGGACCGAGATCGTCCGCGGCCTGGTCGGCGCCGACCTCGTCGGATTCCACCGACCGGGTGGCGCGCAGAACTTCCTCTGGCTGGCCAGGCAGCTGGCCGGTCTCGAATCCAGCCGCGGCGCGGTCGGCATCCGCACCCGTCCCGGCCTGATGCAGGTCGGCGACCGGACGGTGCGGGTCGGCGCGTTCCCGATCTCCATCGACGCCATCGGTCTCGACAAACTCGCCAAGACCAAGGGCGTCGCCGAACGCGCCGCCCAGCTGCGGCGCGATCTGGGCAATCCGAAGAAGGTCCTGCTCGGCGTCGACAGGCTCGACTACACGAAGGGCATCGACCTGCGGCTGCAGGCGCTGCACGAGTTGCTGCACGAAGGCCGCGTCCGACCGGAGGACGTCACGTTCGTCCAGCTGGCCACGCCCAGCCGCGAACGCGTCGAGCACTACCAGCGGATGCGCGGCGACATCGAGCAGATGGTCGGGCGGATCAATGGCGAATTCGCCCGCGTGGGTCACCCGGTCGTGCATTATCTGCATCAGTCCGTGAACCGGACGGAACTGGCCGCGTTCTTCTCCGCGGCCGATGTCATGGTGGTCACTCCCCTGCGTGACGGGATGAACCTCGTCTGCAAGGAGTACGTCGCCTGCCGCCACGACCTCGGCGGCTCGCTCGTGCTGTCCGAGTTCGCCGGCGCCGCGGCCGAGCTGACCAGTGCGCTCCTGGTCAACCCCCATGACCTGGACGGGGTGAAGAACGCCCTGGAGACTGCCATTACGCTCGACCCCGCAGAGGGACGCCGCCGTATGCGCGCCATGCGTCGACAGGTCCTCACGCACGATGTCGACCGATGGGCGCGCTCGTTCCTCCAGGCGCTCGGCGGAGAATCGACGGACTGAGACTTCCCCCATACCCCGCATAGTTCCCGAGGAGAAATCGTTGACCGCCGAGGCACTGCCCGCCGAGCTGCGGCGCGCGATTGTCCAGGTCGCGCGCACCCCGCGGCTGCTGGTCGCCTGCGACTACGACGGCACGCTGGCCCCGATCACGGCCAACCCGGACGAAGCCCGTCCGCTGCCCGAATCGGTGGGTGCGCTCAGGTCGCTGGCCGGCCTGCACGAGACGACCACCGCGGTCATCTCCGGCCGCGCGTTGCGCGATCTCGCCACCCTTTCCCGTCTCCCGGCCGAGGTGAACCTGGTCGGCAGCCACGGGTCCGAGTTCGACATCGGCTTCATCCACGCGCTCGACGAAAAGGCCCGCGAGCTCCACAGACGGCTCGAAGCCGAGTTGGAGAACCTGGTGCTCGACGTGCCGGGTGTTTCGCTCGAGGTCAAGCCCGCGAGCATCGCGGTGCACGTCCGCCGCGCCGAACACGAGGCGGGCCGCCGCGTGCTTCGCGATGTCCACAATGGACCTTCGAAGTGGGAGGGCGTGTCCACCACCGACGGCAAGGAGGTCGTCGAGCTCGCGGTCGTCCAGACGGACAAGGGCCGCGCGCTGGACACCCTGCGCCACCAGGTCGGCGCGACGGCGGCGATCTTCCTCGGCGACGACGTCACCGACGAGAAGGCGTTCGCCCGGATCTCCGGCCCGGACCTCGGTGTGAAGGTCGGCGAGGGCGAAAGCCTCGCGCAGTACCGCGTCCCGGACACCGTCGACGTCGCGATGGCGCTCGCCTTCCTGCTCGAAGAGCGCCGCAACTGGCTCTACGGCGAGCAGGCGCCGCCGATCGAGCGGCTTTCCATGCTGGCCAACGAACGTTCGGTCGCGCTGGTCACGCCGGACGCCCGGCTGACCTGGCTCTGTCACCCCGGCCCCGACGCGCCCGCGGTGTTCGCGGACCTGCTCGGCGGCGCCGGCGCGGGGCACTTCTCGATCAGGCCGCACCGCAACGGCCTGCCGCTCGGGCAGCGCTACCTGCCGAACACGATGACGGTCGAGACCCGCTGGTCCCGGCTGCTCGTCACCGACTACATCGAGCCGGAGAGCCCCGCGCACCGCACGGATCTCGTCCGGGTGATCTCGGGCGAGGCGGCGGCGGAGATCGTGTTCGCGCCCCGGCCCGAATTCGGCGGCGTGCCGGTGAAACTGGTCGCCAACGACGAGGGAATCCTGGTGCAGGGCACCTCGGAGCCGTTCGCACTGCGTTCGCCCGGCGTGGAGTGGGAGATCACCTCCGACGGCATGAACGACACCGCGACCGCGCTCGTCACCCCGTCACCGGAGAACCCGGTGGTGCTGGAACTCCGTTGCGGCACCTCGGATCTCGCCGCGCACGAACTGTCCGAAGTGGAGCGACGGTCCCGCGCGGGCGACTACTGGAGCACCTGGGCGCAGACGCTCAAGCTGCCCAGCGTCCAGACCGACCTCGTCGGCCGCTCGGCGCTGACGCTGCGCGGGCTGGTCAACACCGACACCGGCGGCGTGCTCGCGGCGGCGACGTCGTCGCTGCCGGAGGAGATCGGCGGCGTCCGCAACTGGGACTACCGGTACTGCTGGATCCGCGACGCGGCCATGACCGTGCGCGAACTGGTCCACCTCGGCTCGACCGAGGAGGCCGAAGGCTATCTCCGCTGGCTGCACGGCGTACTGTCCACTTTGGCCGGTCCGGAACGGCTGCACCCGCTGTACACCTTGGCGGGCAGCGTGATCGGTGCCGAAGCGGTCATCGAGTCGCTGCCCGGATACGCCGGTTCGCGGCCGGTCCGCGTCGGCAACCTGGCGAACCACCAGGTGCAGCTGGACGTCTTCGGCCCGGTCGTCGAACTCGTGCAGACCCTGGCGGCGGCGCGCGGCGAACTGCGCGACGAGGACTGGCAGATGGTGCGCGCGATGGCCGAGGCCGTCACGCGGCGCTGGAACGAGCCGGACCACGGCATCTGGGAAGAGCGGCACGTGCCGCGCCACCGGGTGTACTCGCGGGTGATGTGCTGGGTGACCATCGACAGGGCCATCAAGCTGGGCGAGGTCTACGGCCGTCAGGTGCCGGGCGCGTGGCCTTCGCTGCGCGACGAGATCGCCGCCGACGTGCTGGACAAGGGCTGGAACGAAGAGGTCGAGGCCTTCACCACCGCGTATGACGGAACGGACCTCGACGCCGCGTCGCTGTTCGTCGGGCTGACCGGGCTGATCGATCCGGCCGACCCGCGGTTCCAGTCCACGGTGACCGCGATCGAGGCGGAACTGCGCAGTGGGTCCACTGTGTACCGTTACCGCCGCGACGACGGCCTTCCCGGCGGTGAGGGCGGCTTCCACATCTGCGCGGCTTGGCTCATCGAGGCGTACCTGCTCACCGGGCGGCGCACCGAAGCCGAAGAACTGTTCACGCAGATCGTCGACGCCGCGGGCCCGACCGGCCTGCTGCCCGAGCAGTTCGACCCGATCGCGGAGCGCTCGCTGGGCAACCACCCGCAGGCGTACTCGCACATCGGGCTGATCCGCTGCGCGAACCTGCTTTCCCAGTAGCGCGAACCCCAGGTCAGGAAAGGGGCTTTCAGGACGAATTTCGTCCTGAAAGCCCCTTTCCTGACACTCAGCCGCCCGCGACGGACGGGATGATCTGGACCTCTTCCGCCCCGGCGAGCGAGGTCTTCGCGCCGTCGAGCCGACGGCACTCCTCACCGTCCACGTAGAAGTTCACATAGCGCCGCAGCGCACCGGTTTCGTTACGCAGACGGCGTTCCAGCGCGGGGAACTCGGCACCGAGCGAGTCGAGTACGGCGTCGAGCGTCGGGGCGTCGACCTCGAACGTCCCCGTTCCGCCCGCGAGCGGCCGCAACATCGCGGGCAGCAGGACCCGGACCACCTAGACCACCTGGGCCCGCACGCACAGCACGTCCGGAAGATGGGCGGCCACCTGATGCCAGGTGTCGCCTTCGTCGGGACTGGCCCACACCTCACCGGACCGCGTGCCGAAGTAGATCCCCGCCTCTTGATCGACGCACATTCCGTCCCGGAGCACACCGGCGTAGAAGTCCTTGTCCGGCAAGCCGGTTCCGAGCCCGGTCCAGGTCTCGCCCGCGTCCTCGCTGCGGTAGACGCGGCAACGGCCGTCCGGCGGGAAACGGAGAACGTCGGCCACCAAAGGGAAGTTGTAGACGGTGTCCGGTTTCGCCGGATGGACGACCATGGCGAACCCGAAGTCGTTCGGCAGGCCGCCGGCGATGGACTTCCAGGTCCTCGTGTCGTCGTCGCTGCGGTAGACGCCGCCGTGATTCTGCAGGAAGAACCGCTCGGGGCGAGCCGGATGCATCGCGACCTTGTGCACGCACTGCCCGAACTCGGGCTCCTCGTCCGGCAGGAAGCCCGCGCTGATCCCGCGGTTCGACGCCGTCCAGCTCTTGCCGCCGTCCTCGGTGCGGTAGACACCGCCCGTCGACATGGCGACGGTGATCCGCCCGGGATCCGCCGGATGCGGCAGGATCGTGTGGATCATCTGGCCGCCACCGCCGGGAGTCCAGTGTGGACGGTGTTCGTGGTCCCACAGCCCGCGCACGAGTTCGAAGGTCTCGCCGCCGTCCTCGGACCGGAACAGCGCGGAAGGCTCGGCGCCGGCGTAGACGATGTCACCGGCGACCACGATCTGCCAGATGCCTTCGAGCGCGGTCCCGGTGTCGGCGGGGAAGGCCACCGGCGCGTGATCCGGCTCGGTCCAGGTCTCGCCGAAGTCCTCGGACGTCGCGATCGTCGGTCCGAAATGCTCGTTGACCGCGGCGGCGTAGACCTTGGACGGGGTCAGCGCGACCGCCCGGACGGCCTCCATCGGGAACTTCGGCGCGGAGAGTTCCCAGTGCTTCCTGTCCTCACCGCGGGCGAGGAACAACCCCTTCCTGGTCCCGATCGCCAGCTGGAACTCCACGACGCCGTCCTCCTCGGTCCGATGGTGTGACTGAGGTCACCGTACTACCGAAGCGCGTGAAGGCCCCCTTCCCTGGGCTGAGCCGAGGGAAAGGGGCCTTCACGCGTGGTTGGAGTCGTCGCGCCGGCTGCAGTCCAAGGGGTCGTGGCCTTCGCCTTCTCGGGAGAACGAAGGTCACAGACGAACAGCCGGCGCGACGGGTTCGGGGGCGGGTCAGGTTCCGCTGATCAGGCGCAGCGCCAGGTCGGAGCTGAACTGCCCGGCTTCGACGTTCGGCGCGATCCCGCACTTGCCGTCGGAGTCACCGGGCACCTTGACCCAGAGCAGCATCTCGGCGCCGCCGCCGGTCTGCGAGGGCGTGCCGAGCTTGCGCCCGGCCGGGTTGCACCACTCGGCGCCCTTGGGGCCGTTGCCGTTGCGGCTCGTGTCGATCACGAACGGCTTGGTGTAGCCGTACTTGCTCGACAGCGCGGCGCTGACGGCCTTGCCGTAGTTGGCCGAGTCGGTGGTGGTCTTGTAGTTCGACACGTTGATCGCGAGACCGCGGATCGACTTCACGCCGACGGCGTTGAGCCGGTCGGCCATGGTGGCGGCGGGGATCCAGGTCGAGTTGCCGCCGTCCATGTAGGCCCAGGTGTTCGGGGCCTTCGCGGCGAACTGCTCGGCGGCGAACTTGAGCAGGTCGAGGCGGGTCTGGCGCTCACCGGCCGGCAGGCAGTCGACCTGCGCGAGCGCGTCCGGCTCGATGATGACGACCGCGGGCTTGCCACCGATGCCGTCGGCGAAGTTCGAGATCCAGGTCCGGTACGCCGCGGGGCTGCCCGCGCCGCCACCGGAGTGCCCGCCGCAGTCGCGGCCGGGGATGTTGTAGGCGACCAGGATCGGCAGCTTGTCCGCCACGTCCGCGGCGTAGGTGTAGCCGTCGACGGCCTTCTTGACGTCGCCGCTCCAGTTGCCGAACCACCGCGCGCCCGCCTTGGTGGAGATGGCGGCCTTGATCTTGTCGGCGGTGCCGCCCGGGTGGTCCTTCACCCAGACGGCGGGGTTGGAGTTCGGGTCGACGTAGAAGCCGTTGGTCTTCTCAAGGGGGTTGCCGTCGGCGGCCTGGGCCGGCGCGGCGATGAGGGCCAGCAGTGAGGCGGCCAGCAGACCGAGCGTCTTGATGCGCATGCTTTCGATCTTCGAACCCGCCCGTACAAGATTCGTACAACCCGCGTTTCGTCCTCTGCTCGCGGTACTTGCACGCGCAAGTACCGCATCGAGAGGACGAAACGCGGGAGGAGGTCAGGCCGAGTAGCCCTTCGGCGGGATCAGGGTGGCGAGCTGGTTGAAGGTGAGCCAGTAGATCTGGTTGCCGCCGAAGTTGGCCGGGTCGGCGATCTTCACCGTCATGTTGTCGCTGTTGTAGCCGATGATCGTGAAGTAGTGGTAGATCGTGTAGTTCGGGTAGCCCGGCGGGTGGTTGTTCGCCGGGGCGACGATGTTCGCGACGAGCGCGTAGCCCTTGTCGACGTCCAGCACGATGTCGCGCCACAGCAGGTCGCGTTGTGCCTGCGTCGGCGGGTCGTTCGGCATCTCCTTGGTCTCGTACCAGCCGCCCGCGACGTGGTTGTTGAGGACGCGGGTGACCTGGCCGATCCAGTCGGTGCCGTTGGTGCTGGTCGGGAGCTCGTTGGCGAGCTGCTGCTGGCTCGGCGGGTTGCCGTTCTTGGCCGAGATGGCGATCCGGGTGGCGGCCGGGCCGCACCAGTAGCCGGTCTCCTGGATCTGGTACTGGATGTTGAGCTCCGCGGCCGCCTTGACGCCCTCGACCTTGGCGGGCGGCGCCATCGAGTTCACGAAGCCGGGATCGGTGGACTTCTCTTGGGCGACGGCCACGGCCGGTGCGGTGATCAGTGCGGACACCGCGAGCGCGGCGACTACCGCGGACTTGAGTCTGCGCATGGTAATCCTTCCCCAGTTTCACTTTTTATCGGTGAATAGTGAACAGGATCGTCCCTGCGGCGGCTTTTGTCTTGATCTCCACCTGCGCTTTCCCCGAACGGCCCACGACGAAAGTAGGATCGAATGAACGCTCGAGGGGCCATCGGGCAAGAGCGATCGTGCAGGTGATGAAAAACGATCACGAGCAGACGGGCTCGCGGGGGCTGGACAGGCCGGATCTCGGTGGTCCCGACCCGGCGCCCGTCTTCGGCGTGCTCTTCGACGCTCACGCGGCCCCGTTGCAGCGCTATCTCGCCCGTCGTGTCGGTACCGAAACCGCGCACGACCTCGTCGCCGAGACGTTCCTCGTGGCGCTCCGGCGGCGAGAGACGTATCGCCCGGAGGCCGGGACGGCACGGGCGTGGCTCTACGGCATCGCGACGAACCTGCTCCGGCACCACGTCCGCACCGAGACCCGCGCTCTCGCCGCGACGGCCCGGCTCGCGGCCGCCGCGCCCCTGGTCTCGACGGGACACGACGGCCGCGTCGCGGAGCGGGTCGACGCGCAGACCCGCGCGGCCCAGCTGGCGGGCGCGCTGGCCGAACTGAGCGTCGCGGACCGCGACACCCTGCTCCTGGTCTCCTGGGCGGGCCTGGACCCCGGCGAGGCCGCCGAGGCGCTGGGCATTCCCGCGGGAACGGTCAGATCCCGGCTGCACCGGATCCGAAGATGGTTGCGCGCCAACGCGCCGGAGATCACATCGGAGTCCACAAAGGACGGCTCGAGCCGCGAGGAGGATGGCGACAGTGCACGGCGGTAGCATCAGGAAGGTGTGGTCCGACGCCGAACTCGACGAGGCGCTGACCGACCTCCATTCCGAACCGGACGTCCGTCAGGACGAGCTGGCCCGCGCCAAGGCTTCGCTCCTTCGCGCCGCGGGCGAGGTCGTCCTCCTCCCCGAGGCGGCGCCGCCCGCGGTGAAGAAACGACCGGGCTCGTGGCGGTGGATCGCGGCCGCGGCCGCCGCGGCGCTGGTGTCCGGCGGGGGGATCGTGGCGACGAACGCCTTCGTCGGCGAAGACGGCCAGGACCCCGCCGCCCACTCGACCGTCGCCCCGGACATGGGCCCCCTGAAGGACTTGCGCGGCTCCGACCTCCCCCTGACCGGTAAGCAGTACTGGCTTTCCACCGAGTCGAGCTGGGTGACGTGGGTCGGCAGGAAGAGCGAGGTGATCTACCAGACACACGAGATCACCGAGCGGTGGCTGCCATCGGACTGGGGCTTCAAGCATCTGACGCGGTTCACCAGGACCGGCGAAATCCGCTGGATCAAAGGCGACTACGAGACGGCGAAGGCACAAGGCGAGTCGATCCCCGGCGCGACGGTCTCCACCGCCTGGGAAGGCTCGGGGCAGCGGCCGACGAATGAACCGGCTTCCAGTACGACCACGACGAGCCCACCGCCGAACGGACCCGTCTCGACCCAGCGGGACGAACCTCCGCTAAGCAACTGGATGCTGCTGAGCAAGGAATTCCTCGAAGGGCTGCCCACCGACCCGGCGAAGCTGCTCGAACGGCTGCGCCACGACAGCAAGGACGGCAAGGAGAACACGGCACCCAAGATGTTCGACATGGCCCTCGGCGTCATGCGTTCGTCGCACGGCTACAGCGACCTTCGGGTGGCACTGTGCAAGGCGCTCGCGAACGCCCCGGGCATCACGCTCGAGACGAACGCGACCACCTCCGACAACCGTCCGGCCATCTCGTTCTCCGTCCGGGACACCGACCAGACCAAGACGTTCGTCGTGGACCTGGCGACGGCGCACGTCGCGGGCTACAGCGCCGCACGGAACCGGTCCGATCCCAGTTTTCCGGGGCTGTCGATCCACGAGACGACGGTGACGACGCAGATCACCGACCGCGAGGGTCCCTAGCGAGCGTGTTTGGCGGCGTTGAGCGCGCTTCCGACGTCGCCCACCTCCAGTACCCGGATACCCGGCGGCATCTTGCCGGAGTCCGGCGGCACCAGCGCGTAGGTGAAGCCGAGCCGGGCGGCTTCCGCGAGCCGCCGCCCGACGCTCGGCACCCGCCGGACCTCACCCGACAGCCCGACCTCGCCCATCGCGACGAGCTTGGGCGAGAGCGGCGTGTCCGTCGCCGAAGAGATCAGGGCCAGCACCACCGCCAGGTCGATCCCGGGCTCGGTGATCTTCATCCCGCCGACCGTCGCGACGTAGACGTCCTTGTCGCCGACCTTGAGTCCCGCCCGCTTCTCCACCACGGCCAGGACCATCGCGACGCGTGCCGAATCGAGACCGCTCACCGCGCGCCGGGGCTGCGGGGCCTGTGTCGCCGACACCAGCGCCTGCACCTCGCCCAGCAGCGGCCGTTTGCCCTCCATGGTCACCGTGACGGCGGTGCCCGCGACCGGCTCGGAGGTGTGGCTCAGGAACAGGCCCGACGGGTCGGGCACGCCCACGATGCCTTCCTCGACCAGTTCGAAACAGCCGATCTCGTCCGCGGCGCCGAAGCGGTTCTTGATCCCGCGCAGCATCCGCAGCGTCGAATGCTTGTCGCCCTCGAACTGCAGGACGACGTCGACCAGGTGCTCCAGCACCCGCGGCCCGGCGACCGAGCCGTCCTTCGTGACGTGACCGACCAGCACGATCGGCAGTCCGCGTTCCTTGGCCAGCGCGACCAGCCCGGCGGTGACCGCGCGGACCTGGGTGACCCCGCCCGGCGCGCCCTCCACCTGTGGTGAGGCCATGGTCTGGACCGAGTCGACGATCAGGACTCCCGGCTTGACCGCGTCGACGTGGCCGAGGATCGCGGAGAGATCGCTCTCGGCCGCGAGGAACATCTCGTCGTGGACGTTGCCGGTGCGCTCGGCACGCAGGCGTACCTGTCCCGCCGACTCCTCGCCCGTGACGTACAGCGCGCGGCCCGCGGTGGCCGCCCATTGATAGGCGACCTCCAGCAGGAGGGTCGACTTGCCGACGCCGGGCTCCCCGGCGAGCAGGATGACCGCGCCCGGCACGAACCCGCCGCCGAGCACGCGGTCCAGTTCGGAGACGCCGGTGGGCTTGGCGCGCGCCGTTTCGACGTCGACCTCGCCGATCGGGCGGGCCGGGGCGCTGGGCGCGCCTGCCGCGACCCTGGCTATCGCCGGGCGGGCGTCGCCGCGTTCCTCGAGCGTTCCCCATGCCTGGCACTCCGGGCAGCGCCCGACCCACTTCGGCGCCTCGTACCCGCATTCACCGCAGCGGTAGGTACTGCCTTTCTTGACCACTCCGCGAGGCTAGCCGCCACCACCGACAAACCCGGGCAGCACGGGCCGGGGGCTGAAGGGGACTTTCCCCGCATCAGATGCAGCGAAAGGGCCCTTCACCGCGTGTGATGCGGGGAAGGGCCCCTTCAGCTCTCTTTAAGACTTAGTGGCCGCCGCCCTTGGCTTCCTTCTCCGGCGCGGGCTCCCGGCTACCCGGGTGCGACGGCGCCGCGACCGGCAGGTCCAGCGTGACCGAACCGGAGTTCTTGAAAACGAAGGTGACCTTGATCGTCTGGCCCGCCCACAGCGGCTGCTTCAAGCCCTGCAGCACGACCGTGGCCTTGCCGACCTCGGTGGGCTGCTCCGGGCCCACGGACGGCGTGACCGTCCCGGCGACGCTCGACGACGGAGCTCCGGACTCGCTGCTCGACGGGGCACCCGAGGAGGACGGGGCACCTGAGGACGACGGGGCGCCCGAAGACGACGGCGCCGAGGAGGGGGCGCTCGTCGGAGCGACCTCCTTGGTCGACTCGACCGCGTCGGACGGGCCGATCACGAGCGCGTGGCTCGCGACGACGGCCTTGGCGCCGGAGATCTTGGCGTCACCGGTGGTGGCTTCGGAGGAGACCGAGACGAGCTCGTCGTCCAGCTTGCCCTGGTTCACGATGGTCAGCGTCAGCGGCACGGCGGCACCCGCCGGGTACGCCTGCCCCTCGGCCGGGAACTGCAGCGCGGCGTTCCGCAGCACGAGGTCCTTGGCCTGCGCGTACGTCCCGTTGACCGCGGGCTGCTGCGAGTCGGTCTGGGTGATCTGACCAGCACCGCAGCCGGCGAGCACGAGCGCGGCGCCGAGCGCCAGCACACCTGCGCCGAACACGCGACGATTCTGCAGCCTCACGTCGGAGTCCTTCCATCTCACGGCCTCTTCACCGCGAAGACTAGCCGGGCGACTTCGCGGCCGGAGAACCCGGTGCGTGTTGACACGCCACCAATGCGGTGACGTGCCCAAGATCAACCGTCCACAAAGGATTTGGAAATCGTTCGCTTCTCACCTGCATGAGCATGGGCAAATTGGGTTTGTCAACCCCTGGGCGGACCATCGTCAGGCCGCTGACCTGCGACGACGATCGCAGGCCGCTAGGTGGGCCTCGTCGGCACGTGCTAAGATGAATTCAGCGAAAGGGGCAGAGGACACATGGTTTTCAAGGTCGGAGAGACCGTCGTCTACCCGCACCACGGTGCCGCACTCATCGAAGCCATCGAGACCCGCGTGATCAAGGGCGAGGAGAAGAAGTACCTCGTCCTCAAAGTCGCGCAAGGGGATCTTACGGTTCGCGTGCCCGCTGACAACGCCGAGATCGTCGGTGTTCGTGATGTCGTCGGGCAAGAAGGACTGGACAAGGTTTTCGACGTTCTGCGTGCTCCGCACACCGAAGAGCCCACTAACTGGTCTCGTCGGTACAAGGCCAACCTCGAGAAGCTCGCCTCCGGCGATGTGAACAAGGTGGCCGAAGTGGTGCGCGACCTCTGGCGACGAGAGAAGGACCGCGGACTTTCAGCCGGCGAGAAGCGCATGCTGGCGAAGGCGCGGCAAATTCTGGTCAGCGAGCTGGCGCTCGCGGAGGGCACCGACGAGGACAAGGCTGAAGTCCTCCTCGACGAAGTTCTGGAAACCGCGGCAGTCTGAATCGGCGGATGTCCCACGCCAGGTGAGGCTGCGGGGGATACCTCTACGATCGCGCACATATGAGCACCGTCCATATGAGCACAATCGTGTTCGTCACTGCCGTTCGACACCATGCCTCCGACGCGGAGCTCGCTCTCGCGCCGGTCAATGGTGAAGCTCTACTCACGCACACTGTGCGGGGGCTGCTCGCGCTGCCGGATCTCGATCTGGTGGTCGTGGCGGCCCCCGAGCGGTGTGCTCATTTGTATTCGGCCGCTCTGACCGGCTTGGAAGAGCGTTGCCGGATAGTACCCGGATCATCGCTCAAACATGCTTTCGACACCGTCGAAAAAGAGATCGCCGGGAATCCCGTTTTCCTCGTGCATGACGCGTTGCGCGCATTCACTCCCGCGGACACGGTCCGTGCCGTCGCGGACGCGGTCCGTGCGGGCTTCCCCTTCGTGGTTCCCGTACTGCCGATGGCGGACACCGTGAAGGTGACCGACGCGGCGAAGGTGATCACGGGCACCGAAGACCGCGCACACCTGCGTACGGCGCAAACCCCGCTCGGCTTCACTCGTGAGACTTTTCTCTCGTATGTCGACAAACCGTCTCTCGACGGCGCGCACACCGTCGCCGGGCATCCCGATGCGATGCGCGTCACCACTTCGTTCGAACTGAAACTGGCCGAGGCGATCGCTGTGGCCGGAGAAGAAGAGGAAACCCTCTGATTCACTCGCGCCGCGCCGCCGAAGTGGGCAGACAGGCGCGTGTGCGGCCGAGAGGCCCCGCTATCGCGGCGGCGGGGCGCCTTCCCCCGAGTCCGCGCGTAAGTCACTAACGTGCGCCCCGGCGACGCGATCGCGGTCGCGCGCGAACAGGCGAAGAGAAGAGGATGTGCTGTGAGGATCGGCAACGGCGTTGACGTCCACCCCGTCGAGGCAGGCCGCGAATGCTGGGTCGCCGGTCTCCTCTGGCCCGGCGTCGACGGCTGCGCGGGGCATTCCGACGGCGACGTCGCCGCGCACGCGTTGTGCGACGCCCTGCTGTCCGCGGCCGGACTGGGTGATCTCGGCGCGGTGTTCGGCACCGGTGATCCGAAGTGGGCGGGCAAGCACGGCGTCGAGTTCCTCGCCGAGGCGCGGCGCCTGGTCGAGGCGGGCGGCTGGACCGTCGGGAACGCGACCGTCCAGATCGTCGGCAACGCGCCGCGCGTCGGGAAGCGCCGCGAAGAGGCGCAGAAGGTGCTGAGCGAGGCCGTCGGCGGACCGGTGAGCGTCTCCGGCACGACGACCGACGGGCTCGGCCTGACCGGCCGCGGCGAAGGCATCGCGGCGTTCGCGACGGCGTTGCTCCTGCCCTCGCAGGAATAGCCCGCGCCAGGAGCCGGTTCGGGCAGTCATGGCAGTCACACTTCCCGAACCGGTCCGTGAACTGGTGGACGGCAAGAACTTCGCGACCGTGGCCACGCTGGACGCCGACGGCGGGCCGCAGACCTCGGTCATCTGGGTGGGCCTCGACGACGGCGATCTGGTCTTCAGCGCCACCGAGGACAGGCTGAAGGTGCGGAACCTCCGACGCGACCCTCGCGCGAGCGTGTCGATCACCGACGCGGAGAACCCGTACCGGCACACGCAACTGCGGGGCACGGTCACGATCACACCGGACCCCGGGAAGACGTTGCCGAAGACGCTCAGCCACAAGTACCTCGGCCAGGACCCGCCGCCGGAAGGCCCGGAGGTCGAACGGGTGATCGTCCGGCTGCGAGTCGACCGGATCGCCGGGAACGTTCGTTGATTAGGCTCTCGCCATGGGTGTGACTTTCAACGATGAGACCAAGAAACTCCTCGACGGCAACAACTTCCCGGTCCTCGCGACCCTCAACGCCGACGGCTCCGCGCAGACGTCCGTGCTGTGGGCGAAGCGGGACGGCGACACGGTGATCTTCGCGACCGTCCGCGGCCGTCTCAAGGAGCGGAACATGGCCAGGGACCCGCGGGTGTCCGTGTCGGTGTTCGACCAGGAGAACCCGTACAACTACGTCGAGATCCGCGGCACCGTGGAGATGACCGACGAGGGCGGGCGCGAGCTGATCAACGAGCTCTCGCACAAGTACCTCGACAAGGACTACCCGGAGGAGCCGGCGGACGTCGTCCGCGTGCTGGTCCGGATCACGCCCACCAAGATCACCGGTAACGCCGCCTGACAAGCGCTATGAAAGGCCCGTTACTTGCAAAATTTGCAAGTAACGGGCCTTTCATGTCACACGCGGGGAGCGGCGAAGACCCCACGATCGTGGCTAGGGTGGGGTTCGTGACCTATCGCGCTGTGTTGTTCGACTTCTCCGGCACGGTCTTCCGGCTCGAGCAGGATGAGACCTGGCTCGCCGACCTCACCGATCACGAGGGCGAAAACCTCGACCTCGAGGCCCAGACCGAACTGATGCGCCGGATGACCGCGCCGGTCGGCCAGGTCGTCGACCTCGACGAGGAGCACCTGCACGCCTGGAACCACCGCGACCGCGACCCGGTGCTGCACCGGAAGGTGTACCTCGAGGTCCTCAAGCAGTCCGGGGTCCCGCACGCCGACCAGGCAGTCGCGCTCTACACCCGGCTGATCGATCCCACCCAGTGGACGCCGTACCCGGACACCGAGGCCGTGCTCAAGGGCGTCGCGGGCAAGGGCGTCAAGGTCGGGGTCCTGAGCAACATCGCCTTCGACATCCGTCCCGCCTTCGGCCGCCGCGGCTGGGACGCCTTCGTCGACGAGTTCATCCTGTCCTTCGAGGTCGGGGCCGTGAAGCCGGAGCCGGAGATCTTCCGGACGGCCGTCGAGCGGCTCGGGGTCGACCCCGCGGAGACGCTGATGGTCGGCGACAGCGAGGAGGCCGACGGCGCCGCACGCGAGATCGGCTGTGCGTTCGCGCTGGTAGAGCCGCTGCCGACGACCGAGCGGCCGGACGCCCTACTTGGTGTCATGCGCACCCATAACGTGCTGTAATACGGTCACTGCGACGCCGCTCACGCGGACCCCGTACCCTTTTAGGGTGGCACTACACCTCTATGACACCGCGACCCGGAGCGTGCGGGAGTTCCATCCCGCCCGTAGCGGAACGGCGTCCATGTACGTGTGTGGTGCCACCGTGCAGGGCATCCCCCACATCGGCCACGTCCGCGGCGCGCTGAACTACGACGTCCTGCGTCGCTGGCTCGTCCACAGTGGACTCGACGTGCTGATGGTCCGCAACGTCACCGACATCGACGACAAGATCCTCACCAAGGCCGCCGCGGCGGATCGCCCCTGGTGGGAGTGGGCCGCCACGCACGAGCGCGCCTTCGAGACGGCGTACGAGTCGCTGGGCTGCCTGCCCGCTTCGATCTCCCCCCGGGCGACGGGGCACGTCACGCAGATGGTTGGGCTGATGCAGCGGCTGATCGACGGCGGGCACGCCTACGCCTCCGGCGGCGACGTGTACTTCTCGGTCAAGGCGTTCGACGGCTACGGCGACCTGTCCGGCCAGAAGCCCGACGAGGTCCAGCAGGGCGAGAGCCTCGGCGAGGGCAAGCGCGACCCGCGCGACTTCACCCTGTGGAAGGCCTCGAAGCCGGGCGAACCGTCGTGGCCGACGCCGTGGGGTGACGGCCGTCCCGGCTGGCACCTGGAGTGCTCCGCGATGGCGACGACGTACCTCGGCCCCGAGTTCGACATCCACGGCGGCGGCATCGACCTGGTGTTCCCGCACCACGAGAACGAACGCGCCCAGTCCAACGCGGCGGGCGACCCGTTCGCGCGGTTCTGGCTGCACAACGCCTGGGTGACCATGTCCGGCGAGAAGATGTCGAAGTCGCTGGGCAACACGGTGTCGATCCCGGAGATGATCAAGAACTACCGGGCGCCCGAACTGCGGTACTACCTGATCCAGCCGCATTACCGGTCGACGATCGAGTACTCCGACGGCGCGCTCACCGAAGCCGCCCAGGGCTACCGGAGGATCGAGCAGTTCCTGCGGCGTACCGCCGGCATCGCCGGTGACGTCCACCTCGGCGAGGTCCCCCGGGAGTTCGCCGCCGCGCTCGACGACGATCTGGCCACCCCGCAGGCGTTCGCAGTGCTGCACAACACGGTCCGCGACGGTAACGCCGCCCTCGACGAGGCCGACACTTCCAAGGCACTCGAATTCGCCGCCTCCGTGCGCGCGATGACCGACGTGCTCGGCCTCGACCCGCTCTCCGCGCGCTGGTCCGAGGCGGGCGGCAACGAAACGCCCACCCGGCAGGCACTGTCCGACCTCGTGGAAGGGCTGCTCACCGAACGGCAGCAGGCCCGCGCCGAGAAGGACTTCGCCCGTGCGGACGCCGCGCGTGACCGCCTCCAGCAGGCGGGCATCGTGGTGGAAGACACCCCGAACGGTCCACAGTGGACCGTCAAGGAAGTCTGACACTTACTCGCTTTTCTAGCTCAAGGATTCTCACTGATGGCAGGCAACTCCCGGCGCCAGGGCGCTATTCGCAAGCCCGGCACGAAGAAGGGTCAGGTCGTCGGCTCCGGCGGCCAGCGCCGGAAGGGCCTGGAAGGCAAGGGCCCGACCCCCAAGGCCGAGGACCGGCCCGGGCACAAGGCGTACCGCATGTCGAACGCGCGTGACCGCAAGGAACAGGCGCGCCAGAAGAAGGCCGACAAGCCGGAACTGATCGCCGGACGCAACCCGGTGGTCGAGGCGCTGCGTGCCGACGTGCCCGCCACCGCGCTGTACGTCGCGATCAACATCGAGATCGACGACCGCGTCAACGAGGCCGTCCGCCTGGCGGGCGACAAGGGCATCTCGATCCTGGAGGTCCCGCGCGAGGAGCTCGACCGCAAGACCAACCGGGCCATGCACCAGGGCCTCGGCCTGCAGGTCCCGCCGTTCGAGTACGCCGACCCGCGTGACCTGATGGCGGTCGCGAAGAACTCGGGGCAGACCCCGCTGTTCGTCGCGCTCGACGGCGTCACCGACCCGCGCAACCTCGGCGCGGTGATCCGTTCGGCCGCCGCGTTCGGCGCGCAGGGTGTCCTCCTGCCGGAGCGGCGCAGCGCGGGCATGACCGCGGTCGCGTGGCGGACCTCCGCCGGCACCGCCGCCAAGCTGCCGATCGCCGTCGCGACCAACCTCACCCGCCAGCTGAAGGCGTGGAAGGACGACGGCCTGATGGTCGTCGGCCTCGACGCGGACGGCTCGGTCGACATCGACGAACTGGACCTCGCGGCGGACCCGCTCGTCATCGTGCTCGGCTCGGAAGGCCGCGGCCTCTCCCGGCTCGTGCGCGAGACCTGCGACGCGACCGTGTCGATCCCGATGGCCGCCGGTGTCGAGTCGCTCAACGCGTCCGTCGCGGCCGGAGTGCTGCTGGCCGAGGTGGCGCGCCGCCGCCGTCTCACGGGACGTGTCTGACCCCGCACTTCGCCGACACGCAGTTCATCGACATCGGGCGGGGGCCTCAGGCTAAGGTCACCAGCGGATAACGCGTAACCGCCCTGGGGGACCCCGCACCGATGTCGTTCATTTCGCCGCTGTTCCTGTGGTACTTCATGCCGGCGGTACTGCTCGCCGTGCTGGTGTGCCCGCGCAGCTGGCGGAACGGGATCGTCGCCGCGGGCAGCCTGATCTTCTACGCCACCGGCGCCGGGCCGTACACGCTGGTGCTGATCGGCTGCATGGTCGTCAACTTCCTGGCCGGGCCCGCGCTGGAACCGAACGCGTGGGATCTGCAGAACAGGCGGCGCAAGCGGCTGCTGCTCGGGGTCATCGGCCTCAACGTCGGCATGCTGCTGATCTGGAAGTACGCGGGATTCGCGACCCAGCAGATCGCGGCCGTGACGCACTGGTTCGGCGGCGGTTTCCCGGTGGCCGACCTGGTCATCCCGATCGGCATTTCGTTCTACACGTTCCACCACATCTCGTACGTGGTGGACATCTACCGCGGTGAACGCCGCGCGCTGCGCAACCCGGTGTCGTTCGCCGCGTACATCGCGATGTTCCCGCAGCTGGTGGCCGGGCCGATCGTGCGCTACCGCGAGATCGCCGACCAGCTGCCTCAGCAGCGCTCGCACCGCCTCGACGACATCGCCGCCGGTTTCCCGCGCTTCGCGCTCGGGCTGTGCAAGAAGACGATCATCGCGGACTCGCTCAGCCCGATGGTGGACGCCTGCTTCAACACTCCCCCGGATCAGATGACCTTCGCGATCGCCTGGCTCGGCGCGATCGGCTACACCCTTCAGCTGTTCTTCGACTTCTCCGGGTACTCCGACATGGCGATCGGGCTCGGCCGCATGCTCGGCTTCCGGCTCCCGGAGAACTTCGCGAGGCCGTACTCGTCGGTGACCATCACCGAGTTCTGGCGGCGCTGGCACATGTCGCTGTCGCGCTGGTTCCGCGACTACGTCTACATCCCGCTGGGCGGCAACCGCACCGGCGCGGGCCACACGTACCGGAACCTGTGCATCGTCTTCGTGCTGACCGGGTTCTGGCACGGCGCGCAATGGACGTTCCTGATCTGGGGCGTCTACCACGGCGCGCTGCTGATCGTGGAACGCGCTTTCGGCTACGACGCCACCCCGAAGACCCAGGCCGCCCGCATCGGCCGCCGCGCGCTGACGCTCGTTCTCGTGGTCTTCGGCTGGGTGTTCTTCCGCGCCAAGGACCTGCCGCACGCGCTCGGCATGATCGGGCACATGGTGCTGCCGGACTTCACCGGTCTCACCGACGTCGTGGAGAGCGCGGTGACCAACCAGCGGCTGATCATCCTGCTGTGCGCGCTGGCGATCGTGTTCCTGCCGGCGCATCCGGTGACCGGGCCGCTGCTGGAGTCTTCGCGGAGCCGCCCGGCGACGGCGCTGCGGATCGGCGTGATGACCGTGGGGCTGATCTACGCGGCGATCCTGATCGCGACCGGGACGTTCAGCCCGTTCCTCTACTACCAGTTCTGATGGAGCACCGAGAATGACCGATCTGGCCTCGCAGCCCGGCGTGATCCCCTACGTCGACAACCACGACGGTCAGCGTCGGCTGCTCGTCGTCGACATACCTCCCTTCAGCGCCAACGCGGTGCGCCACTACGCGCCGTTCGCGAGCATCGACGGCAGGCAGTACGTGGTCTCGTGGGGCTCGGTCACGTTCGAAATCCCCGCGGACCGGAACGTGCACGTCAGCGTGCATCTGCAGACCAACTACGCGACCGGGGTGACCTCGACCCCGTTCGCGTCGATCGTCCTGGCCCCGCACCCGGCACCGGTCCGGCTGGCCATGCAGTTCACGACCAACGCCGAAGGCTCGCTCATCCCGGTCGGCTAGCTTGACTCATGACCGGCGACTGGAAACGGGATCGGGTCGGCTCGGCACTGCGTGGCGAGAACCCGACGGTGCTGCGACGGCTGGACGCGGGATTCGCGGTGATCGGCGATACGCAGTTCCTGCCGGGCTACTGCGTCCTGCTGACGGATTCCCCCACCGTCGGCAGGCTGACCGATCTGCCGAGGACGCGGCGGCTGGAGTTCCTGTCCGACATGGAGGTGCTCGGCGAAGCCGTCGAGAACGTCTGTGCCCGACGGGACCCTGGCTTCCGTCGCGTCAACTTGGAGATCCTCGGGAACACGGACCCGATCCTGCACGCACACGTCTGGCCGCGCTACGACTGGGAACCGGCGGACCTCGTCGGGCGGCCGGTCTGGCTCTACCCGGTGGATCGCTGGCGGACCGCGGAACATGCGTTGGGCACTCGACACGACTCACTGTGTGAGGCGCTGGCACAGGAGATCACCAGGCTTCGGGCCACGGCCTGACGTAGCCCCGGGAATCCCCGCCGCCGGTCGGTGGCGGGGATTCCCGGGGCACTGGATCAGCCGAGAGCGGTCAGCAGGTCGGCGAAGACCCGTGGCCGGCTGAAGTAGCCGACGTGCGACGAGGCCAGGGTGTGCACCTCGAACGGGTTGTGCGGAGTCAGTTCGTCGGCCTTGCGGATCATGTAGTCCTGGACCGCCGGGGTGATGCTGAGATCCGAAGCGAGACGGACGTAGGTGTGCGGGACCCGCCCCCATCCGTCGGCCTGGACCAACGCCCCCGGTTCGAGCACCGCGTAGCTCTCGTCCGGGTCCAGAGAGTCCAGCAACAGCCGGAACTGGTGGTCGGTGGAGTCGGCCATGACGGCGGCCTTCAACTCGGCGAACAACGCCGGGTCGCCGTGGGCGCTACGCCAGTTCAGCCGGGCCACACCGGGTTCGTCCACGTCCGGCACGGTGATCCGCGCCGCCAGGGCGTCCAGCAGGTTGTCGTCGACCACGTCCCACGGCTCGGTGAGCATGGCCGGGTCGCCGAGGCAGAGCGCGGAGAGGTAGACGACACGGTCGAGCAGTTCCGGCACGGCGTTGGCGACGGCGCTGATCGTCAGCCCTCCGAGGCTGTTGCCGACCAGGACGACCGGTGCCCCGCCGTCGAGCCCTCGCAGGGTGTCCACGACGTGCTTCACGTTGTCCTGCAACGTGATTCCGCGCAGCGGAGAGGGAGCGGCCGCCAGTGCCGCGAGGTCCTGGGGTTGCCGATAGTAAGCGGCCGGGCTGTCCGCACGGTCGCCGTGACCGGGTAGGTCGACGGCGTGCGAACGGTAGCCGAGCAGAGCCAGTTCGTTCTGCAACGGGCCCCAGGCCCGCGCGTTACTGGAGCCGCCGTGAACGAAGACGAAAATGGGGCGCGAAGATGCGCGCATGGTGAAGATCCTTGTCATCCCTTGGCGAACGGTGGACGTGGACCTTGGCGTCGGCGAGGGCCGGAACCAGGGTCAGCGCGTCGACCGGAGGCGCATGGCCTGCCAGGTGTGGATGACGGAACACATGGTGATCATCCTAGCGAGGGGCGCAGCCGGGCGCCTCTGATTTAACGGACGGCAGGCCGCGGGCCGCGTCGAGCACCAGCCGGGAGAACTCCTCGCCGCGCGCCATCGGCAGGTAGTGCCCCGCCTTCGGGACGGTGATCAGCCTGCCGTCGGCGCAGGCGTCGAGGAAGCGGCGCTCGCGGCGGCGGAAGTGGTCGCGGGAGCCGTTGATCAGCCAGGTCGGCCCCGGGTAGGACGCGAGTTCCGCGAGCACGTCGAAGTCGGCGAAGGCCTTGGCGACGTCCGGGATCACCTCGGTCGCGATGCCGCCGCCGATCACGGCCTCGGCGAGCTTCGGTGGCAGCGCACTCCGGAACTGCCGCCGGCTGAGTCCTTCTCCCCGGTCCGGGAGCCGCATGAGCAGGCGGTGCGCGATGCGGAAGGGCGCCTCCAGCGTCCTGCCGGGCAGGTAGGTCGAATCCGCGACGACGAGGCGCGCGACCCGGTCCGGATGCCTCGCGGCCGCGGCGATGGCGACGTAGCCGCCCAGCGAGTGTCCGACGACCAGAGCGGGCTCCTCGATCCCGCCGACGACGGCGTCCACCGCGCCGGCCAGGGTGAACCGCTCACCTCGACGGGTTCCGTGCCCGGGCAGGTCGATCGCTCGCGCGGAAGCACCGGAGTGTTCGAGCTGCCCGGCCCACGCGGCACCGCTGAGCCGGATGCCGTGGACGAAGACGACGGGGACCATGGTTTGCCTCCTGAATGCAACGCACCGTTGCGTTGCAAAGTACTGGCGATCGCCATGCAACGCAACGGTGCGTTGTATTGTGCTCCGGTGAGCATCCAAAGCGGCCCCCGCAAGGCCGAGGCGATCTTCGCCGCCACCCTCGAACTCCTGGCTGAGCACGGTTACGAGAAGCTCGCCATCGAGGCCGTCGCCGCCCGGTCCGGCGTCAACAAGACGACGCTGTACCGGTGGTGGCCGTCGAAGGACGCGCTCCTGGCCGCGGCGCTGCGCGATTCGGGACTGTTCGCCGTCGACATCCCGGACACCGGCAGCCTCCGCGGCGATCTCCTCGCCGTGGCGACGCAAATCCACCGGCTGCTGACTTCGGAGCACACCGCGCCGGTCGTCACGGCGACGCTGACGGCGGGTCCGCGCCGCCCGGAACTGGGCGAAGTGTCGCGAAGTTTCTTCGCCGACCGCATGGCGCGCGAAGAGCCGATCTTCGAACGCGCCACCGCGAGGGGCGAATTGAGGTCCGGCGCCGATCCTGTCGTCGTGATGGATCTGCTCGCGGGGGCGATCTGGTTCCGGCTGTTGTTGCGCGGCGGCGAAGCCGGTCCGAAATTTCTCGAAGAAGCCGTCGACACAGTACTGAACGGGGCCGCGTGAAAATCACTTTGAAGATCGAATCCGAGCGGCTCGAAGATTATCTCGTCGCGGACGCGGTCATCGATCACGATCATCCGCTGATCCGCGAAACGGCTGACGCGCTGTCACCGACCGGCGGCACCGAAGCCGACGTGATTCGTTCGATGTTTCACTACGTGCGCGACGAGATCGCCCATACGGTGGACGCAGCCGATTCCCGCGTCACTCTTATGGCCTCCGAGGTTCTGCGCGAACGGGTCGGCCTCTGCTACGCGAAGGCCCACTTGCTGGCCGCTTTGCTTCGCAGCCAAGGCATCCCGGCCGGGTTCTGCTATCAGCGGATCGGCGTGCTGCACGGGCTCAACGCCGTGTATCTCACCGGCCCGGACCGGTGGATCCGGCTCGATCCGAGGGGCAACAAAAACGGTGCGGACGCCCACTTTCCTTTCTTACGAACAGATTCCCCGGAAGTGGAGCGGCTCGCGTGGAAGCTGGATCCCACCAGGGGCGAGATCGACTTCCCCACGGTGTACGCCACTCCGTCTTCGGCCGTTGTCGAAACATTGTCGTCCGCGAAGCCCGGACCCGCTTGGTACGAAGGCATCCTTCCCCACGCTCCGTGAGCGGTTTTTCCGCGTTTCGACGAAACCCCGGCAGCGAATAAGGTATAGCCGTGCGTTACGTTCGCTGTTGGTATCTTTCCCCCGAATTTCTTATTTCGGCATGGTCACGAGGCGCGTAGAGTAACTCCCCGCACTCGAACAGATACGCAATGCGTTCGTCCGTTCGGGTGCGGATCAAGGAGGTGACCCCCGTGCCCGCGGAAGCCGACCGGCTCCGCCGTACCCCATTGCAAGAGATCTTCTGGACCAGGACGAGCCTGCTGCTCACGGTACTGGTCGTCATCGCGGGCCTCAGCCTGTGGATCTCCAGCATGATGGATCCCGGCGCCGGTAAAACGCTGCTCACTTCACTGGGCACCGGCACCCTGATCTCCGCGGTGGTCGGCTTCGGCCAGACCCTGATCACCGCCGCCGCGTCACAGCGCGCGATGGTGACCCCGGTGATCGAGGAAAGCCGACGCGCGTTGGAAGCGCTCAGCGCCGAATACCGTTCGCTCAACAAGGAATTCTTCCCCACCCACGTCTTCGAGGCGACGGCCGATCCGGATCCGTTGTTCAACCGGGTCATGACCGAAGACCTCGACGTGGCCCGGCACTACTTCTTCCGCGGGTTCTCCGGCAGGCACGCCGCGGCCCGATTGCTGTTGTCCCGCACCGAAAGGGAGCTGCGCGTGGTCATCGCCGACCCGCGCGACGAGGGCGCCATCAGCGGCAGGGCGCGGTATCTCCTGCGCAGCGAAGAAGCGGGCATGGACTACGAGACGATCCAGAAACGCCTCGACGACGAGATCAGCATCGGCCTGGTCGGGCTGTTCCTGGCCCGCAGCCGGTGCTCACTGGTGGACATCACCGTCGTCGCCGACCCGCCGCTGGACCGGCTCGAAGTCTTCGACGAGAGCGTTTGGGTGACCTTGTACAGCGACATCCGCGGCGCGACCACGCTGTATCCGCGCACGCTGCGGTTCAGCGAGGGTTCCTTTCTGTACAACAAGGAACGCTCCGAGTTCCTGCGTGTTTCCCAATCCCGTTCCGGACGCCACTTCCGTATCTCCACCACGACGACGAGGGCGGATTTCCTCGCCCTGTACGAAAAGATCACCGGTTCTCCCCTGTCCGAAGAGAACTTCCTCGAACTGGAAGGGAAATTCCACGCCTTCCGGAAGGAGTTCACCACACTCGCCGAGCTGAACCCCTGATTTCTCGGCGCCGAAGAGCACTAGAACTGAGGAGCTTGAGTTGCTCACTCGCTTGTCCCCCCTCACCCAGCTGGCCGCGCTGCTCCGCACGACGGATCTGCCGCTGGCACAGCATTGGCAAGTCGTCGACGAGATCTTCCGGGACTGGACGTCGAGACCGGACCTGCGCACCGATCTCCGGCGGCACCTGGACTCGCTGAGTCCGGACGAGGCGAGCGCGGTTCTCTGCCGATCCCGTGAGACGACCACCCATTTCGCCTGGTGCCTGCTCGACTCCCCGACGGATCCGTTTTCGATCTGGCTCCACGAGTACAAGGCACCGGAGGACTGGCGTGAGGGCTACGCCGATTCCGTGCACAATCACAGATATCACTTCTGCACCACGCTCCTCCGTGGCAACTATGTCCACGAGCGGTACTCGACCCTGCGCGACCAGCTTTCCGGATTGATCACATCGGTTCGGTTACGACGTAGCACACTGTGTCAGGCGGGGGCGGTAGGCGTCATGTACGCGGACGAGTTCCATCGGATTCCCGAAGCCACCGAAGGGACTATGACGTTTTTGGTGAAGTCACGCCCGGTAAGCGATTCCAGTCTCTCCTATGACCCGAAGACCGGAATCGGGCATCGTCACGTTCCGGTGGAGGTCCGATTGGGGGACCTGGCCGGCCGCATCTAACTACACACCGCCGTCGAAGGCGCATACCATTACTCCACCCGTCTGTAAACGGGATCGGAGAGGTGTATGCGCGCGCGAAAGAACACGATTTCTTCCCAGACCATCGACGCCGTCGAACATCGCGTCCGGCAACTGTGCTGGCGCTATGCGGACAAACTGCAGTTCCACGGCTGGCATCACGTGAGTTTCGTCCGGGCCAAGGCCGCGGGATTCGCCGAGCACAACGGTGCGGATCGCACCGTCGTCGAGGTGGCGGCGCTGGTGCACGACGTGAACTACATCGTGCTCCGGAACTCCCCCGCGGCCGCCGGGCGAGATCTCCGGTTGGGCATCCTGCGGGAGTGCGGTGTCGAGGACACCGTGGCCCGGTGGATCGACGAGATCATCGACGAGGCCGAGATGGCCACCAGAGGGCGGCACATCTCGCTCGAGGCCCAAGCGTTGAGCGACGCCGACACGCTGTTCAAGGCACTGCCGGTGACGCCCGTCGTGCTCGCCCACCGTTATCTGCGGGAGAACGGGTTGAGCCTCCGCGAGCTGGCGGACAAGATCGTCGGCGAGCAACGCGACGTCCACGACAGCGGCTATTACTTCTACAACCCCAAGGCCGCGGAGAGCTACTCCCGATGGGCGTTGGCGAATCTCCAGTTGTGGCAGTGCATCAAGGAAGCCGTCGACGATCCGACGGTCGTCGAACTCCTCGACGCGGTGCACGCCGTGGACTACGAGGCCGAGCCCGCGGCTTCTTAGGACGCGGGCCTAGCGTTGCCCGTAGCCGCGGAGTTTCTCCACGACGTGGTCGATCTCGGCGGGCGGGAGCAGATTCGGTGTTCCCGCCGCCCGCGCCGTCAGCCAGACCTGGCAGACCCATTCGAGCTGCTGCGCCCGGCTGTACGCGGAGCCGAGACTGTCGCCGAAGGTCGTGGTGCCGTGATTGGCCAGGATGCACCCCCGGCGGCCTTCCAGAGCCTCCAACATGGCTTTGGCGAGTTCCTCGGTGCCGTACGTCGCGTAGGACGCGACGCGGGCCGTCGGGCCGATCGCGGCGAGCATGTAGTGGATCGGCGGCACCTCGGTGACGAGGGTGGAGACGGCCGTGGCGTGCACGGAGTGCGTGTGCACCACGGCTGAGATCGCCTTGCCGTCCGGATCCGCCGCCTCCCGGTACACCGTGAGATGCATCGGGAGTTCGCTGGTGGGTTCGAGGGAGCCGTCGACGATTTCGCCGTCGAGGCCCACCACCGGGATGTCTTCCGGCCGCAGCCCGGCGTAGTCGACCCCGGTCGGGGTCACCGCGACCAGCTCGCCCTGCCTCGCGGAGACGTTGCCGGACGTACCGACCACGAGCCCGTCGGTGGTCATCCGGCGGGCGAATTCGCAGACCGCCGCGCGTTCCTCGGCCAGGATCATCGTCGCGGTTGAGGCGTCGGTACAGCTGGTCGTGAGTGGTGATTCGGGTTAGAACACGAATCGCCACTCACGACCAGGGTGACCGTCCTACGGCGTCGCGCGATCAGGGCGGGGGCCGTTGGTCTTGGCGGGACTCGGCTTCGGCGCCGCTTCTTTGGGTGCTTCGGCCTTGGGAGAGCCGGCGGCGGCGTCGGGAGCGGGAGCCAACAGCTTGATGGCCTCCTGGACGGCGACGTCCGTGGCGGAAAGCCGTTCGGCGACCTTGGACCGGAGTTCCAGCGCGAGCTTCCGGGCCTGCTGAGCCTCGGACTGCTGGGTCTTCGCGTCGGTAAGGGCCTCCGCGACCTGCTCCTGCTTCGCGGCGATGTCCTCCGCCGAGATCCGCTCGGCTTCGGAGCGCTTGCCCGCCGACACCCGGTCGGCTTCCGCGATCTTGTCCGCGGACGCCTTCTCCGCCTCGGCGCGACGAGCCGCCGAAGCCTCCTCGGCCTTCTTGTCCGCGGCGGCGCGAGTCCGGACGCTCTCCATGTCCAGTTCCTTGCGCTTCTGCGTCGCCTCGGAGTTCAGCCGCTCGATCTCGGCCTTGGCGTCCGCCAGCAGCTTCTCTCGCTCGGCCTGCGCGTCCTTCGCCGCCTTGTCGCTCGCGCGCTGCGTCTCGTGGGCGTACCGGTCCGCTTCGGCGCGGGTCGACTTGGCGTCGGCCTCCGCGGCGGCCTTGAGGTCGGCGATCTCCTCCTCGGCGAGCTGCATCATCATGCGGACGCGTTCGGCCATCGCGCCGGCGCCGGACGGGCTCGCGCTCATCCGCACGAGGGCGGCCTTGGTCTCGTCCAGTTCCTTCTGGGCGTGCCCGAGCGCCTTGGTGAGTTCACCGGCGGTCGCCACGGCCTCGTCGCGGTTGCGCGAGGTCTTCTTGAGTTCGGTCGACAGTTCGGCGAGCCGCTCGTCGACCTGACGCTTGTCGTATCCGCGGACGGCGCCCGCGAACTGGGGCGATTTCGCTGAGGGCGCCTGAGGCGCCGTCTTCTCAGGAGCGACCATGGCGGACACCTTAATGAGCCTGGGCCCGTCGGGTAGTACCGCCAAACGGCTGCACTCGGTCCGCGACGGGCCGATCACATGGCATCCTCCATTGTTGACAGGTCGTAAGCAGGGGGAGGCCCGGTTGAACGTTTCGGCGATCCTCGACGACATCAGGGAGCACTGGCACGTCTACGCCACGATGCCCTTCATCGCCGCGCTCATCGGCTACATCACGAAACGCGTCGCCATCGAGATGATGTTCCGGCCGCTGGAGTTCGTCGGGATCAAGCCGTTCCTCGGCTGGCAGGGGGTCATCCCGGCCAACACGCGCCGGATGGCGACCACCGCCGTCGACCTGCTGACCAAGAACCTCGTCGATCCGCAGGAGATCTTCTCCCGGCTGGATCCCGACGAGGTGGTCAAGGAGCTGGAGGAGCCGCTTCTCAAGGCCGTCGAGGACGTGACCCGCGAGGTGATGGAGCAGTACCAGCCCAGGTTGTGGGAACTGCTGCCGACGCGGGCGCAGCGGATGCTGGTCGACCAGGTCCGGGCGCAGGCGCCGAAGGTCGTCGCGCGGCTGATGCGCGAGGTGTCGACGAACATCGACGAGGTCCTCGACGTCAACGAGATGCTGATCAACGCGATGGTCCGGGACAAATCGCTGACCTGCCGCCTGATCAAGGAGGTCGCTACCCCGGAACTCCGCTTCATCGCCCGGTCCGGGATCTACTTCGGCTTCGTCATCGGCCTGATCCAGTTCGTCGCGTGGGCGCTGACGAAACAGCCCTTGATCATGCCGATCTTCGGGTTCGTCACCGGGTTCGTCACGGACTGGCTGGCCCTGAAAATGATCTTCTACCCGCGGGAGCCGCGTCGGTTCCTGTTCTTCAGCTGGCAAGGCATGTTCCAGAAACGCCGCCAGGCGGTCGCCCGCGACTACGGCGCGCTGATCGCGGACGAGGTCCTCACCGTGCGGAACGTGATGGAGGCCGTGCTCACCGGGCCGAAGTCGGACAAGCTGTTCTCGATGATCACGCGCGAGGTGCAGCGGACCATCGACGCGCAGGCGAGCATCGCGAAACCGTTGGTGGCGCTGACCGTCGGCGGCGTGCAGTACCAGGAGATGAAGAAGGCCGCGGCGGAGAAGGCGATCGCGTACCTCCCCGAAACGGTGAAACACGTGGAGAGTTACGCCACTGACGCGCTCGACGTCCGCAACACGATCGTCGTGAAGATGCAGCAGCTGACCCCGCTCGAGTTCGAAGGGATCCTGCGACCCGCCTTCCAGCAGGACGAATGGAAGCTGATCGCGGTCGGCGCGGTGATCGGCGGGCTCGTGGGTGAACTTCAGGTCCTGCTACTACTCCACTGAGGACAGGCGGCTAGGTTCCCCTCAAGCGCGACGCGGGAGGGGCTTCGAGTGGACGCCGTCATCGCCGACCTCGGCGAGCACTGGCCGGTGTACGTCACCATGCCGTTCATCGCGGCGCTGATCGGGTACGTCACCAAACGCGTCGCCATCGAGATGATGTTCAAACCGGTGGAATTCGTCGGCGTCAAGCCGTTCCTCGGCTGGCAGGGCGTGCTGCCCGCGAACGCCGAGCGGATGGCCTCCACCGCCACCGAGATGCTGACGAACAACCTCGTGGACCCGAAGGAGATCTTCGCCAGGCTCGATCCGGCGCAGGTGGCGAAGGAGATCGAACAGCCGCTTCTGCGGATCGTCGAGGACGTCACGCGCGAGGTGATGGAGCAGTACCAGCCCAGACTCTGGGAAGTGCTGCCGAACACCGCCCAGCAGATGCTGCTGAAACGCGTGCAGGCCGAGGCGCCGCGCGCGATCGAAAAGATCATGCGGGAGATCGCGGAGAACATCGAGGACGTCCTCGACCTCAAGCACATGGTCGTGACGAACCTGGTGCGCGACAAGGCCTTGCTGAACCGGCTGATCCGCGACATCTCGCGGCCGGAGATGCGGTTCATCGCGCGGTCGGGGATCGTGTTCGGCTTCTCCCTCGGCTGTGTGCAGCTGCTCGTGTGGGCGCTGACGAAGTCGCCGATCGTGCTGCCGCTGTTCGGTGTCGGCATCGGCTGGTTCACCGACTGGATCGCCCTGAAGATGATCTTCCTGCCGCGTGAGCCGAAGCGGTTCTTCGGCTTCTACACCTGGCAAGGCGTGTTCCAGAAACGCAAGGACCAGGTGGCCGCGGACTACGGCGACATGATCGCGCGCGAGATCATCACCATCCCGAACCTGCTCGAAGCCGTGTTGAGCGGGCCGAAGTCGGACAAGCTGTTCACGATGATCACCCGCGAGGTGCAGCGGACCATCGACACGCAGGCGAGCGTCGTGAAGCCGTTCGTCGCGATGGCCGTCGGGAGCAGGAAGTTCCAGGAGATGAAGCAGACCGCGGCGGCGAAGGCCGCGGCACGGATCCCGGAGACGATCCGGCACGCCGAGGGGTACGCGGTCAACGCGCTCGACGTCCGGAACACCATTGTGGACAGAATGCGGCAACTGAACCCGCTCGAATTCGAGCAGCTGCTACGCCCGGCGTTCCGGCAGGACGAGTGGAAGCTGATCGCGGTCGGCGCGGTGATCGGCGGCCTTGTCGGTGAACTTCAGGTGCTTCTGCTGCTTCACTGACGCGCACCGGATACCGTTTCCCATCCCACGAGCGAGGAGGTCGGAGTGGACGCCGTCCTGGACGACCTCGCCCGGCACTGGTGGCTGTACGCCGCGATCCCGTTCATCGCCGCGCTGATCGGCTACGTCACCAAACGCGTCGCCATCGAGATGATGTTCAAACCGCTGGAGTTCGTCGGGATCAAGCCGTTCCTCGGCTGGCAGGGCGTAGTGCCCAAACACGGCGGGCGGATGGCCGCCGTCGCGACCGAGCTGCTGACGTCGAACCTGTTGGACGTCAAGGAGGTCTTCCGGCGGATCGATCCGGCGATCATCACGCGCGAGATCGAGCAACCGCTGCTGCGGGCCGTGGACGAGGTCGCCCGCGAAGTGCTCGAAAAGCACCATCCCAGGCTTTGGGAGGTCATGCCGACGATGGCACAGGAGCTGCTGATCAAGCAGGTCCAGGCCTCGACGCCGCGGCTGGTGCGCGAGTTCATGGCGGAGATGACCGAGAACCTCGACGAGGTCCTCGACTTCCAGCACATGACCGTGCAGCGGCTCACCAGGGACAAGAAGCTGCTCGTCCGGCTGATCCGCGAGACGTCACGGCCGGAGATGGCGTTCATCGCGCGCACGGGGATCTACTTCGGCTTCGGGCTCGGTGTCGTGCAGGCGTTCGTGTGGGCGCTGACGAAGGAGCCTTGGGTGCTGCCGATCTTCGGCGGCTGCATCGGGTTGTTCACCGACTGGCTGGCGATCAAACTGATCTTCGTGCCGCGCGAGCCGGTGCGGGTCGGCCGGGTGATCCTGCAGGGCAAGTTCCAGCGGCGGCGGGCCGAGGTCGCGCGTCAGTACGGCGAGATGATCGCGAACGAGATCCTGACCGTGCCGAACCTGCTCGACGCCGTCCTGCGCGGGCCGCGGTCGGACCGGCTGTACGCGCTGGTCGAGCGGCTCGTGGCGCAGGCCGTCGACGAACAGGCGAGTGTCGCGAAACCGATGGTCGCGATGGCCGTCGGCGGGCAACGGCTGCGCGAGATCAAGCAGGCGGCCGCGCGGCAGGCGCTGGAGCGGCTGCCCCCGACGATCCGCCACGCCGAGGGCTACCTGACCGAGGCGATGGACGTCGCGAAGATCGTCGAGCGGCGGATGCTCGGGCTGACGCCGCTGGAGTTCGAGGGGCTGCTGCGGCCGGCGTTCCGGCAGGACGAGTGGAAGCTCATCGCCGTCGGCGGGCTCATCGGTTTCCTGGTCGGGGAGCTCCAAGTCCTGCTCATGCTCCACTGACGCCGGATCGCGTTTAGCCCGCTAAACGCGACCCGGCCCGCCGGGGCGCGCCCGGCGGAGAAGCGTGCCCCCAATGTGGCATTGGAGGCGCTGAGCGTCTCCAATGCCACATTGGGGGCACCAACCCGGGACCGCCGACCTGCGTTTAGCGGGCTAAACGCGCTTTGGGGGCGGTTCTCACCTGCGCGAGACACGGGGTGATTACGGTGGTGGGGTGGCGTCCGAACCCCAGCAACTGCCAGCCGTCCACGAGGCGTGGCTTCCGCGTGAGCACGCGCTGCACCGCCCCCGCCACGGTGGCAGGCAGCTGACCGCGCTGATCAGCGCGCTTCTGTTCTTCACCACCCCCGCCCTGCTGTGGGTGTTCGGCGTGCGGCCCGGCGAGATCGAGAACCACAAGCTCGCGAGCTTCCCCGGTCTGGACAAGGGCTGGGCCTTCTTCACCGACCTGCCGACCTGGGCCATCGACCAGCTGTCGTTCCGGCCGGGCGCGATCGCCGCCGCGGACGCGATCAGCCGCGGGGTCTTCGGCGAGGGCGCCCCGCTCGACCAGCCGCCACCGCAGCAGCAGGCGGGCCCGATCCCCGCGCCGCCCGCGCCCAGCCCGTCCAAGACCGCGCCCACGCAGGGCCCGACGCCGAACGCCGCGTCCGGCTATCGCCGCGTCGTGCAGGGCCGGGACGGCTGGCTGTACTACGGCTACGACGCCGACGCGAAATGCGATCCGTCCCGTCCGCTGCCCGAGACCATCGACAAGATCAACGAGCTGCGGCGCGCGGTCGAACAGTCCGGGAGGCGGTTCGAACTCGTCGTCGCACCGGACAAGTCGACGATGGTCCCGCAATTCCTGCCTGACACCTACCCCGGCAAGGACTGCTCGCAGTCGGCCGAGGCGGCCACCTGGCACCGGATGCTCAAGGACGCCCGCGCGATCGACCTGCGGCCCGAGCTGCGCGCGTCCGAGGGCCGGGTGCAGCGGCCGGTGTACCCGCCGAACGACACCCACTGGGCCGACGAGGGCGCGCTGGTGATGACGCGCGCCATCGCGAACGCGATCAAACCGGGTGTCACGCAGACCTGGGTCAGCGTTCCCGTCGGCCAGTACGACACGGTCGCCGACCTGCCGCCGCTGATCAGCAAGCAGGGCACGAAGACGAACACGCTCTACAGCCTCCGCCCGGACGGCTTGGTCGAGCGCGCGGGCGAGCCGAACGGCGACATCGACAGGCCGGTCTACCGCACCGCGAGTCCGCTGATCGGGACCGTGGACGAGAAGATCCTGATCTACGGCGACTCGTTCACGAAGGCTTCTTCGCGGTATCTCTCGGGCGCGTTCACGAACCTGACGATGCTGGCGCACTTCACGCAGAAGACGTCGCAGGCCGAGGCCGTCGACGCTTTCGTGAACGCGAACGTCGTGGTCCTGGAGGCCGTCGAGCGCAGTGTGGCCGGTGGTCAGCTCGCGTTCATCGACCCCGGTTTCCTCACGGCGGTCAAGAAGGCGCTCGCCGAGCACCCGATCCGCTAGCGCAAGGCGGGCTGCGGCGCCGCCGTCGGTTCGACGCGGACCCGCGAGCTCCTGCCGCGCAGCCACGCGATGAGGCGGCAGACCAGGTAGATCACGAACGAGATCGTCGTGACGAACGCGCTCACCGGCTTCCCGGGCGCGAGCGAAAGGATGATCCCGCCGAGTGCGGCGACCTCCGCGAACACGATCGACAGCACGGTCGCCTTCCACGGGCTCGCCGTGACCCGCGCCGCCGCCGCGGCCGGGGTCACCATGAGCGAGACCACCAGCAGCGCGCCGACGATCTGGACGCCGAGCGCGCTCGAAATCCCGACCAGCACCGCGAAGATCAGCGACAGGAGCTTCACCGGCACGCCGCGCGCCGTCGCGACCGCGGGGTCGACCGTGGCGAACAGCAGCGGCCGGTAGATCACCGCGAGCACCACCAGGACGACAACCGACGCGCCGACGAGCAGGTTCAGGTTGGTGGAGTCGATGGTGATGATCTGCCCGACGAGAATGCCGAACTTGTTGGCGCTGCGGCCTTCGTAGAACGACAGCAGCAGGACGCCCATGCCGAGGCCGAAGGCGAGGATCACGCCGATCACGGAGTCGCGTTCGGACTCGCGGCCACCGAGGATCCCGATCAGCAGGGCGGCGATGACCGCGCCCGCGAGGCCGCCGAGTTCGACGCCGACGCCGAGCAGCAGCGCGCCCGCCGCGCCGGTGAAGGCCAGTTCGGCGGTGCCGTGCACGGCGAACGACATCCGCCGCATGACGACCAGCGGGCCGAGTACGCCCGCCACCAGCCCGAGGACGGCGGCCGCGAGCAGCGCCGTCTGCACGAAGTCGAGACCGAGAAGTTCGCCGGTGAGGGCGAAGTCGAACATCTTGTCCACGGTGCTTACCCGAGAACCCGCGGTCGCGATCGCGTCGCCAGGGCGCGATTCCGCGTCATCGCTCGCGTTGATTCACCCAGGCGCCCTGCCGCCCCGATCGCGGGGCCTCCGGCCGGGGCGGGTTCCGCGTGTGGTCCAAGCCGCACGAATAACCTCACTTCGTCTGCCACTTGCGCTAGCTGACCTGTTCGTCGATGTGGTGCGGTTCGTCCTCGCACAGCGAGCTCTGCGCCCCGGCGACGTGGATCTGCCCGCCGACCTTGAGCACCTCGATCCGCGTGCCGTACAGCTCGGACAGTGTCTCCGAGTTCATCACCTCGTCCGGCTTGCCGACCCGGAACTGGCCGTTCACCAGATAGAGCACCCTGTCCACATAGGACAGGATCGGGTTGATCTCGTGGGTGACGAACAGGACGGCGGTGTCGGACGAACGCCGTCGCTCGTCGATCAGTTCGCTGACCGCGCGCTGGTGGGCGAGGTCGAGCGAGAGCAGCGGCTCGTCGCACAGCAGGACCTCGGGGTCGCCGACGAGCGACTGCGCGACACGGAGCCGCTGCTGCTCGCCGCCGGAAAGCCGCCCCACCGGCTGTTTCGCGTACGCCTGGGCGCCGACGGACTCGATCGCCCGCGCCACCAGCTGCCGCCGTTTCGCGATCCCGAAGAGCCCGGTCCCCCACCGGTGCCCGTCCAGGCCGAGGCCGACCAGATCCACCCCGCGCATCGTCAGGCCCTCGTCGAGGGCGCGCTGCTGCGGGATGTAACCGATCCGCCGGTTCTGCCCGCCGGGGCGCCGCCCCGCGATCTCGACCGTGCCCTCGGGCAATCCCTGCTGACCGAGCAGCACCTTGAGCAGGCTGCTCTTCCCGGAGCCGTTCGGCCCCAGGATCGCGAGGAACTCACCGGGCTCGACGTCGAGGTCGAGCCCGGACCAGAGGGTCCTGGTGCCGAACGCGAGGCTCGCCCCGCGGACACGGACGCACGCACGCGCCTCGGCAGGTACGGAGGTCACTACTTCAGTGCCCCCGCCAGCGCGTCCACCGACTTCGTCATCCATGCAATGTAGTCGGTCACACCCTGGGGAAGTGTTTCGGTGACGTCGACGACCGCGATCCCGGCGCTCTTGGCGTCGCCGACGACCTGCTGGGTGACCGGGGTGGTGGTCTGCGCGTTGTTGATCAGCGCCTTGACCTGCTTGCCGGAAATCAGCTGCTTGACCTGGTTGAGCGCGGCGGCGGGCACGTCCTGCTCGGCTTCCACGGCCTCGGCGAAGGCGGGCGGCGTCGCGTCGGTGACCTTCGCGCTGTCGAGCAGGTAGTGCGCGACGGGCTCGGTCGCGACGACCTTGCCGCCCGAGGCTCCCAGCCCGGTGACCTTCTTCAGCAGTTCCTGGGTCTTGCCCTTGAACGCGGTCGCGTTGGCGGTGAAGGCGTCCTTCGACGCGGGCTGGATCTCGCCGAGCTTCGCGGCGACCTGGTCGGCGATCTTCTCGACGCCGGGCAGGCTGTACCAGACGTGCTCGTTCTCGTTGCCGGTCGCGGCGATGTCGACGGCGACGAGCTTCTGCGCGCCGGCGGCCTGGTCCGCGAGCTTCGAGAAGAACTCGTCGTAGCCGCCGCCGTTGGACAGGGTCAGCTTCGCGTTCTTCGCGGCGATGGCGTCGCTCGCGGTGGTCTCGTAGGAGTGCGGGTCGGCCGAGGGGTCGTGGATGATCGAGGTGACCTCGACCTTGTCGCCGCCGACGGCGGTCACGACGCTGCCCCAGACGTCGGTCGAGGCGACGACCTTGATCTTCTCGCCGCCACCCGGGTTCGCGGCGGCGGCGTTCTGCGAACCGGACGCCGTCGACGCCTTGTCGCCGGACGCGCAAGCCGTCGCGCCGAGCGCGAGGACGGCCAGGGCCGACACGGCCGCGAAAACACTCTTAGTACGGCGGGAATTCATTTACTGCACTCCTGCGGATGCCCAGGCCAGGTGTCCCAGATGCCGGGTAATGGAAACCGTTGTCAGATTCAACTGTACCCCATCCGGCTGATGGCACCCCCTGTCCAGGTACGAGCTGTACCCAGGGTCACTCTGAATCGAGACCTGCCACACGTCGGGTGATGCTTCTGCAAAACGTTCTGAACCGTTACGGTTTGCGGATGGGCCGTCCTATCCGCACCAGGAGGCAGGCGACACTGGCGTCGTTGGCCGCAGAGCTCGGTGTGTCGAGGACCACCGTCTCCAATGCCTACAACCGACCGGACCAGTTGTCCCCTGAGCTGCGCCGACGCGTCCTCGAGACCGCGCGCCGCCTCGGCTACCCGGGCCCGGACCCGGTGGCCCGATCACTGCGAACGCGCAAGGCGGGTGCTGTCGGTCTTTTGCTCACCGAGAACCTCTCCTACGCTTTCCGCGACCCGGCCGCCATCGGCGTGCTCGAAGGGCTCGCGCTGGCGTGCGAGGACGCGGGCGTCGGCCTGCACCTGGTCCCGGCCAGCCCGGGCCGCGAGGACGTCGCGGCCGTGCACCGCGCGGGCGTCGACGGCTTCGTCGTCTATTCCGTGCCCGACGACGACCCGCATCTGGGCGCCGTGCTGGAGCGCCCGGTGCCGACGGTGATCGTCGACCAGCCGCGCGTGGACGGCGTCGACCGGGTCGGCCCGGACGACGCGGCCGCGGTCACCGCCATGGCGCAGCACCTCATCTCGCTGGGCCACCGGCAGATCGGCGTGCTGTGCATGCGGCTGGGCCGCGAGCGCAACGACGACTTCGTCTCCATCCAGCGGCAGAGCGCCGCGCACTTCCACGTGCAGCGGATCCGGCTGGAGGCGCTGGCCGCCGCGTTCTCCGCGGCCGGTGTCGACTGGTCGACCGTGCCGGTGGTCGAACGCTTCGACCACACCGTGGACGACGGCGCGTCGGCCGCGCGCCAGCTGCTCGACGCGTATCCGCAGGTCACCGCCGTGATCTGCACTTCGGACATCCTCGCGCTCGGCGCGCTGGCCGAGGCGGAACGCCGTGGACTGCGGGTGCCGCAGGATCTGACGGTCACCGGTTTCGACGGCATCACCGAGGCCGAGCGATCCGGGCTCACCACGGTCCACCAGCCGGTACTCGAGAAGGGCAAGGCGGCGGGCAAGCTGCTGCTCAGCTCGGCCGACCGGGTCGGGCCGAAGGTGATCACCCTGCAGACCGAACTGCGGGTCGGCCGCACGTCGGCGCCGCCACGAACGGCCGAAGAACGCTGGTTCGGGCCGTGATGTAGCCCGTAAAGCGTTGCTCTCACCGAGCGTGTCCGTTCAAATGGTCGTGTGACCTCAATAGACGTACTTCTCAAGCGAAACCAGGAGCTGGGCGACGTCACTCCTGGTGACCGTTCGTCCCCGAGGCCCTCACTCCAGGTGGCGGTTCTGACCTGCATGGACGCCCGTATCCGGGTGTTCGAGATCTTCGGCCTGCTCCAGGGCGAATCCCACGTCCTGCGCAACGCCGGCGGTGTCGTCACCGACGACATGATCCGTTCGCTCGCGCTGAGCCAGCGGAAACTGGGCACGCGCGAGGTGCTGATCGTCCAGCACACCGAATGCGGCCTGTCCATGGTCACCGAAGACGACTTCAAGGACGAGCTCGAAGAGAGCACCGGACTGCGCCCGACCTGGGCCGTCGAGGCGTTCCGCGAGGTCGAGGACAGCGTGCGCCGGTCGGTGCAGCGCGTCCGGCGCAGCGACTTCCTTCCGCACCGGGACAACGTCCGCGGTTTCGTCTACGACGTGAAGACAGGGCGGTTGTCCGAGGTCGCGTGAGCTGAAGGGGACTTTCACCGCATGCGACGCGGTGAAAGCGCCCTTCACCACGTAAGACGAGGAGAAAGGCCCCTTCAGCCCCAAGGGTGGCCGCGCGGGCTCACCTTTTAAGCTGGCAGGGTGGGCGTCGACGCGGATGTGCTGACCGGATGGTTCGACGAAGTGGGGCGCGATCTGCCCTGGCGTGAGCCGGAATGCACCGCCTGGGGTGTGCTCGTCAGCGAGATCATGTTGCAGCAGACGCCGGTCGCGCGGGTCCAGCCGATCTGGCTCGAATGGATGGCGCGCTGGCCGGTGCCGTCGGCGCTGGCGGCGTCGTCCCAGGGCGAGGTCGTGCGCGCCTGGGGCAAACTCGGCTATCCGCGCCGCGCGTTGCGGCTGCACGCGGCGGCGGCCGTCATCGCCGCCGAACACGGTGACGTCGTTCCGTCCGATGTGGACACTCTGCTCGCGTTGCCCGGTATCGGCGCTTACACCGCGCGCGCGGTCGCGGCCTTCGCCTACGGCAAGCGGGCACCGGTGGTGGACACGAACGTCCGGCGCGTGGTGGCGAGAGCGGTGCACGGCGCGGGTGACGCCGGGCCGCCGTCGAACACCCGCGACATGGCCGACGTCGAGGCCCTGCTGCCGAAGGAAGACGCGCCCGCCGCGAAACTCTCGGCGGCGCTGATGGAACTCGGCGCGCTCGTCTGCACCGCCCGCTCGCCGCGTTGCGCGGACTGCCCGATCTACGACGACTGCGCCTGGCAGCACGCGGGCAAACCCGCCTACGCCGGACCCGCGAAGCAGGTCCAGAAGTTCGCGGGGACCGATCGCCAGGTGCGGGGGCTGTTGCTCGACGTCCTGCGCGGAACCGAAGGCCCGGTCGAGAAGGCGCGGCTCGATCTCGTCTGGGACGAATCCGGGCAGCGCGACCGTTGCCTCGACTCCCTGCTGGTCGACGGCCTGCTCGAACAGACCGGCGACGGCCTGTTCGCCCTCCCCGGGGAACACTAACGCATTACGACAAAAGTTGGTCAATGGTTGTCAACGACGCGATGGCGGGTTAGTTTTCCGGCCAACGCGCATGATGGGAGCTACGCCCGTGGCCGACTTCGACCGACGTACCGCGCTCAAGGGCGGCCTGACGGTAAGTGCCGTCGGGCTACTGGGGACGACAACGTTTTCCGCCGCCGCCGTAGCGGCGCCTGGGGCAGCAGAACCGAAGATCCATGACACGGCGGCCTGGAGCGCCCGGCCTCCGAACGGGACGATCGAGGTGCAGAACCACAAGCCGACGTACATCGTCGTGCACCACACGGTCGATCCCGGCAACGTCACCGACTATTCGCTCGAACACGCCTTCTGGGCGTCACGGGCGATCCAGAACTTCCACATGGACACCCGCGGCTGGGTGGACAGCGGCCAGCAGTTCACGAACAGCCGCGGCGGGCACATCACCGAAGGCCGCCACCGCAGCCTGGAAGTGCTGCGCGGCGGCACGAAGCACGTGCTGGGCGCGAACGTGGGCAACAACAACAGCACCTGCATCGGGATCGAGAACGAAGGCCTCTACAGCACCGAGAACGTCACACCGGCGCTCTGGGACTCGCTGGTGAAGATGGTCGCGTACATCGCGTCGCAGTACGGGATCTCGCCGCAGTTCATCAAGGGACACCGGGACTTCAACTCGACCGAATGCCCGGGAACCGTGCTGTACAACCGGCTTCCGGAGCTGCGCACCGCCGTCGGCGGCCTGCTGGGCTCGGCGTCACCGAAGGCCGACCTGCCCGAGTGGCCGTTGCTCAAACCCGGCGACACCGGACCGCGGGTGCGGGTGGCCCAGGAACTCCTGCGGGCACGTGGTTTCGCCGTCCCCACCGACGGCCTGTTCGGACAGTCCACAAAGGACGCGGTCAGCACGCTGGCGGCGAAGCACGGGCTGGAGCGCGACCTCTGCGGCGCGACGGCGGCGACCGACGAGACCGGGTTCCTCGGCTCCGACGTCTGGCCGCTCATCGTAGGGCCCGGGACCGATCTGCGGGCGCTGAAAGCACGACTCGCCGGCTGAACGCCAGCGGCAAGAGGATCACGAAGGCGGCGACCCAAGGGAGCGACGACGTTCCCAGCGGCAGCAGCAGACCGCCGATGAGCGCGCCCCCGGCGACGGCGCCGTTCCAGGCCGCGATGGTGAGCGACTGGGCGGCGTCGGCCGTGGGGCCCGCGATCAGCGCGGTCACCGCCTGGAACGCGGTGGGCGCGCCGCCGAACGCCAGCCCCCACAGCGCGGCGGCGGTCAGCACCAGGCCGTGGACACCGTCGCTGATCCCCAGCAGGACGATGGCGGCGGCCGTCGCGCCGGTGCAGAACATCAGCACGGCACGCGGATGGCGGTCGAGCGCGGTACCCACCACGACCAGCCCGCCGACCGTCGCGCAGCCGAACACCAGCAGCGCCACGCCCAGCATCCCCGCCACGTCCAGCCCGGCGAGAACCGGGCCGATGTAGGTGTAGGCCACGTTGTGCCCCAAGGAGAACAGCGCCACCGTCGCCAGCACGGGCCGCATTCCGGGCAGTCTGGACGCGGCCAGCGGCCGGGTGGACGCCGCCGGATCCGCGGGGACGGCGGGCACCACGGCCATCACCCACGCCATCAGCGGCACGGTGATCAGCGCCATCGCGGCGAAGGCCCAGCGCCAGTCGGCCAGTTCGCCGAGCGCGGTACCGGCGGGCACGCCGAGGGCGAACCCGATCGGGGTGCCGGACATGGCCACGGCCAGCGCACGCCCGGTGAGTCCCGGCGGGGCGAGACGCATCGCGTAACCGGCGACGAGAGACCACATCACCCCGGTCAGCGCGCCGGAGAAGATCCTCGCGGCCAGGATCAGCGGATACGACGAGGACACGGCGATCAGCAGGTTGGTCACCAGGAAACCGGCGATCAACAGCAGGAGCAACCGTTTGCGCGGGACCCGGAGTGTCGCGCTGGTGAGCGGGATGGCGGTCAGCGCGGTGGTGATCGCGTACACCGTCACCAGCTGCCCGGTCGCCGACGGGGAAACGCCCAGGTCTTCGGACATGCCCAGCAGCAGCCCGGCGGGCAGCACTTCGGTGAGGCAGCCGAGGAAGACCGTCGTCGTCAGCGCGAGCAGCGCGGGGATGGGCAGCATGCCCCGACGATCTCTTCCCCGGTGCGGCGCGGGGTAGTCCCGGGCGGATATGCCGTGGGGTTATCGGCCGGGATAACCCCGTGGCATGCCCGGCTGACAGTGCCGCGCGCGGCGCGGGCGCACGCACGATGGCCGGGCATCCTCCCCCGTAGAGAGAAGGCTCGTTCATGACCGTGCGGATTCGGTGGCAGGAGCCCTTGTGCACCGCGCTGCTCGCCACCACGATGATCGGCACCTGCCAGGCTCCGGCCGCGGCTCAGCCGGCACCCGGCAGTGACGGGTACGTGCACGTTTCACCCGACGGTACCGTCCTCGGCGCCGATCCTTACTACCCGAAGGACGGCAACGGCGGTTACGACGTCGACAAGTACGCGCTCGCGCTGGACTACTCGCCGTACTCGATGCTGTTGAACGGCAAGGCGACGATCACCGCGACGGCCACCCAGGACCTCAGCCGGTTCGACCTCGACCTGCGCGGCCTCACCGTGCGCTCGGTGACCGTCGACGGGGTGCCCGCCGCGTTCCGGCGGGCGGGTGAACACGAGCTGGTGATCACCCCGCGGACCCCGCTGGCCGAAGGCACCCGGTTCACCGTGGTGGTCGGTTACGACGGGCGCCCGGAGCCGATCGGCACGGCGCGTGGCCGCGTCGGCTGGCTGGGCACCCCCGGCGATTCCGCCGTCGCCACCGGCCAGCCGCGTTCGGCAATGACCTGGTTCCCCGTCAACGGCACCGAGGTCGACAAAGCGACCCTGCGTGTCTCCGTCACCGTCCTGGACGAATTCTCCGTGCTGGGCAACGGTTTACCGGTCTCAGACGTGCCCGCCGGCTTCGGACGGCACACCGTCACCTGGTCGGAGGACACCGCACTGGCGCCGAGCACGGCGATGCTCGGCATCGGGCGCTGGGAGGTCGAGCGGATCACGCTTCCCGGTGGCCGGACCGCGATCAACGCCTACCACCCGTGCGCCGTCGACAAACGGAAGATCGGCGGACAGCTGCCTGAGGTGCTGGAGTTCCTCACCGGGAAGTTCGGCGACTACCCGCAATCGGCGGCGGGCGGACTGTTCCTCGACCGTTCTCTCGGTTACACGCACGGCGCCCAGACCCGGCCGGTGTACGGCCGCACGGCCACCATCGCCGATCTGGTGTACGCCACCGCGTACCAGTGGTGGGGAGCCGGGGTGAGCGGCAAGATGTGGCGCGACACGCTGATGCCCGAGTCGATCGCGCAGTACGCGGTGTGGCTGTGGGACGAGGCCAAGAACGGCGTCGACCTCGACCGGCGCTACCGCGAAATGGTCGCCAAGGTGAGCGGTGACACCGGTTTCTGGGCGCCCAAGATCACCGATCCGGGCAAGGGAACCGAATTCGCGCCCACGACCAAGGCCGTGCTGATGGTGCACGCGCTGCGCCGCACGATCGGCGACGACGGGTTCTTCCAGATCATGGCGGGCTTCCCGATGATCAACCCGCAGGGCAACCAGAACTGGCACGACTTCGAGCTCTACGTCTCCGCGATGACCCAGCTCGATCTCGGCGCGTTCAACCACGCGTGGCTGGACGGCACGGTGCGGCCGCCGGACGAGCTCCTCTATCCCGGGCCGCTGCGCCCCTCGCGATGAGAACCCCCGCCCGGACGACGTGACCCGATCATCCGTCGTCCGGGCGGGTCCCCAAGTCACCGTGGGACTCCAGGTATCCGGCGTAAACCGGGGCCGTCCTCGCCTCGGCCCAGTACGTTTCGACCACGGCGGCGAGCAGTTCCTCCCGTCGCCCCGCCACGAAGGTCTCCCGGTTCCAGGCGAGAACATGCCTGCGCGGCAACACATCCCCGAGCAGAGGCCGGGTCACGACGCCGAGGTTCCGCGGATCGCAGATCGGCTGTGACAGGCCGATCGCGCCCGCCCGGACGACCATGAGCGCCACCTGCTGCGAGGTCACCTGATGGGCGACCGACGGGCTGAAGCCGTACCGCGCGCAGGTGTCGGCGAAGTACTTGGTGAACGTGGCCGCCGAGGAATCCGACACCATCACCCAGGATTCGTCCCGCAGCGCACGCAGGTCGACGACCTCCTCGCGGGCCAGCGGATGTCCTTCCGGCAGCAGGACGAAGGTCGGCTCGGTCACCACCACCGCGGTGTCCACACTCGCGGGGATTTCGAGCTCGTATCCCGGATATTCCTTGACCAGCCCCAATTCCGCGCGCCGCTGGGCCAGCAACGGCAGCAGCCGCTCGGGGTGGTCGTCGTGCACGACCTGTACCTCGGAGACCTCGGGCCACAACCGGTGCACCAGCGACGGCAGATGCGCGACCAGCGCGCTGGCCACGGACGCCACCCGGACGACGTCGGGCGGGCCGCTGGGACAGACGCGCTGCTCGATGTCTTCGAGCAGTTTGTCCAGCTGTGGCAGCAAAGCGGCGGTCCGCCGCAACAGCAGCTCGCCCATCGGCGTCGGTGTCACGCTGCCTTCCCGCCGATCGAACAACTGATAGCCCAGCATGTTCTCCAAACGTTTGAGCTGCGCGGAAACGGCGGGCTGGGTGACGCCGAGAGCGATCGCGGCACGGGAAAGGCTGCCCGTGTCCGCGATCGCCCGGATCACCCGCAGGTGGTGAACATCAAGCTGTACGACGTCGAACTCCTTTGTCACGTACGGGTTTTCGCCCCGTCGGAAGAAGTCATCGCCACGGAACCGCCCGTGACCCTGGTCCGTCTGCCCAGAAGAACATACAGGAGAAAGGCGCCGAAAACGGAATTCACCGTGGGAATTCCCCACGGCAGCCAGGCACCCACCGTGGCACCGGCCACCCAGCAGATCAGCGCGACGGGAACCCAGGACGGGCAAGACGACGGCAGTTCCCCGGACGCGCGGGTGGCGTCCAGATCCGGTTTCCAGCGCCGGACCACGTAGTACTCGGCGATCACCACTCCGGCCACCGGTGGCGTGAGCACGCCGACCCAGGTCAGGAAAGTGGTGAAATGGTCGAGGATGCCGATCGCGGAGAGCACCGTGCCGAGACCGCCGAGCAGCAGGGTCGCGGTGGTGCGGTCGAGCCGCCGGGACAGCAGCACCTGCACGGTGTTCACCAGCCCGAGCGAGGAGGAGTAGAGGTTCCAGTCGTTGATCTTCAGGATCGCGGTGACCAGGATCAGCGTGCCGAGCACCCCGGACGACGAGGTGATGATCCCGACCACGTCGGCGCTTTTCGCCGCGTGCGCGAGCAGAACCCCGATCAGGCCGATCAGGTACTGGCCGAGGGTGATGCTGACCAAGGTCTGTTTCACCACGTCGGACGCGGTCCGGTTGAACCGGGTCATGTCCGGGGTCATGATCGCGCCCATGATGAACGCGCCCGCCACCAGCGTGGTGCCCTGCGCGAGCGACATCGCCGGCCCCGGCGGCGGCTCGGCCATCAACGCGGGCAGCGAATGGTCGTCGAGTGCGGTGACGATCGAATACCCTGCCAGCGCGAGGAAAGCGGGCACCGTCAGGTACGCCGTCCAGGCCATCGCGTGGAAGCCGAACACGACGATCGCGGTGACCAGCGCGCCGCCCGCGAGCGCCCACACCCAGACCGGCGGGCCGCCCATCAAGGCGTGGAGGCCGTGGGCGAACACGTCGTTCTGCACCCCGAACCAGCCTGCCAGGCTCAGCGTCATGAGCAGCCCGACCAGCGAGGACCCGCCGGTGCCGAATCCGGTCCAGCGCGCGAGCACCGACGTGGACAGCCCTTCCCGGGTGCCGGCGATGCCCATCAGGATGGTGATGATCTCCAGCAGTACCGAACCGATCGTGATGGCCAGTACCGCGTTCCAGAAGGTCATGCCGAACCCGAGTACCGCCCCGAGCAGGAACTGGTGGAACGAGGAGACCTGCCCGAACCGTTGCAGCGCGACGGAAACCCAGGAGTAACGGCGTTCGGCGGGTACCCGGCGCAGGGAGAAGTCGTCGTGTTCCACGGTCACTCCGCCCGTTCCGGGACGGCTTGTTCGAGGACGACGAATCCCTGACCCGGCAGTGGCCGCCAGGAGAGTTCGCCGCGGTACAGCCGTTCGAGGAACCCGACCCGCTGGTGGTAGGCGAAAACGGAGCTTTCGACCCCGGCGACCGCGACGGTGCCGACGAACATCGGCAACTCGGCCAGGAAGTACCGGACCGCGCTGCGCAGCTGGTCACGGCTGGGGTGTTCGCCTTCGGGCAGCCGCCGGTCCAGCACCCAGCCGGTGGCGCCGAGGCACTGCTCGGAGAACTCCGGGTCGGTGGCGAACCGCTGGTGTGCCTCGGAAAGCAGGCCGAGGTACGCGCGATCGGTTTCGAGCACCGCGGCGTCCAGGATCAGGGTGTGCGGATCCGACGGGCAGACCTGCTGCAACGCCCGGACGATCTTGTTGCGCGTGTAGTTGCCTTGCCGCTGCGCCTTCTGCGCCGCGCGAACCGGGTCGTAGCCGAGGGCTTCGAGGGTGAACGCGGACGGCCCGTCCGGGACGAAGAAATGAAAGCCCTGAAAGGCCGACATGGCCCAGCGGGCGAGATCGGCGATCCGGTCCACGGTGAAATAGCTGTTGAACGGGCTGACGCCGATGCAAACGTGCTCGGCGCGCGCCAGCGGATCGGTACAATGCTCGGTGAGCGGCTGTGGTCGCAGCAAGACGGCTCCTGATTCGCGTGATATGCGCCGGAGTTGAGGCGTCGACCGAACGTAGCCACGGCGGGTAATCCGCGGTATTGCCGATCGTGGCTGTCATCGCGTTATAGGAATTCGACGATCTTTCGTGCCTGCGGGACAACGGTTGAATCGCCGCGACCTTCGGGGGTGCCGGACGCGGGCGGAGCGCGGTATACGAAGTCATGGAGATTCAGGTTCGGCATCTTCGCGTGATCTGTGAAATCGCTTCCTCGGGCAGTCTCAACCGTGCCGCGGCCGGGCTGGGGCTCGGGCAGCCTGCGCTCAGCCACCAGTTGCGCCGGATCGAGCGGATGGTCGGCGGCTCACTGTTCCACCGCGACCAGCACGGGGTGCGGCCGACCGAACTCGGTTCCCTGATCCTGCGGCGGGCGCGCGCGATCGTGCTCACCTTCGACGAACTGGAGCTCGACTTCCACCGCCAGGAACCGGAAGTCGGCGAATCGGTCAGAATCGGCTGGAACGACAGCGCCATCACGGGTTCGCTGCTCGGCGGGCTGCGCGACCTGCGTCCGGGTGAACCGTTCCGCACGCGCGCGGACACCTCCCGCACCCGGCTGCTCGCGCAGGTCGCGAACCGCGGCATCGACCTCGCGCTGATCATGATCTGCGGCGGGCGTGGGCTGCCGGTGCCGCCGGAGGTGCGGACCATGACCCTGGTCAGGGAACCGTCGTTCGTCGCGGTCCCGTCCGGGCATCCGCTCGCCGACGCCGAGGAGATCGAACTCACCGAACTGGCGGGCGAGGACTGGATCGTGTCGAGCGGGGGCGACGGCTGCCGGGTCGTGTTCCGCGAAATGTGTCTCGCGCACGGTTTCGACCCCAGGATCACCCACGACGTGGACATCGACACCGCGCGGGAAGACCTGGTCAGCGGCGGCTACGGCGTCGGACTGGTCCAGCCGACCCGGCCGCCGTCGGACGGCCTGGTCATCCGGCCGCTGGCGGGGGCGCCGATGTGCGTGCGGCACGTGCTGGCCTGGCGGGAGGACGGCCCGTGCGCGCCCCGCGTCCGGGAACTCGCGGGCGAGGCGACGGCGGGGTACTGGCAGCTGGCCGAACGGACGGCGCCGTACCGGACCTGGCTGCACCGGCACGGGCGGCTGGCCGCCGGCTGACGGCCGCGGCGCCCGGCTGGCGGGGCGCGTTCTGGTCGCGGGTGGCGTGCTCCGTGAAGGCCTCCTTGCCTACCTTGAGGGTAGGGAAGGAGGCCTTCACGGACCTTCGCGATCGCCCATCGCGCAGGCCCCTTCCCCTCGATAACCCTCCGGCATGTCGAGGCGGCACTAGAGCGCGTCCCGGCAGACGGCCGACGATGGGAATCGTCAATCACGGTCGTGAAGAGAAGGGGCACCATGCTGCCGTTGATCTCTCGTACGGAACTGCTCTCCCGAATGGAGGCCGGGTCTGTGGTGGTGGTCGACACGATGCCGGCCGCCTATTTCGAAAAGGAGCATCTCCCGGAAGCGCGCAACATTCCGGGATTCCCGTACGAACAGGCCGCCGAATTCACCGATCACCTGGCACCGACGGTGCTCCCGGACAAGACCGCCGCGATCGTCGTCTATTGCGCGAACACGCCGTGCCGCAACAGTGAATTCGTCGGACGGCGGCTGCTGGAGCTCGGGTACACGAACGTCCGCAAGTACCGCGAAGGCATCGAAGACTGGGTCTCGAACGGTTTGCCGACCGGTTCTTCGTCCTGAGTGGACACACCCCGCATCTAAGGAGAACGTCTTGTCCAAATGCAAACGATTCGTCTGCGTGCTGGCCGGCGTGCTGGCGCTCATCACCGGTTTCGGCTCCGGCGTCGCTTCGGCCGCGCCGTCACCGACGGCCGAGAACGTGATGGTGGTGACGTCCGCCAACTACGCCGAGGTCATGAACATCTCGAAGCAGAAGCTGGTCATCATGGACTTCGGCGCGACCTGGTGCCCGCCGTGCCGCCAGATGAAGCCGGTCATCGAACGGCTCGCCGGTGAGTACGGCGGCAAGTTCCTGCTCGGCGAGGTCGACGTCGACCGCAGCCGGGACCTCTCCAGCCGGTACAACATCCAGTATCTCCCGACGCTGGTCGGGGTCCGCAACAGCGCGGAACTGCCGTCCTCCCGGAACATCGGCTACCCCGGCGAAGCGAAGCTGCGCGCCTGGATCAACGCTCAGTTGGCGAAGGGCTGAGCGTGTGGCTCCGGGGCCTACCCGATGACGTCGGAGAGAAACGCTTCGACGGCACCTAGGTAGGTCTCCGGGGCCTCTTCGTGCACGACGTGCCCGGCGCCCTCGACGACGATGTGACGGCCGAGGCCGCCGGGCACGCGGGCCGCGAGTTCGGCCTGCTGCCCGTGCGGCATCGCCGTCCGTTCGCCTTCGATCGCCAGCAGCGGGCATCGGAGGCGTTCGACGTACTCCCAGAAATCCCGCCGTCCCCATTCCGCCGCGATCTCGTACAGATCGGGGAGCGAGGCGATCAGGTGATAACCGTCTTCGCGTTCTTCGACGCATTCGATGAAATAGTCGCCGGTGTCGCCGAAGAATTCGCGCACGTGGGCCAGTGACCGGAACGGGACCGGCCAGGATTCGAAGTGGCCGCGCCAGTCGTCGACGGTCCGCCCGCGCTGGTCCGGCGCGAAGTCCTCGCAGACCACCGCGCGGACGAGGCCGGGATGCGTCGCCGCGGTGACCCACGCGTGCAGGCCGCCCATCGAATGTCCGATCAGGACCGCGGGCTCGTCGAAGGTCTTCAGGACCGCGGCGACGTCGTCGGCGAACCGCTCGGTGCGCCAGGGGCCGCCACGTGGTCCGCGTCCGTGCCCGCGCGCGTCGAGACCGTGGACACGCCCGTACGGTTCGAGCCTTCGCGCGACCCGCCACCACGTCGTGGCCCTGCCCATCAGCCCGTGCAGGAGGACGATCGGCGGCCCGTCACCGCCGAAAGTGATCAACCCGTCGCGCTGAATCACCACTAAGCTCCCCTCCATGCGCAGCCGTGTCCCCGCCGCCGGTCTGGTCCTGGGGGTCATCTGCGCCCTGATTATCGGGTGCAGTGCCGATCCTCCCCCGGCGGCGCCCCCACCACCGCCGCCGATGAATCCGACGCCGGGTGCCGCGGGCGCGGGTGATCCGTACTACCCGATGGACGGAAACGGCGGTTACGACGCGGTCGAATACCAGGTCGGAATCACTTACGACCCCGCGAAAGGGCGTCTCGACGGCGACACCACGGTGACCGCGAAAGCGACCCAAGACCTCAATCGGTACAACTTGGACTTACGCGGCTTGACTGTCCAATCCGTTGAAGTGGAGGGAAAACCGGCGAAGTTCGCCCGGGAGGGCGAATTCGAGCTGGTGGTGACGCCCGCCGAACCGATCCGGAACGGGACCACCTTCCGCACGAAGGTCGTCTACGGCGGCGACCCTTCGGCGACCCCCAAGGCGGGCGGCAGCGAGAACGGCTGGCAGAAGTCGAAGGACGGCGGCGCGTTCATCGTCGGCGAGCCGCATTCGGCGTCGTTCTGGTATCCCGTCAACGAAACCCCGCGCGACAAGGCGATGTTCAACCTCACCGCCCGGGTGCCGGACGGCTGGACCGTCATCTCGAACGGCCGCGAGATCCAGAAGACCTCGGCGAACGGCTGGTCCACGACGTCCTGGCAGGAGCGCACGCCCGTGGCGGCCTACCTGACCACGGTGGCGATCGACAAGTTCACCGTCGACCGGATGTCGCTCCCGGACGGGACGCCGCTGGTCAACGCGTACGCGCCGGGCGCGGAGGACCGGCGCGACACCGGCAGGCGGCTGCCGGAGATCATCGGCTTCCTGACCTCGAAGTTCGGGCCGTACCCGGTGGACGCGGCGGGCGGGATCTACCTCGACGAGGACATCCACTTCTCGCTGGAGACCCAGACCAGGCCGACTTACGCGAAATGGGCCGACCTGATCACCGTGGTGCACGAAACCGCACACCAGTGGTTCGGCGATTCGGTGACGCTGAATTCGTGGTCCGACATCTGCCTGAACGAATGTCTCGCGTCGTACGCGCAATGGCTGTGGCAGGAATCGCGGGACGGCCAGAACCTCGACGACCGCTATCGCGCCGCCCTCGAGATCATGCGGGGCAGCCCGGATTTCTGGACGCCGAAACTGGTCGGCATGGGGGCGGGAAAGGAATTCCACGGCGTCTACGACAAGGGGATCCTCGCCATCCACGCGCTGCGGCGCAAGATCGGCGAAGGCGCGTTCGCGCGGCTGCTGAAGGAATGGCCGGCGGCGTACCGGAACGCCAACGCGTCCTGGGCGGACTTCGAGGCGTTCACGATCAAGCTCTCGGAGCAGGATCTGCGGCCGTTCTTCGACGCCTGGTTCCACGGCACGGTGATCCCGCCGGACGCCGAACTGCTGCCGGGCACCCTGCGGGGCTAGGCACCTGTCGCAAGTAGTCCTCTAGTGGCGGTAGTCGGGCAGGTCGATCCCGTTCACCACGTCCCGCATCTTCCGTGACGCCAGCGCGGCGACCGGTTTGAGCCGCATCGCCCGCATCATCAGGTACCTCATCCGCAGGGCCGTCCGCGACTTCGCGAAGATCGTCTCGGCGTTGGCCCGCCCCATCGCCTGCGTGTTCTCGACGAACTCGCGCATCACCGACTCGTACCGCTTGAGGCCGGTGTCGAGGTCGGCGGCGAGTTCCCCGGCGAGGACGTACGCGCCGACGAACGCCAGGCTCGTGCCCTGTCCGGAGAGCGGCGACGGGCAGAACGCGGCGTCGCCCAGCAGCCCGATCCGGCCGCGCGACCACGATTCCATGACCACCTGGGCGCACGAGTCGAAGTAGAAGTCGGGGGCGTCGTCCAGCCGTTCCAGCAGCCAGGGCGCCTCCCATTCCATCCCGGCGGCGAACCCGCGGACCAGCGCCTTCTGCGCCTCGATGTCGCGGTGGTCGTAGTCGACCTTCTCCGAGGCGAACCCGAAGTAGGCCATCGCCTCGCCACCGTCGCGAATCGCGCGGATCCCGGCGGACCGGCCGACGTCGTCGAAGCCGATCGCCCAGTTCCGCAGGCCCAGCCGGTTCGGCACGGTGAAGAACGCCAGGTACGAGCCCAGATGCCGGACGAACCGGGACTCTTCGCCGAAGGCCAGCGCCCGCACTCCGGAGTGCAGCCCGTCCGCCCCGATGACCACGTCGAACGTCCTCCGCGTACCACTGGCGAAGGTGACATCGACGCCGTCGGCCCGCTCGTCCAGCGCGGTGATCCGGTCGCCGAAGACGTATTCCGTCTGCTCCCTGGTCGCCTCGTACAGCACCTCGGTCAGGTCGCCGCGGAGGATCTCGATCTCGGCGAGGACCCCGTCGCCGCCGAAGTCGTCGGCGCGGAGGGTGGCCTTCGTCCGGTTCTTCCGGTCGACGTGCGTCTCGCCAACGGTGTCCGTGCACGCCGCGCGGATGCGGTCGTCCAGGCCCATGCGGCGGGCGACCTCCCTGGCCGTTCCGCGCAGGTCGACGGCCTGACCGCCGGGGCGCGGCGAAGGCGCGCGCTCCACGATGGTCACGTCGAATCCGTACCGCGTCAGCCAGAACGCCAGCGCGGGGCCCGCGACGCTCGCGCCGGAGATGAGGATCTTCGTGTCGGCCATTCCCCGGAAGGTCCCACGCATCACATCGCGGCGCAAAAGAGTTTCACCGTAGGGTGGACGGCATGGCTGTCGTGAAGATCAACGCGATCGAGGTCCCCGAGGGCGCAGGCCCCGAGCTGGAGAAGCGGTTCGCCGCACGGCTGCACGCCGTCGACAACCAGCCCGGCTTCCTCGGCTTCGAACTGCTCCGCCCGGTCTCCGGCGAAAGCCGCTACTTCGTCTACACGAAGTGGGAGTCCGAAGAGGCGTACCAGGCGTGGGCGTCCGGCCCGGCGCGTGAGGCGCACGCGGGCGAACGCGCGAAGCCGGTCTCCAGCGGGGCGAACCTGCTGGAATTCGAGGTCGTCCAGGCTTCGAAGCCGGGTGAGTGAGCTCGAACGAGCCGCGGAACTGATCGACGGCGCCGGCGCGCTGCTCGTCTGCGCCGGCGCCGGCATGGGCGTCGACTCCGGCCTGCCCGATTTCCGGGGCGACGAGGGTTTCTGGAAGGCGTATCCGCCGTACGAGCGGCTGGGGATCAGCTTCGTCGAACTCGCCGACCCGCGGCATTTCGCCGAAGATCCCGAGCTGGCCTGGGGTTTCTACGGGCACCGGCTCGCGCTGTACCGCGCCACCGTCCCGCACGAGGGATTCCGGCTGCTGGCGTCTTGGGGCTCGCGCAAACCCGGCGGCGTGCGCGCGTTCACGTCCAATGTGGACGGTCAGTTCCAGAAGGCCGGCCATCAGCACGTGGCCGAGGCGCACGGGTCGATCCATCACCTGCAGTGCCTTTCCCGGTGCACCACCGAGATCTGGCCGTCGGACGACGTCGAGGTCCCGGTCGACGAGGACACGATGCGCGCCCCGGCCCCGCTGCCGTCGTGCCCGCGCTGCGGCGGCCTCGCGCGCCCCAACATCCTGATGTTCGGTGACTACGACTGGCTCGGGCAGCGCAGCCAGGCCCAGCTCGACGAGCTGACCGCGTGGCGCCGCGCGCATCGCGATCTCGTGGTGGTGGAACTCGGCGCCGGGCAGGCCGTGCCGACCGTGCGGCGCTACTCGGAGCTGGCCAGTGCCGCGACCGGCGCCCTGGTCCGGATCAACCCGCGCGAACCTCAGATCCGGCACGGCCGCGGCATCTCACTCGCGAGCAACGGCCTCGAAACCCTCAAGGCGCTGGACGCCCTGCTCAGCTAGGCCGGATCCACAGATCCCGGTTGCTCGCCAGCAGCACCCGCCCGTCTTCGAGGGTCACCGCGGTGGTGATCCCCTCGGCCGGGCAGCCCAGCTCACCTCGCTGCCAGCCGCCGCCGGACGCCCACACCACCGCACAGGACCGGTTCGACGTCTGGGACCGGTTCCACTCGGTCCGGTCCCCGAAGAGCACCGCCTTGCCCGCCTTGTCGGCCGTCCCGCCGAGGATCCGGCCCTCGCCGAGCGAAACGGGCTCCCAGGCGCCGGGTCCACCGGTCATGACCAGTGCTCCGGCCGAGGAACCCCCGGCCAGCAGCCATTTCCCGTCCACCCGGAGCACGGTGGAGAGCCAGCTCTCGCCCGAGCGCACTGGAACCGGCGACACCGTCCAGGTCGCGCCCGCGTCACCGGAGGCCCACACCCGCACGTCCGCGCCGAGGGCACCGGCGACGAGGACCTGATCGCCGTCGGCCGCGATCGCCCTCGGCGCCCAGTACCCCGGCCTGTCCTGCGGCAACACGACCTCACGCGCGCCGCGCCCCTCATCCGCGGACACCCAGGCGACCGGAACCGACCGTTCCTCGCCGGTGTACTCCCGGTACCCGACACCGATGACGTTCCGGCCCGCCCTGGCCAGCGCCACCGGTGTCCGGTCGGTACCCGGCCGGAACAGCCGTTCGATCTCGACGGCGGGGTCCTGACGGGCGAGGGACGGTCCCTCGCCGGGCCGGGCGGCGAAGCCCAGCGCGCCGGCCGGATCACCCGGCGGCAGCTGTCCCGGCACACAGGCCGCGACCGGCAGCAGCGCGAGAAGTCCCCAGAGCTTCCTCATGAGCGGGGAGCTTTCCAGCGGGAGGTCACTTTCCGGGCAGCACGACCTCGGCGTACACGGCATCGTGATCGCTGCCGGGCGTCTCCAGCACCTTGAAGTCCGCGATGGCCGCCCGTTTGTCCGCCAGCACGTGGTCGATCGGCACCGGCGGCACCGCCCCGTTCGTCCAGGTCCCCTGCAGCGCCTTCCCCAGCTGATCGGCCGCGTCCACGTATCCCCTGGTCAGCAGCTCACGGAAGACCGAGTGGTCGAGGCTGGCGTTGAAGTCGCCCGCCAGGATCCGGATGTCGTGCTCCGCGTCGGCGTACGGCAGATCCTTGGCCTCGTCGACCCACGCGTGCCTGTCCCACATCGGCGCCGCCGGATGCACCGCGACGACCTCGATCCGGACACCGTCGCCGAGGTCCACGCCCGCACTGGGTTGTTTGTAGGTCGAGTCGCCGCTCAGCGTCAGCGGCGTCAGCGGGTACTTCGACACCAGCCCGGAGCCAGACGCCCACTCCGCCGGATGCAGCACGTGGAACGGCAGGAGCCGGAACAACCCGGCCCGGTCGAGCCCGGTGATCGCCTCGGGCGTCAGCTCGGTCAGGCTCAGGACGTCGACCTGGTGTTCCTTCACGTAACCGACGATCCTGGCCGGATCCGCCTGTCCGCCGAGCATGTTCGACGCGAGCACGCGGACGTGCTTCCCGCCGAGCGCCTTCTGCTCGTTCGCGAACGCGCGGGGCAGCACCAGCGCGGCGATCGCGAAGGTCAGGACCAGGGCGACGGCCGCGACCCACCAGCGGCGGAGTCCCAGCGCGAGAACGGCGAGCACCAGCGTCGCGATCCCGGCGTACGGCGTCAGCGCGAGCGCCGCGATCGTGTACGTGTTGCCGTCGTAGCCCACCAGCCGCATCGCCGTCAGCACCGCGAACGGCACGACCGCCCCGATGAGCAGCCCGCTGACCAGCTTCCCCCGGGCACTCCCGCGGGTCCGGGGAACCGCCCGTTCTTCGATCACCATGACATCGAGTATGCCGATCGACGCCCGATGTGGCGGCGGTCTCCACAACACCTCCACAACCTCCTCACGCCGCGGCTACCAGCGCTTATCAGGTTTTGCCAGCCGCTGTCAGCCCGCTGTGCGCGGCCTGCCAGGCGGAGCGGGCACCTTTGTCCGCGGGGCGAGATCCACAGGAGGAAACATGACGCACGCGATCAGGGCCGAGGGCCTGGTCAAGCACTATGGGGAGACGAAGGCACTCGACGGGGTCGATCTGGAGGTCCCGGCGGGCAAGGTGGTCGGGGTGCTGGGGCCGAACGGCGCGGGGAAGACGACCGCCGTCCGGATCCTGGCCACCTTGATCCGGCCGGACCGCGGCCACGCGAGCGTCTTCGGTCACGACGTCGTCAAGAACCCGATGGCGGTCCGCAGCATGATCGGGCTGACCGGGCAGTACGCGTCGGTCGACGAGGATCTCTCCGGCACGGAGAACCTCGTGCTGATCGGCAGGCTGCTGGAGTTCTCCAGGGCGGACGCGAAGAAGCGCGCGGCCGATCTGCTGGAGCGGTTCGAGCTGACCGACGCCGCCGGACGCGCGATCAAGACCTACTCGGGCGGGATGCGACGGCGGCTCGACCTCGCCGCGAGCCTGGTCGGCCGTCCGAAGGTGCTCTACCTGGACGAGCCGACCACCGGACTCGACCCGCACGCCCGCAACGAGGTCTGGGCCGTGGTCCGGACGCTGGTCGCGGACGGGACGACGGTGCTGCTCACCACGCAGTACCTGGAGGAGGCCGACCAGCTGGCCGACACGATCACCGTGTTCGACCGCGGGCTGGTCGTGGCGAACGGGCGGGCCGACGAGCTCAAGCGCCGGACCGGCGGCCAGACGCTGCAAGTCCGGCCGACCGCGCTCGCCGATCTCGACGCCGTCGAGCGCATCCTGGCCGCGCTCACCGGGGTCAAGCCGAACCGGGACAACGACACCGGGCTGCTCACCGCGCCCGTCGCCGACCCCGTCCTGCTGTCCACCTTGGTCCGCAAACTGGACGAAGCCGGGATCACCGCGGACGAACTGGCGCTGCGGCTGCCCAGCCTCGACGAGGTGTTCCTCGCGCTCACCGGCAAGCGACCCGAAGAGTCCACAAAGGACACGACTCCGGAAGGGAGCCTGGTATGACGACCATCGCAGTGCCCGCGGCACCACGGCACGTTTCCCTCTCCAGCAGCGTCCAGCACGGGCTTTCCCTTGCCTGGCGCGGCATCCTGAAGATCCGCAAGAACCCGGAACAGCTGGCCGACGTCACCATCGCGCCGATCATCTTCCTGGTCATGTTCGTCTACCTGTTCGGTGGCGCGATCATGGGCAGCACCGAGGGCTACCTCCAGATGATCGTGCCCGGCATCATGGTGTTCAACATCCTGCAGGCCAGCATGACCGTCGGCGTCCAGCTCAACACCGACGTCACGAAGGGCGTGTTCGACCGGTTCCGGGCGATGCCGATCGCCCGGTCCGCGCCACTGATCGGCGCCGTGCTGGCCGACGTCGTGCGGTACCTGGTGTGCATCACCGTGCTGATGATCGTCGCGACGATCATGGGCTACCGGATCCAGACCGGTCCGGCGGAGTTCGCGCTGGCCGTCGTGCTGGCGATCGCGTTCGCGCTGGCGTTCTGCTGGGCATCGGTGTTCGTCGGGATGCTGGTGAAGAGCCCCGGCGCGGTGCAGGGCCTGATGTTCGTGGTGCTCATGCCGCTGACCTTCGGCAGCAACGTCTTCGTCCCGACCGGCACCATGCCCGGCTGGTTGAAGGCGTGGGCCGACATCAGCCCGGTGACGCAGATGTCCGACGTCCTCCGCGGCCTGATGAACGGCGGGGCGATCGCCGGGCCGCTGACCGGCTCGCTGATCTGGATGGCGGCCGCGATCGCGGTCTTCTTCCCGCTCGCCACTTGGGCTTACCGCAAGCGCGTCTGACGGGGGTCAGGGGGAACGCGCGTGAAGGACTCCTTCTCCCGCCGGGAGGAGGAGTTCTTCATGTGCCCACTTCCTGGATGATCCAGGAGATCAGGTCGGCTCGGGACAGGCCCGCGTCCTGGACGAGCAGCGCTTCGTAGCGCTCCTCGCCGAAGTGCTCGCGGAGGTCGTCGACCAGCCTCCGGATGTCGGGCTCACCGAGGTCCATCCTGCCGCGGAGGAGCTTTCCCGCGCCGAGTAGCCGGACAGCGGTCTCGGGCCGCCCCTGCCGGAACCGGATCAGGCCCGCGACCTCGACGATCCGCCCCAGGTCGGGCATGTCGCCGCGCTCCGCGGTGGACCTGACGACGATCGCTGCACCGCGTTCGGCCTCGTCCAGATCTCCGGCGGCCAGCGCCACGCCTGTCTCGATGAGCCCGCCGAACTCTTCGCCGAACATGCCCGGCAGCGGCACCTTGGCCATCAGCTCGCGGAACCGGGCGGCGATCTCGCGCGCCTCGTCGATCCGGCCGAGGCGGCCGTACAGATCGGCCTTCCCCACCAGCACCATCACCGCGAGCTGATCGTTGCCCGTGTCGACCGCGTAACGCTCCGCCTCGCGTATCTCGTGCAGCGCCGTTTCGAGGTCGCCTGCCCTCGCGTACTCCGTCGCGAGCCGCCAGCGCTGCTGGATCACGTCGTCCTGCGAACCCAGTTCGAGCGCGAGGGCGAGCCCTTGCCGGTACAGCGAAAGCGCGGCCTCGTGGTCGCCCGACATCGAGATGTCGCTCGCCTTCATACCCACCGCCATCGCGGTGCCCCAGCGGTCGCCCACCGCCAGGAATCCTTCGTAAGCCTTGTCCCTGGCCCTGTCCGCGCCTTCGGTGTCACCGTCGTCGGTGAGGATGAAACTCTGCGCCCACGACCCCGCCGACCTGGCCCACGGGTCCGGGCTCGACAGCGCCCTCTCCACCTCGCGGTGGGCGAGTTCCTTGCTCTGACTGAAGAAGGCCAGCATGGGCAGGCCGATGGCCAGCCCGGCGAACCGGTTGTGCGCGTTCGTCCGCACGCATTCGTCGATGAGCGCGTGCGTGGCTTCGGGGTCGCCGACCCCGGGGACCATCGCGGTGATTTCGCGCATCGCCCGGAACGCGGCCGCGAAGTCCTCTTCCAGGCGGTCGCCGAAAGCGAGCACCTCGGAGACGAAGGACTCGACCCTGGCGCTGTCCCCCTTGATCAGCCAGTACCAGAAGACGCCGCCGAACAGGTGCATCGCCATGTCCGCGTCGCCGACGTCGATGGCCTGACGGAGCGCCGTCACGATGTTGCCGTGCTCGGCGTCGTACCGCGAGATGGCGACGAGCTGGTCGCGCGTCCGCAGCAACGGCTCCAGCCGCTCGGCGAGTTCGGCGTAGTAGCGGTGATACGCCTTCGTCAGCAGTTCTCGTTCTTCGGCCTCGTCGAGACGTTCCGCCGCGTACGCCCGGATCGTCTCCAGCATGCGGTAGCGCGGCTCGCCGTGATCGCCCGCGATCGCGTCCACAATGGACTTCTCGACCAGCGAACCGAGGACGTACAGGACGTCTTCGACGGGCAAGCCTTCCCCGGCACAGACGCTTTCGATCGCTTCGACCTCGGCACCGGCCCCGAACACCGAGAGCCGCCTGGCGAGAACGTGTTCGGCGTCGTCGAGCAGATCCCAGCTCCACTCGACGACGGCGCGCAGCGTCCGCTGCCTGGGCAAGGCCGTCCGGCTGCCCGAGGTCAGCAGGCGGAACCGGTCGTCGAGGCGTTGCGAGATCTGCGCGACGGTCATCGAACGCAGCCGTGCGGCGGCCAGTTCCAGTGCCAGCGGCATCCCGTCCAGCCGACGGCAGATCTGCGCGACTTCGTCCACGGTGGACTCGTCCAGGACGAAGTCCGGGCGCACGGCCAGCGCACGGTCGACGAACAGCCGGATCGCGCCTGCCTCGGCGGCCTCCGGAACGGTCGGCCTCCCGTCCGGGACGGACAACGGGCCGAGCGGGCACAGCGTCTCGCCGTCGATGGCCAGCGCCTCGCGGCTCGTCGCGAGGATCCGCAGGGTCGGCACGCGGCGCAGCAGGGTGTTCGTCAGCTCCGCGGCCGTGTCGACCAGATGCTCGCAGTTGTCCAGCACCAGCACCGACTCGCCGGCGCCGAGCGTTTCCACGACGCGGGCCAGCGCGTCCACCGGGCGGCGCATCGGGTCGGCGCCGTGCGAGAGACCGAGGTCCCACAGCTCCAGCGCCGCGAAGACCGCGCCGGGCAGATCACCCGGATCGCGGACACCGGCGAGCGGCACGAACCAGACGCGCCCCCGCGCGTGCGCCGGATGCCGCGTCGCGACCTCGGTGGCCAGCCGCGTCTTCCCGGCACCGCCGGGACCGACCAGTGTCACCAGCCGCGCGCCGGACAGGAGCTCGGCGACCAGCTTCAACTCGTCGTCACGGCCGACGAAGCTGGTCAGCCGGACCGGGAGCCGGTCGGCGGCCGCGGGCGGCGGGCCGAGTTCGCCGCGCAACGCGGCGAGGTGGAGCTCCCGGAGTTCGGCCGAGGGGTCGACCCCCAGCTGATCGGCCAGGGCCGCCCGGACCTCCTCGTAGACGGCGAGGGCGTCGGACTGCCGGTCCGCGGCGCACAACGCCCGGATCCACAGCCCGGCGAGCCGTTCGCGCAGCGGATTCCGCGCGGCCGCCTCCTTGAGGTCCGCGAGGACCTCGTCGTGCCCGCCGAGCCGGATCTCCGCCTCGAAGCGATCTTCGGCGGCCTCGAGACGCTGATCCTCCAGCCGGGTCGCCGGCGCCTGCGCGAAAGGTGCCTCGAGCACATCGGACAGCGCTTGACCACGCCAGAGACCGAGCGCTTCGGCGAGGACGGTGGCCGCACCGGCGTCCCGGCCCGCCGCCAGCTCGGCACGGCCCTGCGCGGCCAGCCGTTCGAAGCGGAACACGTCGACGTCCTCGCGGGCGACGTCCAGCCGGTAACCGCCAGGGCCCGAGTCGAGACCGACGTCGTCGGCACGCAGGACCTTGCGCAGGCGCGAGACCAGGGATTGCAGCGCGTTCGCCGCGTCGGCGGGCGGTTCCGCGCCCCAGAGACCGTCGATGAGAGCCGTCGCCGGGACACCGCGGCCGGGGTCCAGCGCGAGCCTGGCCAAGAGCATGCGGAGGCGGACACCGCCGATGTCGACCGGGGTGCCGTCAGCGGCCTCCGCTCCGACCGGGCCCAGCAGCGTCACACGCACGGACCCCAGCTTTCCAGAACCCGCAAACGCTTAGCTCTACCAGGCGACGGAAGTGGGGATTATCCGGGCACCGGGGAGCTTTCCGGGCGGACGGCCGAGGTCGCGGCGTTACGTTCTTGGCCAAGTGACAGCCGATCGACTGGGAGCGTGAATGAGGTACCGGAGTGCGGCCGTCATCGCCGCCGTTCTGGCCGCGAGTGTCCTCGGCGGCGGGACCGCCGTCGCCGGCATCGGGAAACCCGGTGCAGACGGGGCAGGCGACAGCTACTACCCGCAGGACGGCAACGGCGGTTACGAGGTCGGCGACTACAACCTGAAGATCGGCTACGAGCCCGCCACCAAGCAGCTCACCGGCCTGCAGACGATCACCGGCCGGGCGACACAGGCGCTGAGCTCGTTCAACCTCGACCTGCGCGGGCTGACCGTCGACTCGGTCAAGGTCAACGGGCGGAAGGCGGCGTTCACGCGGACCGGTGACCACGAACTGGTGATCACTCCGGCCCGTTCGCTGCGGAACCACGAGCGGTTCACCACCGAGGTCGCCTACCACGGCGTCCCGCAGCCGATCGAGGATCCGCTGCTGGGCGAGAACGGCTGGCAGTACGCGAAATCCGGCGGCGCGTTCGTCGCGGGCGAGCCGAAGTCCGCCACGACCTGGTATCCGGTCAACGACACCCCGCGGGACAAGGCGACCTTCCACCTCGCGGTCACCGTGCCGTCGGAATGGAGCGTCATCGCGGTCGGCCAGGAGCGCGGGCAGGTCGAGAACGGCGGGAAGACCACCTACACCTGGGCCGAAGAGACCCCGGCCGTGCCGTACATGACGACGGTCGCGATCGACAAATGGGAGTTCGAGCGGACGAAGCTGTCCGACGGCACCCCGGTCGTCAACGCCTACGCCCCCGGCACGCCCGCCTCGACCAAGCAGGCCGAAGCGCGACTGCCGGAGATCATCGACTTCCTGGCGTCGAAGTTCGGGCGGTACCCGGTGGACGCGGCGGGCGGCATCTTCCTCGCCGAGCCGATCGGGTTCTCGCTGGAGACGCTGAGCAGGCCGATCTACTCGGGCGCGGCGGGCAACGTCCCGACGATCGTGCACGAGAACGCCCACCAGTGGTGGGGCGACTCGGTCGCCGTCGACAAGTGGAAGGACGTCTGCCTCAACGAATGCTTCGCCTCCTACGCGGAGTGGCTGTGGTCCGAGGCGAAGTCGGGCCAGGACCTCAAGGCGCGCTACCTGACCGCCGTGCAGAGGGCGACGGACCGGTTCTGGGCGGGAAAGCTGTACGACATGGGCCCCGGCAACGAGTTCACGTACGTGTACTCGAAGGGCCCGGTGGCACTGCACGCGCTGAAGAACTACATCGGCGCGGCGCCCTTCGACCGCATCCTGCGGACGTGGCCGGCCCTACACCGCGACGGCAACGCGAGCCTGCCTGAGTTCCAGAAGTTCGCCGAGCGCATCGCGCACAGGAACCTCCAGGGCTTCTTCGACGCGTGGTTCTACGGCAACACCAAACCGGCGCCCGAGTTCCTGTACCCGGGGGACCTCAAGCCGGCCGCCTGACCTCGCCCCTCGTGAGTGGCTAGGCAACATCGGATCGCAGGTCCGTGAAGGCCTCCTTCCCTACTCTCAAGGTAGGGAAGGAGGCCTTCACGTACTTCCGGACCGCATGGGTCGCCTCGCGTCACACGTTAGGGTGAGTGGCATGACGTCAGTGCTCCTCACCGGTTTCGAACCGTTCGGCGGTGAGCGGGTGAACCCGTCGTGGCAGGCGGTTTCCCTGCTCACCGGCCGGCGGCGTGACGCGGTGGCCGTCGAACTGCCGTGCGTGTTCTCGCGGTCGCTGGTCACCTTGCGCGACGCGATCGACGAGTACCGGCCGGAACTGGTGATCTGTGTCGGCCAAGCGGGCGGCCGCCCCGGCGTGACCCCGGAGCGGGTCGCGATCAACCTGATCGACGCCCGCATCCCGGACAACGCGGGCTCGCAGCCCGTCGACGTCCCGGTGATCCCCGGCGGCCCCAACGCGTACTTCACGACCCTGCCGGTGAAGGCGTGTGTCGCGGGGATCAAGGACGCGGGACTTCCGGCGTCGGTCTCGTATTCGGCCGGGACCTACGTGTGCAACCAGGTCTTCTACGGGCTGATGCACTTGCTGGACAACGACTTCCCCGGCGTGCGAGGCGGTTTCGTGCACGTTCCCTACACGCCGGAGCAGGCCGCGCGGACGACGGCGCCGAGCCTGGCCGTGCACCGGGCGGCGGAAGCGCTGGGGATCATCGTGGACACCGCGCTTTCGGTGACCGAGGATCTTTCGACACCGGCGGGCACGCTGCACTGAGTCAGTACAGGTTCTGCCGGTAGTCCACGGAGATCGCGGCGCGCATCATCCGCTCGCCCGCCGCCTTCCGCAGGAGTTTCGCGGCGATGCCCGCGGTCTCGTTGAGCTTGACGTGGTCGGTCCAGATCGCGGCGGGTTTGGGCAGTTCTTCCGGGTCGACGTGCGACTCGGCGTCCCAGAGACGCGCATCGCGGATCGCCGCGCTGTGCGTGAGCCGCGTGTGTTCCACCTCGACCAGCAACACCGCCTTGGGAGTGCGGCCGCGTTCGGCCATCGGCTCGCGAAGCTCGGCGTCGGCGCTGATGCTCGCGGTGCCGGTGAGTTCGAGGACGCGGTCGTCGCCGGGGGCGAGGGCCACGATCGCCACGTGCGGCCGTTCGAGCACGTTGTGGAACGTGTCGGTGCGCCGGTTTCCGGGCCGGTCGGCGATCGCGACGGTCTTCGGCCCGACCTGCCGGATGACGCCGGGAGGATCGCCCTTGGGACTGGCGTCGGCCTGGCCGTCGCCGTCCCGCGAGGTGATCACCGCGAGCGGCGCGGTGCCCAGGAAGGCGGCCGCCGCGGGGCCGAGTCCGGGACCGTCCTCGGTGCCGGTGATCTCGGACGCCGTCGCCGGGCCCCAGACGCCGGAGCGGATCACGGCCTTGCCGCAGTGCAGGAAAGCCTCCTCGACGACGAGGGCGCCGTCGTCCACCGTTCCGTTGATCCGCAACGTCTCGCGCCAGCCGGGAAGCAGGACGAGCAACGCGGCGCCGGTGCCCGACACGGCGTCCGGCGGAATCGGCAGCCGCAAGCGCCGGGGGCCTTCCGGGACCGCGAACCCGGGAGCGCCACCGACCACCGCGGCCCTCGGCCCGGCCCCGGTGTAGCCGAGGACGGCCACGGGAGCACGGCCGAGCAGCGCGACGCAGTGAGGGTCGAGCCTGTCGATGGATTTCATCATCACCGGCAGCTGCCTGCTCCCCACGACCCGCTCCAGTTCGGCCAGGTCACAGATGGCTTCCATGGGGTCAGGCTACCTAAATCAGGGTTTGAGCTGCGCGGTGAAGAAGTCGACCATCTCCTGGGTCGTCCGCGCCGTACCGTCGCGACGGGTCGACACGAGCATCGCGCTCAACGGCGCGTCCTCGGTCCCGAAGAGCACGATGCCGCTTCGCTTGCCCACGCCCGCCAGGTAGCGCCCGCGCAGGCCGTCGGTCGCCCAGGTGCCCTCGACGGGCTTGCCCTTGGTCATCTGCCGCCGGGCGTCGTCCTCCAGGCCGGTCATCGCGACGCCCTGGTAGTAGTTGATCGCGTTCGACGCCTCGTCGTTCTTGAACACGCAGGTGACCGCGGAAGCCGCCCCCATCGCGGCGGCCGCGTCCGGGGCGTCCCGGCACTCGTCCCGCTGCGGGATGACGGCGGCGATCCGGCGGAGGCAGTCCGTGAATCCCTGCGCGTCCTTCACTCCCGGCTGATCGCAAGCCGGCTTCGGTGCTGGAGCCGGAGCGGCGACCGGTTCGTCCTTGCCACCGCTGAGCAGGACGATCGTCGTCACGATCGCCGCGAGGGCGAGCACGATGACGCCGTACGTCGTGGGCTTCTGCCAGCTCCGGCCCGGCGGAGGCGGGGGCGGCGTCCAGCGCGGAGGCTGCGGACGCCGAGGCGGCTGCTGCTGAACCGGCTGCTGAACGGGCGGCTGCCGCACCGGCGCCGCGACCGGCGCGAACGCGGGCACGGTCAGCTGCGAGTCCTCGCCGCCCGCGGGCACGTGGTGCAGCCCGAACGCGACCGCCGTCTCCGGCTGGTCCTGCGTCGTCGGCGTGATCCTGAGCTGGTTCGCCAGCAGGCTCGCCAGCAACGGCATCCGGCTCGGCCCGCCGACGAGGTAGACCCCGCCGAGATGGGCCGGGCCGAGTCCGGCGCGGTGGATGGTGGCGGCCAGCAGCTCGGCACTGCGCAGGAAACTCGGCCGGACGAGCGCCTCGAGCTCCATCCGCGACACCCGCACGTCGCCGAACGGCTCGGGCATCGGGATCTCGGTCTGCTGATGCCGGGACAGGCTTTCCTTGGCGTCACGGACATCCTGCAGCAACGAACGGCGCGTCCGGCGGTCGCTGACCGCCTGCGGGCGCAGGATTCGCTGCCACTGCGCGGGATCGGAATGCGAAACCTCGCGGCCGATGTGCACCAGCAGCGCTTGGTCGATGTCCAGACTGCCGAGATCGGGCAGGCCGTCCTCGGCCAGCACTGCGAACCCGTGGGCGCTGACACCGACGACGGCGCAGTCGAAAGTGCCAGCCCCGAGGTCGTACACCGCGATCGGACCCGGCGGCCGGTGACCGTGGTTCAGGGAGGCGTAGTGCGCCGCGGCGGCGACCGGCTCGGGGATGAGCAGCGTCGTGCCGAAACCGGCCTTGAGCGCGGCGTCGCGGAGGACCTGCTTGCGATCGGGACCCCAGCCCGCGGGATGGGAGATGCGCACCTGCGCGGGCGGGCGCTGGAGCAGCAGCTCCGCCTCCTCGCCGACGCGGCGCAGGACCGCGGCGAAGGCGTCCGCGATGGGCAGCGTGACGTCACCGAGCTGGAGGGCGCCCTCGTCGATGCGCCGCTTCGGATTCGCTTCGAACCGGCTCGGATCCAGTCTGGCCCGGCGTTCGGCGTCGCGGCCGACGAAGACGGTTCCGTCCTTGTCGACGTAGATCGCGGACGACATCGTCACCGACCCGTCGATCTCGACGACCTGCGTCCCCCTGCCGTGGATCGAGAGCACCCCGACCGTGCTGGAGGTACCGAAATCGATCGCCAGAACGTCCACCTGACCCCCTCCCGGACCCGAGGGCATCGTCTCACGCGGAGATCGCGCGGCCGGGAGCGGTCAGACGGCGGTGGCTGAAGGACGCTTTCCCCGCATGCCATGTGGGGAAAGCGTCCTTCGCCGCGTGAGACGCGGGGAAAGTCCCCTTCAGCCAATCAGGAGCCCCACGCTCACCGCTGACCCCGAATACAGGAAGGCCCCCTTCCTTGCGCCTAGCGCAAGGAAGGGGGCCTTCCTGTATTACCGAGACTTACTCCGCCTCGGCTTCACCGTTCTCTTCGCTCGTACCGGCACCGATGCTGACCGGCGGGGCGTCCGGGACCGACGAGGGACGTGCTTCGCCACGGAAGACGAAGTGCGCCTTGTCGTCCTTCTCGCCCTCTTCGTCGTTCCAGCCTTCGACGTCGACCAGGATGATCTGGCCCGCCTGGACCTCGCCGAACAGGATCTTCTCCGACAGCTGGTCCTCGATCTCGCGCTGGATCGTGCGACGCAGCGGCCGCGCGCCCAGCACCGGGTCGAAGCCGCGCTTGGCGAGCAGCGCCTTGGCCTTGGGCGTGAGCTCGAGCTCCATGTCCTTGGCCTTGAGCTGCTTCTCGACCCGGGCGATCATCAGATCGACCATCTGGATGATCTGGTCCTTGGTCAGCTGGTGGAAGACGATGATGTCGTCGATCCGGTTCAGGAACTCGGGCCGGAAATGCTTCTTCATTTCCTCGTTGACCTTTTGCTTCATCTTCTCGTACCGGTTCGCGGTGTCCCCGCCCTGGGAGAAACCGAGCGAGACGGACTTGGAGATGTCCGAGGTACCCAGGTTCGAGGTGAAGATGAGCACGGTGTTCTTGAAGTCGACCGTACGACCCTGACCGTCGGTGAGACGGCCGTCTTCGAGGACCTGCAGGAGCGTGTTGTAGATCTCCTGGTGGGCCTTCTCGATTTCGTCGAACAGCACCACCGAGAACGGCTTGCGCCGCACCTTCTCGGTCAGCTGACCGCCCTCTTCGTAGCCGACGTAGCCCGGAGGGGCACCGAAGAGCCGCGAAGCGGTGTAGCGGTCGTGGAACTCACCCATGTCGATCTGGATGAGCGCGTCGTCCTCGCCGAAGAGGAACGCCGCCAGCGCCTTGGACAGCTCGGTCTTACCGACACCGGACGGGCCGGCGAAGATGAACGAGCCGGAGGGGCGCTTCGGGTCCTTCAGACCGGCGCGGGTACGGCGGATCGCCTGGGAGACGGCCTTGACCGCGTCCTCCTGGCCGATGATCCGCTTGTGCAGCTCGTCCTCCATGCGGAGCAGACGCGTGGTCTCCTCCTCGGTGAGCTTGAACACCGGGATGCCGGTCCAGTTGGCGAGGACCTCGGCGATCTGCTCCTCGTCGACCTCGGCGACGACGTCGAGGTCGCCGTCCTTCCACTGCTTCTCCCGCTCACCCTTCTGGCCGAGGAGGGTCTTCTCCTCGTCACGGAGGCGGGCGGCGCGCTCGAAGTCCTGCGCGTCTATCGCGGACTCCTTGTCCCTGCGCACGTCGGCGATCTTCTCGTCGAACTCGCGCAGGTCCGGCGGCGCGGTCATCCGGCGGATACGCATCCGGGCGCCGGCCTCGTCGATCAGGTCGATCGCCTTGTCCGGCAGGAACCGGTCGTTGATGTAGCGGTCCGCCAGGGTGGCGGCCTGCACCAGCGCGCCGTCGGTGATCGAGACGCGGTGGTGCGCCTCGTACCGGTCGCGCAGACCCTTGAGGATCTCGATCGTGTGCTCGAGCGACGGCTCGCCGACCTGGATCGGCTGGAAGCGTCGTTCCAGCGCGGCGTCCTTCTCGATGTACTTGCGGTACTCCTCGAGCGTGGTCGCGCCGATCGTCTGCAGCTCGCCACGGGCCAGCATCGGCTTCAGGATCGACGCGGCGTCGATCGCGCCCTCGGCGGCACCCGCGCCGACGAGCGTGTGCAGCTCGTCGATGAACAGGATGATGTCGCCGCGGGTCTTGATCTCCTTGAGCACCTTCTTGAGGCGCTCTTCGAAGTCACCGCGGTACCGGGAACCGGCGACCAGGGAGCCGAGGTCGAGGGTGTAGAGCTGCTTGTCCTTCAGCGTCTCGGGCACCTCGCCCTTGACGATGTTCTGCGCGAGCCCCTCGACGACGGCGGTCTTGCCGACGCCGGGCTCACCGATCAGGACCGGGTTGTTCTTGGTGCGCCGCGACAGCACCTGCATGACCCGCTCGATTTCCTTGCCACGGCCGATGACCGGGTCGAGCTTGCCTTCGCGGGCCTGGACGGTCAGGTTGCGGCCGAACTGGTCGAGCACCAGCGACGACGACGGGGTGCCTTCACCGCGTCCGGAGCCGGTCTCGGTCGACTCCTTGCCACCCTGGTAGCCCGACAGCAGCTGCAGGACCTGCTGACGCACCCGGTTGAGGTCCGCGCCGAGCTTGACGAGCACCTGTGCGGCGACGCCTTCTCCTTCGCGGATCAGCCCGAGCAGGATGTGCTCGGTGCCGATGTAGTTGTGGCCGAGCTGCAGCGCTTCGCGCAGCGACAGCTCAAGCACCTTCTTGGCCCGCGGGGTGAAGGGGATGTGCCCGCTCGGGGCCTGCTGCCCCTGGCCGATGATCTCCTCGACCTGCTGGCGGACGCCCTCCAGCGCGATGCCCAGCGATTCCAGCGCCTTGGCGGCGACACCTTCACCCTCGTGGATCAGACCCAGGAGGATGTGCTCGGTGCCGATGTAGTTGTGGTTGAGCATCCTGGCCTCTTCTTGGGCCAGGACGACCACCCGCCTCGCGCGGTCGGTGAACCTCTCAAACATGTGCACTCCCTCGACTGCTGCGACGGCGGCCCGTTTCCATCGTGCTTTCACCGCGATGGATTCAGCACCGTGAGACCACTCTAGTAGCCATGCGGTCGCGCTGGCGTACCACTACGGCTGATTGCGGCCCGTTCGCGCCCGTGCCGTTCTCCGGCCGTGCGCTGTTTCATCTTCCGGTTGCCCTGCACCTTTACGTCAAGCCCAACGTGCGAACGGCCGTCCGGATTCCGTCGGATGCGCGTTGTCCGCTGAGCGCGAACACAACGCGCGGGCAGAGACTGCCCAGAGGGTGGACACCCGTCCGGAGTAGTCACGGACCGTGTGTAAGGTTAGGCATACCTAATGACAGCCGGGCTCGCCGGCACCCCGGCGGCCGAGGGCGCCGGGGTGCCGGGGTCGCGGACGCCGCGAGTGGACGAGAAACCGCGGAACGGGTCAGGAACGCCAGTCCGGATTCCTTCCAGTGGCGCCCAAGGCGCGCTCGAAAGTCGTTGCGCCGTCTGCAACGACGACTTCTTCGCCGTACACCTTCATCGCCCGGGCCTGATCACCCATCGCCGAGGCGGACGTGAACACGGCCTCGGCCGCTTCGGGCGCGACGTCGACGGTGCGACCGGTCGCGCGGGCCAGATCCCAGCCGTGGAGGACGAACTCGCCGAGCACCATGTCGCCGATGATCGAGGCGGGCATCTCCGCCGTGCCGAGCGCCGTCATGCCCTGCCACGCTTCGGGCGCCCCGAAGACGTCCACGAGCCGTGCGGCCTGCTTCTCGACGGCGTCGAGCCAATCGGCGCCGACGAGACCCGCCTCCGCCTCGCCCGTGGCCACCTCGGGCGGCGGCGTCTTGCGCCCGGCGGCTTCGAGCCAAGGGCCCCAGTAGAGAAGGTGGTTCAGCAGCGCGCGGACGTCGTAATCGGCGCACGGGGTGCGGGCGGCGAGTTCGGTCTCGCCGATCCCGCGCAGGATTCCGGCGAATTCCGCGGCGGCGGGGGCGATCAGGGCAGCGTGTTCGGACATGGGGGCATGAGTTCACGGGAAGGGTTGCGCCGTCTTGAAGAAACACGACAGGTTTCAGGACAGGGCTAAGTTGAACCGGTGAGTGGGCACCGGATCCCCGCGGGGATCGTCAACGCGCGGGAGGCGAGCGCGAAGTTCGGCCTCGTGCGGCATCGGCCGTCGCCGGAACTGAGGCCGTTCGTCGATCATCACTGGGTGCTGCGCTGGGATCTGAGCGGCCGTCCGGCCCACGAACAAGTGGTACTGCCCAATCTCGCGGTCAACGTCACCTTCTTCCGCGACGCGGCGGGCGCGTCCGGGCCCGGGAAACGGCCTTTCCGCTACCTCGTCGAGGGCAAGGACCACGGTATCGGCGTTCGATTCAGGCCCGGGGCTTTCCGGGCATTCCTCACCGGGCCGGTCACGATGATCTCCGGCCGTTCCGTTCCACTCACCGATCTCTTCCCGGAAGCCGCGGGAGTGACGGAATCGGTACGCAATGCGACGGACGACTTCGAAATGGTCCGCCGATGCGAGGAACTGCTCCTCGCGAAACACCCCGTGCTCACCGCCGCGGCCAGGACGGCCATCGAAGCGGTGGAAACAATCGCGGCCGAACCGGCCATTACCAGGGTCGGGGAGCTGTCAAGCCGAACGGGCCTGTCTCAGCGAAGTCTGCAACGCCTGTTCGCCGAACATGTCGGCACCGCCCCCAAATGGGCGATTCAGGTATACCGGTTGAACGAAGCGGCGGCACGGATCGCGGCCGAGGAACGACCGGACTACGCGGAACTGGCGACGGCACTGGGCTATAGCGACCAAGCGCACTTCATCCGGGATTTCCGCTCCGTGACCGGATGGGCGCCCACCGAGTACGCCCGCTTGAACCGTGTACAAGAACAAGAAAGCCGCCGGGAAAGGTTTCCCGGCGGCTCGAAGGTCTGAAAGACCTCAGTTCTTCTTGTGGTAGGCCTCCACGACCTCGGACGGGATACGTCCACGGTCGGAAACCTGGAAGCCGTTCTTGCGGGCCCAGGCGCGAATGGCCTGGTTCTGCTCGCGGTCCACGGTCGCGGGGCGGGCGGCGGCCTTCACGCCTGCGACCGGACGAATGGCGGTGCGCTTACGGCCACCCGCGCGGCGGGCGTGCTCCACATACTGGGCCAACGCGTCACGAAGCTCTTCCGCGTTTTCCGCGGAAAGGTCGATCTGGTAGCTGACACCGTCCAAACCGAACTCGACGGTCTCTTCCGCCTCAGTGCCGTCGAGGTCGTCGACGAGCGAGACGAGCACCTTCTGTGCCATCTGTTTCCTCCTGCTGGGGGCTTACACGAATGATCTGGTACGGGGCATGCCCCGGACAGAAGACTTTGTCTAGCGACATTAATACCCGCTACCGAGACATAACGCAAATCTTGTTTACGAGAACGATCGAGGTATCTGTCACGCGGACGGGTTATTCAGGTCGGACGAGCGGGAACAGGATGGTCTCCCGGATACCAAGGCCGGTCAGCGCCATCAGCAACCGGTCGATCCCCATTCCGACACCACCGCTCGGCGGCATTCCGTACTCCAGCGCACGGAGGAAATCCTCATCCAGGTTCATGGCCTCACTATCGCCCTGCGCACCCAGCCGAGCCTGTTCCACCAGACGCTGACGCTCTACCACGGGATCCACCAGCTCGGAGTATCCGGTGGCCAGTTCGAATCCGCGTACGTACAGATCCCACTTCTCGGCCACCCCCGGCTTGCTGCGGTGTTGCCTGGTCAGCGGGGATGTCTCGACCGGAAAATCACGGACAAAAGTAGGTTCGTGGAGATGATCGCCGACGAGGTGTTCCCAAAGTTCTTCGATGAGTTTGCCGTGCCCTAACTTTGGGTCGAGCTCCAGCTCTCGCCCTTCGGCATAGGAACGCAGCTTGTCCGCCGATGTCTCGGGAGTGACCTCTTCCGACAACGCCTCGGACAACGACTCGTACATTCCGAGTGTGGTCCACTCGCCGGACAGGTCGTACTCCGAACCGTCGACGAGAGTGACCACCTGAGTACCGAGAACGTTCTGCGCCGCCTCCTGGATGAGCTGACGCGTCATCACCGCGTTGGAGTCGTAGGTCGCATACGCTTCGTAGTACTCGAGCATGGCGAACTCGGGCGAGTGGGACGAGTCGCTGCCTTCGTTCCGGAAGTTCCGGTTGATCTCGAAGACCTTCTCGATACCGCCGACCACGCAACGCTTGAGGTACAGCTCAGGCGCGATCCTCAGGTACAGATCGAGGTCGAAGGCATTCGAATGCGTGACGAATGGCCGTGCCGCCGCGCCGCCGTGGAGCGTCTGCAGCATCGGGGTCTCGACCTCGAGGAATCCCCGGCCGTGAAACGAGTCACGCAGGGAACGCAGCACACCGGCACGGGTACGGACCACGTCCCGGGCCTTGGGACGCACGATCAGATCGACATAACGCTGCCGGATCCGCGTTTCCTCGGCGAGGTCTTTGTACATCACCGGCAACGGGCGCAATGCTTTCGACGTGATCCGCCAAGAGTCGGCCATCACGGAAAGCTCACCGCGCTTGGAGGTGATGACCTCGCCCTCGACGAATACGTGATCACCGAGATCGACATCGGACTTCCACGCCGCGAGCGCGCCTTCACCCACCTTCGCGAGGCTGATCATCGCCTGCAACTCGGTGCCGTCGCCTTCACGGAGACTCGCGAAACACAGTTTGCCGGTATTGCGCATGAACATGACCCGGCCGGTGATGCCCACGATGTCGCCCGTGGCGGTGTCGACCGGAAGGCCGGAATGCTTCGCTCGCACTTCGGCCAGTGAGTGCGTCCGGGGAACCTCGACCGGATACGGATCGATACCCTCCGCGATTATCCGGTCGCGCTTGTCCCGGCGCACCCGCATCTGTTCCGGCAGGTCTTCGTCGGGGCCAGCGCCCTCGGATGCGGGGATTTCAGTCATGGCGCACAGCGTACGAACCCGCTCCTTCCCTACGCCAACCGGATTACCTTTTCCGGCACTCGGGACCGGCCGGTTTCTCTCCATTAACCTCCGGTCGCGTGAACGCATCCACTCCTGGCATCGAACCGGAACTGCACGCACGCCGCGCCGCCTCGTTCGGCGCCAAGGCCGCCGCCTATGCCGCACATCGGCCGGACTATCCGGAAAAGGCACTGGCCTGGGGGCTGGCGGGTGCCGAGGAAAGGCCGGCGGAGGTCCTCGATCTCGCCGCGGGTACCGGCAAGGTCAGCGAAGGGCTCCTCGCGCTGGGCGTCACGGTCACCGCGGTCGAACCGGACGCCAAGATGCTCGAAGAGCTCACCAAGACCTTCCCTTCCGTGACCCCGCTCATCGGGACGGCCGAGCGGATCCCGCTGCCGGACGCCTCCGTGGACGCCGTGGTCGCGGGCCAGGCCTTCCACTGGTTCGACCTCGACCGGGCCTATCCGGAGATGGCCAGGGTGCTGAAGCCGGGCGGGATCGTCGCCGCGCTGTGGAACCACGACGACGAGTCGACGGGCTGGCTGGCGGAGCTCAACACGCTGATCAAGACCTCGGCGAGCAGGCGCTGGCTGAGCGACTACGAATCGCTTCCGGAACATGAGGCCTTCGAGCCGTTCGAGAAGAAGACTTTCGGTCACAAACAACCCAGGACGGCCGAAACCCTGGTGGCGACTCTCGCCACCCATTCGCACATGCTGGTGGCGGAGACGGAGGAACGCGAAGCCAAACTTCGCACGGCACGGGAATTCCTCGACCGGAACCCGGAAACCGCCTCGGGGGAATTCGACCTGCCGATCACCACCACCGTCTTCCGGGCGCGCCGCCGGTGAACGCCGACTGGAAGGCCACGTTCACCGCGACGTTCGGCGCGCCGGCCTCCGCGGTGTCCGCGCGGATCTGGACCGAGGTGTACGGCGACGAGTACCCCGCCGAGCTCGACACCTACAGCTTCGTCACCCGCACCGACCTGCACCGCATTGCGGAGGAAGCCCGGCTGGAGCCGGGCCGGCGGCTGGCCGACCTCGGCTGCGGACGCGGCGGGCCGGGCCTGTGGGTCGCCGCCCGCACCTACGCGACGCTCACCGGCATCGACATCGCGGAGACGGCGCTGGCTTCGGCGCGGCGTCGCGCCGAGGCTCTGCCCCTTTCGGACGTCGAAGCGACCGATTTCCGGGTCGGCACCTTCGCGGACACCGGTCTGGACGACGCGTCGTCCGAGGCGGTGATGAGCGTCGACGCGTTGCTGTTCGCGCCCGACAAGGCACTCGCCTGCGCGGAGTTCGCGCGGATCCTCGTGCCGGGCGGGCGGCTGGTCGTCACGACCTGGGACTTCGACGGACAGCCCCAGAACCGGCCGCCGCAGGTCGCCGACCACCGGCCGCTGCTGGAATCGGCCGGATTCGACGTTCTCTCCTACGAAGAGACGCCGGACTGGCGGGCGCGGCAGCAGCGGACCATGGAACTGTCGCTGGAGCGTGTGGAGGACCTGGCTGCGGAGTCGGGCGAGGATCCGTCCAGGCTGCGCGCGAGCCTCGAGCAGGCGCTGCGGAACCAGGACCTGATGACGCGGCGGGTACTCATGGTCGCTTCACGCCGCTAACACCCCGCGCTCCCCTCTCCTCCGCCTCCGTCTCCGTGCCGCGCGTGCAATGAAAGGCCCGTTACTTGCAAATTTTGCAAGTAACGGGCCTTTCATTGCACGCCGCGCCCCAGGGAAACCGCATTTAGAGGACTAAACGCGGGAGTGGTGGTTGCGCTCGTAGACCAGCCGCAGGCCCAGCAGCGTCAGATCCGGCGCGTGCTCGGTGATCGTCTCCGACTCCTCCAGCACCAGGGGCGCGAGGCCGCCGGTCGCGATCACCGCGACCGGATCCGTCCCGCCCGGCGAAAGCTCGCGTTTGATTCGCTTCACCAGGCCGTCGACCTGGCCCGCGAAGCCGTAGAGGATGCCGGACTGCAGGCATTCCACGGTGTTCTTCCCGATCACCGACCGCGGCGGCACCAGCTCGACCTTGCGCAGCGCCGCGGCCCGCGCGGCCAGCGCGTCGACCGAGATCTCGATACCGGGCGCGAACGCGCCGCCGAGGAACTCGCCCTTCGCGGAGATGGCGTCCACATTGGTCGAAGTCCCGAAATCCACCACCACACAGGCGGTGGTGGGGTGCAGATGGTGCGCGGCCAGGGTGTTCACCAGCCTGTCCGCGCCCACCTCCTTGGGGTTGTCGACCAGGAGCGGCACCCCGGTGCGCACTCCCGGCTCGATGACGATCTTCGGCAACCGCCCGTAATACCGCGTGAGCATGACGCGCAGCTCCCGCAGGACGGCGGGCACCGTGGACAGCGCGCTGATCCCGGTGATCGCGTCCGCGTGCGGGCCGAGGAGCCCGCGCATGGTGAGCGCGAGCTCGTCGGCGGTGATCCGCGCGTCGGTGCGCATGCGCCAGTCACCCACCAGCTGTTGCCCGTTGTAGAGACCGAGCACGATGTTGGTGTTGCCGACGTCGACCGTGAGCAGCAAGGGCTCAGCTTTCGGCGTGCAGCAGCGCGTCGAGACGGCGGGCGTCGGCGGTTTCGGCGACCGGGAAGGTCATCGTGTCGTCGTCGGCCAGTGTCACGGTGCCGCTCATCAGCCCGGAGCCCTCCGGCGCGTGCCCCGGGTTGCCGCCCTTCTCGACGATCCGGTTGTCCGCGTCGACGAAGACGACCCGCGGCCGGAACGAGGCCGCCTCGGCGTTCTCCATCTGCGCGTACGAAATCAGGATCACCAGATCGCCGGGGTGCACCAGATGCGCGGCGGCGCCGTTGATGCCGAGCACCCCGCTGCCGCGTTCGCCCGCGATCACGTACGTCTCGAGGCGCGCGCCGTTGGTGACGTCCACAATGGACACCTGTTCGCCCGGCAGCAGATCCGCCGCGTCCATCAGATCTTCGTCGACCGTCACCGAACCGACGTAGTGCAGATCCGCCTGGGTCACCGTGGCCCGGTGGATCTTCGATTTCAGCATCGTGCGGTACATCGTGGACTCTCCCTATTCCCCTGCGTCCAGCGCGTGCCGGGGATGGTCCGCGGCAGCGCCGAGCACCACACCCACGTTGTCGATCAGCCGGGTACTCCCCACCCTGGCCGCGATCAGCAACCGCGCTTCACCGTCGACGGGCGCGGGCCCGAGGTCGGTTCCCCTCAACTCCAGATAGTCGATCTCGACCGCGGGCCGCGCGGCGAGGGTCTTCCTGGCGGTCGCCAGCACGGCGTCCGCGCCGTCGCGCCCGACGAAGGCACCCGCGGTGAGTGCCGCCGACAACACGATCGCGTCCTCACGCTGTTCAGGAGTCAGGTAGACGTTGCGCGAGGACAACGCCAGCCCGTCGCGTTCCCTGACCGTCGGCACCCCGATGACCCGGGTTTCGATGTTCAGGTCACGCACCATCTTCTTGATCAGCACCAGCTGCTGGTAGTCCTTCTCCCCGAAGAAGGCGTAGTCCGGCCGCACGATGTTGAACAGTTTCGCCACCACGGTGAGCACGCCGGCGAAATGCCCCGGCCGCACCGCTCCTTCGAGCTCGTCGCCGAGCGGGCCGGGGTGCACCGTGACGGTGGCCCCGTCGGGGTACAGATCCGACGCCTTGGGCAGGAAGCCCAGTTCGACGCCGTCCTCCTTCAGCACCTCGAGATCCTTGTCCAGCGGACGCGGGTACGCCTCGAAGTCCTCGCCCTCCCCGAACTGCAGGGGGTTCACGAAGATCGACGTCGCGACGACCGTGTTCGGCAGCCGCTTCGCCCGGCGGATCAGCTCGCGGTGCCCCGCGTGCAGGGCGCCCATGGTGGGCACCAGCGCGACCTTGCGGCCGACCCCGTGCAGGGCACGCGTCACCTGGCTCACCTGCTCCGGCGGCTGGAAGGTGTGCAGCGTGCCTCGGGCGAATTTGGGTGTGGTCACTGGTTTTGCTGCCCTTCGGCGGGGTCTGCGGGATCTGCGGGATCTGCGGGATCACTGAGGAGTTCGGTGAGTTCGGCGGCGGCCGAGGGGTCCAGGAGCCCGGCGGCGTCGCCGCGTGCCAGCGTGCGCTTGGCCAGCGCGCGATAGCTCGGGGCGATGTCGGGGCCACGTTCGGCCAGCACCGCGAGGTGCTTACGCACGGTGCCGAGATCACCACGGGCCACCGGCCCGGTCAGTGCCCGGTCCCCGTGTCGCAGAACATTATCCAACGCCGCCGACAGCAACGGAGCCACCAGGCGTTCGGGCTGGCCGATTCCCGCTTCCCGCAACAATTCCGCGCAGTCGGCGACCAGGGTCATCAGGTGGTTCGCGCCATGCGCCAACGCCGCGTGATAGAGCGCTCGCGCCTCGTCAGGGACCCGGACGGGCTCCGCGCCCATCTCCACGGTCAGCGCCTCGCCGACGTTCCACGCCGCTTCGTCACCCTCTGTGGCGGTGACGCCGACGCTGCAGGTGGCCAGTCTGTCGAGGTCCTCCGTGCGGCCGGTGAAGGTCATCACGGGGTGCAGGGCCAGCGGCAGCGCGCCCGCCTCGGCGGCGGGCGCGAGGACGTCGATGCCGTGCGACCCGGAGGTGTGCACGACGATCTGACCCGGTCGCAGGGAACCGGTCGCGACGAAACCGCGCACCATCCCGGCGAGCGCGTCGTCCGGCAGGGCAAGCAGGACCAGATCGGCGCGGCGGGCGACCTCGTCGGGCGGCAGGAGGGGCACGTCGGGGAGCAGTTGCTCCGCCCGGCGTACCGAAGCGTTGGAAAGGCCCGAAGCGGCGACGACCGTGTGCCCGGCCCTCGCGAGTGCGGCGCCGACGACACTGCCTACCCGGCCGGCGGAAACGACGCCCACGGCCAAGCGAGCGGGCCTCATCATGGCGTGCGCCTGTGGACGCTCATGGTCGAAAACTCCTCAATTCGTTCCAGTCCCGCTCTGTGGTCGCGGGTACCGGACGACGGCGCGAGGGTAACCCTCGGGCGCGCGTCCGAACCGGTCCTCGTGACCAGCTTCACCTGATACGGGTCACCCGCGCGGAGCACCGTCCGCCAGCCGCACGGCGTCGGCGCGCGACGTCTTGAGCACCTGCAGCAGTTCACGCTGCCGCTGTTTGCCCTCGTCGGTGAGCTTCCTGCCGCGTCGCAGGAACGCCAGCTCGGTCACGCTGGCCTGATAGCGGCCTACGGCCTTCGCCGCGTCCCGTCCCGATTGCTTCCGCGCCTGTTTCCGCCAGGAGCGCCGCCCCGACAGGCTGGCCAGCAGCGTCACCTCGGACGGCGCGATCCAGCGCGCGTCGACCATCATCGGCAACGCGGCCGCGACGATCCGCTGCTCGCGGCGCCGCTGCATGACCACCACCGAGAAGACGCCGATGAACAACGGCACCATGATCAGGAAGTAGACGTTCAGGAAGGTCTTGGCCCCGCCGAGCAGCGCGGCGCCGTTCCACAGCGCGTGCAGCAGCACGGCGACGACGTAGCCGCCGATCGGCGCCAGGATCCGCAATGAGCGCACTTTGCTGCTCGCGGCGACGCCGAGCCCGATTCCGGTCATCACGGCGAACAGCGGATGCGTGAACGGCGAAAGCACTCCGCGGAGGAAGAACGCCGCGAGCACGCCGGCGCTGGTGCCGTCGCCGAAGCCGTGTTCGGCGAAGGCACGGCCGAAGTAATAGATGTTCTCGGTGAAGGCGAACCCGGCCGCGGTGAACCCGGCGTAGACGATGCCGTCCACGACGCCGTCGAACTCGCTCGGGCGCCGCCACCACAGCAGCAGGATGAACGCGGCCTTCGCGGCCTCCTCGACCAGAGGTGCGGAAACCAGGCCACTGATCTTGCCGCCGCCGCCACTGCCGAGCAGCAGGTCACCGACGGCCTCGGCACCGCTGTTGAGCAGCAGCGCGATGATCGTCGCGACGCACGCGCCCCAGACGAAGGACAGCAGCAGGAGCTTGGGCGGTTCCGGCTCCCAGCGGTCGACCCACAGGAACGCGGTGACCACCACGCCGACCGGCACGAGGGCCGCGAGCACGCCGATCGTCACCGCGGGCAGGCCGACCTTCTCGGTCACCGTGCCGAAGACGAACAGCCCGCACAACGCGACGGCGATCAGCCCGAGCACCGGCAGCAGCACGGTGATCGACCGAGACCGGCGGGCCCGGTCGGGACCGGGCGCCGGGGAGGAAGGCTCGCTCACAGCGGGTCACCCTACCGTCGGTACGGGACAGGAGCGGGACGTGGAGCTGAAGTTCGAGACAGGACGGGCCACACGTGTGAACCCGCCCGGCCGAAGGCCCCGCCATCGCGGTGACAGGGCGCCCAGCCTCGAGAACGCGACCGAATCGACCCACCAGCGCCCTTCCGACGTCGATCGCGGTCGCGGGCTCACCTGGTCGGACGCGACTCAATCCTCCGCACGCCGCCTGCGCCGCGGAGTGGACTCGTTCGCGCCGTTGGCCGCGAGCAGGTCCATCACCGACCGGCCGGACGCGTGGGAGCCGGCGGCGGGGGTCTCCGGACGGCTGTGCGACGACCCGTTGCGGGACGGCGCCTCTTCCTCCGGCTTCGCCCGCCTGCCGCCGTGACGGCCGCCTGACGACTCCTGGCCCTGCCAAGCCGGGGGCTCGCCGTCCGGACGGCGGCGACGGCCGCCACCGGTGGGCTCCGGGACGTTGGGGGCCGGGGTGAGCGACACCGAGGAGTCCTCGGCCGCCCGGCGACGGCGTCCGCCGCTCCCGTTCTGCGTCATGCGGACCTCTTCGGGCAGCGTCGGGTTCACCGCGGGCGGCTCCTCGACGGGTGGGCTGTGCCGCGACGGCGCCTCGGCGGCCGGACGGCGCACCGGTTCGGGCTCCGGCGGCCGGACGGGCTCGGCACGGCGGGGAGGCTCGGACACGACCGGGATCGACAGCGGGGTCGGGGGCTCCGGATCACGACGAGGCTGAGGGCTGGACTGGGGCCGCGGCAGGGAGGCCGACTGCTGGGGCTTCGACGGCGGCGCGGGGCGCAGCCGGTCCTGGAAGTCGTCCTTCCGGGGGAACGCGGCGCTCAGGTCGGAGACCGGGCGCTCCTGCGTCCACGACGGCTTCCACTCGCCGGTGGCCTCCATCGGCTCCGGCGTGGCGGCGGGCTTGTTCGCGGGCGGCGGCGTGCCACCGGCCGGACGAGGCCGTTCGACCGGCTTCATCCCGGGCCGGGTCAGGCCGAGCTCGCGGTTCGGCCGGGGACGGTCCGGCTCGACCTTCTTGACCGGCTTCGCCTGAGCCGCGGGCTTCACCGGCGGTGTCTGCTTGCGGGTCTGCTCCTCCGGCCGCGGCGCGGGCGGGCGCTGCACGGTGCCGGCGTCGAGGCGCTGCTGCAGCGAAGGCTGCTGCGGACGGCGGGGCGGTTCGTTGCGCTGGGGCTCCGGGCGCTGCGGTTCCTGACGCGGCGGCTCCGGGCGCTGGGGCTGCCGGGCGACGGCGGGCATCGACGGCTGCGAGACCTCGGCGCGCGAGATCCCCGGCATGGACGGGCGGGACACCTCGGCCGGGGTCACCGGCGGCGGGGTCTTGCGCTTGGGGTCGACCCTCGGCATCGGCCGGGAGACCTCGGCGGGCGACATCCCGGGGTTGGACATTTCGAGCCGCTCGCGGCGGGCGGCTTCGGCGGCGAGCGCCTCGGCCGCCTTCGACGCGCGGGCGTCCGCCTTGCGCATGCTGCGGCGAGTCGACTCGTCGACCGGCTTCGGCCGCGGGACCTGATTGCTCTGGCCGTAGCCGTTGGCACCGTTGGTGCCGTTGACCTGGCCGTTCGCCGGTTTTCGCCGGGCGGCGGGCGGGGCACCGGCCCGCACCGACGCCGGTTCGAGGACGCGGTCGATCATCTCTGTCGGGCGTTCCCGCCCGTGTTCACGCTCGTCGACGTCGATCGTGGTGCTCTTGGCCGCCATGAGCTGGGGTTTGCCGTTGCCGTTCTCGGACCCCGCGCTCATCAGCTGCTTGTTGTCGAGGGACCGCATCCGGGTGGCCTGCGCGGTGAGCGCGACACGTTCGAGGAGGACCTCGCCACCGCCGAAGAGCGACTGGAGGCTCTCACGCAGGGCTGTCACCTCGGCCCTGAGCGCTTCGAGCTCCTCTTGGGAACGGCTGTCGGCGGCCTGCCGGGTCTCCGCTTCCATCTCCAGCTCGAACTCGCGGCGGGCGGCGATCTCGCGTTCCAGCTCCAGCTCGTAGACGGCCTGCGCTTCGGCGACGGCTTCTTCGCTCTGTGACACGTGCTTGCGCGAGCGGACCGCCAGGAACGCGCCGATCAAGGCGGCCCACAGCGCCGCGACGATTCCCAGCCGCAAGTAGCGGAGGTCGTCGGAAAGCACCAATGCGAGAGTCGCGCCGACGGCGAGAACCAAGCCGACGACAAGCCACGGCCTACCCGCAAGGCGGCCGCGCGAGTCGTCACCCACCCCGGTCATGCCCAACACCGTACCTTCTAGTAATCCGAACGAGACCTAGTCGGTACTTCGAGCGGTGGCTCTCGAGCGTTAACCGGTCGGCTCGGGATCGCGCTCCCGATCGCTGCCTTCGGGGGTCCGGCAGCAGTGTTCGAGCCACAAAGCCGCAGCTACCAGCGCCACCGAGCTGACGATCCCGACCGTCGCCGAGCGGAGGTCGCCGCTCGCCGCGAGGAGTTCGTCACGTCGCGGAAAAAGATACGCGAAAGCCGCCAGCCAGACCCCCGTCATGACGGATCCGGCGAGTGACGACGCCTTGGCGAGAGCCACCGATCGGGCGACGGAGATCGCGGACAGCACCCGCCCTTCTTTGATCCGCGAACGGACGATGAAGGCGAGCACGGTCTCGCAGAGCGCGAGGACGAGCAGCGTGATCCCGGCGAAGAGCGGGAGCGCGGGGAAGGATCCGTAGGCGACCTGGAAGAGCAGATAGGCCAGGACCAAACCCAGGAGGCCGGCCACTGCCAGCTCACGTGGCCGGGTGAAGTGCATGGTCCAACGCTACCTGGGAGGCTTGACTCTCCACCAACTGGAGAGTCGACGATGAAGCACATGGGCACCGCAGCGGTTTTCACCATCGGGGAGCTGGCCAAACGGACCGGCCTGCCGGTGAAGACCATCCGCTTCTACTCCGACGAAGGGCTCCTTCCGCCGACCGACCGCACCGATTCCGGCTACCGCCTCTACGACGCCACCGCGATGGCGCGCCTGGAGCTGGTCCGGACGCTGCGGGAGCTCGGGCTGGGTCTCGCGGACGTGGAGCGGGCGCTGACCAGGGAAGCGACCATCGGGGACCTCGCGGTCCAGCACGTCGCCGCCCTGGACGAGCAGATCCGGCGGCTGGAGCTGCGCCGCGCGGTCCTGCGAGCGGTGGCCAAACGGGACTCACCACTGGAGGAGGTCGAACTGATGAACAAACTCGCGTCGATGTCGGACGAAGACCGCAAACGCTTGCTCGACGAGTTCTGGCAGGACATGGTCGAAGGGCTGGAGCTGGACCCGCAGTTCTACGAGCGGATGCGCTCGGCGAAACCGGAACTGCCCGACGACCCGACGCCCGAGCAGCTGGAGGCGTGGATCGAGTTCGCCGAGCTCGTGCAGGACGACGAGTTCCGCGCGTCCATCCGCCGGATGAGCGAGTGGCACTCGAAGCTCCGGAAGCAGGACGGGGCGGACTTCGGCTCACAGCAGCAAGAACTGTGGATGGCCTGGAGCGCGAAGGCGTCCGAAGCGCTCGAAGCCGGCCTTGCGCCGGACTCGGCCGAGGGCCGGGAACTGGCGGAGACGATCTTCGCGGAGTCTTCGCGGAACGGGCGGGACGCGGCCGACCCGGCTTGGCGGAGGCGGCTGACCGACGGGATGGCGGTCAGCTCCGACCCGCGCGCCGAGCACTACTGGGTGCTGCTGGGGAGGATGAACGGCTGGCCGTCGTTCCCCTCGCAGATGCCGCAGGCCGAGTGGATCATCGCCGCGATGCGCTCCGCCCTGGGATAGCAAGGGACCTTTGCTATCGCGCCCGCCCCTCCCGCGTTTCGTCCTCTGGTTGCGGTGGTTCGCACCACGCACTACCGCAACTAGAGGACGAAACGCGGGAGTCAGGCGACGGCGAGTGTGAGTGACGCCCTGATCGCTTGAAGTACGTGATGGCCCCCTTCCTTGCGTCTAGCGCAAGGAAGGGGGCCATCACGTACTTCGGCAAGGCGTGAGGGTCGAGTTTCTTCGGCTGAGCCGAGGGCAGGGAGCCTCCACACGTAGCCGCTGTGATCACTGGCGCGTGGGGCGATCACGAAGGCAGTGAAGGTCTCCATCACTACTGTCAAGGTAGGCAAGGGGCCCTTCACGACCCGGCCCCGTGAACGACCGCAGCCAGAGGCCGGTAGGTGACCAAGACACCCTCGGCCAGAACCCGAATCGCCACTCACGACCCACGCGACCAAACGCCCCCTCCCGCGTTTCGTCCTCTGGTTGCGGTGGTTCGCACCACGCACTACCGCAACTAGAGGGCGCCCTACTCCGGGGTCAGGCGACGGCGAGCGTGAGCGGGGTCCGGCGCACCGAGTCGACGTCGGAGGCGGGGCGGGCGGCGAGGAGGGCCGCGACGGGACCGTGGCCGGGGAGCACCGCGTCGGGCTCGATCTCCAGCCAGGGGATCAGCACGCTCGCGCGCTCCGGCGTGCCGGGATGAGGAAGCAGCAACTGGGGGTCGTCGGAGCGCACCCCGTCCACGGTCACGATGTCGACGTCCAGCGTGCGCGGCCCCCAGCGGACCTCACGCACGCGCTCGGCCTCCCACTCGGCCGCCTGCCCGGCACGCAGCCAGTCCCAGTGGTCGCGAGCCGGGTCGTCGACCAGGACGAGGGCGTTGAGAAAGTCCGGCTGGTCCTCGACACCCCACGCCTTCGTCTCGTACACCGACGAAACCGCGACCACCGCGGGCCGCACCGCGTCCACGGCCGACTGAAGGAACGCGAGCCGGTCCCCCAGATTCGAACCGAGCGAAAGCAGCGCGCGGCTCATCGCTCCCGCCGCACACTCACGGCGACGTCGTCGAAGTTCAGCGGGATCGGCGCGGACGGCTTGTGCACGGTCACCTCGACGGCGGTCAGCCGCTCGTCGCGCAGGACCTCGTCGGCGATCTTCCCGGCGACACTCTCGATGAGGTCGTACGGCTCGCCCGCCACGATCCCGGCGGCGAGTTCGGCCAGTTCGCCGTAGTGCAGCGTCTTGGTCAGGTCGTCGGACGCGGCGGCCGGGCCGAGGTCCAGCCACACCACGATGTCGACGACGAACTCCTGCCCGTCGCGCTTCTCGTGGTCGAAGACCCCGTGCCTGCCGAAGACCCTCAAGCCGGTCAACGTGATCCGGTCAGACAACGGGACTCCCCTTCCGCCAAGCCGCCGCGACGGTCACGGCGTCGATACTCGCGCCGACCTCGTGCACCCGCACACCCCAGGCGCCCGCCGCCGCGGCGAGCGCGGACACGGCCGCGGTCGCGTTCTCCCGGCCGTCCGGCGGAGCGGGCTTTCCGTCCTTTCCGGACAAAAGGCGCCCGAGGAACCGTTTGCGCGAGGCGCCGACGAGCACCGGGAAACCCAGTGACAGGAAGGAATCCAGGCCGTTCAGCAGCGCCCAGTCGTGTTCGGCGTCCTTCGCGAAACCGAGCCCCGGATCGAGCACGATCGCACTCTGGTCGACCCCCGCGGCGACCGCTTCGTCCACTCGGGACAGCAGTTCGGCGCGCACGTCCGCGACGACGTCCGCATAGGACGCCAGCGCGTTCATGTCCTTGCTGTGCCCGCGCCAGTGCATCAGCACCCACGGGACCCCGGTCTCCGCGGCGACCTTCGCCATGTTCGGATCGGCCAGCCCACCGGAGACGTCGTTGATGACCGACGCGCCCGCGTCGACGGCGGCGAGGGCGACCTCGGCCCGCGTGGTGTCCACGGACATCGCGACACCGTCGGCCGCGAGGGTGCGGATCACCGGCATGATCCGGGAAATCTCGGTTTCGGCGTCCACTCGGGACGCCCCGGGCCTGGTCGACTCGCCGCCGACGTCGATCAGGTCCGCGCCGCGCGCCCACATCTCGTGCGCGTGCTCCAGCGCCTGCTCGACCCCGAGGTAGCGGCCGCCGTCGGAGAAGGAATCGGGGGTGACGTTGAGGATGCCCATCACCGCGCAGCGGCCGGGCCGGGGCAGGGCGGTCATCGACGGCCCTTGATGAGGTCCAGCGCCTCCGCCCGCGAGGACGCCGAAGACTTCAGCAGACCGCGCACGGCCGACGTCGTCGTCCGGGCGCCGGGCTTGCGGATCCCGCGCATGGCCATGCAGAGATGCTCGGCCTCGACCACGACGATCGCGCCGCGGGGGGCGAGTTTGCGCATGAGCGCGTCGGCCACCTGCGAGGTGAGACGCTCCTGGACCTGCGGGCGCTTGGCGTAGAGGTCGACGAGCCTGGCCAGTTTGGACAGACCGGTGACCTTGCCGTGGCCGTTCGGGATGTAGCCGACGTGGGCGACACCGTGGAAGGGGACCAGGTGGTGTTCACAGGTCGAGAACATCGGGATGTCCGTCACCAGGACGAGTTCTTCGTGCGCCTCGTCGAACGTGCGGTCCAGCACGTGGTCCGGCTCGGTGTAGAGCCCGGCGAACATTTCCCGGTAAGCGCGAGCGACCCGGGCCGGGGTCTCCAAGAGACCGTCCCGGTCCGGGTCCTCACCACAGGCGAGCAGGAGTTCGCGTACGGCTTTCTCGGCCCGCTCTTGGTCGAAGACCGGGCTTTCGCCGTTAACGCTTGGTGTCGTCCTGTCCGTCGTCACGCCGTTGCTGTCCTTCGTCCTGCTGACCGCCAGGCTGGCCCGGCTCGCCGCCGAACCAGGTGTCGCGCGGACGGTCTTCGGCGGGACGCCAGGGCTGGTTCGGCTGTCCGCCCGGCTGAGTCGCCGGGGTCCATCCGGGAGGAGCCCCGTAGTTCGGCGGACCGCCAACGGGCCCACCCTGATAACCGCCTGCCGGACCGCCCGGCTGCTGCCCACCATATGCCTGGGGCCAGTGGCCGGTGCCGTTCGGCCCACCGTTCGGGCGGCCACCGTTGGGGTAGGCGCCCGGTTGCGGCGGAGCGTAGGGGTTGGCGTTCGGGTCCGGCGGCGGGACCGGCGCCGCGTACGGCGGGCCACCGGGAAGGTCGCCGCCACCCTGCGCGGTGCCGACCGGGGTCGGCGCCGGCTGCAGCACCGGCTGCTCCTTCTTCTCCTCCGGCGGGGGCCACGGCTCGCCGCGCTCCATCGCCAGCTCGCCGGGGGTCTTGATCGGCGGCTTGTCCGACGGCTTCCGCTCGCCGAACTCGTTGAAGATGGTGATGTGCGGGCGCTTCTCGACGGTCGCGAAGATCCGCTCGAGATCCTTGCGGGTCAGCGTCTCCTTCTCGAGGAGTTCGATGACCAGCTCGTCCAGCACGTCGCGGTAGGTGCTCAGCACGTGCCACGCCTCGGTGTGCGCGGTCTCGATGAGCTTGCGCACCTCCTCGTCGATCTCGTGCGCGACCTCGAGCGAGTAGTCCGCCTGGCGGCCCGCCGAGCGGCCGAGGAACGGGTCACCCTGCTCCTGGCCGTACTTGACGGCGCCGAGCCGGGCGCTCATGCCGTATTCGGTGACCATCGCGCGGGCGATCTTGGTCGCCTGCTCGATGTCGGAGGAGGCACCGGTGGTGGGCTCGTGGAAGACGAGCTCCTCCGCCGTCCGGCCGCCCATCGCGAAGACCAGGCGCCCGATCATCTCCGAACGGGTCATCAACTCCTTGTCGTCCTCCGGGACGAGCAGGGCGTGACCGCCGGTGCGCCCGCGCGGCAGGATCGTCAGCTTGTAGACCGGCTCGATGTCCGGCATCGCCCACGCGGCGAGCGCGTGCCCGCCCTCGTGGTAGGCCGTGATCTTCTTCTCCTTCTCGGAGATGATCCGGCTCTTGCGGGCGGGGCCGCCGACGACGCGGTCGACCGACTCCTCCAGTGCCTCGTCGGTGATCACGTGCCCGTTCTGGCGGGCGGTGAGCAGCGCGGCCTCGTTGAGCACGTTCGCCAGGTCGGCGCCGGACATGCCGACGGTCCGCTTGGCGAGGCCGCTCAGGTCGGTGCCCTGCGCGATCGGCTTGCCCTTGGCGTGCACCTCGAGGATCGCCCTGCGACCGCGCATATCCGGTGCGGACACCGGGATCTGGCGGTCGAAGCGGCCGGGACGCAGGAGCGCCGGGTCGAGGATGTCGGGCCGGTTGGTGGCGGCGATCAGGATGATGCCGCCGCGCGCGTCGAAGCCGTCCATCTCGACGAGGAGCTGGTTCAGCGTCTGCTCACGTTCGTCGTGACCGCCGCCGAGGCCGGCGCCACGCTGGCGGCCGACCGCGTCGATCTCGTCGACGAAGATGATGCAGGGCGCGTTCTGCTTGGCCTGCTCGAACAGGTCACGGACCCGCGAGGCGCCGACACCGACGAACATCTCGACGAAGTCGGAACCGGAGATCGTGTAGAACGGCACGCCCGCCTCGCCGGCGACGGCTCGCGCGAGCAGCGTCTTACCGGTACCGGGCGGCCCGTAGAGCAGCACGCCCTTGGGGATCTTCGCGCCGAGTGCCTGGTAGCGCGCCGGGTTCTGCAGGAAGTCCTTGATCTCGTACAGCTCTTCGACGGCCTCGTCTGCGCCCGCGACGTCCCCGAAGGTCGTCTTGGGCATGTCCTTGTTGAGCTGTTTGGCCTTCGACTTGCCGAAGTTGAGGACGCGGTTCCCGCCGCCCTGTGCGTTGTTCATCATCCACATCAGCAGGCCCAGCACCAGCGCCAGCGGAATGGCGAAGATCAGGATCTGGGTGAGGACGTTCTGCTGGGTGACCTTGGTGGTGAACTTGACCGGGTTGTCGCCGTTCTTGAGGCCGATGAGCTGGCCGTAGATGTTGCCCGCGACGTTCGCCGGGTACTGCGCGATGATCTGGTCGACCTGCTGGCCTTCGACCTCGATCTTCTTGGTCAGCAGCAGCTTGATCTGCTGCTCCTTGTCCTCTTGCGAGGCTTCCTTGACGTTGTTCGCGGTGATCTGCTGATTCGCGATCGAGATCGGCACCTGGGTGTAGCCACGATCACTGTCGAAGATCGTGTTGTAGGCGAGAAACGCCAGTACCGCCGCGAGAATCCAGAGCACTGGGTTCTTGAGCACGCTCTTCCGGTTCATACGACTCGGCCCTGGTGGCCTCGACCCTTCCTGGTTGGGCGGCTCCTGTGATACCCGCCATCACGATCTTGACGACCCATGGTGCTCCGACACCCGCCCCTCAGGATACCGCCCGCCTGGACGGACGAGGGTGGTGAGCCTCTCGGACGTAAACGGCGGACGCCTCGTGAGGGTTCCCGGAGCGTGAACGCGCCAGTCACCCTAGCGTGTGTCGACCGCCACACCGGCGGCCATTTCACCGAGTCGCGTGCGGAGTGTCTTGACGTCGGCGGGCGAGACGGTGACCCATTCGCGGCCGTCCGGTCCGGCCTGTGACGTGCTGAGGTAGCGCCCGCTGACGGTGTCGAACCAGCCGAGGACGCGGGACCGCTGTTTGGCGCCGACCTGGGACCGGCTGTTCGCTGCGAGCTGACCGCCGCGCAGCCGGGGCTGGCCGGTGAGTTTGCCGAACGCCTCGCGCGGGTCCGCGGTGACGCGTTCACTGAGTGAGACGCGGGACTTGTCCTTACGACGGTTCTTGGCGGCTTCGGTCTCTTCGGCCTGCTTCGTCGGGTTGACGGCGGCGCGGATCGGCTGGGTGCGGCGGGCGTCGTCGATCGGCAGCGTGACGGACGCCTCGGAGCCGCGCTGACCCGGCGGCAGCACGTCGACGACCGCAGTCGGGAGCCCGTCCGCGGGCGCCTCGCGCAGCCAGATCCCGGACTGGTCCTGGATCGCGAGCACCCCGTCGCGACCGTCGGTGGCGCCGAGGACGGCGATCGTCGGGGCCTGGAACTCGGGGATGTGCAGCGCGTCGATGGTCAGCGAGCCGCGGGCGAGGAGGTACAGCCAGTCCTCGATCTTCGACTCGAGCCTTCCCCTGTTGTCGCGGAGGCCGCGGGCCTGGAGCTCGACTTCGGCACGGCTGCGCAGCGCCCGGCGCTCGGCCTCGGTCGCGCCGTGCGAACGCACGCGCAGCGGATAAGGCAGGTCGCCGAGTTCGGCGGACTCCCAGAGGAAGTCGAACGCCAGCGGCGTGAAGTGTTCCTGATGCATTGCTCCGTGCCCTCCCGGCACCTTGGCTCCTGGGCCTCGGGACGCCCAGGGGGTTCACGATAGCGAAGGGGTACGACAGTCGTCGGCCGGATGCGGATAGTGGTCCGCCGAGAACGCAATGAAGGGGACTTTCCTCGCAAATTTCGCAAGGAAAGTCCCCTTCATTGCACGGGCGGAAGGGCTCAGCGGGCGGGAGAGGCGTCGGCCGCGATCTTCCCCAGCATCTCCGTGAGCCGGTGGCGCAGCGTCGCCGGATCCGCGGGCGCGATGGTGATCCAGTCGCGGCCGTCGGAACCGCGGGTGGCCTGGGTGAAGTAACGGCCCGACTGCGTGTCGAACCAGCTCAGCACCGAAGACCGGCTCCGCGTGCCGTGCTTGCTGCGCGCGTTGGCGCCGAACTGGCCCCCGCGCAGCCGCGGCTGCGCCTGGAGCCGAGAGAGTGCCTTGCGGTCCTCGTCGGACGTCGCCGTACCGTCGACCTGCGGCTGGCGACGCTGGAGGAAGTCCGCCCCCGAAGCGCCGACGAGCCCGTCCAGCGGGAGGGTGATCGACTTCTCCGTGCCGCGCGAACCCGGCGGCAGGAGGGAGACGATCGCGCTCGCGAGGCCGTCCGGGGCGATGGGGTGGAAGTGGAAACCGCGCGGGTCCTGCACCGTCAGGAGGCCTTGCCCGCCGAGCAGTGACGCGACCGCGAGCAGCGGTTCGGTGTTGGGATTGTTGAGCTGGACGCAGTCCAGGCTCAGATCCGGCCTCGCGAGAACACCGAAGAAGTCCTCGATGTGGGGTTCGGGGCGCCCCCGGTCGTCGGCGAGACGGCGCTGGCTCAGTGACTGGAACGTCTGCGCCCGCAGGGCGGCGCGCTCGTCCACGGTCGCCCCGTGCGAGCGGAGCCGCAGCGGGTACGGCAGCTCTCCGGCGTTCGCGGTCTCCCACAGGAAGTCCAGCTCGACCGTGGTGAGCAGCTCACCGTTCGCCATCATCAGCCCCCAAACAAGTCAGCGGGCGCGCGGCCGATGAGGCCGCGCGCCCGGTGAGAACCGCTTTAGCGATCGTCGTCTTCGGTCCAGGCACCGATGACCGGCGGCGGGGTCGCCTCGTTGGCACCGAAGGCGTCGTCCGGGTCCGGCTCGATGAGGAACGACGCGTGCGTGTGCTCCTCTTCCTGCTCGGCCTGCGCGCCGTGGGCGCCCATGCCCATGCCGCCGCCCATGCCCTGCATCGGCGGGGTGGCACCGCCGCCGATGGTGCCGCTGGAGGACACGATGCCCTGCTGCGGCACGGCCTGGGACGCGGCGCTCTGCGCGGGCGCGTTGTCGGTCGCCGCGGCGTCGGTGCTGTCGGTGTCCTTCGCGCCGGACTTGTTGCCCTGTCCGAGCGCCTTGGCACCGGCGTAACCGAGGCCGCCGCCGACCGCGGCCGCCGTGAGCGCCTGGCCGAGACCGTTGCCGCCGTTCGCCGGGGCGTGCGGGGCCATCGGCGCACCGGCGCCGGACGCCATACCGGCGCCAGGGCCGGGAGCGACACCCGAAGCCGGAAGGTTCCCGGTGGCGGCGTTGTAGCCGGCCTGCGAGAACACACCCGAGTCCGGACCGCCGTGGACGGCCGCCGCGGGCGAACCAGCCTGCACGCCGCCGTAGCCGTGCGTGCCGGCGAGGACGGGGGTGCCGGAGACGGCGCCCGAGTTGAGGCCACCGCCGCCGACGTTGCCGACACCGCTGAACGAAGCGCTGTTGTGCGAAGCGGTCGGCTTCATGCCGAGGGATTCGGGGCCGAAGCTCGGGGTCGAGCTGTCGACCTCGCTCATCTCCTTGGTGTAGGCCTCGAGGAACCTGGCCTGCTCCGCCCGCACTTCCTTGTCCTGGTCGGCGAGGGGCTTCTGGTCGGTGATCATGCCGACCGGGCCAGCCGCGAGAGCCGCGCCCAGCGCACCCTCGGGGGTGTAGCTGGTCGGCTTCGGCATGAGCTTGACCTTGGTGGCCGCGTCGGCCTGCTTCTGCAGCCTGTCCGACATCGTGTGCGCGGCCTCGGAGGCCTGCGAGCCCGAGTTCGCGATGGCGACCAGCGAACCCTGCGCGCTCGCCGCGCCCTGCCCGATCCAGGCGGCGCCCAGTTCGGAGATCGCGTTGTAGAGGTCGTTCGACGCCTGGCTCAGCTTGGAGCCGTGCGAGGTCCACGACTGGCTGATCGACGTCGCGGTGCTGGGGTCGTTGCCGACGTTGGCCTGGTCCCACAGCTCCTGGCTGGTCGGGGCGCTCTCCCAGTTCGGCGGGTTGGTGATGGCGCGGTCGGCGCCGATGTCGAACCCGTCCGAACGCCCGCGAGCGGACGAGACGATGCCCGCGGCCTGCGAGTTGTCGCCGAGCTGGACCGGGGTGCTGCTGGTGTTCTCGCCGAAAGAGTCGGCACTGTGCTTCGGTGGCATGGCTTTCTGACTCCCCCTCAGACGTTCCGGAACGGCTCGGCCGCGGCCTGGTCGATCTCGTGGTAGCGGGCCATCGCGGTGACGATGCCGGACTCGGCCGCCTCGTACTGCTGGTACAGGTTCTGGAGAGCGGCGGCGTACGAGTCGCCGCCGCCGTCGGCGCGGTTCGCGACCTTCGCGGCGATGGCGTTGCCGACCGGGTTGTTGCCCAGCTTCGGCGCCTGCCCGAGGTCACCGGCACGCTGGAGCAGCGCCTCGACGGCGTCCTTGCCGGTCCGGATCTTGTTCAGTGCGGTCTGGGCCGCGTCCGGGTCGATCCCGACCTGGCCCTGGGCCGCGGCGTTCTTGAACGCGTTCGCGTCCGCCAAGCTGCTGTTCCCCATCTGAGCTCTCTCCGTTTCCCCCGGGCCAGGTCACGACTGATTCGTGACGAAGGTCTTCGCATAGGTTAACGCACTTGATCGCAGCCTATGACGCGTTCGCCGTGCTCAGGGTTCCGCATTTCCGCCGATGCGGGCAAGCGGTTCTCAGGACGTGTAAACGTGCGGATCCAGGGTGCCGATGTAGGGCAGGTCCCGGTAACGCTCCGCGTAGTCGAGGCCGTATCCGACTACGAATTCGTTGGGAATGTCGAACCCGATGTACTTGACCGGTACATCGACCTTGACCGCTTCCGGCTTGCGCAGGAGCGAGACGACCTCGAGCGAGGCCGGGTTGCGGCTGGCGAGGTTCTTCAGCAACCAGGACAGCGTGAGCCCGGAGTCGACGATGTCCTCGACGATGAGCACGTCGCGGCCGGCGATGTCGCGATCGAGGTCCTTGAGGATCCGCACCACGCCGGACGACGAGGTCGCCGAGCCGTAGGAGGAGACCGCCATGAACTCGAGCTGTGAAGGAAGAGGAAGTGCCCTGGCGAAGTCGGTCATGAACATCACCGCGCCCTTGAGCACCCCGACGAGCAGGAGGTCTCCCTGCCCCGAACCGGGGCCGTCGGCCGGGTAGTCCGCGGCGACCTTCGCGGCCAGCTCGGCGATCTTGTCGTTGATCTGCTGCTCGGTGACGAGCACGGAGGCGATCTCGCCTTCGTACACAGGACGATCCCCTCTAGGTGGTGGATTGGGGTGCTTCGACCGAGAGCCTGCCATGCGCCCGGGTGGCCACCAAGTCGCCGGGTAGCCAAACGCCCCCCTGACCCCGCCAATTGCCCACCAGGGCATCGACCGAACGGAGATGGGCGTCGGTCAGTTCGCGGACCCCGGAGTCCAGCAGCCACCTGCGGAGGACGCGCCGCCGCAGCGCTGGCGGCTCGGTGGCGAGCACCGCGACGTCGAGCCCCTCCTCGGTGAAAGCGCGCAGGTAGACCTCACCCGCGAGTGTGTCCAACGCCTCGGTGTCCTCGCGCAGTTGTGCCGCCGTCCGGGCGAGCGAAGCCGCGACACCGCCGGACAGCACATCCTCCAAAAGGGGCACTACTTCCGTTCGTAATCGGACACGCGTGAACCTCGGGTCCTCGTTGTGCGGGTCCTGCCACGGGTCGACGCCGAGCGCCCGGCAAGCCCGCCGGGTGGTGGCGCGGGTGACGCCGAGCAGCGGCCGTCCCCACGGCGGGTCGTGCGGCCGCATCCCGGCCAGCGAGCGCGGTCCCGAACCCCGGCCGAGACCGAGCAGGACGGTTTCGGCCTGGTCGTCGAGGGTGTGGCCGAGGAGGACGAGACCGTGTCCGCCGGGAAGTGCCGAGCGCAGGGCGCCGTAACGGGCCCGGCGGGCGGCCGCTTCCGGTCCGCCCGGGCCCTCGACCTTCACCGTCAGCACCTCGGCGGTGTCGGCGCCCAGTTTCCGGGCCGTGTCCGCCGCCTTCGCCGCGATCCCGGCGGAACCGTCCTGGAGCCCGTGATCGACGACGAGCGCCCGCACCTTCAGGCCCGCTCGGGTACCGGTGAACGCGGCCGCTTCGGCGAGCGCGAGCGAATCCGCGCCGCCGGAGACGGCGACGCACACCTCGTCGGTGACCTTCGCCGACGCGAGGAACTCCCGCACGGCCGTCCGCACGGCCGCGATCGCCGGATCCGGCCCGCTCACCCGTGCAGGCGCCGCACCCAGGCCGCCGGATCGGTGATCTCGGCCCTGGTCGGCAAGGTGTTCGGCGACGTCCACACCGCGTTGAAGCCGTCCATGCCGACGGCGCCGACGACGTGCTTGGTGAACTTCGCGCCCTGTTCGTACTGGCGCATCTTCGCGTCCACGCCGAGCAGGCCGCGCAGCACGCGGTCGATCAGGCCGCCGCCCTTGCGCCGGGCGGTGAACCGCGACCGGATCAGCTCGACACTGGGCACGACCTGCGGCCCGACGGCGTCCATCACGAAGTCGGCGTGCCCCTCCAGCAGGGTGGAGAGCGCGAGCAGCCGGTCGAACACCGCGCGTTCGCCCGGCGACTGCAGGAGTTCGGCGAGACCGGCGCCGCTCGCCTTGCCCTTGCCGATCTGCTTGATGGTGTCCGGCAGGCGGCCGACCAGATCGCTCAGCCCGTCCGCGTCGCGGCCGGCGAGCCCGCCGATCAGGCGCTCGACCTCGTCGGCGAAGTAGTCGCGCAGCCAGGTGACCGCGGTGAACTGCAGCCGGTGGGTGCATTCGTGCAGGCAGACCCACAGCCGGAAGTCGTGGCCGGGCACGTCCATCGCGCGCTGGGCGGCGACCACGTTCGGCGCGACGAGCACCAGCTGGCCCCGGCGTTCCGGCCCGCCGAACGGGTCGTACTGACCGAGGACCCGCGACGCCAGGAACGCGAGCACCAGACCGGTCTGGACACCGGCGCCACCGGCCAGCACGGGCGCCAGCGGGCCGCCTTGGGCCTCCGGCAGCGCGCGGCCGGTGAGCGCGTCGAGCCCCGCGGCGGCCGAACGGACCCAGCCGGGCCTGTCGACGACTTCGGCGGGCAGCAGTGGCAGGTCGAGGCCGAGCCCGGTCAGCTCACGGACGTGCCCCTCCGCCTCGCCGGTCAGCTCGCGCAGATCGGCGACGGCTTCATCGGCCACTTCGCGGTCGACCACCGGTCCGCCGCGCACCAGGAGCGCGCCCGTCGAGGCGGCCAGGGACCAGTCGACCATCGAACGCGTCTTGGTCGGCGTTTCCTCACTCACTCTTATGACGCTACCCGCTGGAAGACCGAATTCCGCCTCGACTTCCTCACGCTCCGATTCCGGTCGCTCACCGGATTCAGCGACAACCGCATTTGTGCAGGGTCGCCGCGACGACGTCGAGTGCGGCCCGGCCCTTGTTCTGGTCCGAACCGGACGACATGAGCGCGAACACCAGCATGCGGCCGTCGGTGTCCAGCACCACGCCGGCCAGGGTGTTCACCCCGGACAGCGTCCCGGTCTTGCCCCGGACCCAGCCCCGGCCGGCCGCCGACGCCGGATCGCCGTAGCGCTTCTCCAGCGTCCCGCTGCCGCCCGCGACGGGGAGGCCCGCCAGCAGCGGCCGCAGTTTGGCCGTCCTCGGATCCTTGCCGTCCGGCGCCGCGGCGACCGCGAGGATCTCGCTGAGCACCTTGGCCGGGATCTTGTTCTGGTCGGACAAACCGCTGCCGTCGTTGATCTGGACTCCGGTCAGGTCGAAGCCTGCCTGCTTGAGCACGTCCAGGGTCGCGGCCGCGCCGCCGGCGAACGACGGCTCGGCGCCCTTGGCGAGCGCGATCTGGCGGGCGAGGACGTCGGCGAGCATGTTGTCCGAAAGCTGGAGCAGCGAGTTCGCGAACTCCGCCAGCGGCTGCGATTTGACCTCGCCGAGCACCTTCGCGTCCTTCGGCGCCGTCGTCGTGCCGCCCGCTTGGGCTTCGAGCTTCCCCGCGATCTTCTGGGTCAGCGCGGTCGCGGGATTGGCGATGCGGGGCGCGTGGTCGCTCTTCGGGTCGTTGCGGCCACCGTCGGCCATCACGGGGACGACCGGGGCCATGTAGGTGTTCCCGGCGATGGTGTCCTCCGGGTCCCAGCCCTTCGCGGACGTCGGCCCCTTGAACAGGCTGACATCCAGCTGGACCTTGGAGATCTTGCCGCCGCTCGCCTTCTTGACCTGGGCGACGAGATCGTCGACGTGGGCGGCGCCCGGGTACAGCGGCGAGTCCGTGCCCAGGGGCAGCGAGGTCAGCGAAGGATCGCCGCCCGCGACGAGGATGACCGTGCCCGGATCGGCGCCCTGGACGATCTTCGTCGAGATCTGCGTTCCGTGGTCCAGCGACAGCAGCGCGGCCGCCACGACGAGGATCTTCGTGGTCGACGCCGGGGTCAGCGGGGTGCCGGAGTTCTTGTCCCAGAGGACGTCGCCGGTTGCCGCGTCCACCACGGTGCCGGTGAGCGTGCCGAGGTCCGCGGCACCGGCGGGACCCGCCAGCGCGGCCGTGAGACCCGCTTTCGTCGGCGCGACGCCGTTGATGTCCGGCCCGTGCAGGACACGGGTGACCCCGGCGGGCTGGGGGATGTCGCCCCTCGGCGCGTTCGGCGCCCAGGGCAGGCCGAGCCGGTTCGACACCTTGGGCATCGCGGCGGCGCCGCCCACCCCGGCGAGCAGCAGGACGACGACCAGCCCCGTGATCAGCAGGACCTTGCGCTTGCGCTTCTTCGGCTTCGGCGCGGGGGCGGCCTCGGCGGCCGGAGGTTCCTCGGACGGCGGCTGGGGCTGCTGGATCCCGACGGTGGCTTCGGGGTCGAAACGCTCTTCGGCGGGCTCGATGCGGACCGGGCGCGCGTGCATGGTCGCGGACGGGACCTCCGCGGGACGCGGCGGCTCGACCCGGTTCTGCTCGGGCCGTCGCGGCGGCTCCTGCGGCGGCGGCTCCTGGAGCGAGGGTTCCGGGCGTTCCTGGAGCGGAGGCTCTTGACGCTGGGGTTCTGGGCGCTGGGGCTCTTGACGGGGCTCGGGTCTCGCGAGCTCGTGTTCCCGCGTCGGAGTGGCGGCGCCCCGGTCGAACTGGTCCCAGTCCGGTTCGTCCGTCTGCCGCGGCTGGACGGGCTGGACGAAGACCGTCTTGGGCGCCTCGGGCTTCTCCGGCTCGACCGGCGTCACCGGCGCGAACGCGGACCACTGCGGGGTGGGCGTCTCCGGAATCTCGGGTTCGTCCTCGACCTCCACGACCGGCGAGAACCACGAGCCACTTTCGGGTGTGACCTTCGGCACTGAAAGCTCTTCGGTCTTGCCGTTCGCCAGACCCGACATGGGCAGCCAGACGGTGGCTTCACCGTCCCCCTTGGTGCCCTTGGGCTCGGCGGATGAGGTGTCCTTGTCGTCCGACGGCCACCTCGGGTCATCGTTTTCCGGCACGTAACGCTCCTTCATCCACCGTCCGGGGAAGGGGCCAAGCTCACATACGACCACATCGATGCGACCGCCCGAGCCCCCGTGGTCCACACTAGTGAAGACAAGACGATGATTTCGGTGAGCCGTCCGCGAGGCGGGGCGTACCAAAGACGAGAGCAGCGAGGCCGGCGTGGAATTCGACGTCACTATCGAAATCCCCAAGGGGGAGCGCAACAAGTACGAGGTGGACCACAAGACCGGTCGGATCAAGCTCGACCGGACCCTGTTCACCGCCACCCAGTACCCCGCTGACTACGGGTTCATCGACGACACCCTCGGCCAGGACGGCGACCCGCTCGACGTGCTGGTGCTCGTCCAGGAGCCGACCTTCCCGGGCTGCCTGATCCGCTGCCGCGCGATCGGCATGTTCCGGATGACCGACGAGAAGGGCCCGGACGACAAGGTCCTCGCCGTCCCGACGAACGACCCGCGCCTCGAGCACCTGCGCGACATCCACCACCTGAACGAGTTCCACAAGCTCGAGATCCAGCACTTCTTCGAGGTGTACAAGGACCTGGAGCCGGGCAAGAGCGTCGAGGGTTCGAGCTGGGTCGGGCGTACCGAAGCCGAGGCCGAGATCAAGCGTTCGTACGAGCGTGAGACCGACCGGCTGGCCAAGGAAGCCGTCGACGGTCCGGCCGCTCACTAGTTCGCAGAGCAGAGCTGAAGGGGCCCTTCACCGCATGTCATGCGGTGAAGGGCCCCTTTGCTGCGTCTTATGCGGGGAAAGCGTCCTTCAGCTCTCGCTAGGCCGAGTAACCCGGGATCGGGAACGGCGCCAGGAACTCGCGGATCTCGGCGGCGATGGTGTCCAGCGCGGCCTGTTCCTCGGCCGCCGCGGCGGTGATCGTGCGGTCGATCCACTCCGCCACCTTGACCTGGTGCTCCGGCTGGAGCCCGCGGGTGGTGATCGCGGAGGTGCCGAGCCGGATCCCGGACGGGTCGAACGGTTTGCGCGGGTCGAACGGCACGGTGTTGTAGTTCAGCTCGATCCCGGCCCGGTCGAGCGCCTGCGCGGCGGGCTTGCCCGGCACGTTCTTGTTCGTCAGGTCGATCAGCAGCAGGTGGTTGTCGGTGCCGCCGGACACGAGGTCGTACCCGCGCTCCACCAGCGCCTCCGCCAGCGCCCGGGCGTTGGCGACGATCGCGTGCGCGTAGTCGCGGAACTCCGGCTTCTGCGCTTCGCCCAGCGCGACGGCGATCGCGGCGGTCGTGTGGTTGTGCGGCCCGCCCTGCAGACCGGGGAACACCGCCTTGTCGACGGCCTTCGCGTGGTCGGCGTCGGAAAGGATCATCGCGCCACGCGGGCCGCGCAGCGTCTTGTGCGTGGTCGTGGTGATGACCTGCGCGTGCCCGACCGGCGACGGATGCGCGCCACCGGCGACGAGACCGGCGATGTGCGCGATGTCGGCGACCAGGACGGCGTCGACCTCGCGGGCGATCTCCGCGAACGCCGGGAAGTCGATGGTGCGCGGGATCGCGGTGCCGCCCGCGAAGATGAGCTTCGGCCGGTGCTGCAGCGCGAGTTCACGCACCTGGTCGAGGTCGACGCGACCGGTCTCCTTGCGGACGCCGTAGCGCACCGGGGTGAACCACTTGCCGGTCGCGGACACGCTCCAGCCGTGCGTCAGGTGACCGCCGTCGGGCAGCGCCATGCCGAGCACGGTGTCGCCGGGCTTCGCGAAGGCGAGGTACACCGCCAGGTTCGCCGGGGAACCCGAGTACGGCTGGACGTTGGCGTGGTCGGCGCCGAAGACGGCTTTCGCCCGCTCGATGGCGAGGTTCTCGACCTGGTCGATGAGCTGCTGGCCCTCGTAGTACCGCTTGCCGGCGTAGCCCTCGGAGTACTTGTTGGTGAGGACGGTGCCGGTCGCTTCGAGCACCGCCTGGGAGACGTAGTTCTCGGAGGCGATCAAGCGGATCTTGTCGTGCTGGCGCTTCGCCTCGTCCTCGACGAGCCCGGCGATCTGCGGGTCCGCGGCGGCGAGCGCGGACAGTTCTGGCTGGTGTGTCATGGCGTACTCCGGCTCAGGAGTGGCCTTCACCCAGGCGCGCGGTGCCGGCCCGATTCGCTTCCCGGTGGTGCTCCACCTCAAATGCGCCAGTCGCTGGTGCCTCCGGAGCCTAGTGCACTCCACCGGGACGGGAGTCGGCATGCGGACGATGTCCGGCACACCAACGGCGGCTGCACCCGGCCGTCCGATCGCAGAACGCCTCCGCGCAGACGGCGCAGCGTTTGATCCGCCGCCGGCCGCCGAACGCGACCAGTTCCACCCCGGCGAGCCACGGATTCCCTTGCGCCAGCAGCCTTTCCGCGATCCCGAGCTCCGGGTCGAGATCACGGAAAGGCGGGACGATCACTTGTTTGCGGGTCACGGTTCTTCGATCGCGACACCGGAAACCTTTTGCGGGGCGCCCTTCGCACCTGCGCGACGTACCTACGGCCTTGTGCCCCGCGGAAGGTTTCCGTCAGCGCTCGACAGACGAACAGAGTCAATCGATCGGCTTGATGCCTTCCGAGTGCCTGCGCGCCAGCTCCTGGTAGATCGCCGCGTTGTGCTCGACCCAGCCGCGGGCGGTGCCGTCGAGCGGGACGTGCTTCTTCGCCGGGCTGCCCATGGCGACGGTCTCCGGCGGGATGACCATCCCGGGCGTCACCGTGGCACCGGCCGCGACCAGGGCCTTCGCGCCGATCTGCGCCTTGTCGAGCACGATCGAGCCGTTCCCGATCAGCGCCTGCTCGCCGATCGTGCAGTCGTGCACGAGGCACTGGTGCCCGACGGTGACGTTCTTGCCGACCTCGGTCACGCCGCCGTTGACGTGGATGACCGAGTTGTCCTGGATGTTGGCGCCCTCGCGGATGAGGATCCGCCCGAAGTCGGCGCGCAGCACGGCGCCGTACCAGACGGAGGCGCCCTTTTCGACGACGACGTCGCCGATCAGGGTGGCGGTGGGGGCGATCCACGCTTCGGGATCCACCTGGGGACGCAGCCCCTCGAATTCGAACATCGGCATGTCCCGCACCCTATGCGCGGGAGCTGAAGGGGACCATGCCCGCATCTGATGCGACGAAAGGGCCCTTCACCGCATGGGATGCGGTGAAGGGCCCCTTCAGCTCAGCGCCGTCAGCCGATGGCGGTGTTCAGCAGGAGGTCCACGGCCTTGTCGTTACGCGTGGTCTCCCGGACGATCACCTCGTCGGGCGGGTAGAAACCGGGGTTGGAACCCCGCGGGTACATCTCGAAGGTGAAGCTCAGGATCTTGTGGGTGCCCCACATCCAGTCGTCGATCGTCCCGTCCGTGATGTACAGGTCGCTCGACTGCTGCGGGGTGTAGCCGTTGGTCGCCGCCAGCTGCCTGCCCAGCGTCTGGAAACGCTGCGCCTCGGCCGCCGTCATGCCCGGCGCGGTGTCGTTGTACGTGAAGCCGAACGGCCACAGGACGAGCTCCGAATAGGTGTGGAAGTCGATGCTCGCCTTGATCTGCTGGACGCCGCCGATCTTGCGCGAGTTCACGAAGTTGGACACCGCCCTGGTCTCCGGGGCGGAGAACGCCGAGGGACCGCGGTAGGTCTCGCTGGTCGTCGAACCCGACGAACCGCCGCAGCAGCCCCAGTTGTAGGCCCAGTTGCGGTTGGGGTCGGTGCCGTTGCCCTGGCGGTTCTTGCGCCAGTACTTGTAGCTGCCGCCGGAGATGTCGTACTCCGAACCGTCCGGGTTGACGTTCGGGATCACGTAGATCTCGGTGCTGTCGACGAAGCGCTTGATCGCCGGGTCGGAGGCGTAGCCCTGGGTGAACCGGTTCACGATCCGCAGGCACATCTCGGTGGTGAGGTGCTCGCGCGCGTGCTGGTTGCAGGTGAAGAGGACTTCGGGCTCGTTCTCGTCGGTGGCGACGTTGTCGCTGATCTTGAGCATGTTCAGCGCGCGGTTCTGGAACGAGTTGCCGACGCTGCTCAGCCGCGCGATCGACCCGTAGTTCGCCTGCGCGTTGCGCAGTTCCGTGGTGACCTCGGCGTAGTTGTGGAAGCCGGAATCCGACGGCGGGAAGTCGTTGATCGCGTTCGTGCCGACCTTCTCCGACCTGTCGACGACGCCGCGCTGCTCGACGCGGAAGCCGAGTGAGCGCACCTTCGCCGCGTCGCGCGCCTCGCCGATGAAGGTGGTCGTACCGCCCGCGGAACCGAGGACGTCGACGCCCAGCCGGGAGATCTGGGTGCGCTGCTGCGAAGTACCGGTACCGAAGACCTCGTAGATCTGGACCTGCGCGTCTTCGGCCTGCTGGTCGGCGGTCGCCGGACTCGCGGCGACCGGGATGGTGAACGCAGCGACGGCCGCGATCGCCACGGCCATGCACCGTCTTATGCGCATCGTCGTCTCCTAGCTCTCAGGCAAGGGAAGGGAACCTCACCATGGCGGGAGCCGACAGGAGCGAACAATCCGTAACGGTACGGATCTAATGCGTATTTCTACCCGTAGTTCGCGAAACAGAGCGCTTCGATGTCGCCACGCAGTGCGGCGAACGGCCGCCGCCGGACGCGCTGCTGGACGATCGCACCGAGCAGATAGGACAGTAGGGCACGCGCCCGCGCGCGGGGGTCTTCGACGTCGAGCGGGGCGAGCAACTCGGCCAGCAGTTCGGTGATCGACGTGAGCATGACGTCGATCGCCTGCGGATGCTGCGCGCGGCCCGCGGCGATCCAGTACTCGAACCAGAGGAAGGCCGCGTTCGGGCGGCCGGAGAACTCGGACAGGAAGGCCTCGAGGGCGGCGAAGAGCCGCTCGTCCGGGTGATCGTGTTTCTCCGAAATTTTGCGCAAATCGGCGGTGAACGTTGTGATGTGCGCCGCCATCGCGCGGTCGATCAGGACGTCGATGTCCGCGAAGTAGTAATGAATCGCACTCTTCGTGAGCGGTCCGGCCTCCGCGATCGCGCGAACGGTGCAGCCCGCGAGCCCGTCCCTGGCGAGCACGACACGCGCCGCTTCGACGATCTGCTCCTGTTTCTGCAGCTGATTGGGGGAGAGCCGCACGCTGCGGCCGGGAACGGCGGTCACGAAGTTCCTTACACCAAGTAGTCAGGACGGGAGCCCTGAAGCTTAGGGCAAGCGTCCCGGACGATCACAGCGGGTGAAAAATCGAGGTGGCTAGCGGCCGATCTGTAGCGGACAATGCGCGGCATGGTGACCACAGGGGACAACGGGTTCAGCCCGGCGGCACGCCGGCAGCTGGAAAAGGAACTCGCCGATCTGCGTGCGCAGCGCGACGCGATGGCGCCGCTCGTCGGCGAACAGGAACGGACCGGCGACGCGGCCGACCAAGCGGAGGTGCTGGACCGCGCGGAGGCCGCCGCCTACCTCGAGCGGCGCATCTCGGATGTCGCCGCGAAACTCGAGCACGGCGGCCGCAACAGCAAGGGCCTGCTCCCCGACGGCACCACCGTCACCATCAGGTATTCCGACGGTGACGAGGAGGAGCTCCACATCGTCATGATCCCGGGCGAGGACGCCGACGCCTTCACGGTCACCTCGGACAGCCCGCTCGGCCTCGCGCTCGTGGGCGCCAAGGAGGGCGACGAGATCAAGTACCGGACGCCGCGCGGCGAGACCAGCGCCACCGTCGTCACCCTGAAGCCGCCTGCCTGACCTTTCGCGCGTGAAGGCCCCCTTGCCGCGGCAAGGGGGCCTTCACGCGCCTGGACGGCAGAGGACCGGATTCACCAGCTCGGCACACGGCCGGTGCCCGTGGGACCGGACGATGTCCTTGCCGACCTGGTTGGTCAGGTACCGCAGGAAGCTCGCGACGAGCGAGTCGGCCTTCGGCTCGCCGAACGTGTACGCGTACTCGGTCTCCCAGAACGGGTAGGCCGCGTGGATCGCGCCCTCCAGGGTCGCCTGGTGGCCGTCGATCCGGACCGGCAGCACGTCCTCGCGTTTCGTGGCCGCGCCCAGTTCGCTGTAGCCCAGCGCGCCGGGCACGCGCGAGACGGCCTCGAGGACGTCGTTCGTGGACGGCCGCGCGCAGCGCACCACCCCCGGCTGGGCCCCCGGCGCCGGTTTGAGGCAGTCGTCGGAGTTGTCGCCCGGTTCCCGTTTGCCCGCCAGGACCTGGAGCTCGAACGTCCGCCTCGTACCGGAGTCGGAATGCCGGTCGACGAGCCGGACGGGCTGGTCCTTGCCGCCGATCTCCCGCCAGTTCGCGATCTTGCCGTCGTAGACGTCACGGATCTGCGCGAGCGAGAGGTCCTGGACGCCGGCTTCCTTGTTGGCCACGAGCGTGAACAGCGAGAACGCGACCGGGCGGGGCAGCAGTTGCGGGAAGCCCTCGCCCTTGGCGCCGTCGGAGAACGCCAGCACGCTGTCGTTCCCGGCCTGGTTCAGGCTGCCGAGCCCTTCCGCGCTCCCCCGGCTGTCGAAGGCGAAGGACGCGCCCGGGCACGTCTTCGCGTACGACGCCGTCGCTTCCTTCAACACCGGCGCGAACGCCGTCGACCCGGTGATCGTGAGCTTCCCGGACGCGCAGTCCAGCGGCGGCGGCTTCTCGTCGAAGACCAGCGAACGGGTGAGCTGGAAGATGCTGACCACCACCAGGAAGAGGATCAGCGCCATCACCGATCCGGTCGGCCCGGTGCGGCTCTTGGTCTCGCGGAGGCTGCCGCCCTTGATCTCGCCGATGACCTGGGGGTCGTCGAAGTCCTCGGTCGAGCCGTTCGGGATCCGGTCGAGCACGGCGAGGATCTTGTAGTGCGCGCCGCGGTTCAGCGGCACCCTCGGCAGGTCGATCACGCCGACCGGCCGCTCGGGATTCTCGTCGCGCGCGCCGAAACCGGAGTCGTCGCCGAAACATTCGTGCAGATGCGGCGAGCTGAGCTCGGTCACCACCATCCCGGCCACGGTGCGGCCGGGGAACTTCACCCGGACGCCGACCCGGTCGTCCGCGTTGACCGCGTAGTCGTCGGTGTCGATGTCGGTGGTGCCGCTGTTCTCGATGCGCAGCAGCACGAACGACGGGTCGACGAGCCGCTCGCCGTTCTCGTGCTGCAACTGCGCGAGCGCGTCGGCCGTCGGCGCGAAGCCGCGCTCGGACGCCGTCGGGGTGTCCATCTGCACGCGGTAGCCGAGCCGTTTGCGGCCGACGAGCACGAACTCCCACAGGAACGCGACGGCCGGGACGGCGATCCCGACCACCGCGAGCAGGACGTCCCACGGAAAGCCCTCCAAGGCCAGCCTCCAGGTCGGTTCGGGGAACCGAACTTAAGGCTCGGCCAGGGCGGCGACGGCGGACTTCAGCCAGTGTTCACCGGCCGTCCGCGAAGGCGTAGTCGTCGAGGTCGAAGAACCGGCTCGTCACCATCGTTTCCAGCGTCGGCGAGGCACGGAACGGCACGTCCCCGTTCACGTCGAAGTAGTAGCTGTTGGCCAGCGAACAGCTGTCCTGGAAGAACACCTGGTGTTTGCGGCGGTCCAGCATGCTCTGGAAGTACCGGTCGTTGGCCTCGTTCGTGACCTCCACCCGGGTCGCCCCGGTCTTGCGGGCGTTGCGCAGGCACCGGACGATGTGCGCCGTCTGCGTCTCGATCAGGTTGAAGTACGAGGAACCGTTGTAGCCGTAGGGCCCGAGAATGGTGAACAGGTTCGGGAAACCGGGCACGCTGACGCCCTGATACGCCTGGAACCGGTTCTCCTCCCAGAACTTCTCCAGATCGGTGCCGCCCGCCCCGCGCACGGTGAACGCGGGCATGTTGCCCTTCTCGAACACCTTGAACCCGGTCGCCAGCACCAGCACGTCGACCGGATGCGCGGTGCCGTCCGCGGTGCGCACGCCGTGCTCGGTGATCGCGTCGATGCCCGTGGTCTCCAGCGTGACGTCTTCGCGGTTGAACGTCTGGAGGTACTCGTTGGAGAAGCTCGGGCGCTTGCAGCCCAAGGCATAGCGCGGTGTGAGCTTCTCCCGGGTCTCGGGATCCTTGACCGCGCGGCGCAGATGCGCGAGCCCGATCCGCTCGCCCGCCCCGGCGGTCGGCAGGAGTTTGTGGAAGTGCGCGGCCAGCGGGAAGGTCAGTTCGACGAGTGCCTGGCTGGCCAGCCGCGACAGCCGTTTCGCTCCGGGCAACCGTCGCATCGCGAGCCGCACCGGCCCCGGCAGGGCGGCGTCGGGCTTGGGCAGGCACCAGATCGGCGTCCGCTGAAACACCGTCAGATGCCCGGCTTCCGACGCGATGGACGGGATCACCTGCACGGCCGACGCCCCGGTGCCGACGACCGCGACGCGTTTCCCGCGCAGGTCGACGGTGTGGTCCCAGCGCGCGGTGTGCATCACCGTGCCGCGGAAATCGGCGAGCCCGTCGATCTCCGGCGGCTTCGGCTGGGTGAGCACGCCGGTGGCGCCGACGACGAACCGTGCCGTCATCGACCAGCCGTCGGCGGTTTCGAGGCGCCACAAGTGCGTCTCGTCGTCGAAGGTCGCCGAAACGACCTTGCTGCCGAGGCGGGTACGGCGGCGGATGTCGTACTTGTCGACGCAGTAGTCGGCGTAGGCCTTGAGTTCGCGACCCGGCGCGTAGACCCGCGACCAGCCGGAGATCTGCTCGAACGAGAACTGGTAGCTGAACGACGGGATGTCGACGGCGACACCGGGATAGGTGTTCCAGTGCCAGGCGCCACCGACGCCGTCACCCTCCTCCAGCATGAGGAAGTCTTCGAAACCCGCTTTGTGCAGCAGGATCGCGGCGCCGATTCCGGAGAAGCCGCCGCCGATGATCGCGATCTCGTGGTCCGGGGTCATGCGGGACGTCCTTCCGGTGCGAAAAGTGAACTGGCGCCGAGCACGACGACGTCGGCCTGATGCTCGATGCCTTCGGCGGTACGGATTCCGTGGGGCGCGAAGGCGTAGACGGGCCAGGTGATGAGCTTGCAGCCGGGCCTTCGCAGCGCTCCGTAGTAGCCGAGGCCCGGCGCCGTCCGCCGCGAGCCGAAGCGGCGGTCCGGTGTCAGGAGCCTGCGGACCCACGGGTCTTTCACCTGCCAGCGCAGGAAAACGCGGGCGACGGCGATCCCGAGGACGTCCGGCCCCGGCACCGGCATCGGCACCACCCAGTCGGGTTCCTCCTGGAACACCTTCACCGACCGCGCGGTGGCCACCACCTCGGGCACGATCTGCGCCGCTTCACGGCCGGGCGCGACGACGGCGACCCGCTGCCCGGCGAAGTCGTGCCCGAACCATTCGGTGCCGCGCAGCACCTCGCCCCGGAATTCGCCCAAGGTCATGAGGCGACCGGTTCGTGCGTGATCTCCTCGGTCCACGACTGCGGTTTGCCGAGCAGCCGCGCGGGGATCAGCCGGGTCGCCTTGACCATCGGGTCGGCCAGCAGCCGGTGGTAGACGTGCGAGCGGTCGACGATCATCGCCGCCTGTGCCTTGAGCACGTGGTACGCCGGGATGCGTTTGGTGAACTCGCCGCGGCCGCCGATGGTGGAGAACCGTTTCACCGCGTTGTACAGCTTCTTCTCCGGCAGGCCCATCGCGACGATGTTGTCGCGCATCTTGTTGATCAGCGGGACGAACACCACGATCAGGCCGAGGACGATCTGCGGTTTGAGCGAGCCGACGGACTCCGTGATGATCTTGGTCGTCGATCCGGCGCCGATCAGTTCCAGTACTTCGAAGTCGGCCGCGATGTGCCGGGACTCGTCGGAGTTGATATGCCGGAACACCTGGTGGCACACCGGATCCGAGACCTCGTCCAGCAGGAACTTCACCAGGGCGCCGTCCAGCGCGCATTCCAGCAGCGGGATGAGCGTGGCGAGCGCTGTCAGCGGCAGCGAGTCGCCGTAGTCGTCGAGGACCTTGATGGCCAGCTTGACGTTGATGTTCGGTTCGGGCATCGAACCGTGCTCGTCGAGCATGCCCCAGCGCTTCATCAACGCCAGTTCGGCGTTCGCGTGTTTCTGTTCCTCGGCGTGGAAGTAGCGGTAGATCTCCTGGATCACCGGTGTCGGCGCCTTCTTCGCCAGCGACGCGAACCCGCGCGCGCCGACGTGCTCGATCCACACCAGGTCGGCCATGAACGGCCGCATCTTGGCGCGGAGTTCGTCGGTCATCGTGTCCGCGCCGGGCGCGTCCCAGTCGATGTCGGCCAGCGACCACTGCTTGTCCTTGATGGTCTGGAGCATCGCGGCGAAGTCGTAGGCCATCACTTCTCCTTTTCGGCGGGCAGGAACCGGCCGAGGAGACCGGCGATCCGCGTGTACGGGACGGGCACGAAACGCTTGGCGTGCCAAAGAAGCTGGGCGTCGGGCTGCGGCACCACGTAAAGGCGGCCGCGATCGTGGGCGTCGAGCGTCATCCTCGCGACCTTTTCGGCGGAGAACCCGACCACGTCGGAGACCCGCCGGGCGAGGCCGCGCGCCTCGGCGTCGATGAGTTCGCCGTCGAAGATGTTGGTGCGGACGAAGGTCGGGCACAGCACGGTGACCGCGACGCCGGTGCCGGACAGCTCGGCGGAAAGGGTTTCGGAAAGGCTGACGACCCCGGCCTTGCTGACGTTGTAGGCGGCCATCCTCGGCGCGGCGGTGAAGCCGGCGGCCGAAGCGACGTTGATGACGCCGCCCGCTCTCGCCTCCCGCATCGCGGGCACGAAGGTGTGGCAGCCGTGGATCACGCCCCAGAGGTTCACACCGAGGGTCCGCTGCCAATCGGACAGCGGGCTCTCCCCGACGACCTTGCCGCCGGCGCCGATCCCGGCGTTGTTGACGACGAGGTCCGGCTCGCGGCCGAGCCAGGAACGGGCCTGGTTCGCGAGCTCGGCGACTTCGTCCACAGTGGACACGTCACAGGCGATGGCGACCGCTTCACCCTTGCTCTTGAGCATCGCCGCGGTTTCTTCGGCCGATTCGAGGTCGATGTCGGCACACACGACCCGGCTCCCGCGCCGGACGAGTTCGGTGGCGATCGCCCTCCCGATGCCGCTGCCCGCCCCGGTGACGACGGCGTGCGCTCCTTGGGTCCGCTTCGTCATCACGCCGCCTTCTCGATCGCCGGGAGATTCTCGGTGAGGAACCGGCAAGCCCGCTCCATCGCGGGCCGCGCCTCCGGGATGAACCGGGTCAAGGCCTGGAAGACGTGCATCTGACCGGGGACGACGTCCAGTTCGCAGTCCGCCCCGGTGCGGCGCAGTGCCCTGGCCAGCTCGATGGCGTCCGCGGCGAGCATTTCGAGGCCACCGGCCTGGATGATCGTCGGCGGGAACCCCTTGATGTCGTCGAAGGCGAACCGCAGCCGCGCGGACGCGAGGTCTGCGTCCACCGTGTACAGACCGACCAGCCGCGCGGCCGCCGCGGCGGAGATCATCGGGTCGCGCCGCATGCGCTCCCGCTCGGCGGCCAAGGAAAAGGTCACGTCGAACAGCGGCGAGAAGAGCGCCAGCGCCGCGGGCGGTTCGCGATTCTCCCGGATCAGCTGCGCGGCGAGGTCGACCGCGAGATGCCCGCCCGCGGAGTCACCCGCGACGAGGATCCGCCGGTACCCCTGACCGACCAGCCGGTCATATGCCGCGCGGACGTCGTCGGCGGCGTTCGGGAAGCGATGCCGGGGCGCGAGCCGGTACTCGCAGGCGAAGACCGGCAGGCCGGTGCCGTCGGAGACCCGCGTGGTCAGCCCGCGATGCGTCCGCGCCGAACAAAGCGCGTACCCGCTGCCGTGGACATAGAGGACGACGCCGTCGCCGTCGGTCACGCCGGGACCGCGGACCCACTCGCCGCGGATGCCGGGCTCGACGCGACTTCCCTTCAACGGCGGGGAAGCCAGCCACAGACTGCTCGCGATGAAGGCGCGGGAGAACCTGATCCCGGCCGGGGTGGCGGGGATCGCGTTGGCGATCGGCCGCACGAAAGCGGACGTCAGCGCGGCGGCCAAACCGGGTCGCAGGCCATTCTGCGGTCGCATGCCCTCAGAATGAATCCGAGGGCATCTGCTGTCAAGATGGAGAGGTGACCGCGTCCCGCCGCTACAGCGGCAAAACCGCCGACGAGCGCCGAGCCGAACGACGGCTCGCCCTGCTCGGCGCCGCCTTGGACATCTGGCAGGAACAGGGCTGGGCAGCGGTCACGATGCGGGGCGTCTGCGCGCGGGCGAATCTGACCGACCGGTACTTCTACGAGAACTTCGCCAACCGCGACGCGTTGCTCGCCACCGCCTGGGAACAGGTCCGCGACGAAACCCTTCGCATGGTCCTGGACGCCGTCGCCTCCCGGATCGAGCAACCCGCGCTGGACCAGCTTCGGGCCGCTGTCGACGTCGTCGTGCACCACGTGCAGGAGGAGCCGGCGCGGGCGCAGATCCTGTTCGGCGACCACTCGGGCAGCGCCGTGCTGGAACAGCTGCGGCGGCAGACCGTGCAGGAGACCACCGGCCTGCTGATCGAACTGGCCCGGCCGCATCTGAAGCCCGATGTGGACGGTCTGGAGTTCCGGGTCAACGTCCTGCTGGGGATCGGCGGCTTCGTGGAGATCATGCTCGCGTGGCGTTCCGGACTGCTCGACGCGGACGCGGCCACCCTCGTCGATCACCTCACGGGAGTGGGGACTTCGCTGTCGCGGACGTTCCTCAAGGCTTCCACCAACGGGTGAATTTTCGTCCTGGGTTCATCGCCGGGCCGGAAATGCGTCAGGGCCCCATCCGGGGTGTCCGAATGGGGCCCTGACCTGCGGAGCCGCCTAGGGGAATCGAACCCCTGACCTATTCATTACGAGTGAATCGCTCTGGCCGACTGAGCTAAGGCGGCGTACATCGGGCTTGCACCCGATGACGGGGACAAGTGTAGCGGAGGCTCGAACGTCACCTTCCGGGGCCACCGTCGTTAGGGTCCTATGACGCCGGTCTCAGTCCCCCAAGACCGGCCCATCCCCACTGGAGGACCTGTTCATGCGGCGACGACTGCCCCGTGTGCTGGCGCTTCCGGCCGCCGCGGCTCTGCTCTTGCTGACCGCGGCCCCGGCGACCGCCCAGACGATCCCGACCACGCCGATCCCCGAACCGGCCAACCCGGGACAGCCGCCGATGTCGTCACCGATCGGCCCGCAGCCGCTGGGCAAGGCCGTCGGCGACGCGGGTGCGGCGCTCGGCGTGCTGCGGCTGCTGCCCAACGCCGTGCCGACGAGCGCGATCCTGCCCGGCGTCAGTGACCAGCTTCCGAAGCAGTCCGCGCTCGAAGCCGGGATGGGACTTTCCAGCGCGCAGGCCAACTCCGAGGCCTACCTGAGCTACGAGCGGTCGATCGCGCAGTCGTCGCCGTTCGGCCTGTCCGCCGCGGGCAACGCGCCGCAGACGCCGGGCAGCCTCGTGCAGACCGCGCTGCCGGACAACCCGAAGCCGATCAGCGGCGGCCTCAACGCGCCGAAGAACCCGCTGTTCAACCTCGGCCTGCTGAACGGCGAGGCGCACGCGCGCTGGAGCCCGACGCTCGGGCCGTGCGTCGGCACGATCGCCGACTCGAGCACGTCGATCGCGAACCTCGCACTGCTGCCGTCGATCCCGAACATCCCGGGCGCCGACCAGCTGACCGAGGCTTCAGCGCAACTCACAGCCGGGCTTAAGGCGCTTCCGGGTCCGCTGGCGAGCCTGGGCGGGCTGCTTTCGGGCACCAGCGCCAACAGTGACGGCAAGGGCGCGGTGCTGAGCCTGCCGAACACGCTGTCGTCGCGCTCAACCGTGCGGCTGGTCGACATCCCCGGCACGAAGAACAAGGCCGTCGAATCGACATCGACCCTGCAGGCCGCCAGCATCGAACTGCTGAAGGGCACGCCGCTCGGCCTGACGATCAAGGTCGCCAGCCAGCCGACGCTGCGGGTCACCTCGACCGGCGACAAGAAGACGTCGAAGGTCGAGTACACCGCGCCGGTGCTGCAGGTCGTCCGCGGCGACAAGGTGCTGTTCACCCTCGACGCGAGCAACCCGGCCAAGGACATCCCGATCGGCATCCCGCTGCCGTCGCTCAAGCAGCTCCCCGGCTTCGAGCAGCTGAAGAACGTGCCGGTCATCGGCGGGCTCGCCGAGATGCTCGACGGTGCCACCAAACAGCTTCCGGGCGGCGAGGCCGGGAACGGGCTCACCCTCGACCTCGGGGTGCTGAAGCTGTCGATCGCCGGGCTGAACCAGAAGTCGAGCGACATGACGTCGCCGTTCAAGGGCTTCCAGATGGGTGCCTCGGCGCGACTGCTGGACCTGCAGATCCTGCCGACGACGGCGCTGCAGAAGGCACTGCCGCCGGACGCCGCGAAGAAGCTGCCTTCGTCGCTGGCCCAGGTGTCGCTCGGCGAGCAGATCGCCCGGGCGTACGCGCCGACCGGCGGTGTCGAGTGCGGCACGACGACTCCGCCGCCCGCGGGCAACAACGGTGGCGCTGCGCCGAAGGGCCCGGTCAAGAACCTGGCTTACACCAACGCCGCCTACGACACGGTGCCGATGTTCTGGATGGGTACCACGATGCTGCTGATCGGCGTGGTCCTCGTGGCCGCCATGCCGGGACGGCGCCGGCTCGCGGTGGTTCCGGTCTCCCGCAAGGACGTGCCGGGCTTCAAGCCCTCGCCGCGTCCGCGCTCTGAGGACTCGCAGGACTCTCGGGACTGAGACGGGGCGAGGAGGGTGATGAACGGTCCTTTCGCGCCTTGCCCCCGCGTGAGAGGCCCGTTCGTACCGCCCTCGGTCGCCTGGAGGTAGTTGTCACCGTGGTCGTGAGTGGCGATTCGGGTTAGAACCCGAATCGCCACTCACGACCCGCTCGGGTCCGGTTGGGTCCGGGGTGGGGCGGGGGCTGAAGGGGCCTTTCCCCGCATGCGATGTGGCGAAAGCGCCCTTCACCGCGTCCTATGCGGCGAAGGCTCCCATCGCTTCTCTCGGGTCTGCCGCAAGCTGCCCCCAATGCCACATTGGGGACGTTGAGCGTCTCCAATGCCACATTGGGGGCACATCCGAAGCCTCCGAACCCGAAGCCGCTTCACTTACCCACAGCAGTTGTCCACAACCACCCCTACCTGTGGACAACTCGCCCGACCAGCACTTTTCCACCCTCGACCCCGGTAAACTGGACTCGGGGTCGCCCCCCTGGGACGGGCGGGGGGCTGGGGTAGGGCCGGAAGCGGTGCGGTTCAGCCTTGGCGCAGGGTGGTGACCATGGCTTCGACGGCGATTCTCGGCTTCACGTTCAGGTCGATGGCGTCGCGGCATTCCAGGACGGCTTCGAGGCGGCGCAGGATCGAGTCCGGCGCCCAGGCGGACGCGGCCTGCGAGATTTCCGAGGCGTGGTCCGGATGGTTCAGCGTCGCGCCCGCGCCGCTCGCGGTCACGAGCACGTCCCGGTAGAACGCGGCGAGGTCCACCAGCGCGAGATCGAGGGTGTCTCGCTGGGTCCGGGTCGCGCGTGACTTCTGGCGTTTCTCGAGTTGCTTCACCGCGGCTTCGGCGGCTCGTTTCGCGCCCGAGACGCCCTTTCCGATGCCGTCGCCGCCCATCGCGGTGCGGAGTTCGGAGCGCTCGGCCTCGTCGCGGACCTTGCTTTCCTCGCCCGCGTCGGCCTCGGCCGCGCTGATCAGCTGATCCGCGCAGGTGAACACATCGGACGGACGCCGCAGGCCGAGCGGGATCCGCAGCACCGTGGCCCGCCGCTGCCGGGCGGCCTCGTCGGTGGCGAGCCGCCTCGCGCGGCCGACGTGTCCACTCGAGACGGACGCGGCCCACTGCGCGCGTTCGGGATCGATGCCGTCCCGTTCCACGAGCACCTGCGCGATCGCCTCGGCGGGCGGAGTCCGCAGGGTGACCAGACGGCAGCGCGAGCGGATCGTCACCGAGACGTCGTCCGGGTGATCGGACGGCGCGCACAGCAGGAACACCGTGCGGTCCGGCGGCTCCTCGACGGCCTTCAGCAGCGCGTTCGACGCACCTTCGGTCAGCCTGTCGGCGTCTTCGATGATCACCACCTGCCACCGCCCGGTGGTCGGACGGCGAGCGGCGGACTGGACCAGCGAACGCATTTCGACGACGGAGATCGAAAGACCTTCCGGCGCGACGAGCTTGACGTCGGCGTGCGTGCCCGCGAGCACGGTGCGGCAGCCGGGGCAGGCCCCGCAGCCGGTGCCGGTGCTGCACTGCAACGCCGCCGCGAACACCCTGGCGGCGGTCGAGCGACCCGAGCCCGGCGGACCGGTCACCAGCCACGCGTGGGTCATCGCCCCCGGCGCGACAGGCTGGTTCTCGATGATCCGCGCGGCCGCCGCCGACGCCGTGGAAAGCGTGCGCGCGCCGGGCTCCTGGCCGACGAGCTGCTTCCAGACACCGATCAGCACCGGGGCTTCCGTCATCTGACCTCGACCTTTTCCTCCGCCGGGGCGAGTCCGGCGAGCCTGCCGACGAGCACCGCGCGAATCGCGGTGCGGACCCGGTCACTCACTTCGTCTTCGGTGCCTTCCGCGTCGACCACCACGTACCGGTCCGGGTCGGCGGCGGCCATTTCCGTGAGCAGATGCTGCACCCGCCACTGCGCGTCCAGCGACTCCGACTTCCGCATCACCGTGCCGGGATCGGCGTCGAGCAGGACGGTGATGTCGGGCCGCAACCTGCCGGTCGCCCAGTCGGCGAGCCCTTCGAGTTCCTGGCTGTCCAGGCCGGCGACCGCGGACAGATGCGCCAGCGGCGAGTCCACGAACCGTTCCATCACCACGACGGAACCGGCGTCGAGCGCGGGCTGGATGTCCCGTTCCACGATGTCCGCCCGCACCGCGGCGGCGGCGAGCGCCTGCGCCCGCGCACCGGTCAGCGAAGCGCCGGAGAGCAGCTTCGCGAGCCGCTGGTCGTCCAGCGCCGGGTCGGCCGCCAGCACGACCGGGCGCGTGCCCGCGCGCAGCCATTCGGCCAGCCGCTCGGCCTGGGTCTCGGTGTTGATCGCCCGCGTGCCTTCGAGCGCGATCAGCAGCCCGTTGACGCGGCGAGGGCTGCGGCGCAGGGCGTTGCGGAGATCGGCGAGGATCGGCTCGGCGCGCCTGTCGTCCATCTGCCGGTACGCGAAGATCCCGGCGAGCAGCGCGAGGACACCGCCGCCGATCATCACCGGCCGCGTGCCGTCGATCGAGATCGTGCCGCCCCACAGGCTGATCTCGGTCGTCTGGACCGCGCTGATCAGTACCGGCACCAGGATCGTCGAGCCGAACAGCACGATCTTCATCAGCGACTGGTAGATCGCGTTGATCCGGCCGCGGATGGAGTCCTCGATCCGCGAACCGATGATCGTGACACCGGTCAGGAACGCCGTCCCCGCCCAGACACCGACCGCGGCGACGGCCACCAGCGAAACCGCTAGATGCGGCGACAGCGCGACGACGACGAGACACAGGCCCGCGGCGATGATCGAGATCCCGAACAGCCGGTCGTGCGCGAGCCGCCGGGCCAGCTTCGGGGCCACGGCCATCCCCGTGGCGAGCCCGAGGAAGACGGCGAGCACGAGGAGGTTGAACGCCGCGTCACCGGCCAGCAGGCTGGACGAGTACGGCTTGGCCGAACCGATCACCGCGCCACCGGCGGCGAAAGCGCCGAACGCGCCGATCATCAGCCCGCGCACCAAGGGCGTCGTCCGCACGAAACGGGCGCCGTCGGAGATCATCTGGCGGAAGCCGAATTTCTCCTCGTCTGCGGCCTTGACCTTGGGTTTCTCGACCGAGTGGACGTTGCGCAGCGAAAGCTCGGGGATCCTGGTCGCGATCACGATCGCGCTGGTCAGGTACAGCAGGCCGGTGATGACGACGGCGACCTTCGCGATGCCGAGCTGCGCGTCGCCCTGGAAGAAGTGGAACGTGGTGTTGCTGCCGGTGAGCACGGCGTTCGCCCCGGCCGCGGTGATCACCGCGAGGCCGTAGGTCATCACCATGCCGAGCTGATTGGCCGTCTCGACCTGGTCCGGGCGGCGCAGCAGGTTCGGCACCGCCGCGTCCTTCGACGGGATCCACATCATCGCGCAGCAGCCGACCAGGAAGTTGCCGACGAACACCCACCACGGCGTGCCGACGAACGCGATCGACAGCAGGAAACCGCACCGGCCGAGGTCGCAGAGCACCATCACCTTGCGCCGGTCGAACCGGTCGGCGAGCAGCCCGCCGAGCGGGGCGAACAGCAGGCCGGGCAGCAGCGACGTCAGCACGACACCGACGAACGCGAAGTTCTGCGCGGCGTAGTTGTCGGTCAGCTTGGTGACCAGACCGGTCAGCGTCAGCAGGTTCAGCCAGTCCGCGACGCTGCACAGGTACGAGACACCCCAGATCCGGCGGAACGGCTTGATCGCCAGCACCCGCCGCACGCGGTGCATGGTGGAAGTGTCACGGCCCGCCGAACCATCCGTGCCCGCTTCGGGCACCGACTGCACGCCCTCGCTGATACGCCCACCCCACTAGTCACCGCGACGCCGGGCGCGACCCGGGTCAACGCCGAGTCCCCCGACCGTATGGCCAGGGTATCCCGATGGGTGACGTGCGGGCGGACGGCCCCGTCCGGCGCTACCGCCGGACGGGTTACCCGAAGATCCCCGCGATGCTGTTGAACAGGCTGGCCAGCAGCTGGATGGCGAGGACCGCGAAGACGATCAAAAGCGCGATCGCGATCATCACACCGGTGGTGTTCGACGACGGCTTGCCGAGCCTCGGGAGCTGCCTGGAACGCTTGGCACGCCGTATTTCGAACTCGGCCTCTTCGTCGACCTCGACCGGCTCTTCCTGCTTCAAACGACGGGGTTGGCGAAGCAGCTGAGGCGGCCTCGAGGGCCACGTGCGCTGTTGGGGCAGGATCCCGATCGGAGCAGGGCCTTGCTCACCGACCGTGCTGACGATCTTTCCCGGCGGCAGGCCGGCGGAATGCTCGGCGCCGTGGCCGTCGGCGGGCTGGTCGTCCGCGAGCATGGCCGCGTTGACCATCCTGCTCACGACTTCGGGGTCGTGCTGGACCGGTCCCGGCACCTGTACGCGGACGTCGTCGGACTCCGCCGACGAGTTCGCTTGTGCCGACGTGCCCGTCGTGACCAGCCCGGACAATGGGTCGGCGAATGTGTCGCCCGGAGGATCTGCCTGAGTGCCATCGCCTTTCACGACGTCCGGGGCATCGAAGAAGGGAGTTCCGCCCTTCCCGCTCATGGTGACCACCTCACTACGGAATGTCCTCTGCTTCCAGGGTAACCACCTCGGCCCGGCGCACATCCGCCCAATGGGCCAGATAAATATCACGCGCAGCGAGGCTGATCTTCGCATCCTCCAGCAATGGCTCGAAGAAAGAACGCCGGTACCGGGCATCTGTCGCGGTTGATGCGGCGAAGTACAAACCGGAGAAAACCGCAAGGAAAAAGGAGACATTGATCAGCGCGGAACTCACCGGAAGGGGGACACCCAGCAGTGTTCCGGGCGCCGACTCCCGGCCGGCGAACTCCGTGACGACCTCCGGCTGGAGGATCAGCACCCCGAACACGATGAAGAAGGCGAACACCAGCACCCCGAACGCCACGATCTGCACCGCCTGGGCGAAGAACAGCACCAGGGCGAGGTTCAGCCGCTCCATCTTGGACAGCGCACGCCGTCCCGGCGGTGTCGTGCCGTCGTCGTCGAACGGCGTGCCGCGCAGGACCGCCGCCCCTGGCTCCACGGTCCAGGACTTCAGCTCCTTCATCTCGTCGGACAGCATCGACGCCAGGAACACCGCGCCGATCAGGACGAGGAAGCCAGCCACCAGCCACAACCGCCCCGGGGTGAGCCGTTCCACGGCCTGCCACAGCTCCGCGGTGAAGAAGCTGAACATCACCACCAGCAGAAGCAGCGGCAACGCCCGCGACGCCAGGGAGCCGATCGCCCTGACCTGCGCGACAGCACTCCGTGCCGCCCAGGTCAGGATCGAGCCGACACCGATCCGCACCAGCAGCATCAGCACGGCCAGCGCGGCGAGGTTGACGAGCACGGCGGCCCACAGCGGGTCTTCCCACGACACCAGCCCGGCGACCCGCTCGCCGAGCGGCAGCACCAGCACCCAGAGGCCGATCGTCGCCACCATGACGGCCAACCGGACCCGGGTGCGCCGCAGCGTCCGGAGCAGCTTCGCCATCGAACGGCCGCCGACCAGCGGCACCACGACCACGGCGAACGTCAACGCCAGCACGCCGAGGACGTAGGCGAGACCGGTCTCGCGCATCCGGGCCTCGAGCACGTCCTGGGGACGTCGAGCAGCCGCACCAGCCCGGCCAGCAGCAGGTCGAGCAGGCACAGGAACATCAGGCCCGGGGTCGAGCGGCGCAGCATGCCCGCCCCTCGCCTGCGCCGGTGGATGACCATCGGCAGCCCTCGCCGCCGGAACCACGCGTCAGCCGCCCGCCGGTCCAGGTCCATGCCGCCCTCCCCCTCGTTCATCGCCCAAGACGGCTACGTCCGGCTCAAGTCCACCGCCTCGTGCAGCCAGCCCGCCAGTGCGCGGCGGTCCATTCCACCGAACATCAGCCACCCTTCGGAAGGGGCGGCGTACAACACGAACCTCCCCAGATCGTTGTCGACGATCACGAAGCCGTAGTCCGGGTACTCGGCGTTCAATCCGCCGAAGGCGACCAGATCGAGGATCGCCGTCCCGGTCCTCGGCCGGTTCAGCGTGTCCCCGACCAGGCCGACCTCCTCGTCCTGACCGGCCAACGGCACGCCGTGCTCGTCGATCCGGATGCGCATCGGGGCCACTTCACCGGCCGGGACGTGCGGGAGCCCGCCGAAGACCCGCGCGCCCAGCTCGCCGAAGTCGCTCAGGCTGAACGTGGTCCGCCGCCCGGACCGCATCCGCCAGACCGCCGCCTGATGCCCGTCGCCGTAGCAGTCGACCCGCACCGCGCGGGGCTCGGACGCGAAGACGCCGGTGAGGACGCCTCGCACCGAACCGCGCAGCATCACGCCGTGCATCTGGACCGCGGCGGGAAGGATCTCGCCGTTCTCCATCAGCCCGGCCTCTTCGAGCATCGCCGCCTTGGCCGCGTACCGCTCGGCCTGGGTGACGAGATCCGCGGGCTCGTCGTAGGACGGGCACAGGCGGCGGATCTCGTCGTCGGTGATCTCCGGGTCGTAGCCCAGGTACACGCTCCGTCGCTCGGGCACCGCGCGCAGCACCGGCTCGGCGGCGCGCTTCATCAGTTCCTTCACCGTCGCCGGTTCACGCATGGTTCTGCACCGCCTTCACGATCCACTGTTCGGCCATCGACCGGGTGGCCGGACCCCAGGTGAGCGTCCAGCGGCCGTCGGCGTCCATCGCCGCGCTGAACTGGTACCGGCCGAGGTCGTTGTCCACCAAGCCGAAAGCGCCGTGCGGGTACTCGGCGAGGATGGAGTTCCGCACCGCGAGATCGACGAGGACCGTGCCGTGCCTCGGCCGCGAAGCGCCCGCGCGGATCACCTCGACGGCCTCTCGTGCCCGCAGCGGGATCAGCCCGCCCGCGTCCGTCTCGATGCGCACGGTCTCGCCGGGACCCGGCGGATGGTCGGGCAGCCCGTCGAACACCCAGCCCGGCAGCGCGCTGAGGAAACCGGACCGCAGCCGCGCTCGCCTGCCGAGCTTGTTCAGCACCGTGGTGTAGTCCTCGTCACCGAAGAACCGGACCTCCCACGGCTCCGCACGCGACGGGAAGACCCCGGTCACCACGCCGCGGATGAACCCGCCGCGCAGCGCGCGATACAGCCCGACGGCCTCGGGCGTGACCTCACCACCGGGGGCCAGCCCGATCGTCGCCATCCCGCTCACGAACCGGGTGTACTGCTCCACCTCCTCGGCCAGGGTGAGCCCTGGAGTCGGCTCCTCGTCGGCCAGCACCGGCGGCACGGCGAGTTCGGGATCGTAGAACTCCATCACCGAGGGACGCTCCGGAACCTCGGCTGCCAGCGGGGCGATGACCTCGTCGATGACGTCGAAGACAGCGGTCGTTGAAGTGCTCACCTGACCATTGAACACCCTGGTACCGACAATTTTTAGAACTTTTGTTCGAACGGGTGAGGTCGGTCGGTGAGCGGTCGGCGAACGGTCCGGAGGCGGTGTTCCACGATCGACTGGAGGGGAGAACGACGAACGTGTCGGCCTCGCGACGGGTGTCGCGACGGGCCGGGGTCGTGAGTGGCGATTCGGGTCCCCTTGAGCGGGAAGCCCAACGTGTCGTGCCCGGACGGGATGGGCGTTCACGCGTGATTAGGCGGCGATCACGTGTGATTGGAGGCGGATCTCGCGTGATTGGGCGGGCGGGTGAGGGATCGAGGCGGACGAGCTGGTCGTAGAGGGCGTGGACCTGCGACCAGTCGGTGTCGCGCACGTCGCGGGCGGAGGTGTGCACGGCGTTGATCGCGGCGAGGATCTGGTAGCGCCCCGGGGCCACGCCGGCGGCGGCCGCGGCGAGGCGTTCGCGCACCAGCCGGTGGCCCTCGGCGATCAGCCGTTCGTTGAACGCGCTGATGGGCGGGCTCCCGGTCCGTGCTGCCGGGATCGCTCTTGTCGTCGATCACGGAAACCGGGTACTGCATTCCGGGGATCACCTCCTGTGGTGTCGGGACGGCGCGCTTCAGGCAGTTGCATACCGCGGACGCCCGGCCGGCCGGTAGACCTGGATCGTCACGCCCTTCGAGTCGGTTCGCGACTCGGTCAGGTCGAGTGCGAGATCCGGGCCGTTCTCCGGGAACAGGCGCGCGCCCTGGCCGACGATCACCGGGATGACGATCAGGGTGAGCTCGTCGACCAGCTCGTGCTCCAGCAGCCACCGGATCAGGGTGCCGCTGCCGTGCACCTGCAGCTCACCGCCCGGCTTGGCCTTCAGGTCCGCGATGGCGTTCGCGAGGTCGCCGGACAGGAGGGTGGTGCCCGACCACGCCGGCTCGGTGAGCGTGGTCGACGCCACGTACTTCGGCCGCGCGTTCAACGCCCGCAGGACAGGCTCCCAGCCAGGGATGTCCTGGGCCGTCATGGTTCCCCACGAGCCGGCGAACAGCTCGTAGGTCCGGCGGCCGAACAGGAACGCGTCGGCGCGCTCGTAGGTCCGGTTGATGAACGCCACGGTCTCGGCGTCACCCTTCCCCCTTGCCCATCCGCCGCGCTCGAAGCCGTTCCTGCGGTCCTCGTCCGACGCACCGCCGTTTCCCTGCGTGACTCCGTCGAGGGTGATCTGGGTGATGGTCGTCAGCTTCATGAGCGGTTCCTTCGCCTCGGCGCCGCCCCTCGCGGGCGGCCTCACCCTTTCTACGAACGCCCCCGCCCCGATCCGACACCTCCTCCCGGATTTCTTCGGAGAACTTTCGGGGGACATGAGAACGGCCCGTCCCCTGCTCATCGCAGGAAACGGGCCGTTCGTGGTGACCTGGGCGCGCTACTTCGTCTTCGTGGCCGTCGAGCGCGCAGCGGGCTTCTTGGCCGCAGTCGTCTTCGCCGCCGTCGACTTGGTCGCGGTGGTCTTCTTGGCCGCGGTCGTCTTGGCGGCCGCGGGCTTCCGCGCCGGAGCCTTGCGCTTGGGCGCGGGGCCCTTCGCACGCTTCTCCGCCAGCAGTTCGGCACCGCGTTCGGCGGTCAGCTCCTCGATGCTGTCCGACTTCCGCAGCGTCGCGTTGTACTCTCCGTCGGTCACGTACGGACCGAAGCGGCCGTCCTTGACCACCATCGGCTTACCCGACACCGGGTCGTCGCCCAGTTCCTTGAGCGGCGGCTTCGCGGTCGCGGACCGGCCACGCTGCTTCGGCTCCGAGTAGATCTTCAGCGCCTCTTCGAGCGTGACCGAGAACAGCTGGTCCTCGGTGGTGAGCGAACGCGAGTCCGTACCCTTTTTCAGGTACGGCCCGTAGCGCCCGTTCTGCGCGGTGATCTCGTCGCCGGATTCCGGGTCCTTGCCGACCACACGCGGAAGCGAAAGCAGCTTCAGCGCGTCTTCGAGGTTCATCGTCTCGATCGACATGGACTTGAACAGCGAACCCGTACGCGGCTTCGGCTGCTTCGCCTTCGCGGCCTTCTTCTGCGCGGCTGTCGCGCCTTCGGGCAGCGGCTCCGGCTCGGGCAGGAGCTCGGTGACGTACGGGCCGAAGCGGCCTTCCTTCGCCACGATCTCGTGTCCGCTGACCGGATCCTTGCCGAGGACACGGCCTTCCTGCGGAGTCGCGAACAGCTTCTCGGCGAGTTCCAGGGTCAGCTCGTCCGGCGGCAGGTCCTCGGGCAGGTTCGCCCGCTGCGACGTGCCGTCGACCTCGCGCTCGAGGTACGGGCCGTAGCGGCCGACGCGCACGACGACGGTGTGGCCCTCGGGGTCGCTGAACAGCGGGATCGAGTTGATCTCGCGGGCGTCGATGTCCTCGACGCCGGAACCGACCAGCTTCTTCAGCCCGCCGAGGCGGCCGACGGAACCGTCGACGCCCATGTCGCCGCCGAAGTAGAACTTCGACAGCCACTGCGTGCGGTGCTCGTCACCGGCGGCGATGCGGTCGAGTTCGTCCTCCATGCCGGCGGTGAAGTCGTAGTCGACCAGCCGCTCGAAGTGCCGCTCCATCAGGCCGATCACGGCGAAGGCGACCCAGGAGGGCACCAGTGCGGAACCCTTCTTCCACACGTAGCCGCGGTCCTGGATGGTCTTGATGATCGACGCGTACGTCGACGGGCGGCCGATGCCCAGCTCTTCCATCTTGCTGACCAGGCTCGGCTCCGAGTACCGCGCCGGCGGCGACGTGGTGTGCCCGTCCGGGCTCAGCTCGGTCGCGGTCAGCGCCTGGTCCTTGACCAGCTGCGGGAGACGGCTCTGCTTGTCGTCCGCCTCACCACCGCTCTCGGTGTCGACGGCCTCGACGTACGCCTTGAGGAACCCGGCGAAGGTGATCGTGCGACCCGAAGAGGCGAAGGTGACCTCTTCGCCGCTGGTGGCGGTGCCGACGATGCGCACCGACATCGTGGTGCCCTTCGCGTCCGCCATCTGCGACGCGATCGTGCGCTGCCAGATCATCTCGTAGAGGCGGTACTCGTCGGTGTCCAGATCCTTCGCGACCTGGCCCGGCGTGCGGAAGACCTCGCCCGAGGGACGGATCGCCTCGTGGGCTTCCTGCGCGTTCTTCACCTTGCGCGTGTACTGGCGCGGCGACGGCGAGACGTATTCCTTGCCGTACAGCTGCGTCGCCTGGCTGCGCGCCGCCGAGATCGCCGACTCCGACAGCGTCGTGGAGTCGGTACGCATATAAGTGATGTAACCGTTCTCGTACAGCTTCTGCGCGATCCGCATGGTGCGCTCGGAGGTGAACCGCAGCTTGCGGCCCGCCTCCTGCTGCAGGGTCGAGGTCATGAAGGGCGCGTACGGCTTCCGCGTGTACGGCTTCTCTTCGACGCTCGCGACCTTGAAGTCACGGTTCTTCAGTCCCTCGGCCAGCCGGACCGCGTCGGCCTCGGCCAGCACGCGGATCTCGGTGTTCGAGGAGGTGCCGGTCTTGAGCTGCCCGTCCGAGCCGAAGTCACGGCCGGTGGCCAGGCGCGCGCCGTCGACGGCGATCATCCGCGCCGGGAAGTTCCGCGGCGACGCCTCGGCGCCCGCGTCCATCGTCGCCGAGATGTCCCAGTACGACGCCGAGGTGAAGCGCATGCGCTCGCGCTCCCGCTCGACCACGATCCGGGTCGCCACGGACTGCACGCGGCCCGCCGAAAGCTTCGGCATGACCTTCTTCCACAGCACGGGTGAGACCTCGTAGCCGTAGAGCCGGTCCAGGATGCGGCGGGTCTCCTGCGCGTCGACCAGGTCGCCGTCGAGTTCACGGGTGCTGTCGGCCGCGGCGCGGATCGCCTGCTCGGTGACCTCGTGGAAGACCATCCGGCGGACCGGGACCTTCGGCTTGAGGGTCTCCAGCAGATGCCACGCGATGGCTTCGCCCTCGCGGTCGGGGTCCGTCGCGAGGTAGAGCTCGTCGACGTCCTTCAACAGGCTCTTCAGCTCGGTGACCTTGGACTTCTTGTCCGGCGTGACGACGTACAGCGCCTTGAAGTCGTTGTCGACGTCGACACCCAGCCGCGCCCACGACTCACCCTTGTACTGGGCGGGCACGTCGGCCGCGCCGCGGGGAAGGTCGCGGATGTGCCCGACGGAGGACTCCACGACGTAGTTGACGCCGAGGTACGGGGCGATCTTGCGGGCCTTGGTCGGCGACTCGACGATCACCAGCCGACGACGGCCCGCGCCGTCGTCCGACGCCGCGGTCTTCTTCGTCCGTGCTCCTGCCACGCTGTCCTGCTCTCCGCTCATCTTCGGCGCCTTCGCGCCGCCTCTCGACCCGTCAGTGTGCACGCTCGCACCGCCCGGACCACGTCTAGGTGGCACAACACGCCGCCGATCGTGTGTCCAGCGCATCGCCGCTGACCTCGCCGATGTTTCCTTTCAACACCTAGCACGTGATGTCGGACACGTCCGCCTGGGGTACCGCGTGACGGGGTGAACACCCTCCGTTCGACGGTGGTGTCTCCCCCTCCGCCAACGCTTCACTTGATACCCACGCCGACCCGAAAGGACTCCACGTGACCCGACGACTCCTCGGCACACTGTTCGCCATGCTGACCGCATCCGCCCTGGTCGGAACCGCCCCGGCGGAAGCGGCGACGACCACTTTCGCCGGAACCGTGGCGCTGTCGAACTGCTCCGGGTCGGTGGTCAAACCGCCCGCGGCGAGCCTCGACGACCCCGCCCTCGTCATGTCCAACGGGCACTGCCTCCAAGAAGGTTTCCCAGACCCAGGAGAAGTAGTCGTCAACCAGCCTTCGTCACGGACCTTCAGCCTGCTGTCCAAGGACGGGCGTTCGTCCCTGGGCACGCTCAAGGCGAAGAAGCTGCTCTACGCGACGATGACCGACACGGATGTGTCGCTCTACCAGCTCAACACCAGCTACGCCAAGATCCAGGCGACCTACGGTATCGCCCCGCTGACCCTCTCGCCGACCCGTCCGTCGGCGGGCGTCGCGATGGACGTGGTCTCGGGGTACTGGAAGAAGATCTACTCCTGCAACATCGACGGCTTCGTCCACGAGCTGCGCGAGGCGAACTGGGTCTGGAAGGACTCGATCAGGTACACCCCGGCGTGCAAGACGATCGGCGGGACCTCGGGGTCGCCGATCATCGAGACCTCGACGGGCAAGGTCGTCGGCGTCAACAACACCGGCAACGAAAGCGGTCAGCGGTGCACGATGAACAACCCGTGCGAGGTCGACGCCGCGGGGAACGTCACCGTGCGGAAGGGCATCAACTACGGGGAGCAGACCTACCAGCTGACCTCCTGCCTTTCGCGTAGTGAGCTGGACCTGTCGAACCCGAACTGCAAGGCGCCCAAGCCCTGATGTCTCGCTCCTGAAGTGCAATGAAAGTCCCCTTCATTGCAAAATTTGCAATGAAGGGGACTTTCATTGCACTTGGTGAGGCTCAACCGGCGCGCACCACGGGCACCAAGCTGGGCCAAGCGGGCTCCGCCCCCACCGGCGCGTCCCCGATCAGCTCCAGCACGTGCGCCAGCCGCCGGCGTCCGGTGACCCGCAGCAACGCCTCGTCGCCGCGCAGCGCCTTCGCCGGGACGCCCAGCTGGGCCAGCGCCGTGATCAGGCGTTCGTGCGTCTCCGGCGCCTCCGGATCGAGCGCGAGCAGGTAGCCGTTGCCCTGGGGGCTGCCCGCCGCCAGGGCCCACATCCTCAGCATCGCCCCGTCGAGCCGGAACCCGTCCGGCAAGACCTTCTTCTCACCACTGCTCCAGCGCTGCTCCAACGGCAGCAGATCGACCCGGAACGGCGTTCTCACGAGCGGCCGCCCGCATTCGGCGGCCGAGACCTGCGCCTCGGCGCCACGGCGGCGGCATTCCCTGGCGAGGGCACCGGCCCGCCACGGCTCGTCGACCACGGCGGACAGCCGTGCCGCCGTCCGCCCGAAGCCCGTCATCCGCCCGGGCCCGCACAGCACACCGGCGAGGTCGGCGAGCCCCGGCCCGCTCGCCTCCGCCGAGAAGAGCGAGATCGTCCCGTCCACCCCGACACAATAGAACACAAGTTCGAGTCATGGCCAGTGATAGCGCGGTGACTCAGCGCGGTTGCTTGACCAATTCCTGGCAAACCGGGATCCGGCTGCTCGCCGAAGCGAGCTGAGGCACGTCGTTAAGGCCCCTGAGAAGGTCGAGACGGTCGAGTTCGTCGAGCGACGTCCTAGCATCGCGAAGCGCCGTCTTCGTCGCTTCGGCGTCGGCTGAGGAGTCGAGGCGGTGCCGGACGTCGTCGGCGCGCACGCGGATGCCGTCGAGCTGGGCTACGGCGGCCGCGCGCGAGGCGTCACCGCCGGCGATCGGGGACGGGCCTAGGCCCTTGAGCGCGGACGAGGTGCGGTTCAGTCCCTCGACCACCGAGACCATCAGCTCGCTCGAGGTCCGGGACGCCTGCTGGGGCGTGCTCGGATCGACGCTGGGCAACGTGGCCAGCGTCCGTACGAGGCCACCTGCCGCGCCGCAGTATCCCTCCGCCCAGGCGGAGGTGGGGTCGGCCTGCGACGCGCTGACCGTCGCGAGACCTTCTTGTCTGGCGTGGGAAGTCACCGCGGGCTGCTGCCCGCACCCGGCGAGGCCGAGCCCGATACCTGTTGCTAGCGCGGCAAGGACGGTGAACCGCGGCCGCACAAAACACCTCCCGACCCGACGACTTCCCGGCTGGCCCCCGACGGTACCGATACCGGGGGGCATTGCAAATCGCCGGGCGATCAACACGGCGAAAAGAATGGTCAGGAGGGCAACTTCTTGCAGTTCGGGGCCTGTTCGGCCAGTGCCTTCAGCGACGCGTTCGTTTCCAGCTGCTGGAACGGGTCGGGCATGTCGTTGATGTTCGACCCGATCTGCCGGAACGCGAGCCCGGCCTCCGCCGTGGCGGCTTTGTCGTCCTTCGGCGCGGCGTCCAATTTGGCCTTCGCGGAGACGACCTGGTCGCGGATCGGCGTCAGCGCGTCGACGATGCTCTTGCGCGCGGCCTCGGCTTCCGGGCTCGGCGCCTGAGCGAGTCCGTTGAGGCCGGTGACGGCGTTGTCGAAACCTGGGGCGAACACACGGAAGGCTTCGTCCATCGCGTTCCGGGCGTTCGCGACGTCGCCCTGCTCGAAGTCGGGCATCCTGAACTCGCCGATCTTGGCGAAGTCGATCAGCGAACCGCAGAAACCGTCCATCCAGGACGTTCCGGCGGCGGGGGCGGGAGAAGAAGGTGCCGCGGCGGGAGTTTCGGCGCCGCCACAGCCCGCCAGCAGGAAAGCGGCGGCGAACAAGGTGAGCGAACGCCTCATGGCAGGGACTCCCCGGATCGGGATCAGTGTGACGCGCAGAGATTAGCCTGCCCCGGACGGCCGCCGGGCCCGCCACGGGAAACGTGGCGGGCCCGGCGGGTCGAGCTTTTCGGTGTTACGCCTTGGCTTCCGCGGGCGTGTCGGAGAGAACCGACTCGCGGCGCTTGGAAACCACGATCGCCGCGACGATGATCGCGACGGCGACCAGCGAGATCCCGATCCGGACGCCGACGTTGGCGTCCGCGCCGATCGAGAACTGCACGACCGCCGGGGCGATCAGCACCGACACCAGGTTCATCACCTTGATCAGCGGGTTGATCGCCGGACCGGCGGTGTCCTTGAACGGGTCACCCACGGTGTCACCGATGATGGTGGCCTCGTGCGCGTCCGAACCCTTGCCGCCGTGGCTTCCGTCTTCGACGAGCTTCTTCGCGTTGTCCCAGGCGCCACCGGAGTTGGCGAGGAAGATCGCCATCAGGGTCCCGGTCGCGATCGCACCACCCAGGTATCCGGCGAGCGCGCCGGTGCCGAGGCCGAAACCGACCGCGATCGGGGCGAAGACCGCGAGCAGACCGGGAGTGGTCAGCTCACGCAGCGAGTCACGCGTGACGATGTCGACGACTCGGCCGTACTCGGGCCGCGTGGTGCCCTCCATGATTCCCGGGATGTCGCGGAACTGGCGGCGCACTTCGTAGACGACCGCGCCGGCGGCACGGGACACCGCGTTGACCGCGAGACCGGAAAACAGGAACACGACCGCCGCGCCGATGATCACACCGACGAGCGTCTCCGGGCCGACGATGTTCGCGATGAACTCCTTGCCATCGCCGACAGCCTTGGTGATCGCGTCCTGGTAGGACCCGAACAGCGCCGTCGCCGCGAGGACCGCCGTGGCGATCGCGATGCCCTTGGTGATGGCCTTGGTGGTGTTGCCGACCGCGTCGAGCTCGGTGAGGATCTGCGCCGCGTCCTCGTCGACGTCACCCGACATCTCCGCGATGCCCTGCGCGTTGTCCGAAATCGGGCCGAAGGTGTCCATCGCGACGATGACGCCGACGGTGGTCAGCAGCCCCGTACCGGCCAGCGCCACGGCGAACAGCGCGACGCCGCCACCGACCAGGAAAGCACCGAACACGGCCGCGGCGATGACCAGCGCGGTGTACACGGCGGACTCGAACCCGACCGAGATACCGGCCAGGATCACCGTCGCCGCACCGGTTTCCGAGGACTTGCCGACCTCCTTGACCGGCTTGTACTCGGTGCCGGTGTAGTAGCCGGTGATCTTGAGGATGATCGCGGCGAGCACGATGCCGATGATCACCGAAAGGGTCGCGATCAGCGCCGGGTTACCCGACTTGCCGGCGAAGGCCTCGCCGAACTCGGAGAACGAACCGGGCAGGTAGACGAACGCCGCGATCGTCGACAGGACCGCGGAAATCGCCGCGGAGATGTAGAACGAGCGGTTGATCGTGACCAGACCGCCTTCGCCCGCCTTGGCCTTGGTGATGTAGACACCGATGACCGCGGTGATCACGCCGATGGCGGGGACGATGAGCGGGAAGATCAGGCCGTGCACGCCGAAGGCGGTGCTGCCCAGGATCAGCGCCGCCACGAGCATGACCGCGTACGACTCGAAGAGGTCGGCGGCCATGCCGGCGCAGTCGCCCACGTTGTCACCGACGTTGTCGGCGATGGTGGCCGCGTTGCGCGGGTCGTCCTCGGGGATGCCCTGCTCGACCTTGCCGACCAGGTCGGCGCCGACGTCGGCGGCCTTGGTGAAGATACCGCCGCCGACACGCATGAACATCGCGATCAGCGCGGCACCGAAACCGAAGCCCTCCAACACCTTCGGAGCCTGTCCGGTGTAGACGAGGACGACGACCGCGGCACCGAAGAGGCCGAGGCCGACGGTGATCATGCCGACGACGCCACCGGTGCGGAAGGCCAGGCGCATCGCCTTTTCGCGACCGCCGGGTTCACGCGAAGCGGCCGCGACGCGCAGGTTCGCCTGCGTCGCCAGCCACATGCCTAGGTAGCCGATCGCGAAGGAGAACCCCGCGCCGACCAGGAAGAAAATGGACCTGCCGATCTTCTCGTTCCAGTCTTCGGCCGGCAAAGCGAAGAGCAGCAAGAACACGAGACCCCCGAAGATCACGAGGGTGTTGCGCTGCCGCTTCAGATAGGCAGCCGCACCTTCCTGCACTGCCTTCGCGATGTCCTGCATCTTCGAGGTGCCCTGGCCGGCGGCCAGCACCTCCTTGAGCAGGACGTAGCCGATGACCAGTGCAACAAGGGCGACCGCGGCGATTACACCGACGATGGTGTAACCACCTCCGGAGAGCGTGATTTCGCCCTCCGCGAGGAACTGCCGGGACATTCGTCCTCCTGGAGACGTCGCCGTAGGCCAACGACGATCCGCCGATGGAACCGGCGGCACGCGCGCTGGCATGGGGATCTGAGCCGAACGTCACGCTAGTCGCACTGCAAGGCACGTCTCACATGACGCTCGCCACAGACGGTGTGGATTGCGGGAGTGTATTGGTAGTGGGATGGAGGACGGCAAGGCGTCCCCGCCACCGCACGTTCCGTTACCTTGTGAGGCTGATCACTTTATCGATCATCCGCGGGCCGTTCCGGCGTCCGTTCCGTTCGGCGGCGGCCGTTTTCTGTCGGTGCGCTGTGCGAAGCTTCCGAAGGTGGACGGCACGGCGGAATCCGGTAAGGGGCGGCGGCTTCTCGACCGCGCGACGGCGGGGATCCCGGCTTCGCTGTACCCGGTCACCCATGTGGCCGAACTGCCCGCACGCCCGGCGGATTCGGTGGACTGGCCGGAGTGGGCGGCGGCTCCGGTCGTCGAGGCGCTGACGGCGAGCGGCGTCAAGGCGCCGTGGCGGCATCAGGCCGAGGCCGCGTCGCTGGTCCGCGAGGGCAAGCACGTCGTGATCTCCACCGGCACCGCGTCGGGCAAGTCGCTCGCGTACCAGTTGCCGGTGCTCTCGGCACTGGTCGAGGACGAGCGGGCTTCGGCGCTGTACCTGTCCCCGACCAAGGCGCTCGGCGCCGATCAGTTGCGCGCGGTTTCCTCTTTGGACATCAAGAAGGCACGTGCCGCGTCGTTCGACGGTGACACTCCGTTGGAGGAGCGGGACTGGGTCCGCGCGCACGCCAACTGGGTGTTCACGAACCCGGACATGCTGCACCGCGGGATCCTCTCGTCGCACGCGCGCTGGTCCCGGTTCTTCCGGCGGCTCTCGTTCGTCGTCGTCGACGAATGCCACAGCTATCGCGGCGTCTTCGGTTCCCATGTGGCGTTGCTGCTGCGCAGGCTGCGCCGGGTCGCGGCGTACTACGGCGCTTCGCCCGTCTTCGTTCTCGCGTCCGCGACGACGGCGGACCCGGCGGCGTTCGCTTCGAAACTCTCCGGGCAGGACTGCGTCCCGGTCACCGAAGACGGCTCACCGCGCGGCGCCCGCACGGTCGCGCTGTGGGAACCCCCGCTGCTGTCGGAACTTTCCGGCGAGAACGGCGCTCCGGTGCGGCGCTCGGCAGGCGCCGAGGCTTCGCGGATCCTCGCCGAACTGGTCATCGAGGGCGCCCGCTCGCTGGCGTTCGTCCGGTCGCGGCGGGGCGCGGAACTGACCGCGCTCGGCGCACGACGGATCCTGTCCGAAGTGGACGCTTCCTTGGCGGATTCCGTTGCCGCGTACCGATCCGGGTACCTGCCCGAGGAGCGGCGCGCCCTCGAAGCGGCGTTACTGTCCGGGCGGCTGCTCGGAGTGGCGACGACGAACGCGCTCGAACTCGGTGTCGACATCGCGGGGCTGGACGCGGTGGTGCTGGCCGGTTACCCGGGGACGCTCGCGTCGTTCTGGCAGCAGGCAGGCCGGGCCGGGCGCGCGGGAGACGCGGCACTGGTCGTGTTCGTGGCCCGCGACGATCCGTTGGACACCTATCTCGTGCACCATCCGGCCGCGATCCTGGACCGGCCGGTCGAGGCCGCCGTCCTCGACCCGTCGAACCCGTATGTGCTGGGACCGCAACTGGCCTGCGCCATCGCCGAACTCCCGCTGACCGAACCGGAGGTCGCGGCCTTCGGCGGTGACGCGGCGCGCGCCGTGCTCGCGGATCTGGTCAGGGAGAAGATCATCCGTCGCCGCACGAGCGGCTGGTACTGGACCTCCCGCGACCGGCCGCACGCCGACGTCGGCATCCGCGGTTCCGGCGGCGAGCAGATCGCCGTGGTGGAAGCCGATTCCGGGCGGATGCTCGGCACGGTCGACCCGGGTTCCGCCTGCTACGCGGTCCATCCCGGTGCGGTGTACCTGCACCAGGGTTCGTCCTACGTGGTCGACGAGCTGGATCTCGAAACCGGGCTCGCCCTGGTGCACGCGGAGGATCCGGACTGGAGCACGTCACCGCGCGAGATCGTCGACATCAGCGTGCTGCGCGTCGAGGAGAGCAGGGTGCACGGCGGGATCACGGTGAATCTCGGCGAGGTATCGGTGAGTTCGCAAGTGGTCGGCTACTTGCGGAGGCGTCCGTCGGGTGAGGTGCTGGACCAGACTCCGCTGGATCTGCCGGAGCAGAGACTCGACACCCGCGCCGTCTGGTACACGATCTCGGCCGAGCTGCTCGGCTGTTCCGATGGCTCCGGGGTTTCCGATGGCTTGGCGGGGACCGGGGGCCATCGGCCGGAGACCGAGGTTCTGGAGCCGGTGGGGACCGGAGGCTCCAAGGTGGGGACCGAGGATCTTGGCGGAGCACCGGGGACGAGCGCCGAGTTGGATCCGGCGCGCGTCCCCGGTGCCCTGCATGCCGCCGAGCACGCGGCGATCGGTCTGCTACCGCTGTTCGCTACTTGCGACCGCTGGGACATTGGCGGGGTGTCTACCGCGTGGCACGAGGACACCGGGGAGGCGACGGTGTTCGTGCACGATGGCCATCCCGGGGGTGCGGGATTCGCCGATCGCGGGTTTGCCGCAATTGTCCCTTGGCTGGCCGCAACGCGGGAGGCGATCGTTTCCTGCGAATGCCCGGCCGGCTGCCCGTCCTGCGTCCAGTCGCCGAAGTGCGGGAACGGCAACGATCCGCTGGACAAGGCGGGGGCAGTGGCCGTTCTCGACACCGTGCTCGGGGCGTTGCGTCAGCACGGGCCGAGGTCGGGCCACTTGTTGGCTTGAAGTTGTGGGTTGGTCAGGCGGCGGTGGTCAGGGTCGCCACGGGAGCGACGGCCTTGTCACCGGCCAGCGCACGAACGAGCACGTCGTGCACCTCGGCGGCCTCGGGCAGCTGCCAGCCCCAGACCTCGGGCTTGACCCGCCAGTGCACGACACCGTGCTGGAACGGCGACGGGGGAAGCGGGATGTAGTCGTTCGCGCCGTGCCACTGGATCGAGGCGTGGTCGGCCAGTTCCCGCGGGATGCTCGTGGCGACGGTGGTGAGGAACAGCCAGCGGCCGTTCGGCATCGCGACGATCGGGGCGGGGTGACCGGTGGCGCGCAGCAGACGGGCGGCGGCCTTGCCGAGCTCGTCGTTGACCTCGATGGCGTCCAGTACGGTGCCGGTGGCCACGAGCAGGCTGTGCGTGTCGTCGCCGAACCAGGTGGCGACCTCGTGCGGGTGGGTCTCGATCAGTTCACGCCAGTTGTCCTGGGCCGGGACGGGACGCCGCCAGGTGAGGTCGTCACCTTCCGCGGTGATCGCGGCGGGCTCGGCACCTGGGAGCACCGGCCAGCCACGCCAGGCGAGACCGATCGCCTCCGCCCGCATTTCGATGCGGAAGGCGCCCCGCCAGCTGTCCGGCCAATTCGCGTCCAACATTACTGTCCCTGCCTCAGGTCAACTCTGTCCTGTGTCTGTCTCTGCCGCGCCGCCCCGGCGAACTTTTCGAAGTGGCGCACATCTCAATAAACGGCAAGTTGCACATCGGGAGAAGACCTCACGCGACAACCGGCGGTTACTTAGCGATGAACGCGCGGTAGCCCGACTCGACGGACCGAACGCCGCACGTCCGGTTAACGGGCCTCGACGACCGGTTCGGCGCCGTTCGTCGCAGCCGAGCAGGGCATCCCGCCCTGGTGACCCTGCTCACGACAAGCGGCGCAGGGCCGTTCGGCGGAGCGCTGATCATGCCTTCGACCGCTCGCCGCTCGTCAACGACCGCTGCTCGCGCTCGGCGGTTACTCGTGCGTAGTACCGGCCGGTCGCCGAGGGGACGACCGTTCACCGTGCGACGTCCGTCACGGTGGCCGGTCGACCGGCCCCGCCCTTGCCCGTGCCTCTGCCCGCCCCAGGGATGCCAGGTGTCCGGACTCTTCTGACCGCACCTCGACCAGGGCATCGCCACGCTCCCACCGGCAGGTCAGCAAGGTGACCGCCATCCGGACGGCCACCAGCCGTGCCCGTTCGCAGGCGGCACCGGGACCGTCCGTCGCGTACGAGGCCGCCGCGAGCGCCGCCAGATCCGCGGCGGCCTCGGTGTGGTGCCGGGTCGTGACGGCGGCGCCGATCCAGAAGGTCAACGCCGCCGCGCAGATCAGGGCGGCGACGATCGACGCGGTCCACACGGTCGCGACGCCGCGGTCATCCCGCCTCATGGGCCACCGCCCGGTTCGGCGAACGCGAAGGCGCGGGAACGCAGCCGGATCCCCGGCAGCAGACCGGCCGCCGGTTCGGCCTCGACGCCGGCGGTGATGGCGTCGCCTTCGCGGACGACGTCCAGCCGTGCGCCGGGCGGCGCGATCTCCCGCACCGCCTGTTCGGCACGGGCGGGCTGGCCGCGAGCGACGAGCCGGGCCGCCTCGCGGGCCGCGTCGGTGCAGCGGAGCTGATCGGCGGCGACCCCGATCCCGGCCAGCAGCAGAGCCGAGACGAAGGTCAGCGCGCCGATGCCGAGCGCGGCCTCCACCGTGACGGACCCGCGATCACCGCCGGGCATCAGAACTTCACCGACAAGGCCCGCTCGATGAGCGCGGTGAGCCCGGCGAAGACGGCTTCACCGTTGACGATCAGGTACAGGACTCCGGCCAGCGCGGCGGCGGCCAAGGTCGCGATGGCGTACTCGACCGTCGCCATGCCGTCGTCGTCGCGGAAGGTGGGGAGCTTGCTCATGGGTATCGCCTTTCGATCAGAGGAGGCCGTCGAGGCGACCGGCCAGGCCGAGCACGACGGGCAGGACGCCGAGGCAGAGGAACGCGGGAAGGAAACAGAGGCCGATCGGCGCGGCCAGCAGCACTCCGGCCCGTTCGGCGCGTTCCTCGGCTTCGGCGGAGAGCGACTCGCGCAGCCGTCGCGCGAGGTCCTTCGCATGAGCCGCGAGCGCGGTGCCCGCCCTGGCCGTGCGAACGGCGGCGACGGACAGCTCGGTCAGACCGGGCCGGTCGCGGACCGGCGCCCAGGCTTCGGCCGGGCCGACGCCCACGGCGAGATGCGACGCCACCGAACGCAGGGCCGCCGCGGTCTTCGGTGACGCGGCGGGCCCGACCGCCTCGAGCGCGACGGACACCGGCAACCCGCCCGCCAGGCAGGCGGCCAAGAGGTCGAGGGTGGCCGCGGACCGGAGGAGTTCCGAGACACCGGAGACACTTCTGTCCCGGACCGGCCGTTCCCGAAGCCACTTGAGGAGACGGCCTGGCCGCGTGACGACCCCAGGTCTGACGCGTGGCCAGCAGAGGACGGCACCGCCAAGCAGGCTCAACGCCGCCGCGGTCAGCACGGCGCCACCCGTCCGGTGAGTGCCCGGCACCAGGCGGTGCCGGCCCAGATCAGTCCGCTGCCCACGACGAGCAGCCACTGGCCCGTGCCCGTCCCGGTGAGGACACGGACCGGGCCCGCGCCCATCGCCTCGCCGAGCAGCAGGCACACCAGCGGGAGGACCGCGAGTACGGCGGCGCTCGCCCGGGGACCGGCCATCTTGGCTTTGAGACGACGGCGGAATCCGATCTCCGCTTCGGCGTCCCGCCGTGCGGCTTCGAGGACGTCGGCCATCGGGAGGCCGAACCGGTTCGCGAGCGCCCACACGTTCGCCAAGGCCGGTGGTGCGTCCGGGTCGGCCGTCTCACCACCGAGCCGGGCGGTCGCGATCAGGCCGCGCAGCCGCCCGGACGCCGCGGGCACCGCTTCCGCGACGGCCTCGGCCGCCGTCACCGGATGGGCGCCCGCCCGGAGTTCGCCGATCATCGTCCGCAACACGGACGCGGTGAGCTCGGCTTCGGCCAGCGCCGCCTTCGCCTGTGCCCGCCGACGGTGCTCCTGACGGACGGTGACGGTGAGCACCAGCGTCGCCAGTGCCCAGCCGATCCCGAGAACCGGCAAGACGAGCAACGCGGGCAGCGGCCACCAGCCCGCGCGAGCGGCCTGAGGGAGGCGCCAGGCGAACGGAGTGCCCACCGTCGGTCTCGGCCAGCACGCCAGCCCGGCGCCGCACGAGAGGAGGAACCAAGGACTCATGCCGCCATCTCCTCGAGCGGGCTCTCGTCGCCGATCCAATGGCCCTTGCTCCAGATCGGGATGACTTTGGCCTCGCCGCGCAACGACCGCAGCACGCCGACCTCGTCCAGCCGCCGGATCCCGCTCGGCAGGCGTCGCATGTGCAGGACCACCCGCACCGCGGCGGTCAGCTGACTGTGCAGCGCGTCCCGCTTCAACCCGCCGAGCGCGGCCAGGGCCTCCATCCGCGCCGGGACGTCCGACGGCGAATTGGCGTGCAGCGTGCAGGCTCCGCCCTCGTGCCCGGTGTTCATCGCGTTGAGCAACGCGCAGACCTCGCCGCCGCGCACTTCGCCGACGACCAGGCGGTCCGGGCGCATGCGCAACGCCTGCCGCACCAGTTCACCGAGCCCGATCTCCCCGGTGCCCTCGACGTTGGCCGGGCGCGCGATCAGACTGACGAACTGCGGGTGGTCCGGTTGCAGTTCGCCGGCGTCCTCGACGCACACGATGCGTTCGGCCGGGGAAACCGCGCCCAGCAGCGCGGAAAGCAAGGTCGTCTTCCCCGCCCCGGTCCCACCGGAGACCAGGAACGCGAGCCGCCGCCGGATGATCGAATCGAGCAGGTCCGCGCCGCTGGTGCCGAACACCCCGCGCGAACGCAGCTCCGCGAGGTCATGGGTGGCGGGCCGCAGGACGCGGAGCGAGAGGGAGGTCCCGGCGGGCGCCATCGGCGGGAGGATCGCGTGCAGCCGGATCCGGCCCTGCGGCCCCACTCCCGGCAGCCAGCAGTCCGCGAACGGTTGCGCGTCGTCCAGCCGCCGCCCGCCGGCGAGCGCGAGCCGCTGGGCCAGCCTGCGGACGGCCTCCTCGTCCGAGAAACGGATGTCGGTCTTCTCCGGGCCTTCACCGGTATCGACCCAAACCTCGTCCGGAGCGGTGACGAGAACGTCGGTGATACCGGGCTTCCCGAGAAGCGGAGTGAGCGGGCCGGCGCCGACGAACTCGTCGCGGGCCAGCCGGACCGCCCCGAGGACGGCTTCCTGACCGAGCGCGCCACCGGCTTCGGCGCGGACCGCCCGCGCCACGCTCACCGGATCCGCCGGGACGGCCGATCCGGCCAGCCGCCGCCGGACCCGCTCGACCAGATCGTCGGTCATCGCAAGGCACCGGCCAGATTTCCGCGCGCGGCGGCGAGGACTTCGGTGGCCGCGGTGGCCAGATGCCCGCGATGTCTCGGGACGAACTCGCCGCGGTCGAGGGCCGTGGACAGGGAACGTTCGCGGCCCATCGACGTGATGAGCGGGAGGCCCACGGCGTCGGCGATCTCTCGCGGGATCAGCCCTGCGGGCGACGGACCCCGGACCGCGACACCGATCCGGTTCGCGTGGGGTTCGAGCCTGGCGAGGACCTGTTTCGCCGCCGCACAGGCACGGAGTTCCGCGGGGACGACGACCACGACCAGATCGGCCAGCCCGACGACGGTGGACGTTTCGGTGCCGAAATACCTCGGCAGATCGCAGACGACCGTCCGTCCCGCCCGCCTCCCGGCGCACAACACGCCCTCGATCGCGTCCGGGCCGGGTCCGCGTCCTTCCCTGCCATAGGACACAAAGGACAGTGATCCGGACGCATACCTTTTCCGCGGCAGGGCTTCGCTCAACGCCGTCATCGACACCCTGCCGCCGAGGTCGAGTTCCGGCCAGCGCGGCCCGCGATCGCGTTCGGCGGCGAGGAGGACGTCGATTCCGCCGCCGAGCGGATCGCAGTCGACGAGCAGCCCGCCGCTCCCGGATTTCTCCGCCTGGTACGCGACGGCGGCCGCCAATACGGAGGCGCCGGCCCCACCCCGTCCGCCGATGATCCCGATGACGAGGCCGTCGTCACGAGCGGGCCCGTCGACCACGTCGGCAAACGCGCCGATGAGGTCGCCTTCCTCGTCCGGCAGCGAAAGGACCTTCTCCGAACCGGTGTTGAAGGCGCGCTCCCACGTCACCGGTGTCGGCGCGCCCTTGCAGACGAGCAGGACCTTGTTCCGCCGCAGCAGGCGGTTCGGCACGCTCGCGGCTTCTTCGTCGAGCACCACGAGCGGCGCGCGTGCCCATCTCCCGCGAGCGGCGTCCAGATCGGGCGCGCGTTCGACCTCGCAGCCCGCGGCGGCCGCCACGCGCAAGATCTCGTCGAGCAGGATGTCGTCTCCGGCGACGACGAGCGGATGTTCCTCGATCATGACTCCCCCGGGGATTCGGTCGGACTCGGGCTGTGACTCCACGGTCGCCCCCGGCCCCGGTCCCGCACAACGCCATTCCGCTCCGCCTGTGGACAACCGGGGTGTTGTGGACAACTCCGCCGCCGAAAACCGGTTTCCCGCGTTTCCGTCGGGCCTTTCTGGCACACTCCCGGGTTTTTCCACACCGAATGCGCCCGATCCGTTTCCCGGTCGAATCGAACACGAAAAGAGTTGAGGGCAAAGGAAAGTAACGAACATCGGCCGATTCGGCCTTGTCACGGTGAGGTTTTCCGCGGCCGACAAGGTCTGAACCATTGGCGGGGCGGGAAGTTAGAGGGCGGTCCCCGCCAGGGGGGAGGGACGGGGACCGCCTGGGGTTCAGCCCCGGGGGGTCGGACTGAACCTGGGTCCGGTGCAACACCGGACAATGTCACTGTAACTCCGATACCGGCCCGTTGCGGTGGGCGGCGGCACCCACAATTCGATAACGGCACGACGCGCCCGATCCGGTGTGCGGTCGTGAATTTTCCACCGCCGTATCCCGATCGTGGTCGACCAACGGGCGCGCCGTCGTCCGGCTCTCCTATCCTTGGCGAGTGGCCCACCCCAGCACGACACCGAGCCCGGTCGCGGCGTTCTTCGATCTCGACAAGACGATCATCGCGTCTTCGAGCGCGCTGGCCTTCAGCAAGCCTCTTTTGCGCGAAGGCCTGATCAACCGGCGAGCCGCGCTTCGCAGCGCGTACGCCCAGCTCGTCTTCTCGCTCGCGGGCGCGGACGCGGCGAAGACCGAACGGATGCGGGCCGAGGTTTCCGCGCTGTGCACCGGATGGGACGTGGCGCAGGTGTCCGCGATCGTCCGCGAAACGCTGCACGACGTCGTCGACCCGCTCGTCTACGCGGAGGCTGCGGAACTGATCTCCTCGCATCTCGCGGACGGTCACGACGTCGTGGTGCTGTCGGCGACCGGCGAAGAGGTCGTCGCCCCGGTCGCCGAAATGCTCGGCGCGACGCGCAGCGTGGCCACGCGGATGCAGATCGTGGACGGCCGCTACTCGGGCGAAGTCGATTTCTATTGCTACGGCGAGAACAAAGCCATCGCCGCGAAAGAGCTCGCGGCCACTTACGGCTACGACCTCACCCAATGCCACGCGTACACCGACTCGAGCACCGACATCCCGCTCCTCGAGGTCGTCGGAAGGCCGCACGCGGTCAACCCCGACCGCGTCCTGCGCAAGCACGCGACCGAGCAGGGCTGGGACATCCTCGCGTTCGATCACCCGATGTCACTGCGGACCAGGATCCCGGCCAGGTCGGCGGGCCTGGTCGCGCTCGGCGCCGTCGCCGCGGGTGCCACCTGGTACGGCTACAACCGGCGCAAACGCACCCGCTGAGCCCGCACCCGGTCGGCGGTACGGAACCGGTTTTCGCAGCCAGAGCGGCGAATTGTCCGTCGCGGAGGGTGCCCGTGTCACTAGATCGAGCCTCTGTACCGGTGCACCCGTCTGCGCACTTGAAGTGACCCGGCTCACGGCGTAGAAAGAAGGTGCGGACGTTCGGTCGGCCAGGGAACAGGTAGAAGAGAAGCCTGTTCCACCCCGGCGAATCTCCGTGTGCGGACACCGGGTACCCACGCGCAGCGCGCCGCGGGAGGCTCGTCGTCTAGGGACTGCGTACCGGGACGCCGGACGCCGAGTCCATGAAGGTACGACCAGAGTTGCACGCTTGGTCGCCCGAGTCGTTCGCACTGATTGGCGGCGCCCGCCGGCTCAGGCCGACGGGCGCCGCCAGTGTTTTGCCCGCCTTTCCCGTCGTGACCGGCCCGGTCACGCATCGATGACGCCTTGTTTTCAAGCGTGACAGGCCCCTTCGCGTCCCTTTGTGTATGAACGGACCGTTCGTGCGGGTGGCCGATGGACAAGCAAAGTGCTCGTGGGTAGCTTCCGGATATCAGTGCTTCCAGGTGGACTTCTTTCCATCTGAGAGTCAGGCACGAATCTGGGAGGCTTGAGGTGACGACCCGAACCGCGCACGCCCGTCATCGGAGGATCCATGCGCTCGCCGTGCCCCTCGCGGGTCTGCTCACCCTCGCGATCGCGGGCGTCCCGGCCGCCGCGCAGCCGGTGACCGCCGACGCGGAGGCCCAGCGGACGCTGCGCGGGCTGACTCTGGAGCAGAAGGTCGGCCAGCTGTTCGTCACGTGGGTGAACGGCAAGTCCGCCGACGAGGTCAACGCCAAGAACAAGGCCGACTTCGGCGTGGACACCCCCGCGCAGGTGATCGAGAAGTACCACCTGGGCGGCGTCATCTACTTCAACAACGACAGCCGGGACAACTTCGACGACCCGGTGCAGGTGGCCAAGCTGTCGAACGGGCTCCAGCGGGCCGCCATCCGCAGCGGCGCGCACATCCCGCTGCAGATCGCGACCGACCAGGAGGGCGGCACGGTCACCCGCATGGGTGCCCCCGCCACCGAACTGCCGAACGCGATGGCGATCTCGGCGGGCCGCGACCCCAAGGCCGCTCAGGACGCCGCCCGGATCCTCGGGCACGAACTGCGCGCCGTCGGCATCAACCAGGACTTCGCTCCCGACGCCGACGTGAACTCGAACCCGGCGAACCCGGTGATCGGCGTCCGTTCCTTCTCCGGCCGCCCGGAGCTGGCGAGCCAGTTCGTCGGGGCCCAGGTCAAGGGCTTCCAGGACTCCGGACGTCGCTCCGAGACGGTGTCCGCCGCCGCGAAGCACTTCCCCGGCCACGGTGACGCGGCCACGGACAGTCACCTGGAACTGCCCAGGATCGACCGGACCGAAGCCAGCTGGCGCGAGACCGACGTGCCGCCGTTCAAGGCCGCCATCAAGGCCGGCATCGACTCGATCATGAGCGCGCACATCCAGTTCCCCAGCCTCGACCCGTCGGGTGAGCCCGCCACGCTGTCGAAGCCGATCCTCACCGGCAAACTGCGCGGCGAGCTGGGCTATCGCGGCGTCGTCATCACGGACTCGCTCTCGATGGACGCCGTGCGCGAGATGCACACCGACGCCGAAATCCCGGTGCTGGCGCTCAAGGCCGGCATCGACCAGCTGCTCATGCCGGTGAACCTCGACCTCGCGATCAACTCGGTGCTCGACGCGGTCCGCAAGGGTGAACTGACCGAGCGGCGCATCGACGAGAGCGTCCTGCGGGTGCTCAAGCTCAAACTGAACCGGGGCATCCTGACCTCGCCGTTCGTCGACCCGGCCAAGGTCGCTTCGAAGGTCGGCATCCCGGCCAACCTCGCGACCGCGCAGGGCATCGCCGACCGGTCGGTCACCGCTATCCGCAACGACGGCGGTGTCCTTCCGCTCGAGCAGCAGCCCGCGAAGACGCTCGTGACCGGCTGGGGTGTGAGCACGACGACCGCGCTGGCCTCGAAACTCACCGCGCACGGAACGCAGGCGACCGCGCTGCAGACCGGCCAGACCCCGACCGACGCGCAGATCGCCCAGGCCGTCGCGGCCGCGAAGAACGTCGACCTCGTCGTGGTGCTGACCAACAACGTCGGCACGTATCCGTTGCAGGGCAAGCTGTTGCAGGCCCTGACGGACACCGGGAAGCCCGTCGTCGCGGTCGCCGCGCAGATCCCCTACGACGCCGGCTACGAGAACCCGGTCAAGACCTGGCTCGCGACGTACGGCTACATCACGCCGTCGGTCGAGGCGCTGGCGAAGGTGATCCTCGGGAAGGTGAAGCCGCAGGGCAAGCTGCCGGTGGACGTCCCCGCGGGCAAGGACGTGGGCACGGTGAAGTACCCCTTCGGCCACGGGCTGACCTGGTGACGCTCAATCGCCGCCACCTCCTCGCCGCCGGGGCGCTCGCGGTCCCCGCGCTGACGGCCGGATCCTCGGTCGCGCAGGCAGGGCCCGAGGCCACGGCGGAAGGCGAGAGCAAAGGTCCCTCGCTCACCCGCACCGGAGCGGACGTGCTCGCCGCCCGTGGCTGGGCGCCGCTGTCCGGCCGCAAGCTCGGCGTCCTGTCGAATCCGACGGGCGTCCTGGCGAGCGGCGACCACATCGTCGATTCGATGGTCGCCGCCGGTGTCCGCCCGCTCGCCGCGTTCGGGCCGGAACACGGCTTCCGCGGCAGCGCGCAGGCGGGCGGCTCCGAGGGCGACTACACCGATCCCCGCACCGGCGTCCCCGTGTACGACGCGTACGGCGCCGACGCGACGAAGCTCGCCGGGATGTTCACGAAGGCAGGCGTCGACACGGTCGTCTTCGACATCGCCGACGTCGGCGCGCGGTTCTACACCTACATCTGGTCGCTGTACACGGCGATGGTCGCGGCGGCGAAGGTCGGCGCGGCGGTGGTCGTGCTGGACCGGCCGAACCCGCTGGGCGGCAAGGCCGCCGGGCCGATGCTGGACCCGGCGTACGCGTCGGGCATCGGGCGGAAGCCGATCGTGCAGCAGCACGGCATGACCGTCGGGGAACTCGCGCGGTACTTCGCCGCCGAGTTCCTGCCCGCCGAAGGGGTCACCCCTGGCAGGCTCGAGATCGTCGAAGTACGTGACTGGCGGCGTGATCAGCTCTTCGAGCGCACCGGGCTGACCTGGGTCCCGCCGAGCCCGAACATGCCGACGCCGGACACGGCGCTCGTCTATCCCGGCACAGGGATGTTCGAAGGCACCGTGTTCTCCGAAGGCCGCGGCACCACCAGGCCGTTCGAGATCATCGGCGCGCCGGGCCTCGATTGGCGCTGGCGCGAGAAGCTCGGCGAACTGCGGCTTCCCGGGGTGAAGTTCCGTGAGGCGTACTTCGTGCCGACGTTCGGCAAGTTCGTCAACGAGCCTTGCGGCGGCGTGCAGGTGACGATCACGGATCCGCGGGCGTTCGACGCCATCCGCACCGCGGTCACCATGTTCGTCACCGCGAAGCAGGTGCACCCGGACAAGTTCAAGTGGCGGCCCGACAACTTCCTCGACAAGCTCTCGGGCTCCGACAGGCTGCGCACGATGATCGACAAGGGCGCCGGAGTGGACGAGATCGTCGGCTCCTGGCAGGCCGAGCTCGCCGAGTTCGACCGGAAACGCCGTCGCCATCTCATCTATCGCTGAGGGGAACGACCTTGCGTGCTAGGAAGATCCTGATCGCGACCGTTTCCGTCCTGGTCGCGGCGACCACGCTGTCGACGGCGGGAGCACAGGCGATTCCGGGTTCGGAACAACAGCGAGACCGCGTGGCGGGCCGGTTCGACAAGCCTCGCGAGGGCTTCGCGCCGGCGTCCACCGTGCTCCGTGACGGCGCGCCCGGCGACGTCGGCCTCGACCCGGAGCCGATCAAAGCGGCCGAGCGGTTCATCGACAGCTGGACGAAACCGGACGCCACCGGGCATCCGCACTTCTCCGGCGCTGTCGGCCTGCTCGCGCACGACGGCGTCGTCGTCGAGCGCCAGGCCGTCGGCGGTGCCGTCCGCTACGCCGACGCGAACGGCACGGAACTGCCGCCGGAGCAGCAGATGCCGATGCGCGCGGACACCATCTTCGACATGGCGTCGATCTCGAAGCTGTTCACCTCCATCGCGGTGATGCAGCTGGCCGAGACGGGCAAGCTGGACATCTCGGCGCCGGTGGCGCGGTACCTGCCGGAGTTCGGGGTGAACGGCAAGGAAGCCGTCACCGTCCAGCAGCTGCTCACCCATGTTTCGGGCTTCGCCGCGACACCGCTCCCGTCGCTGTGGGAGGGCTATCCGGACATCCCGTCGCGCCGGAAGGCCATCCTCGACAGCCCGCTGAAGAACCCGCCGGGCAGTACGTACCTCTACTCCGACATCAACCTGCTGACGCTCGGCCTCCTGGTCGAGAAGCTGGCCGGGGCACCGTTGGACAAGGTGGTCCAGGACCGCATCGCGACTCCGCTCGGCCTCGCCGACACCGGATACAACCCGCCGGCGTCGAAACTGGCCAGGGTCGCGGCGACCGAGTACGCGGTGAAGCCGCCTCGGGGCCTCGTACGCGGGCAGGTCCACGATGAGAACGCCTGGTCGCTGGGTGGCGTCGCCGGGCACGCGGGCGTGTTCTCCACGGCCTCCGACATGGCCGTGCTGGCGCAGACGATCCTCAACGGCGGCGCGTACCGCGGTCAGCGGATCCTGCGGCCGGAAACCGTGCGATCGATGCTGACGAACTACAACCAGAAGTTCCCCGACAACTCCCACGGACTCGGCTTCGAACTCGACCAGCCCTGGTACATGGGCGCGCTGTCGGCGCCCTCGACCGCCGGCCACACCGGGTTCACCGGGACCTCGCTGGTGATCGACCCGCTCTCGAGGTCGTTCGCGATCCTGCTCACCAACCGCGTGCACCCGACGCGGAACTGGGGCTCGATCAACCTCGCCAGGGAGGCGTGGGCGAGTTCTCTCGCGAAGGCGATGGCCGTCCGCCCGGTACGTGGCCGTGACGCGTGGTTCAGCGGCGCGGGGGACGTCTCCACGGCCACGCTCACGACCCCGCCGTTGCGGACCCGTGGCGGCCCTCTGAAGGTCTCCTTCGACACGTTCGTGGACACCGAAGGGCCCTCCGATTCGCTCTTCCTGGAAATAAGTACCGACGGTGGCACCACCTGGAAAACGATTACTCTGCGTGCGAGCGGCCCAGGCGCTCCCGCGGGGGACCTGACCGGCCTCGGCGGGCACGGACACCGGGCTTGGTGGCGAGCCGCCGCCGAGGTGTCACAAAGCTCACAAATCACCCTCCGGTGGCGTTACACGACCGATGCCCGTTACACGGGACGCGGAATTTCCCTGGACGGTGTGAAAGTCACTGAACGCGGCCGGATACTGCTGGACAGTGAGCATAATCCCCCTACTTTTGCAGCTACCGGATGGAAGTTGAGCGCTAGGTAGTTGAGCGGTTCCGTTTCGCAGACCGAACCGCCCCGTTGACCGGGGCACAGCCCCTTGCGTCGCGACACTAAGTTGCCAAGTCGTTAGCTCGACCTCGTTAACGGCCTCGACCTGGTTAGCGACTTTCTGGTCAACGATTAATCGCAAATCGAATCCGCAGACACGGATAGGTTGCGATCTTCCCGAAGGGTGTGGGTAGCCTTGTCGCAGATGCCAACGGTTAGTAACTTTCCCACGGTGGGCGATACCGAATCCGTAATCGCGGTCGCACCGTCCGAGTCCGTGCCGGCCCAGCCGACACGGGACGCTGACGCGAGCCCGCTGGTCCGGATCCGCTCACTGCTGCCCGGGCTCGCCCGGGCCGAACAGCGTGTCGCGAAGGTCGTCCTCGAAGACCCGGCGACGGTCGCGCGGCGCAGCATCACCGAGGTCGCGCTCGCGGCGAACACCAGCGAGACCACCGTCACGCGCTTCTGCAAGGCGGTCGGCGTCGGTGGATATCCGCAGCTCAGGATCGCTTTGGCGGCCGACACCGCCCGGTCCGAGGCGCGGTCAAGCCGCAATCTCGGCGGCGAGATCGGGCCGGAAGACGACCTGGCCGCGGTCATCGGCAAGGTCAGCTTCGCGGACGCTCGTGCCGTGGAGGAGACCGCCGACCAGCTCGACGTCCCGTCGCTACAGCGCGTGATCGACGTTTTGGCGGGCGCGGGCCGTGTGGACGTCTACGGCGTCGGCGCGAGCGCGTTCGTGGCCGCGGATCTGCAGCAGAAGCTGCACCGCATCGGCCGGGTCAGCTTCGCCTGGTCCGACACGCACATCATGCTGACCTCGGCCGCCGTGCTGAGCCCCGGAGACGTCGCCATCGGCATCTCCCACACGGGCGCGACCACGGACACCGTCGAGGCGCTGCGTGTGGCCCGTGAGCACGGCGCGATCACCGTCGCCGTGACGAACTTCCCGCGTTCGCCGATCACCGAGGTCTCCGACCACGTGCTGACCACGGCCGCACGGGAAACGACGTTCCGCTCGGGTGCGACCGCCAGTCGCATCGCGCAGCTGACCGTCATCGACTGCCTGTTCATCGGTGTCGCGCAGCGGCACATGGACGCGTCGGTCAACGCGCTCGACGCGACCAGGGACGCGGTGGGTTCGCACCGGCTGGGCGTTCGGCCCGACGGCAGGCGACGGCCGCGGGAAACCGGCAAATGAGCGAAAAAGTGAGGCGCATGATGACCGTCCCACGCCAGGTGGTGCACGTCGATTCGCCAACCGAACAGCGCAATCCACGGACGACCGACATCGACCTGATGTCGACCATGGGCATCCTCGGCGCGATCAACGCCGAGGACCGCCGGGTCCCCGAAGCCGTCGCCGCGGTGCTGCCGCAGGTGGCGCGGGCGGTCGACTTCGCCGTGGAAGCGCTGCGGTCGGGACACCGCGTGCACTACTTCGGGGCCGGTACCTCCGGCAGGCTGGCGACGTTGGACGCGGCGGAGCTCGTGCCGACGTTCAACGTGCCCTCCGACTGGTTCATCGCGCATCACGCGGGCGGCGCGCGCGCTCTGCGCCAAGCCGTCGAAGACGCCGAGGACGACGTGAAGGCCGGAGCCGCCGAGGTGGCCGAGACCGTCGTACCCGGCGACTTCGTGCTCGGGCTGACGGCTTCCGGCCGGACGCCCTACGTTCTCGGCGCGCTGGCCGCGGCCAGCCGTCGCGGTGCCCGGACCGCGCTGGTCTCGGGCAATCCGGCCGCGGTGATGCCGCCGGGTGTCGATGTCCTCATCGCCGTGGACACCGGCCCCGAGGCGATCGCCGGGTCGACCCGGATGAAGGCGGGCACGGCCCAGAAGATCATCCTCACCGCGTTTTCCACCGCGACGATGATCAAACTCGGCCGGACCTACTCGAACCTGATGGTCAGCATGCGCGCGACCAACGCGAAGCTGCGCGGAAGGACCATCAGGATCCTGCGCGAGGCCACGGGGATGAGCATGGCGGACTGCTCCGACGCGCTCACCGAGGCCGACGGCGACCTCAAGGTCGCGCTGGTCCATCTGTTGTCCGGCGAAGACGTCGCGAACGCGGCGAAGGCGCTGGCGAACAGTGATGGCCACGTACGCAAGGCTCTCGACTCCCTGCGGGTGCGCGCGAGCTGAAAAATCACTGATTGCCCATCACCTGCTCATCTGCTTAGGCTCTCAGGTATTCGCGACTGAGAGGTCGGGTGGTCATGAGCACCGGCGGACAGCCCCGTTCATCCCGACGCCTCGCGCTCACGCGACGCGAACGGGTGTCCGTCGCCGGGATGGCCGGGTTCATCCTGCTGCTCAACGTCGTGGGCTGGGGGGTCCTGACGCTTTTCGTGGCGCCGCGCCAGTACGAGCTCGGCGCCACGGGCGTGTTCGGGATCGGCCTCGGCGTCACCGCCTTCGTGCTCGGGATGCGGCACGCTTTCGACGCGGACCACATCGCCGCGATCGACAACACCACCCGCAAGCTGATGGCCGACGGGCAACGGCCGCTTTCGGTCGGCTTCTGGTTCTCCCTCGGCCATTCGACGATCGTTTTCGTCCTGTGCCTGCTGTTGTCGCTCGGCGTCCGCGCACTCGCCGGCGCCGTCGAGGACGACTCGTCGGCGTTGCACGAGGCGACCGGGCTGATCGGGACGTCCGTTTCGGCGGTGTTCCTGTACCTCATCGGGATCATGAACCTGGTCGTACTGGTCGGCATCGTGAAGGTGTTCCGGCGCATGCGGCGGGGCGAGTTCGACGAAGCGGCGCTGGAACGGCAACTCGACAACCGCGGCTTCATGAACCGACTGCTGCGGGGCGCCACCAAGGCGGTGCGCAAGCCGTGGCACATCTACCCGATCGGCGTGCTGTTCGGCCTCGGCTTCGACACCGCGACCGAGATCAGCCTGCTGGTGCTCGCCGGCGGCGCGGCCGCGTTCTCCCTGCCCTGGTACGCGATCCTGGTGCTGCCGATCCTGTTCGCCGCGGGGATGACGCTGTTCGACACCGCCGACGGCTGCTTCATGAACTTCGCGTACGGCTGGGCCTTCGCGAAGCCGGTGCGGAAGATCTACTACAACCTCACCGTGACGGCGCTTTCCGTCGCGGTCGCGCTGCTCATCGGGACGATCGAGCTGATCTCGATCCTCACCGAGCGGCTAAGCATCACGACCGGACCGCTCGCGGCGATCGGGTCCCTGAGCCTGGACTACGTCGGCTACGCGGTCGTAGCGCTCTTCGTGCTTACTTGGGCCCTCGCCCTCTTCGTGTGGCGCTTCGCGCGTATCGAGGAGCGTTGGTCGACCAGGATCCCGGTCAAGTAGCCCTCTGACCTGCGGGAAGAGAGCAAGGGACCTTTGCTGTCACTTATTTAGCGTACCCACGCTAACGATAGCAAAGGTCCCTTGCTCCCACTTTCGATCAGGCGGACTGGGCCACCCGCGTGCGCGAAGGGAGCGAAAGCGCGAAGGCGAGCAGGGCGATGAAGGCGGCAACGGGACCGACCCACCAGACGCCCGCCGACGACAGGACGACGCCACCCAGCGCGGCACCGAGGGCGCCCCCGGCGTAGATCGCGGAACCGTTGAGCCCCAAGGCGACCGTCGGCGCGTCGGGCGCCAGCGAGAACAGCCTGTGTTGCTGCGGCACCATCAGCATCCCGCCGAAGATCCCCGAAGCGAGCGCGAGGACCAGCGCGCCGGGCAGGCTCAGCACGGCGACGTCCACCAGCGCGAGTGTCACGACCGTACCGACGAGCGAGATCGCGCGGACGCGTGCGGGCCCGAGTGAGTCGGTCGCCCGGCCCGCGAAGGCGTTGCCCGCGATCTGCCCGATCCCGAAACCGATGAGCAGCCACGAGATCATCGCGCCCGCGGCGACCGGAGCGACCAGAACGGGCAGGTACACGAAGGCCGCGAAGCCCGCCGCGGTGCCGAGAACGCTGACGCCGAGCACACGCGCGATCGGCGGCCGCGCGACGACGGCGAGCCTGTCGCGCAGGGACACCGTCGGCATCCGGACACCGGGCAGCAACGGCACGAGCAGCGCCACGACCACCGCCACCGCGCCGATCCCCCACATCACCGCGCGCCAGCCGAACCAGGTGCCCGCCAGCACCCCGATCGGCACACCGACCACCATCGACACGCTCATCCCGGCGGAGACCGTCGCCAAGGCGCGGCCACGTCGCTCGTCCGACGCCAGGGCGCCGGCGAGCACATACGCGTTGGACTGGAACGCCGCGGCGCCGAGGGCGGCCAGCACGCGGGCGATGGCGACCACGGCGAAGGACTCGCCGAGCGCCTGCCCGGCCATGCCGATCGTGAACAGCACCATCCCGGCACCGAGTACCCAGCGCCGGTCGAGCCGTCCGGTGAACGCCGCGATGAGCGGCGAGGAAATCGCGTACGTCACGGCGAAGACCGTGGTCAGCTGGCCCGCGGCGGCTTCGGAAACACGCAGGTCGGCGGCGATGGTGGGCAGCAGCCCGTTCAAGACGAACCCGTCGGTGCCGACGGTGAACGTCCCGACGGCGAGTACCAGCAGAGCCCCCAAGGCGAGCCGATCATTTGATGATCGTCGAATCGTCATGGGAGGTATAGTGGCCGGACTATTCGATGACTGTCAAACAGTTGGAGCGAAGTGACCAGCACGCTGCCGCAGCCGCCGACCGGCGAAATCGAGATCGTGCCGGTGCTCCAGGCGCTCGCGGATCCCGTGCGCCTGGAGCTGATCCGCGCCCTGCGAAGCAATCCTTCGCCGCGAAGCTGCGCCATCACCGAGTACGACGTCGAGATCAGCGCGCCGACGCTCTCCCACCACTGGAAGGTCCTGCGCGAGGCCGGCCTCACGACCACCTTCGTCGAGGGCCGGACCCGCTGGGTCGAGCTACGGACCGAGGACATCCACGAGCGGTTCCCCGGGCTACTGGACGCCGTCCTCGCCTAACCGCCACTTCGCCGCGAGTTCCGCCGCCGCGCACACGCCGACGTCCAGCAGATACGGCCCCGCCTGCCCGCAACCGGCCGCCGGCGCGATCGGCTGACCGTGCCCCATCCCGGTGACGGCGTGCGTGTCGACGGTGGCGCCGACGTCCGTCCACTGCTCGGAAAGCTCACGCAGATTCATCGAAGCGACCGTGTAGTCCGCGGTCCCGTGCCAGACGCTGACCGGGGAACGCGCGCCCGTGCCCGCGGCCCGCACCTTGTCACCCCACTGCTTCGGGGTCAGATCCTTGCCGGGATTCATGCACGAGTAGGCGTCGATCATCGAAGCCGCGCAGCCGTACGGCAGGCCCGCGACGACACCACCGCCCGCGAAAAGTTCCGGATACGCCGCCAGCATCACCGAGGTCATCGCCCCGCCCGCCGACAGACCGGTCACGTAAGTCCGGCTTCCGGCCGCGAACCGCGCCATCTGCGCGATCGATTCGGCTTCCCCGGACCCGCGCTTGATGTCGCCCGCCTGGAACCAGGTGAAGCATTTGCTGAAGTTGTTCGCCGAAACCTGTTGTGGCAGAACGAGTTTGAACCGCAGCTTGTCCGCGAGGCCGATCCAGCCGGAGCCACGGGCATATCCGGCCGCGTCCTGGGTGCAGCCGTGCAGCACGACCACCGCCGGACGTCCGGACGGCAGCCCGTCGGGAACGTACTCGAACATCTGCAACGCACCGGGATTGCTCCCGAACCCGGTCACGGGACGGATCGCCGCCGCCTGTGCCGGAGTCGCGAAGAGAAGGACCAATGTCGAAACCACCGCGCCGATGAGGAGTTTTCGCATCATTTCAGGCTAAAACCGCCGCAGCCCGGTTCCCACGTGGACGACCACCACAGCGACGGCCCGTTTTGTGTGGTCGCGCCGGGTACCGATCCGAAAGGCACGCGTTTACCGTCGGCCGATGCGGCTCATTCTGGTCCTCGCGATGATGCTGGCCCTGATCTCGCCCGCCGAAGCGGCGGCGAGCGGATGCGCGAACGTGCGCGTTCCGGGGGCCGCGAAACAACAACTGTCCTGTTTGGACGATCTGACGACCACCGGCACCCTGGCCACCGGGCACACCGTCCAGGCCGACTGGGCCGGGCTGACCTCGACCGGGTTCCCCGTCCCCCATGGCGTTCCCGGGATCCAGATCGACGGCTACTTCCCGGACACCTCGACGGCCAACACCACGCACGGCTGGAACCACGACGCACAGTTCGTGCTGCGGCTGCCCGATCGCTGGAACGGCGGCCTCGTGGTCTCGGGTTCGCCCGGCGTGCGACGGCAGTACGCGAACGACCGCGCGATCGGCGACCAGGTCCTCGCCGCCGGGTACGCGTTCGCCGCGACCGACAAGGGCAACACCGGCGCCGACTTCCACACCGGCGGACGGCGGCCCGGCGACGCGCTCGCCGAATGGAACTCGCGCGTCACGCAGCTGACCCTCGCCGCGAAGGCCGCCGTCGCCCACCGTTACGGGCGCCTGCCGAGCCGCACACTCGCGGCCGGGATGTCGAACGGCGGCTATCTCGTCCGCTGGCAGCTCGAGAACCGGCCGTGGCTCTACGACGGCGGCATCGACTGGGAGGGCACGCTTTGGCACGAGGACGGCCCGAACCTGTTCACCTTCCTCCCGCCCGCGATCAAGGCCTATCCCGCGTACGTCGCCGGTTCCGCCCAGGCACACCGGCGGATTCTCGACGCCGGTTTCGCGCCGGGCTCGGAATTCCTTTGGCAGTACCACAACGACGTCTACTGGGGGCTGACCCAGCGCATCTACCAGGCCGAATTCGACCCGTCGTTCACCGGGACCGACTACGACTACACCGCTCGCCCGCCGTCGGTGCATCGCGCGGTCGAACGGATCTCGCTGACCGGGCGGATCGGCAAACCGCTGATCACCCTCCACGGCACCCTCGACACGCTCCTGCCGATCACCCGCGATTCCGACGTCTACCAGCGGATGATCGCCGGTCAGGGCCGCGCCGGGCTCCAGCGCTACTACCGGATCGTGGACGGCAACCATGTCGACGGCCTGTACGACGCCTACCCGGACAAACTGCGCCCGATCGGCCCGTGCTTCCGGACGGCGTTCACCGCGCTCGAAGGCTGGCTCGACGGCGTCCGCCCGCCGTCCTCGGCGACGATCCCGCGCGCGAGCGGCGACCTCGCGAGCTCTTGCGCACTAAACTGATCTCATGGAATTCCAGGACGTCGTACGACGCCGTCGCATGGTCCGGAAGTTCACCGACGAGCCCGTCGCCGAGGCGAGCCTTCAGCGCATCCTGCGCAACGCGCTGAAAGGTCCCTCGGCCGGATTCTCACAAGGACAAGGATTTCTCGTCCTGACCGGTGAAGAACTCGCCAAGTTCTGGGAGTTCGGAGCCAGCTGGGCGCCGGAATCCGTGACCACGGCACCGGTCGCGATCGTGCCGCTCTCGGTCAAGAACGCCTATCTCGACCGCTATGCCAAGCCCGACAAGGGTTTCGCCGAAGGTGACGACTCCTGGTGGCGCGTGCCGTACTGGGACGTCGACACCGGGATGGCGGCACTGCTGATCCTGCAGACCGCCGTCGACGAGGGGCTGGGCGCGGTGTTCTTCGGCCTCGCTCCCGAGAGCGTGGAGCGCCTTCACGGCGAGTTCGGCGTGCCGGAGGATCACGAGCCGATCGGCGTCGTGGCACTCGGCCATGGCGACGAGCCCGGCCCGTCACCCGGCTCGTCGGCGACGACGGTCGCTCGACGCGACTTCTCCGACGTCATCCGGTTCGGTCATTGGTGAGGCGGTGCAGCCTGAGCGCGAGCTGGAGTTCCAGCGCGCGCTCGGGCGTCTGCCACTGCTCGCCCAGCAGCGACGCGATGCGGTCCAGCCGCTGCACGACGGTGTTGACGTGCACGTGAAGCAGGTCCTTCGCCCGCGTCAAGTTGCCGCCACAGGCGAAATACGCCCGTAAAGTGCCGATCAGATCCGTACCGCGGCGTTCGTCGTAGTCGAGGACCGGGCCGATCGTGGCCGTCACGTACGCGTCGAGATCGGCGTGTTCGCCGAGGAGCAGCCCGACGAACCCGAGGTCGGCCATGCTCGCGCCTTCACCCACCCGGCCGAGGGCGAGCAACGACGCGACACACCGCGCGGCCTCCGCGTGCGCCTCGGCCAAGGCCCGTGGCGAGGTGGCCGGTCCCGCCGCGCCCACCGTCACCGGGCAGTCCATTGTGGACGCGAGCTCGGCGGCGACGGACCGGGCCAGCGCGCCGGCGTCCTCGCCGCGGACCAGCAGGACGACCTCGTCGGCGTGGACACCGACCAGATCCGCGTGCCGGGCGGCGGCCATGGCCAGCCGCCGCCGGGAGACGTCGTCGGAGTGGGCGATCAGCACCGCGTGCGATGTCGACAAGTCAACTCCCAGGCGGCGACCTCGTGCCAGCAGCGCGGCGGGATTGCGGCCCGGCGCGGTGAGCAGGTCCGACAGCAGTTCTCCACGCACCTCGTCCTCGGCACGCGCGACGGACCGCCGCTGCATCAGCAGTACCGCAGTGACCACGCCGGCGCGCTCGAACAGCCGCCTGTCGGCCTCGCCGAGGGACCGCCCGCCTCCCAGCACCAGGCTGCCGAGGAACTCCTGCCCGGCCTGGACCGCGCACAGCCAACCGTCCTCAGTGGACACCGCCCGTCCGCTCGCGCGGGACGCGGACACGGCGGCACGCGAGAGGCTCAACTCCCCGCCGGTCCTGGCCAGCACGGCGCCGTCCGCGTCGTAGACGGCGATCCCGCCGCCGAGCACGTCCGCGACCGCCGCGGCGACCTCGGCCAGGTCGCCGCCGCGCAGCACGAGATCCATCAGCCGGTCGTGCGCGTCTTCGGCGCGGCGCATCGCGTCGTTGTGCGCGCTGATCGTCGCGTTGGCGGCGTTCAGCTCGGCGACCGCGCGCCGCGTCTCGTCGAGCAGATGCGCGTTGTCCAGCGCGATCGCCGCGTGGTCGGCCAGCGACGACAGCAGCGCGACCTCCTCCGGCGAGAACTCGCGCGTGGTCCGATCCGAGGCGAACAGCACCCCGATGACCTTGCTGCCGATCGCCAGCGGCACCCCGAGGATCGCTGTCAACCCCTCGTCGAGCACGCCGGTGTCGATCGAAGAAGTGTGGTGGAACCGCTTGTCGTTGAAGTAGTCCGCCGTCGCGTACGGCCGCGCGGTCTGCGCGACCAGCCCGCCGAGTCCCTCGCCCATCCCCAGCACGATGTCCTGGAACAGCGCGGAAACCGAGCCGTCGGTCACGCGGACGTAGGTGTTGCCCTCGGTCTCGTCGTTGAGGCTGAGGTACGAGACGTCCACGCCGAGCAGAGCCCGCGCCCGCCGCACGATCGACCGGAGGACGGCGTCCGGATCGTCCAGCCTGGCGAGGTCGCTGGCCGTGTCGAACAGCGCGGCCAGCTCCGCCTCGCGCCGCCGGTGCTCGGCGACGGTGTCGCGGATCCGCAGCGCCAGCTCGGTGGCCTTCGGATCGACGGGGACGTGCGCCAGCTGCTCACTGCCCGCCCCGGAGGCGAGCAGTTCGAGCAGCCGGCGCAAAGCCCTCGTCGTCTCCGCACCGTCCACAACGGTCATGCTGACACGTGACCGCGCTCCGTGAGAACTTCGGAGTGCAGGGATTCCCCCTTGGTCTCGCGGGCGGCGAGCAGCGCGATCACCGTCAGCACGCACATCGCGACGACGTAGAGCGAGACAGGGACCGTGCTGCCGAACTCCTTGAACAGCGCGACCGCGATGAGCGGCGCCACCGCGCCCGCCGCGATCGACGACAGCTGCCCGCCGACCGAAAGGCCGGTGTAGCGGACCCGCGTCGGGAACTGCTCGGAGAAGAACGCGGCCTGCGGGCCGTACATCGCGCCGTGCAGCACCAGCCCGACGGTCGCCGCGAGAATGATGACACCGGAATTCTTCGTGTCGAGCATCGCGAAGAACGCGAAGCTCCACACCGCCATCCCGATCGCGCCGAACAGATAGACCGGGCGGCGGCCGATCCGGTCGGAAAGAATGCCCCACAAGGGAATGGTCAGGAAATGCACGGCCGAACCGATGAGCACCGCGTTGAGTCCCGCGGATTTCGGCAAACTCAATCCGGTGGTGACGTAAACCAGAATGAACGCGGTGATCACGTAGTACGAAACGTTCTCCGCCATGCGCGAACCGATCGTGATCAGCACCGCGCGCCAGTTGTTCCGGAACACCTCGACGACCGGCGCGTGCTCGGGCGCGCTCTTTTCTTGTGCAGCCAGGAAGACCGGCGATTCGCTGACCGCGAGCCGGATCCAGAGCCCGATCACCACGAGGACCCCGGAAAGCAGGAACGGGATCCGCCAGCCCCAGCTGAGGAACGCCTCGTCGGACTGGGTCGCGGCGAGGATCGCCAGGACCGCCGTCGCGAGCAGGTTCCCGCCGGGGGCACCGCACTGCGGCCACGACGCCCAGAACCCGCGGCGCTTGTCGTCACCGTGTTCGGAGACGATCAGCACCGCGCCGCCCCATTCGCCGCCGAGGGCGAAACCTTGGACCAGCCGCAGCAGCGTCAGCAGGATCGGCGCCAGCACGCCGACGGTCGCATACGTCGGGAGGATGCCCATCGCGCAGGTCGAACCGCCCATCAGCAGCAGGCTCAGCACCAGCAGCTTCTTGCGGCCGACCCGGTCCCCGAAGTGCCCGAACACCAGCCCGCCGACCGGCCGCGCGAGGAAGCCGACGGCGTAGGTCAGGAACGCGAGCAGCGTGCCTGTCAGCGGATCGTTGGTGGGGAAGAACAATTTGCCGAACACCAGCGCCGCGGCGGAGGTGTAGAGGAAGAAGTCATACCACTCGATCGTCGTTCCGATCAGGCTGGCACTGACCACCTTCGCGATCGAGCCACGGGGTTGCGTGGTCACCGGGGACGTCCTTTCTGGAGGGTTCACGCGGCGGTCCAGCCGCCGTCGAGGGGGATCGAGGTACCGGTGACATGGGCGGCGTGGTCGCCGGAGAGCCAGAGCACGCACGCGGCGACGTCCGCGGGTTCGATGAGCCGCTTGATCGCCGAACGGCGCAGCAGGACCTGCTCGATGACGGCGTCGCGTTCGAGGCCGTGCTCTTCGGCCTGCGCTTCGAGCTGGCCGGTGACCAACGGGGTCCGGACGTAGCCGGGGCTGACGCAGTTGCTGGTCACCCCGTGTTCGGCGCCTTCGAGCGCGGTGACCTTGGAGAGTCCTTCGAGCGCGTGCTTCGCGGTGACGTACGCGGACTTGAACGGGCTCGCGCGGAGGCCGTGGACGCTGGACATGTTGACCACGCGACCCCAGCCGCGGTCGTACATCGGCGGCAGCACGCGGCGGATGAGCAGGAACGGCGCGGTGACCATGAGCGCCTGGAGGCGGGTGAACGTCTCCGGCGGGAACTCGTGGATCGGCGCGATGTGCTGGAAGCCGGCGTTGTTGACGAGGATGTCGACCTCGGCCGGAAGGGTCTCGATGGCCCGGGCGTCGGTGAGGTCGGCGACGTGCGCGATGCCGTCGACCTCGGCCGCCGCCTTCTCGACGGCGTCGTCGATGTCGACGAGGTGGACCTTGGCCCCGGCCTGGGCGAGCGCTTCGGCGCAGGCCAGGCCGATCCCACTCGCCGCGCCCGTGACCAGCGCGGACTTACCCGCCAGATCGCTGTGATACGCACCACTCATGCCCGACGACGTTAGGTCGCTCCAGGCACTTAAGCCATGTGGCTACTAGCTACACCTACTCAAGATCCCCTGTCGGCACACCACACCCCCGCGTTTCGTCCTCCAGTTGCGGTAGTTGCGTGCAAGTACCGCAACTAGAGGACGAAACACGAGGAGGAGGTCAGCCGGCGGCGTCCGAGATGGACTTCGCCTCGCGGGCGCCCGCTTCGAAGGCTTCGCAGGAGAAGAGCAGCCAGGACCGGACACCCTCGGGAGTCCCGTCCGTAAAGGCCGAAGCGGCCTCGAGGTACTGCGGCACGCGCCGGAAATACGCGACCTCAGGCACCGTCAGCGCCTTGGGGTCCAGCCCCGTCGCCACCGCCGAGAGCCGCGCCGCAGCCCGCGCGACGATCCCGTCCGCCGAACCGAAAGGCTTCAGCGCCAACAGTTCCCCGTGCACGACGGCGGTGAGCACCGGTCCGGGGACCGACGTCGCGCCGGTGACGAGTTGCGCCAGCATCTCCAGCCGCGGCCCGACGTCACCGGACGACCGCGGTCGTCCCAGCGCGTCGAGGTCCGTCACCAGATCCGACGCGGCGAGGACGTGCAAGCGCGCCAACGCCTGCAGCGGCGCACGCCGCCACGCCGGGAGCAGCCCCTCCAGCGCTTCCGCGACGCGCAACGCGCCCGCCAGTACCGGATCGGTCACTTCGCCGGATTCCGGCAGTTCGGGCGCCGCGCCCTCGATCCCGGCCGACGCGCGCGCCGACCGCACGGACGCTTCGGCGGCCGTCGCCGCGCCGCCACGCAGGTTGGCGGGCAGCCGGTGGACGGCGAACACCGCGTCCTGTGCCGATTTCGCGGCCGCCGCGACACCTTCGAGGTCCAGCAGCGGCTTCAGCGGATCCGTCACGCGTCCAGCACCTGACCCTCGCGGCGCACGACCGGTGCCTGCACCGACCACGGGAAGTTGATCCACCGGTCCGTGTGCTTCCAGACGTACTCGCATTTCACGTCGGAGCGCGGCTTCTCGTAGACGACCGCGCAGCGCACCTCGGCGACATGGTCGGCGCAGAAGTCGCGGACCAGCTTCAACGTCGCGCCGGTGTCCGCCACGTCGTCGGCGACGAGCACCTTCTTCTTCGTCAGGTCGACGACGTTCGGCACCGGCGGCAGCATCACCGGCAGGTCGAGACGCTGATCGACGCCGGTGTAGAACTCGACGTTCATCACGTGCAGGTTCTTCACGTCCAGCGCGTAGCCGAGCGCGCCGGCGACGAACAGCCCGCCGCGCGCGATCGACAGGATCAGGTCCGGCTCGAACCCGTCGTCGGCGACGGCCTGCGCCAGCTCCCTGCTGGCCGTTCCGAACAACTCCCAGGTGAGCTCTTCCCGCTCCTCGGCCATGCGCGCCTCGCCTTCTCGATCGTTCCCGCGAGCATAGGCAACGCCTCAGTGGCCTTCTCGAATGCTTCGAAACTGGCTATCCAGCAGGGCCAATGCCGGACGTAGCGTCAAGATCGTGAACGACTGGAACGACCACGCGACCCTGGACGGCGAACGCGTCCGCCTCGAACCGCTCACCCGCGATCACGCGAAGGGCCTGTTCGAAGCCGGATCCGACCCCGCGATCTGGACCTGGCTCAGCCTCCGGCAGCCTCGGGACCTCGCCGAGGCCGAGGCGATGGTCGACGGCATCCTCGCCGACACCGACCGCCGCGCCTGGGCACAGCTCGACGCGCACACCGGCGAGGTCGCGGGCACGACGTCGTTCTACGCGATGAACGCGCGCCACAAGATCATTTCCCTCGGCTACACCTGGATCGGCTCCGCGTGGCAGCGGACCGGGCTCAACCGCGAGTCGAAACTCCTGTTGCTGCGCCACGCTTTCGACGACCTCGGCGCGAACCGTGTCTCGTGGGAGACCGACATCAACAACCTGAAGTCGCAGAAGGCGATCGAACGCCTCGGCGCACAGCGGGAAGGGGTGCTGCGCGCGCATCGCGTCCGGCCCGACGGAACCGTCCGTGACACCGTTGTCTACTCCCTCACCGGACCAGAATGGCCCGCGGTCCGTACCGCTTTGTCCTCAAGCGGATGAATGCCGCGCGCAACCACGATGCAACCTTTTACTTCGCGTCGTAACGTCGATAGCGTGCCAACGGGCGTGAAGACACGCGAATCACAGGAGGCATCGCACCATGACCGAGCAGTCGCCGGCGCTGGACAATTTGCTCACGGAGAGCAGGACCTTCCCCCCGAGTGAGGCTTTCAGCGCGCAAGCGAATGCCACCGCCGACTTCTACGCCGAAGCCGACGCGGACCGGGAAGCTTTCTGGGCCAAGCAGGCCGAGCGCCTCCACTGGGACACGAAGTGGTCGCAGGTATTGGACTGGACCAATGCGCCGGTCGCGAAGTGGTTCGTGGGCGGGAAGCTGAACGTCGCCTACAACTGTGTCGACCGCCACGTCGACGGCGGACACGGAGACCAGGTCGCCATCCACTGGGTCGGCGAGCCCGGCGACAGCCGTGACATCACTTACGCGCAGCTGAAGGACGAGGTCTCCCGGGCGGCGAACGCCTTCGAGTCCCTCGGCCTCACCGCGGGCGACCGCGTCGCCATCCAGATGCCGATGGTGCCCGAAGCGATCTTCGCGATGCTCGCGTGCGCCCGCATCGGTGTTCTGCACAGTGTCGTCTTCGGCGGTTTTTCCCCGACAGCGCTGCGATCCCGGGTGGACGACCAGGCGGCGAGGATCGTCATCACCACCGACGGCCAGTACCGCCGCGGCAAGGCCGCGCCGATGAAGGTCAACGTCGACGAAGCGCTCGAAGGCGCCGAATCGGTCGAGAAGGTCATCGTCGTCCGCCGCACCGGCGACGAGGTGCCCATCACCGAAGGCCGCGACCTCTGGTGGCACGAACTGGTCGACGGCCAGTCCGCGGAGCACGCGCCGCAGGCGTTCGACTCGGAGCACCCGCTCTTCATCCTCTACACCTCCGGCACCACCGGGAAGCCGAAGGGCATCCTGCACACCTCCGGCGGTTACCTGACCCAAGCGGCGTACACGCACCACAACGTCTTCGACCACAAGGCCGGCGAAGACGTCTACTGGTGCACCGCCGACATCGGCTGGATCACCGGGCACACCTACATCGTGTACGGGCCGCTGGCGAACCGGACGACGCAGGTCGTCTACGAAGGCACGCCGAACACCCCGCACGAGGGCCGCCACTGGGAGATCGTCCAACAGCACAAGGTCTCCATCTACTACACCGCGCCCACGTTGATCCGCACGTTCATGAAGTGGGGCAACGAGATCCCGGAGAAGTACGACCTCTCCTCGCTGCGCGTGCTGGGCAGTGTCGGCGAGCCGATCAACCCCGAAGCGTGGATCTGGTACCGCGAGAACGTCGGCGCGAACTCGGCGCCGATCGTCGACACCTGGTGGCAGACCGAGACCGGCGGGATCATGATCTCGCCGCTTCCGGGCGTCACCTCCACGAAGCCGGGCTCCGCGCAGAAGGCGCTGCCGGGCATCTCGGCGAAGGTCGTCGACGACCAGGGCGTCGAGGTCGGCAAGGGTGGCGGCGGCTACCTGGTGCTCGACAAGCCGTGGCCGGGCATGCTGCGCGGCATCTGGGGCGACGAGGAACGGTTCCGCGACACCTACTGGTCGCGCTTCCGCGACCAGGGCTACTACTTCGCCGGTGACGGTGCGAAGTACGACGCCGACGGCGACATCTGGCTGCTGGGCCGGGTCGACGACGTGATGAACGTGTCCGGGCACCGCATCTCGACCACCGAGGTCGAGTCCGCGCTGGTCTCGCACCCGACGGTCGCCGAGGCCGCCGTCGTCGGCGCTTCCGACCCGACCACCGGGCAGGGCATCGTCGCGTTCGTCATCCTGCGCGGCAACGCCGTCGACGGTGGCGACAAGGCCGTGCAGGAACTGCGCAACCACGTCGCCAAGGAGATCGGCCCGATCGCGAAGCCGCGGCAGATCCTGGTCGTGCAGGAACTGCCGAAGACGCGGTCCGGCAAGATCATGCGCCGCCTGCTGCGCGACGTCGCCGAGAACCGCCAGGTCGGCGACGTCACCACGCTGGCCAACTCGTCCGTGATGGACCTGATCTCTTCGGGCCTGAAGTCGGGCAAGTCCGAGGAGTAGCTCCCGAGAGCGCCAGGAAAGGCCCGTTACTTGCAAATTTTGCAAGTAACGGGCCTTTCCTGGCATCGGTCAGGCGGGCTCGACAGCCAGCCAAAGCTCACAAGTGGCGGTCCCGAAGTCGTCCGAGTGCTTCAGGATCGTGACGATCGACGGCCCCGGCCGCAGCCGCCACGGGTTGGACGGGAACCACTCGGTCGCCGTCGCCGCCCACACCTTCTGCAGCGCCTCCGGATGCGGGCCGTCGGTACGGAAGACCGCCCACCGCCCGGACGGCACCTCGATGACGTCGAGATCGCCGGGGGCGTCCCCGGTGACGGCGACCCCGTGCAGATAGGTCAGCTCGGCGCCGTCCGGGTCGAGAGCGTCGCTGACCTGCAGCAGCCCCGGCGGCTCGGTGTCGCTGAGCGCTTTCAGCCGGGCGTGCGCTTCCGGTGGCAGTGCGGTGATGTGCCGCTGGATGTGCGGGTTGACGCCCTCGTGGACCAGCGGGACGCGGGTCGCGTGCCCGACGAGCCGGAAAGCGGGCCGGTCGACGATACGGGTTTCCATGGGGATGCTCCCTTCGACGCTCAGGCGGAACCTGAGCAGCGGTTGTGTGCGAAGGGGGCCTCCGTCGCGGCGGACGTCACCGGGACCGGCGCCGTGGACCGCCCGGAACGCCCTGCCGAACGCCTCTGCCGAGCCGTAGCCGTACCGGACGGCGATGGTCAGCAGATCGTCCTCGCCACGGACGACGGCGGCGACGGCGGCGGTCATGCGGCGACGGCGGACGTACTCCGACAGCGGCATTCCCGCCAGCGACGAGAACATCCGGCGCAGGTGGTACTCGGTCGTGCCGAGCGCACCGGCCAGCCCGATGACGTCGAGCTCGTCGGTGAGGTGCTCTTCGACCAGGTCGACGAGCCGGTTGAGTGCCGAGATCACGAGGCCTCCCTTCGCCGTCGACTCTGACGGAGCGCGACCGGACCGCGCCCGATCGTCGCGGACCGATCCGATCATGCGACACGCTTAGCACACCCTGCCGCGCGACAGTCGAACGCCTGTTCTAGGATGTGCCGGGTACCACCCCATACCCGGGCAAGGAGACGACACCGACGATGACCGTGGATGCCTTGACACGCACTGACGCCGTGTCCGAAGAAGCGGCTACCGAAGCGCCCGTCGACTCGACGCCGCAGGCGGAGACCACCTCGGACACCACCGAAGCCCCGGCCGAGGCCAAGACCGAGTCCCCGGAAAACCCGGAGACCCCCGCCGGAGAAGCCGCGGTGGAGTCCCCCAAGCCCAAGCGTGGCCGCCCCAAGGTCGCCACGACGGCGAAGAAGACCCGCACCGTCGAGCTGACGCTCACGGTCACCGGCACCGCCGACGGCGAGTGGCAGGCCGAGCTCAAGAACGGCGCCAAGTGGGTCGCGAAGGGCCTGGAGATCCCGGCCGCCGCCGTGTCCCGCGCCGCCAAGGAACTGCACGCGGACCTGTCGGGCCCGATCGACGAGGTCATCAACGCCGCTCGCGAGCTTCAGGCCGCGAAGGTCGCCCAGCTCGAAGCCGAGCTGGAGAAGGCGAAGCTGGCCCTGGCCGAGCTGGACGCGTAAGACTTTTCTCCCGACCGGGGCGGACGCTGGAACTTCAGTGTCCGCCCCGGTTTCTTTTCATCCGCTGATCGGCGGCCGCGACGGCAGTGGCGTCTTGAACTCGATCCACTGACTGTCCACAATGGCCTCGACACTGTGCGGGACACCGCGCGGGTGGACGATCGTCTCGCCCACCTCGAGCGTCACCTCCCGGCCGTCGAGCGTGCCGCGCAGCGAACCCGAAACCAGGTACACAAAGCTGTCGTGATCGTGGCTGTGCACGGGAGAGGCGACGCCCGCCGGGTAGAAGATCTCGTACGCCAGACCGCCTTCCGCCGTGGCGGCCGTCCGGAACCGGCCCTGCCCGCCGAGCAGCGGCAGCCCTTCCACTGTGGACATCGGCGTCCAGGTCATCGCGCGGTCTCCAGGGCTGCCGCCTCTTCCTCGCGGTCCGGGTCACGGGCGAGCAGGACCCCGATGACGGTCACCACCGCGGTCGCCAGCAGGTAGACGCCGATCGCGAGCCAGCTGTCGAAGCCGGCGAGCAGCGCCGTGAACAGCAACGGCGCGGGCGCCCCGCCGATGACTCCGGCGAGGGTGTACGCCAGCGAACTGCCGGTGTAGCGCAGGCGCGGCGAGAACTGCTCGGTGACGAGCGCGGCCTGCGGCCCGTAGAGCGCCGCGTGGATGACGAGCGCGAGCACGATGCCGATCGCCAGCATCGCGAACGAACCACCGCTGACCATCGGGAAGAACACGAACGGCCAGATCCCGGCGGCGATGGTCGCGAACAGGTACATCTTGCGGCGCGAGACCCGGTCCGACAGCGCGCCGAACAGGGGCATCAGCACCAGCTGGAACGCCGAGCCGATCATCACCGCGGCCAGCCCGGCGCCGCGCGAGAGGCCGGTGTGCGTGGTGACGTACGTCAGCACGAAAACGGTGAACAGCGCGTAGAGGACGTCCGGGCAGACGCGGATCAACACGGACGCGATCAGCGCTCGGCGTTCGGTGCGGAAGACCTCGGAGATCGGCGCCGACGAACGTTCGCCACGCTCCTGGAGTTGTTTGAAGACCGGCGTTTCCTCCAGCTTGAGGCGGATCCACAGGCCGAACACGACCAGCACGCCCGACAGCAGGAACGCGATCCGCCAGCCCCAGCTGTTGAACTGGTCCTCGGTCAGCAGCGCGGCCAGTACGGCGAGGACGCCGTTCGCGAGCAGATTGCCCGCTGGCGGGCCGATCTGCGCGGCCGACGCCCAGAACCCGCGTTTGCCCGGATCCCCGAACTCACTCGACAGCAGGACGGCGCCACCCCATTCGCCGCCGATGCCGACACCCTGTGCGAAACGCAGTGCCACGAGCAGGATCGCCGCGAAGCCGCCGATGCTCTCGTACGTGGGCAGGACGCCGATGAGGAACGTCGCGACACCGGTGAGCACAAGGGTCATGACCAGGATGCGCTTGCGGCCGAGCACGTCGCCGAGGCGGCCGAAGATGAACCCGCCGAGCGGCCGGGCGAGGTAGCCGACGGCGTAGGTGGAGAACGCCGCCATCGTGCTCGCGAGCTGGTCTTCCGAGGGGAAGAAGAGATGTCCGAAGATCGTCGCGGCCGCCACCGAGTAGGCCGCGAAGTCGTACCACTCGAGCGCTGTTCCCGAGAGGCTGGCCGCGAAGGCCTTGTGCAGCGAGCGCCGGTCACCGGCTGGTGCGGTCATGTCCACTTCCCGTCCGTTCGAGGTCCCTCAACCCCGCCGGGAGGGGTTGAATTGCGGATATACTCCTTGTATACAAGCTGTATGCGCAACCCCCAATTTCGGAGGACAGATGCCTGAGCTGCGTTTCACCCTTCCCGACGGCCAGGAGCGGCGGACCGAGGTCCACACGCTGCTGAACGCCGGATACGCCGGTCGCAGCCAGGAAGACGTCGCCGCCCACGTGGCCGAACTGGCCGAACTCGGTGTCCCGGCCCCCTCGGTGATCCCGGCGCTCTACCCGGTCGCGCCGTACCTGGCGAGCCAGACCGAAGAGGTCCCCGTGCAGCACGAACGGACCTCCGGCGAGGCGGAATGGGCCCTCGTCATCACCGGTCCGGCCCCCGAGGACGTCCTCCTGACCGCCGCCTGCGACCACACCGACCGCGCGCTCGAAGCCCATGGCGTCGCGTGGAGCAAGAACGCCGGCCCCGACGTCCTCGCCGCCAAGGCGTGGCGGCTCGTCGACGTCCAAGACCGGCTCGACGAGCTCACACTGTCCGCCTGGGCCGGGGAAACCCTGATCCAGCAAGGAAAACTCGCGGAACTGCTGCCGCCGTCGTACTGGCTGGACGTGCTGCGCGAACGCGGTCTGCACGCGCCGGGCACGGTGCTGATCTCGGGCACGATCCCGATGGTGCACGGCGTCGACCAGTTCGCCGACTCCTGGCGCGTGGAACTGGGCGACCCGGCGACCGGCGAGACGATCGACCTCGCCTACACCGTGCGGCGGCTGCCCGAACCGATCGGCTGAAGCAGCTCGCCGAGGAAGGCGCGGTATTCGGCCTTCATCGGCAACTCGCGCTCGACGCGGACGCGGCGGCGGGTCGCGGAGACCTCGATCTCGCGCACCGGGTCGAAACCCGTGCGTTCATAGGTCTCCCAGTACAGCCCGACGCCGCGTCGCTGCCAGGTGGGCACTTCGGCGAAGTTGACGCCTTGCGCGAAGAGCAGTTCGTTCTTCTCGGCGGTACCCGCGCCTTCGATGGCGGCTCCGGCCTCACTCGCCGACTTCCCCGCCTTGCGCAGGATCCAGTAGCACCAGCCGTTGAGCGCGCAGCGGGTCGCGTCCGCCTGACGCCACGAGAAGTAGTCGACGACGTCGTCCGCCGTCGTGCCGAGCCAGACCCGGCCGTCGAAGTGCGCGGGCGTCCCCGCCGCGTGGGTGAACGCGGCCGACGCGACCCCCGCGGAGATCGACACGAGCTTCTCGACACCCCGGCCGAAGAGGTCGGTGGCGGGGTCGAGCAGGATCGAGATCTCGTCGCTTTCCGCGTAGACGTAAGGCGAGGCGAACTCCGCCATCAAGGCGTTCGCGGTCTCGACCATGCACTCGCCGAACCGCGGATCGAACGGCTTCTCGAACCGCGCTTCGGTGAACTTGGAGAATCCCCTGCCGTCGACGCGGAGCACCGTCCAGGAGCCGGGCGGCACCGTCAGACCGTGGAACCACTCGCGTTCCCGTTGCCGCGCTTCGAAACCGCCGGACTCCACGGTCACCCCCGTTCCACGACGAAACCGCCCTCGCCGTCGAAACCGACGGTGTACAGCTCGTCGAAACCGTCCTCGGCGCCAGGTCGCCTGAGGCGTTTGAGCGTCGCATACAGACCGACGTCCGGCACCCGGGTTTTGCCTTGCCGGCGCGCGTTGCGCTCCTGCGAACCGACGAAGTCCGGCGGGAACCAGTACCCGGCGACCTTCGCGCCGTACTTTTTGGCGACCTCGATCAGCGGCACCCACTCTTCGGCCGACGGATTGGTGTTGTCCACGACCACCGAACGACCGCCTTCGAGCGCCTCGGTGAGCATCCGCAGCTGGCGGACCTGCGGACGGCGGGCGTTGGGGAAGGTGTCCTTGCTGACGTGGACGTGCGTGCCCGCGAACTCCCGCCGGAAGAACGTCGTCTTCCCGGACGCCTGGAGCCCGATCAGGATCACCACTTCGGCCACAGTCACAACCTAGCCCGGTACAGGTGGGTCGTGAGTGACGTTTCGGGTTCCATTGAGGAGTAAGGCGAATGTGGCGTTTCTGTCGCTCGCCCGCGCGCTGGCTTTCGCGACGCTTCCGAACCTCCGCCGCCCACGGGGACCGCAGACCCGTGGCGAAGCCACTGTCACGCGAGGTCCTAGCCGACGGGTTAGGTAAGGCAATAGTCAATAAGGTTTGGCTGCATTGACCGAAAAGGTTTCCTCTCGCCGATTCCCGTTCTTCGTGTTTCACTGAAACGGTGACCGATACCGTGTCGACAGCCCATCCTCACGAACCTCATGAGGACCTCGGCGGCAAGCTGAACTGGCTGCGTGCCGGGGTACTCGGCGCGAACGACGGGATCGTGTCGGTGGCGGGCATCGTGGTCGGCGTCGCGGGCGCGACCACCGACTCCACCGCGATCGCGACCGCGGGAATCGCGGGACTGGTCGCGGGCGCGCTTTCCATGGCGGGCGGCGAATACGTCTCGGTGAGCACCCAGCGCGACACCGAACGCGCGCAGTTGCGGCTGGAAAAACGCGAACTGAAAGAGATGCCCGAAGCCGAAGAACGGGAACTCGCGGGAATCTACGAGGCGAAGGGCCTTTCCCCGGAACTCGCCGCCGAAGTCGCCCGCGAACTGACCGAAAAGGACGCGCTGCAAGCGCACGCCGAAGCCGAACTCGGCATCGATCCGGACAATCTGACCAGCCCGTGGCAGGCGGCGTGGGCGTCGCTGGTGGCGTTCACCGTCGGCGCGCTGCTGCCTCTGCTGTCGATCTTGTGGACGTCGACCTCGGCGCGGGTCTGGGCGTGCGCGTCGGCGGTCGTGGTCGGGCTGGTCCTGACCGGTTTCCTCAGCGCGAAACTCGGCGACGCGCACGTCGGCCGCGCGATCGCGAGGAACGTCGGTGTCGGCGCGCTGACGATGGTGGTGACCTACTACGTCGGCGTGCTGTTCGGGACGAGCGTCGCGTAGGGCAGGACTGAAGGGGCCCTTCCCCGCATCTGACGCAGCGAAAGGGCCCCTCACCGCGTCCTATGCGGTGAAGGGCCCCTTCAGCACCTCCGAGGGTCACTCGTCAGCGCGGGCAAAAGAGCGTCTAGTGGACGCCCTTCATCAGCTTGCGGATCATCGGCGTCGCCACCAGAAGGGCCACACCGACCACGATGGCGACCCCGCCGACGATGCTGAAGTACGGCGCTTCGTCGTCCACCGAGTAGTACTCGGCGAGCTTTCCGGACATCGCCGTACCGAGTGAGATGGACAGGAAGTTCAGCGCCACCATCTGCGTCCGGAAGGCCTCCGGCGCGAGTTTGGTCGAAAGCGAAAGACCGACCGGCGAAAGCATCAGTTCCGCCATGGTGAACACGAACAGGATGCCCACCAGCGCGAGCAGCGGGCTGGCGTTCTTGCCGCTGCCGACCATCGGGAGGAACAGCAGGAACGCCAGGCCCATGGTCACCGTGCCGAGCACGAACTTGACCGGCGAGGACGGCTGCCGCGAGCCGAGTTTCGTCCAGATCGCCGCGATCACCGGCGCGAACAGGATGATGAACACCGGGTTGATCGAGTTGACCCACGCCACCGGCATCTCCCAGCCGAAGATGGTGCGGTTCAGCCGTTCGTCGGTGTAGGCCGCGACGACGGTGAACTGTTGCTGGTACAGCGAGAAGAACGCCGCGCTCGCGATGAACATCGGGATGAACGAGTACACCCGGCTGCGTTCCTCGGAGGTGATCTTCTTGCTGCTGATGATCACCACGAAGTAGATCACCGAGATGACCGCGACGGTCCAGACGACGATGTCGACCAGGTTCGCCGGGTTGATCACCCCGAAGACGATCAGGAGCACGATCGCCGCGACACCGGCCGCGGTACCGATGAAGACCAGCGGACGCTGCGACGCGGGCAGCGGGTTGGGGATCTCGCTCGCCTTCTCGCCGAGGTTCTTGCGGCCGATCGTGTACTGGATCAGGCCGAGCGCCATCCCGACCGCGGCGAGCCCGAAGCCGATGTGGAAGCCGAGTTCGCTCTGCGCGAGGCCGGTCAGCAGCGGTCCGACGAAACCACCGATGTTCACGCCCATGTAGAAGATCGTGAAACCACCGTCGCGGCGCTCGTCGTCCTTCGCGTACAGCGTCCCGACGATGGCCGTGGCGTTGGACTTCAGCCCGCCACTGCCGACGGCGACGCAGAAGAGACCCACGGCGATACCGGCCAGCCCGGGCAGGATCGCCAGGCTGATGTGGCCGATCATGATCAGGATCGCGCTGTAGAACAGCGTCCGTTCGGAGCCGAGCACGCGGTCCGCGACCCAGGCGCCGATCACCGCCGACAGGTAGACCATGCCGCCGTACGCGCCGACGATGCCGAGCGCGGAGGCCTTCGGCAGCGCGAGACCGCCCTGACTGACTTCGTAGTAGAGGTAGATGGGGAGGATGCCGAGCATCCCGTAATAGGAGAACCGCTCCCACATCTCGACGCCGAAGAGGTTCGCCAGCCCTCGTGGGTGCCCGAAGAACCTCGTGTCGTGCTGGACCTCGGTAGAGGTACTCACCATGCCGTCCTTATCGAAGACATCGTTGTCGGTTTTCACTTGACATGCTAGAAGCCCAGCATGTGGACGGGACACCGACGTCCGGATGATCTTGTGGCACCCGTCATGAAGAGATGAAATTCGCAGCTCAAAGCGTTAAAATCGAGTCAAGGTGCGCCGGGAAGTCTGGTCGGCAACAGTATTCGTGTCGCCGAAAACCGGAGGATGCCTTGTCCGGCCCCAACCGTCCCGCGAAAGCCGTCGTCGCCGACTTCGCCCGCTATCTCCGCACCGAGACCACCGGCGGGCTGATCCTGCTCGGTGCCACCGCCATCGCCCTGCTCTGGGCGAATTCGCCCATCGACGACGTTTACCGCGCGATCCGCGATTTCCGGCTCGGCCCCGAATTCCTGCACCTGAATCTGACGATCGGCGATTGGGCCAAGGACGGCCTGCTCGCGCTGTTCTTCTTCGTCGCGGGACTCGAACTCAAACGCGAACTCGTGGTCGGCGAACTCTCCCGGTTCAAGCAGGCGATCCTGCCGGTGGTGGCCGCGATCGGCGGCATGATCGTCCCGGCGCTGGTCGCCCTCGCCGTCGGCTGGGGGGCGCCGGGCATCGATCGCGCGTGGGCCATCCCGGTCGCCACGGACATCGCCTTCGCGCTGGGCGTGCTCGCCATCACGGCGTCCAACCTGCCGAGCAGCGCGCGGGTCTTCCTGCTCTCGCTGGCGGTGGTCGACGACCTCGGCGCGATCCTCGTCATCGCGATCCTGTTCACCGCGAAGTTCGACCTCGTCGCCGCGGGTGTCGCCGTCGCCGCTCTCGCGCTGTACGCCTATCTGCAGCACCGCCGCGTCCGCAGCGCCTGGATCTACGTGCCGCTCGCACTGATCACCTGGGTCGCGGTGCACTCGGCGGGCATCCACGCCACCATCGCCGGCGTCGCGCTCGGCCTGCTCACCCGCGTCCGCTCTGACTCCGGCGAGGAGCACGCGCCCGCGATCCGGCTCGAACACCGGCTGCAGCCGTGGTCGGCCGCGGTCGCCGTGCCGTTGTTCGCGCTGTTCGCCGCGGGGATCACCGTGAACGCCGAGTCGCTCGGCGCCGTCTTCACCACGGCGTTGCCGCTGGCCGTCCTGGTCGGGCTGGTCGGCGGGAAGCTCGTCGGGATCTTCGGCGCCAGCCTGCTCGCGGTGAAGTTCAAGCTCGCGGAGAAACCCAGGGGCATGGGCTGGCGGGACATCGGCGCGCTGTCGATGCTCGGCGGCGTCGGGTTCACCGTGAGCCTGCTGATCGCCGACCTCGCGCTCGACGGCGAGTCCGTCGAACTGGCGAAGACGGCGGTCTTGATCGCTTCGGCCATCGCCTCGCTTTCGGCCGCCGCGATGCTCGTGCACCGCAGCCGCGTGCACGCGCGCGAGGATCTCTAGCGCGACACTCGCCGGTCCGCCGCGCCCAGGATGAGGGCACGTGGCACGATGACCGGTGTGAGCAGCCCCAAGCACGAACGCACCGGCCCCGACGGCGTGGGGGCCGTGCCCTACCTCCCCCTGTCGAGCGATGACGACGTGGTAGCGAGCGAGCAGTCCCTCGGGAAACTCGTCGGCGATGCCACACAGCACGTCTCGACGCTGATCCGCGCCGAGGTCGAGCTGGCCAAATCCGAGGTCGTCGCGGAGGCGAAGAAGGGCCTCAAAGGGGCCCTCTTCTTCCTGATCGCGCTGGTCATCGGGCTGTACAGCTCGTTCTTCTTCTTTTTCTTCCTCGGCGAACTGCTGTCGGAGTGGCTGCAGCGCTGGGCGGCGTTCGCGATCGTGTTCGGGTTGATGCTCGTCACGACCATCGCCGCGGGCTTCCTCGGCTACCTGAAGGTGAAGAAGATCAAGGCGCCGGAGCGCACGATCAACAGCTTCAAGGACACCGCCGCCGCGTTCAAGCCGAAGCACGACGCGGACGACGTGCCCGCGGATCGCGGCTGAGAAGTCTTCGAATCGGTGCAGGCGACACCGGACCCGTCGATCGTCCGGATCGACGGTCCGTGGACCCATCGTGACGTCTCGGCTAACGGCATCCGGCTGCACGTCGCCGAACTCGGCGACGGACCGGTGGTCCTGCTGCTGCACGGGTTCGCCGAGTTCTGGTGGACCTGGCACCACCAGCTGACGGCGCTCGCCGACGCCGGTTTCCGCGCGGTCGCGGTGGATCTGCGCGGCTACGGAGACTCGGACAAACCCCCGCGCGGCTACGACGCCTGGACTCTCGCCGGCGACGTCGGCGGGCTGATCAAGTCACTCGGCGCGCGCAAGGCCCATCTCGTCGGACATGCCTGGGGCGGCATGCTCGCGTGGACGGTCGGCGCGCTGCACCCCCGGCTGGTCTCGTCGGTCAGCGTGCTGGGCGGCGCGCATCCGCTGGCGTTGCGCCGGGCCGTCCGGCGGCCGGGACAGCTGCGCGCTTCGGGACATCTGTTCCGCTTCCAGGTGCCGATGGCGCCGGAGAAATGGCTGGTCAAGGACGACGCGCTCGCCGTCGAGGAGCTGTTCCGGAGCTGGTCCGGTCCACAATGGACGGATACTCCGGACTTCGCCGAAACCGTGCGGACGTTCCGGCAGGCGATGCTCGTGCCGGGAGTGCCGCACAGCGCGCTCGAGTACTACCGATGGGCGTTCCGCGCGCAGTTCCGCGGCGAGGGCCGCCGGTTCAGCGAAGCACTGCGAGGCCGCTACGCCGCCCGAGTGCTGCAACTACACGGCGAGGACGACCGGTGCGTCCTGCCCGACACCGCGGCGGCCTCACGCCGCTGGGCCCCGGACGCCCGTCTCGAGCGCTGGCCCGGCATCGGCCACTTCCCGCACCTGGAGGCCCCGGAGCGCACTTCGGCCGCGCTGGTGGACTTCCTCCGTATCTTGGAAGCATGACCGAGCGCAAACCGACGGGCGTGTCGTTCGAGTCCTGGGTGGACCGGCAGGTCAGTGCCGCACAGGCGAAGGGCGACTTCGACGACCTTCCCGGCACGGGGAAACCGCTGCCGAAGACCGACGGCAAGGACACCGCGCTCGCTTGGGTGGTGAACAAGGTCCGCAGCGAAGGGCACGACGTTTCCGCGCTGCTGCCGCCGTCCTTGGCGATCGCCAAGGAACTCGACGACCTGCCGGACACGCTCGCGCGGGTGCGCCGGGAGGCACGGGTGCGGGAGATCGTCGAGGAACTGAACGAACGGATCCGGGCCGAGCACCGGCGTCCGGCGGGCGGGCCGGTGCTGCGGGCACGGCCGCTGGACGTCGAGGAGACTGTGGCTTCTTGGCGCGAGGGCCGCTCTTCGGGCTCCTGAACCGCTTCGCGCGTGCAATGAAGGGGACTTTCATTGCAAAATTTGCAATGAAAGTCCCCTTCATTGCACCCAACGGACAGCTCAGTTGGCGCAGGGACCGGTGGACGTGTTCGCGCTCAGCGCCGGGGCCGTGTCCACCACCGGTTTGACCTGTTCGGACGTCAGCGTGAAGCCGGTCTCCGGATCCTCGACGGCCGCGCCGAAGACGACCCCGATGACCTCGCCCTCGGGATTGATCATCGGCCCGCCCGAGTTCCCGCTGCGGACCTGCCCGCGCACGGTGAACACGTCGCGCTGCACGGTGTTGGACTCGTAGATGTCCGGCCCGCGCAGGTTGATCCGGCCGCGCACTCTGGCGGGCGACGCGGTGTACGGGCCGTCGAGCGGGTAGCCGAGGACGATCGCGTTGTCGCCCGCCCGAGCGACCTTCGGCGTGAACGGGAGCACCGGCGCCTGCAGCCTCGGCACCGCGAGCACGGCCACGTCGGCCTCCGGGTCGAAGTAGACGACCCTGGCCGCGAACTTGCCCGAAGTCGCTTCGATGGCGACCTCGTCGGTACCGGCGACGACGTGCGCGTTCGTCATCACGCGCTGCGGCGCGATGACGAAACCGCTGCCTTCCAGCGCCCGCGAGCACGAAGTCGCGTTGCCGCGGATCTTCACGACGCTGCCGTGCACCTGCTTGACGATCGCGCTCGCCTGCAGCGCGGTGTCCGGCGGGCTGGTGTCCTGGACGTTCGGCTTCTGGAACGGGTCCACAATGGACGGGAAGCCCGACGCGTCCAGCAGTTTGCGCAGTTCGCTCGGGAAACCCTGTGCCGCGTCCGGCATGACGTCGTTGACGCCGCCGAGCACGACGGAGCTGTTGATCGACTTCGCCAGCCCCGGCACTCCCGAGACGGCCGTGAGCGGCGTCGCGATCAGCCAGGCGACCACGAACACCACGGCGGCCTGCACCACCGCGCCGAGCGTCTTGTCGACGCCGGAAAGCTTGTCCGGGTTGATCTTCTGGCGCAGTTTCCGCCCCACCCACACGCCGAGGGTCTCGCCGAGCGCGACCAGGAACACCACGGTCGCCACCGCGAAGGCGACCTTCGCCGCCGGATGCTCGAAGAGTTCGACGACCAGCGGCGCGATCTTGATTCCCGCGAGCGCGCCCAGCACCACCCCGACCAGCGAAGGGAGAGCGATGATCACCCCCTGGAACGCGCCGGACACGCCCGCCAGCAGCGCGAGCAGGATCACCAGTACGTCAACCCAGTTCACCGGCGCCTACTCCTTCTCCGGCACTTGCCGCCCGTCGACCCGCGCCTGATGTTCGGCCAACGCTACGTCAAGGTCCCGGACGTCGCCGTGGTCCCAGTCCCGTTCCCAGCCGCCGAGCGACAACGTCATCGCCAGCAGACCGGCCGTGAAGCCCCAGACGAACAGCCCGCCGACGTCGAACGCGGGCCCCTTCCAGTCGTAACCCTCGCGCCTGACCTGGAATCGGTTGGCCGGGTCGGTCAGTTCGGCGACCGGCACCCGCGCCACCGCCGCCGTCTCGCCGGGATCGACGGCGTGCACCGGGGACGGCGTCCGCCAGTAGGCGAGCACCGGCGTCACGGCGAAGGCGGAAACCGGCACGAACAGTTCGGGGAAGACGGCGACCGGCAGCACGCCGGAAGGCTCGACGCCGGTCTCTTCCTCCGCTTCGCGCAGCGCGGTGCCGACCGGCCCGTCGTCACCGGACTCGGCGCCGCCGCCGGGGAAGGAGACCTGGCCCGCGTGCGAGCCGAGCGTGTCGGCGCGGCGCTGGAGCAGGACGTCCGGCCCCTGCGGGCCCTCGCCGAAGAGCATCAGGACGGACGCGGACCGGTAGCTCGCGTCCGGTGGCACGCTGAACCGGCTGAAGGCGGCCGCGTCGACGTCCCCGCTGATCTTGACGAGCGGTTGCAGCCAGGCGGGCACGGCCTCCGGGTCCACGAGAGGGCCGGTCATGGTGTCCCTTCCACCGCGGCGCGCACCTGCTCAGTGTTCAGGAAGACGCGTGGGTTCTCGATGAGCCGGACGTCTCCCCCCTTCGTGACCAGGTACGTCGCCGGAAGAGAGGGAGGGACCTTCAGTGCCGTCCGCGCGGGACCCGACTGACCGTCACCGTCGAACACCGACGGCAGCCGGATACCGAGCTCGGCCAGCAGCGCCAGCCCGTCGGCCCCGGAGCTCGCGACCTGGACGAGGAGCACGCGCGCGGCACCGGGCTGCGCGGCGTACTCCTGCAGCAACGGCAGTTCGGCGCGGCACGGCTGGCACCACGACGCCCACAGGTTGACCAGCACGGGACCGTCCGAAAGCACCCGGGCGAGGTCGACCCGGGAGCCGTCGCCGAGGCATTCGACATCGACCCCGCGCAGCGTCGCCACCTCGCCGGGGCCAGGCGGCGGACACGCGGCCAGCCCGGCCTTCGCGCGGGCGGCTGTCAGGTCGCCGGAGGTCTTCACCGGCCCCTGACTGTCACGGGTCGTGAGCAACGCGACGATCAGGGCCACCACCAGCACGGCGGCGCCGAGGGCCAGTTTGGTGACCCTGGTCACCGCCTGGCCGCCAGATCCAGGATGTGCTCGCGTTCTTCGCCCTTGACCAGCTTCGCGGCCTCTTCGAAGTCCGTCGGGCCGGTTCCGTACGAGGGGCACATCTTGGCCAGCGGACAGGCGCCACAGGCGGGTTTGCGGGAGTGGCAGACGCGGCGGCCGTGGAAGATCGTCCGGTGCGACAGGAGCGTCCACTCCTTGCGCGGGATCAGCTCGCCGACGGCGTGCTCGACCTTGACCGGGTCTTCCTCCTCGGTCCAGCCCCAGCGGCGGACCAGGCGGCCGAAGTGGGTGTCGACGGTGATCCCCGGCACTCCGAAGGCGTCGCCGAGCACGACGTTGGCCGTTTTGCGGCCGACACCGGGCAGCGTGACGAGGTCCTTCAGCTTGCCGGGCACTTCGCCGTCGTAGCGCTCCACCAGCGCGGCTCCGAGTCCCATCACCGAGTTCGCCTTGGCCCGGAAAAAGCCCGTCGACCGGAGGTATTCCTCGAGTTCGGCTCGATCGGCGCCGGCGTAGTCGGCGGCACTTCGATAGCGCGCGAAGAGCGCGGGGGTGACTTGATTCACGCGGACGTCGGTGGTCTGCGCCGACAGCACGACCGCGACCAGCAGTTCGAGCGGAGTGGTGAAGTCAAGCTCACAGTGGGCGTCCGGGAACTCGTCGTCGAGGCAACGCTTCATCCGCCTGGCGCGTCTCACCAATGCGAGCCGGCTTTCACCCTTACCCCCCGCACGGGGGGCATTGGTGAGGGCAGGAGGCACCCCGATAGCCTACGGGCGCCATCGGACGAGCCAGTGGGGAGCACCCGCCGGTCGTCGTCCGACACGCCAGAGCACCACCTCGGCGCTTCGATCGAGTACGCCATGAGCGAGGATCTGGAGTAATGCACAATTTTTCGGAATTCCCAGGGCAGGGCTCATGACAGTCTGGTTCGTCATCCTCGTTCCCTTGGTGATCATGTTCTTCGCGCTGTTCATGGAACGCGTGGAGACCAGGCTCAAGCACGTCGCGGTGCAGGAGAACGAGGTCGAGGAGTTCCTCGAGCAGGCGCAGCCCAACGAGGTCCGGGCCCTGTACGGGCACGGCATCGGGCGCGCGCTCGAGCTGTTCCGGCTGCGCAGGCTGGGCGGGAAGGCGGCCAGGCTTCGCGCGCGACGCGTGCGGAGTTAGGCTCCACGTTCGAGCGAGATCGTTCCCGGCACGGACGCGCCTGCGGCGTGCCGACGAGCGATCTCGCGCGCACGACCTAGACTGACGCAAAAGTGAGCGGCGACACGGTCCCCGGCAGTGGGGGATCGACGTCGTATCTCGATGAGGAGGCACCCGAGGTGGACGAAACCCTGGCCCGAGCGGGCATTTTCCAGGGTGTTGAGCCGGCAGCCGCCGAGGCGCTGGCACAGACCTTGGAATCCGTGGAGTTCCCTCGCGGGCATGTCATCTTCAACGAGGGTGAACCCGGCGACAAGCTTTACATCATCCAGTCCGGCAAGGTGAAGATCGGCCGCAAGTCACCCGACGGCCGCGAGAACCTGCTGGGCATCTTCGGCCCGTCCGACATGTTCGGCGAGCTGTCCATCTTCGACCCCGGCCCCCGGACGTCCAGCGCGACGACCGTGACCGAGGTCCGCGCGGTGACGATGGACCGCCCGGCGCTGCGGCAGTGGATCTCCACCCGCCCCGAGATCGCCGAGCAGTTACTGCGCGTGGTCGCCCGTAGGCTGCGCCGGACGAACAACATGGTCGCCGAGCTGATCTTCACCGACGTCCCCGGACGTGTGGCGCGCGCGCTGCTGCAGCTCGCGCAGCGATTCGGCAGCCAGGAAGCAGGCCTGCTGCGGGTCACTCACGACCTGACGCAGGAAGAGATCGCCCAGTACGTGGGCGCTTCGCGCGAGACCGTCAACAAGGCTCTCGCCGACTTCGCGCACCGCGGCTGGCTGCGGCTCGAGGGCAAGAGCGTCCTGATCCTGGACCCGGAGCGCCTGGCCCGACGCGCCCGGTAACCGACAGCACTCCTCAACTGCCGCAAGTAGTCCTCTACTTGCGGCAGTTGTGCGTTCGAGTACCGCGACTAGAGGGCTATTTGCGGAGAGACAACGAAGAGCCGGGCGCCACCCCCGACGTGGCGCACCGGCTCTTCGCTGTGCGCGGACCATCCCCCGACGATCCGCGCTCCCCGCCCTCCGGATTCAGGCCCCGACCCGTACGCCGGAGGGAGTTGGAGATTGTGTGATGTCGTACAACCATCCACGGCCGTCGGCCGTGGATTCAAGCTCTTTCACTCTCAAGGACGCCATCTGCGTCGATTTGTTGCCCCGAATGACTCAGATTTGACTGACTGTTACCTGATCGTGACGAACCAGCGGGCTTCAGGGCTCGTAGTACCCGAATCCGGTGGTGACCAAACTTACCGGCCGAGATCTGGTACTCGCGTACCAAAGTGGTTCATACTGGTACGCGTGTCCCAGTCTGTGTCCGCTTCCGCCGAGAACCACCGCACCTCCCTCGCCGACTACCGGGCCGCGCTGACGGCGCCCGGATCCCGCGGGGCGGTCATCGCGTCCCTGCTCGCCCGTCTGCCGATCGCCATGATCGGTATTTCCGCGCTGCTCTACGTCCAGCGCGAGACGGGCTCCTTCGCCTCGGCCGGGCTGGTGTCGGCCGGGTCGCTGATCGGTGTCTCCGTCGGCGCGGTGGTGCAGGGACGGCTCATCGACCGTTTCGGGCCGACGCGGCCGCTGCTGACCACGACGGTGTTCTTCGCGCTGGCGATGACCGGGCTGGTGTTCGCGATCGAGGCGCACGCGCCGACGCTCGTGCTGGTCCCGCTCGCCTTCGGCACCGGGATCACCGAACCGATGGTCGGCTCGGCCTCGCGGGCACTGTGGACACGGCTGCTGCCCGCCGGGCCGACGCGGAACGCGGCGTTCTCCTACGAAGCGATCAGCATGGAGGTCTTCTTCATCCTCGGCCCGGGGTTCGCCGGGCTGCTGATCGCCGCGCCGTGGGCGGGCACCGGAATCGTCGTGGGCTCGCTGACCATGATCGCGGGCGCGGTGGTGTTCGCGCTGAGCCCGACCGTGCGGGCCTGGGGACCGTCGCCGTCTTCGGGCGGCAAACTGCTCGGCGCGCTGGCCAGCCCCGGCATGCGCACCCTCGCGATCGCCGCGCTGGGCTTCGGCGCCGTGATCGGCTTCGTCGAGGTCGCCGTCCCGGCGGCCGCCACCGAAGCGGGTAACACCTCCATCGGCGGGCTGCTGCTCTCGGCTTGGTCGGTCAGCTCGGTCGCGTTCGGCGTCGCGTACAGCCTGCGCCCGTGGCCGCGCCAGATGGGCCTGCGGCTGCCGGTCCTGCTCGCCGGATTCGGCGCGCTGGTGGCGCTGCTCGCGCTGCCGGGGTCGCTCTGGGGCCTCGCGCTCGCCATGCTCGCCGCGGGTGCCCTCATCACGCCGCAGTCGACGACGCACTCCGCGGCCATCGAGATCGCCGCGCCGAAGGGCACGGCGGCCGAGGCGTTCGGCTGGGTGCTCACCGCGGTGACCCTCGGTCTCGCGTTCGGCCAGTCGATCAGCGGCTACCTCGTCGAGCATGCGGGATACGAAGCGGCGTTCCTCGCCGCCGGCGTCGTCGGATTCGCGCTCGCCGCGGTGGTCTGGTTGCTGCGCGGCACCTTCCGCCCGCAGCCGTCCGGAGCCGTCGCCGAAGCCCCCGAACTTGTCGGTGCCGCCCGCTAACTTGCGGGCATGGACCTGACTGCCGCCACCCGCTCCCTCTCGTCCGCCGTTTCCGCCGCCGCCCGGCTGCTTTCCGCCCGTTCCGGCCTGCTCCTGCGAGCCGGGCGGGAAGGCCTGACCGTCGGCGGCAACGACAGCGAACGAGCGGTCCGCCTGACCTGTGACGCCGTCTCGCACACCGACGGTGAGGTGGTCGTCCCCGCCGGGCCGCTCGCCGAAACCCTCCGCATGCTCGACGACGATCAGGTGCGCCTGGTCGTCGAAGGTTCACGGCTGGCCGTGCGGGTCGAAGGCGGCCGGTTCGCGCTGCCGCTGCTGAGCCGCGAACTGCGCTTGCCGGACATGCCTCCCCTGGTGTCCGAAGTGGACGGTGCGGCGCTGGTGACGGCGTTGCGCACGGTCGCGGGCACCGCGGCCAAGGACGACGCGCTGCCGATGTTCACCGGCGTCCGCGTGCAGAGTTTCAGCCGTGAACTGCGGCTGACCGCGTCCGACCGGTACCGGATGGCCGTGGCCACCCTGCCGCTGCGCGCCGGAGGCGACCCGATCGACGCGCTCGTCCCGGCGGGCCTGCTCGCCGAGACGGCCAAGCAGGCGCGGGGTCCCGTCGGCCTGCACGGCGACGGGACGCGGTTCGGACTGAGCTGGTCCGGCGTCGCCGTCACCACCGCCGTGCTCGACGCGGGATTCCTGTCGGAGAAGCTGATCGAATCGTCCACTGTGGACACGACGGTCGAGGTCGCCGCCGACGCGCTGGCCGCCGCCGTGCGCCGGGTGGGCGTCTACGCGGACGAGCGCCGGGTGCTGACGCTGGAGGTCGGCGACTCGCACCTGCGGCTGGCCAGTTCCAAGCAGGACACGGGCGAGGCCGAGCAGACCTTGAAGGCCGAAGTGTCCGGCGGCCGGACGTCGCCCTCGTTCCAGGCGCGCTACCTGCTGGACGCGCTGCAGGGTTTCGCCGGGGAGCGGGTGCGGCTCGACATCCAGCCCGGGATGCGGGCTTGCGTCATCCGCTCGGTCGAGCCGAGCGAAGTGGACCTGACGTACTACGTGATGCCGATGCTGCCGCGCTGACTCCCGGTCTGTGCCGTGAAGGGGGTCGTGAGTGGCGATTCGGGTTAGAACCCGAATCGCCACTCGCGACCAACCCGACCGATGCGGAAGCGGCACCCCCAAATGCTGTGAAAGGCCCGTTACTGGCAAATTTTGCCAGTAACGGGCCTTTCACAGCACTCTCGCGAGCGCGAAACAGATCAGGCGGAAGCGGCCTTCACCGCGGCCTCGATTTCGCCGAACGAGGGGTTCACCATCGCCGTCGAGCCCACGAACACCGTCGGCACGACCTCGTTCCCGTCCGCCACCGAGCGCACGCGCGCGGCCGCCTCCGGGTCCTCCCAGATGTTGACCCGCTTCACCTTGAAACCGCTCTTCGAGAGCGGCCGCTCCAGCGCGGCGCAGAACCCGCATCCGGGGCGCCAGTAGAACTCGACCTCGACGTCACTCATTCGCCGTCCTCCGACCTCAGGTAGTCCAACTGCGCCCGCACACTCCACTCGGCGGGCGCCCACAAAGCCTTGTCGACGTCGGCGTAGACGACCTCGACCACCTGGCGCGGAGTGGCTTCCGCGCCGAGGATCTTCAGTGCCGAACGCACCTGGTCCAGCCGTTCTTCCCGGTGCGCCAGGTATTCGCGCGCCGTGGCGGCCAGATCGGGTAGTTCGGGGCCGTGCCCTGGCAAGCCGGTGGTGCCGCCGGGCAGCTCGATGAGTTTCCGCAGCGAGCGCAGGTAGTCACCGAGGTCGTGCAGCACGGTGGTGCCGCGGCCGAGGATGGTGTCACCGGTCAGGATCTGCCCGTCGGACACCAGGCAGATCGAGTCGCCGGTGTGCCCGGGCGTGTGCAGCACCGAGAGCTCCAGCCCGGCCGCCTCGACCACTTCACCGTCCACAAGGGACTTTCCGCCGACGCAGAGCGATTCGTCGAACGCCCGCACCGGTGCGCCGACGCGTTCGGCGAACCAGGGCGCGCCCTCGGCGTGGTCGGGATGGTGGTGGGTCAGGATGATCAGCTCGACGTCGCCGGTTTCCGCCAGCAGCGTCAGGTGTTCGACGTCCTCGTGGCCGGGGTCGACGACCACGGAACCGGTCGCGCCGGGACCGCGGAGCACCCAGGAATTGGTGCCCTCCAACGTCATCGACGACGGATTGTGCTCCAGCAGCACGGAAGCTATCGGCGTGACCCGGCGCAGCACGCCGTACGCGGGGGCGCTCACGCCGGGTCCAGCACGACGCGGACCTTGTCGCCGTCGCGCACCAGCGTCGGCATGATCTTCTTGATCTCGCGCTCGACCGCCTGCGCGGCGGCCGCGGAGTCGAAAGCGCCCAGTTCCGCGAGGGTGATCCAGGTCGGGGGCATGAGCATGCGGCGCCCTTCCTTGGCGTCGGCGATGGCTTCCTCCGGCCGCTGCCAGCCGGAGCCGACGGCCTCGGAGGTGGCGCTGTCGGCCTGCTGACCCTCGGGAAGCACGGCGACGAAGAAGCAGGTGTCGTAGCGGCGAGGTTCTTGGGGCGGAGTGACCCAGTTCGCCCACGGGCGCAGGAGATCCGCGCGCAGCGTCAGGCCGTTCGCCTCGAGGAACGCGGCGAGCGAGAGTTCGCGGGAGACCAGTTTTTCGCGAGCGTCGTGATACGGCGTCGCGTCGGCGACGACCACGTCCCCGATGCTCGCGAGCAGCACGCCCGACTCCTCGAACGTCTCCCGCACGGCCGCGCACACCAGGGCGCGGGCGAGCGATTCTTCGCAGCCGAAGCGCTCCGCCCACCAAGCGGGCTCCGGGCCCGCCCAGCTCACCGAAGCGTCGACATCACGGGAATCCACGCCACCGCCGGGGAAAACGGTCATCCCGCCCGCGAACGGCATGCCCTTCACGCGGTGCTGCAGGAAGACCTCGACGCCTTGCGCGCCGTCACGGAGGAGGATCACGGTCGCCGCGTCCTTGGGCGTCACCGGCTCGCCGTCGGCGTTGGCGCGGGTGCCCACCCCGGCCCCCACCGGGATGTCGAATGTCAGTTCTTCAGCCACATCCCGCAACATAACATCGCGTTTCGTCCTCTGGTTGCGATAGTTGCGCGTGCAACCACCGCGTCCAGAGGACGAAACGCGTGGAACTCTTTAAGAGGACCAGCCGCTGCTGCGCGAAGCCCCGTTCAGCCGGATCTTCGCCGCTTCGGCGCGCTCCCGTTCGGCGAGCTCGGCGTGCAGCTCGCGAAGGAGCGCACGATCGCGCTCGCTCAGGCTGGGGTCGTCGAGGTCGAGAGCGGGCAGCTCGACGACCTCGTGCATGCTCGGCTTGCCCGAGGCGATCTCACGGCCCTTTTCGGGGTCCTCTTTGAGCGCCTGCCGCAGCTGCGCGACTTCGGCCGGGGTCAGGTCCGCCGTGCGCTCGGCGCGGGTCTCCGCCCGCGACTTGCGCGGCGGCGCCGGCTCCGGTGAAGGCGGCGGCGAAACCGGCGCGGGCACCTGCTGCACGATCGGCACCACCGGTGCGATCGGCTCGGCCGGTTCGTGACCACCGCTGCCCACCGGCCGCAGCCCGTGCCTGCTCGGCTGCTCCTTGGCCGGCTCGGGAGCCGGGGCCGGAGCGGCCGGTGGGGTCACCGGCTCGGACCGAAAGTCACTGGAATGGGTACTCCCGGTGACCCAGACAGGACTCGCGGCCGACGAAGCGGCCTGGTGGTAGGCGGACCGGGCGACACCGGGTCCCGCGACCTCGACGACCGAACGGATCCCCGCGCGGCGAAGCGCGGTGTCCACGCGGAACGCGACCGCGGGCGGGTTGCCCTCCGGGCCGATCTCGACCAGGACCACCCGCTGCGGCAACGCGCCGGGCACGCTGCCGGCGGGCGTGTTCCGCCACACCGCGTGCACCGACCGGACGTCCGGCAGCACCTGAAGGGTGCGGTCGAGCGCCTCGGCGAGACCGAATTCGGGCGTGTTCTCACCGGTGAACCGGTGGGTGAGCACCGACTCGTCCTCCTCGACGAGCAGGTCGTTCGCCAGTGTGGCGTCGGACCGGCTCATCTCGAGGACGAGCGCGAGTTCACGTTGTTCGGACGAGCTCACCGGGATCTTCCCCGCGATCAGGGTGCCGGTGGTGAGCTCCACCGCTTCGTCGATGTGCGCACGCGCGATCAGCTCACGCGCTTCGGTCAAAGCACTGTCGTCGATACGACCCGCCAGGGCCAGTAACAGGTTGTGCAGGCGCAGGGGCACCGAGAACCCGTCCATGGGCGGGCCGTCGTGGACCTCCACCATTGCTCTGCTCCCTCCCGGCTCGCCTGGTGGTGCGAGCGTTAAGCGGCGACCAGCCGACTTCCGGTGTCCACCGCGCCCACACAGACCAGTTCGGAGCTGGCGAGCGCGGTGCGGTGATAGCCGGTGAGATCGATGCTCGGCGGGAGGACCTCGACGCCGGGCTCCTCGTCCCCCAGCACGCGCAGGACGCGCTGCAGTTCGCCCGTCAGCCTCGGCAGCCCGTTGAGCGCCGTGACCAGGAGGACTCGTTTCGCCCCACCCTCGCCGACCACACCAAGGTGTCGCCAGCTTTGCCGCACCTCACCCACATCCGGCCGCCCCCGCAACGTTGCGTGGATCAATACGGACACAGAGTCGACGGAGTTCACCCATTCGGGCGCACTCTGCGTGAATGTGTACCTGGTCTCGGTGACGTCGTCTACCCCCAGGGTGGAACTCACCTGATGCCAGTCCGCCCCGTGAGGAATGAGCCCGGCGACTAGCAGGCGATACTCGGTTTGGTCCAGATCGATCCTGTGCTTAAGCAAAGACCTGGGGAGCGTCCGCGCGAGCGTCCCCATCGCGCCCTCGCCCAGCCAGTCGCGGAACCGCCACAAGAGCTGATCCGGCAGCCGTCCGGCCAGCCGGAGCAGAAGCTCGTGCGAGGACTTTTCGATGTCCGGGTCCATCACTTCACCTCCACGATCAGTTCGATCTCGACCGGCGCCCCGATCGGCAGCTCGGCGACCCCGACGGCCGAACGGGCGTGGATGCCCGCGTCGCCGAAGATCTCGCCGAGCAGCTCGGACGCCCCGTTGATCACCGCGGGCTGACCGGTGAAGCCCTCCGCGGACGCCACGAACCCGACGACCTTGACCACGCGCACGATGTTGTCGACGCCGGCGATCGAGTCGACCGCGGCGAGCGCGTTGAGGATCGAAGTCCGCGCGTACTGCTTCGCCTCTTCGGGGCTGACCTCGGCGCCGACCTTGCCGGTCGCTTCGAGCTCACCCTTGACGAAGGGCAGCTGCCCCGACGTGTAGACGTGCGAACCGGTGCGGACGGCGGGCACGTAGGCCGCCAGCGGGGCGGCGACGCCGGGAAGTTCGATACCGAGCTCGGCGAGTCGATCGCTCCAGGTCATGGCTTCAATCCCTCAGTTCTTGGCTCGTTTGAGGTAGGCGACGTGCTGCTCGCCGGTCGGGTTCGGGAGCACGGTGACGAGCTCCCAGCCGTCCTCGCCCCACTGGTCGAGGATCTGCTTGGTGGCGTGGATCAACAGGGGGACGGTCGCGTACTCCCACTTGGTGGCGCTCATGTCGGGGAGCGTAGCCAAACCGGCAAGAGCGCCCGACACACATGCGGAAAACCCTCTCGCGACCGGTTCGCCGATTTCCCGCCGATGTGGTTCACTTCACACCTACTCGTCAGTAGATAGGACGTTGACATGCGGACGACGAAGTCCCTTGCCGCCGCCTGCGCGGCCGCGGCCCTTGCCCTGATCTGCGCCGCACCGGCGAACGCCGCCCAGAAACTTCCCGTTCCGTGGACCCTCGCCGCGGCCCTGCCCGCGCAGGCGGCGAATCCCGGCGGCCCGCCACCCGGGTCGAATGATTTCGACTGCAGTCCGAGTACCGCCCACCCCAACCCCGTGGTGCTGACGCACGGTCTCGGCGCCAACCAGACGGTGAACTGGCAGACGTTCGGCCCGCTGCTCAAGAACAACGGGTACTGCGTCTTCTCCCTGACCTACGGGATCCCCGGCAAGCCGCTGCCGATCTACCAGCCCGGCGGGCTCCTGCCGATGGAACAGAGCGCGAAGGAGCTGTCGGCGTTCGTCGACAAGGTCCTCGGTGCGACCGGAGCGTCCAAGGTGGACATCCTCGGGCACTCCGAGGGCACGCTGATGCCTTCCTATTACGTGAAGTTCCTCGGCGGAGCGTCCAAAGTGGACAAGTACGTCAGCCTGACCCCGCTGTGGGACGGCACGACCCTGTTCGGCGCCTCGCATCTCTACGCGCTCGCGGGCGCGCTGGGGCTCGCACCCGGGATCAACGGCATCCTCGACCCGGCCTGCGGCTCGTGCCGCCAGTTCCTCCGCGGTTCGGAGTTCCTCACGAACCTGCGCTCCGGGAACGGCGTCTTCCAGCCGGGCGTGACGTACACGAACATCATGACCCGCTACGACGAGGCCGTCGTCCCGTACACGAGCGGCATGGGCAAGGGCCCGAACGTGAAGAACATCGTCCTGCAGGACGGCTGCCTGCTGGACCTGGCGGAGCACGCCGGGGTCGCCGCCGACCGCAACGCGGCCGGGCACGTCCTCAACGCCCTCGACCCGGCGCACGCGAAGCCCGTCCCGTGTGTGCCCGCGACCCCCATCGGGAGCTGAAGGGGCCTTTCCCCGCATGCGATGAGGTGAAGGGAGCTTTCACCTCATCGCATGGGGGCATGGCGTCCTTCAGCCCCCACTAGGCTGACCGGGGTGGAGACCTGGCGTGTGGTCGCGACCGTCCTGCTCGCCGCGGCCGGGCTGCCGCTGGTGCTCGTCCTGATGGCGAAGGCACGGGACCGCACGGACAGGTCGGGGACGGTCGCGATCACCGGCGCGGTGGCCTTCGTGGTCCTCCTGCTGCTCGGTGTGGTGATGCTCACGGTGCTGCCCGGCGTCCTGACCTGGGTCATCGTCGCGGTGGTCGCCGCTGCGCTCGGCGTCATGCTGCTGGCGGGCTGAACCCTCAATTAGGGTGGGACCGGTGAGCACATCCCTTGCCGGCTGGACCGACGAACTCGCGAGAGCCAGGCTGCATTTCGTCACCGGCAAGGGCGGGACGGGCAAGACCACGCTCGCCGCCTCGCTGGGCCTCGCGCTCGCCAAGGGCGGGCGCCGCGTGCTGCTGATCGAGGTCGAAGGCCGCCAGGGCATCGCCCAGCTCTTCGACACCGAGCCGCTGCCGTACGCCGAGCAGCGCATCGCGGCCGTGCCCGGCGGCGGTGAGCTGCGCGCACTGCACATCGACGTCGAGGCCGCGCTCCTCGAATACTTCGAAATGTTCTACAACCTCGGCTTCGCGGGGCGGACGCTGCGGCGGATGGGCGCGATCGAGTTCGCCACGACGCTCGCGCCGGGGCTTCGCGACGTCCTGCTGACCGGCAAGATCAAGGAATGCGTCGGCCGGACAGAGTCGGACGGCCGCCACACCTACGACGCCGTCGTCGTCGACTCGCCGCCCACCGGCCGGGTCGTGAAGTTCCTCGACGTCACCAAGGCGCTGACCGATCTCGCCAAGACCGGCCCGATCCGCGGCCAGGCCGACGGCGTCGTCCGGCTGCTGCACTCCGGCGAGACCGCCATCCACCTGGTGACACTGCTGGAAGAGATGCCGGTGCGGGAGACCGTCGAAGCGGTCGCCGAACTCGACGGCGCGGATCTGCGCCCCGGCGCGGTGCTGGTCAACCGGGTCCGCCCGCCGAGGCTGCCCGCGCGATCGGTGACGGCCGCCGCGGACGGCCGCGTCGACGCCTCGCGCGTCCGCGCCGGGCTCGCGTCGGCCGGGCTGAACCTGCCCGACAGCACTCTCGACGCGCTGGTCGAGGAGACCGTCGAGCACGCCGTCCGGGTCGCGGCCGAACAACGCGCCCGCGAGCAACTGTCCGAAGCGGACCTTCCCGGCCTCGAACTGCCGGACCTGACCGACGGGGTCGACGTCGCGGCGCTCTACGACCTCGCCGAAGCGCTGACCGAGCAGGGAGTGCGCTGATGTCGGACATCCTGGAGATCGACAAGCTGATCGACGATCCGGAGAGCCGGGTCATCGTCTGCTGCGGGTCCGGCGGGGTCGGCAAGACGACCACCGCGGCGGCGCTGGCGCTGCGCGCGGCCGAACGCGGACGGCAGACAGTGGTGCTCACCATCGACCCGGCGCGGCGGCTGGCACAGGCGCTCGGCCTGCGCGAACTGGGCAATCACCCGAAGCAGGTGCACGTCGAAGGCTTCGAGCCCAAGGGCGAACTCTGGGCGATGATGCTCGACATGCGCCGCACCTTCGACGACATGGTGCGGGTGCACGCCGGCCCGGAACGCTCCGAGCAGCTGTTGCAGAACCCCTTCTACCAGACCATTTCCACGTCGTTCTCCGGAACGCAGGAGTACATGGCGATGGAGAAGCTGGGGCAGCTCGCGGCCACCGACGAGTGGGACCTGATCATCGTCGACACCCCGCCGAGCCGGTCCGCGCTGGACTTCCTCGACGCGCCGACGCGGCTTTCCAGCGCGCTCGACGGCCGGATGATCCGGCTGCTCACCGGTCCGGCCAAAGCGGGCGGCTGGGGACTGCGCAAGGTCGTCAACGCCGGGTTCTCGATGTTCGCGAAGGCCGTCTCGACGATCATCGGCGGCCAGCTGCTGACCGACGCTTCGGCGTTCATGCAGGCCTTCGACAGCATGTTCGGCGGCTTCCGCGAACGCGCGCGCAAGACCTCCGAGTTGTTGCGGTCCGGCGGGACGTCGTTCCTCGTGGTCGCCGCGCCGGAGCCGGACGCACTGCGCGAGGCGTCCTACTTCGTGGAGCGGCTTTCGGAAGAGAGCATGCCGCTGGCCGGGCTGGTCGCGAACCGGACGCATCCGGTGCTCGCGGCGCTGACCGGCGCGGAGGCCATCGCGGCCGCCGAGCAGCTGGCGAAGGGCGAGGCCGGCGCACCGCTGGCCGAAGCCGTCCTCCGCCTGCACGCGGACCGGGTCGCGCTGGCCGAACGAGAGACGCGGCTGCTCGCCAGGTTCACGCGGGCTCATCCCGAGGTCCCGCTGGTGCGGGTGCCCGCGCTCCCCAGTGACGTGCACGATCTCGAAGGCCTGCGCGACATCGGAACCAGGTTGGGTACCCAGTCCTGAAAGTCCGTGGAGGACTCCTTCCCTACCTTGGACTCAGGGAAGGGGTCCTCCACGGATTCCTGATCACGAGACTCGGACGCGTACGTCTTCCTCTTCGTCGATCCCGGTGAAACTGCGCTTCGCCGCTTCGAGCAGATCCGCCCAGCTGGTCACGTCCGGCCGCCGTCGCAGCAGCGCCCGCCGTTCCCGTTCGGTCATACCTCCCCAGATACCGAAGTTGATCCGGCCATCGAGCGCTTCCGCGAGGCATTCCGTCCTGACCGGGCAACCGAGGCAGACCGCCTTGGCCCGGTTCTGTTCCGCACCCCGGACGAACAAACCGTCCGGATCGGTGTCGCGGCACGACGCATTGACTCGCCAGCTCGACTGGTTGGTTTCCATACCCCCAGCTCCCTACCCTGGTGTTCGACACACCACGGGGGGACGAAAAGCCTGCGCTCCTGCCCCCATGAGCGTGTCTCCCTTGTGCTCACGTCGGTTGAGCCGGCACCTCCCCGGTGCCGGTGCCTCCGTTCGGTCGAATGCGACTGCCGCTCGCACTCACCCGTCTGTCGGCTTTTTCATACGTGAGACGTTGACGGACTGTAAGGGCCCTCGGTTCCCTCCGCCAAGCCCTAGAATGCCTCCCGTTACCGGACGTCACCACATGGGGTCGATTTCGTGACCGAATCCGCACCGACAGCGAGGTGACGTCACGGTGGGCTAACGGGATCCGCGTACCCTGGTCCGCGTGCGCAAAACGGACGGTCTGCTGAAGCTCATTGGCCTGTGTGTGCTCGCGGGGGTGCTGGTCGCGGGAATGTTGTTCCCGGTGGCGGGCGCCGCGGGCGTGATCTCCAACCAGGCGAGCGAGACCGTCGACAAGACATCTTCGGACCTTGCGGACATTCCGCCGCCCCTGGTGACCACGATCACCGACAACACCGGCAAGCAGATCGCGACGCTGTACAAGCAGTTCCGCATCCCCACCGCCGAGACGCAGATCAACGACGCCATGAAGTGGGCGCTGATCTCGGTCGAGGACAAGCGCTTCTACGAGCACAACGGGGTGGACTGGAAGGGCACGCTGCGCGCCGCGGTCAGCAACAGCACCGGCGGGGACACGCAGGGCGCGTCGACGCTGACCCAGCAGTACGTCAAGAACTACCTGATCAACGTCGTCTACCGGGACGACAAGCCGGGCCAGAAGCGCGCACAGGAACAGTCGGTCGCCCGGAAGCTGAAAGAAGCCCGGATCGCGATCCAGCTGGAAACCAAGCTGAACAAGATGCAGATCTTGACCGGCTACCTCAACGTCGTCGAGTTCTCGCGCGAGATCTTCGGCGTCGGCGCGGCCGCGCAGGCGTATTTCAACACCCCCGTCGAGAAGCTGACGGTGCCGCAGGCCGCGCTGCTGGCCGGTCTGGTGAACAACCCGATCGTCAACGACCCGTGGAAGGCCCCGGCGAAGGCGACCGAGCGCCGCAACCTGGTGCTGGACCGCATGGTCGACAACCACAAGCTCGCGAAGGTGGACGCGGACCGGTTCAAGGGCGAACCGCTCGGCGTCGTCGAGGGCGGTCCGCAGAAGCCCGCGTCGAACTGCACCGGCGCCGGAACGGAAAACGGTTTCTTCTGCCAGTACGTCGAGGACTATCTCCTCAAGAACGGCATGACGAAGGACGACCTCTACACCGGCGGCTACCAGATCAAGACCACTTTGGACGAACGGGCGAACCACGAAGCCAAGATGTCGGCCGAGGCACAGGTCAAGAAGACGCAGGACAACGTCGCGAACACACTGTCGCTGGTGAAGCCGGGCAAGAACCGGCACGAAGTCGTGGCGCTGGCGGCGAACCGTGACTACGGGCTGCACGAAGACCAGGGCCAGACGACCTTCGCGTTGCCTTCCGGCGTCTACAACACCGCTGGCGCTGGTTCCGCGTACAAGGTCTTCACCGCCGCCGCGGCACTGGAAGCCGGCGTGGCCGGGATCAACACCTCGCTCCCGGTACCCGATCTCTACGTCTCCAACGTGTTCGCCGGTGGCCCGAAGAAGTGCCCCGTGGCTCCCCGGCCCCCTGCCGGGCCGGGTGGTAACTGGTACTGCGTCGGCAACGCGGGCGACTACAACCCTGCCGGTGGGACGATGTCGATGCAGCAGGCGCTGGCGACCTCGCCGAACACGGCGTTCGTGGCGCTGGAGGACCGGCTCGGGAGCACCGGACCGGTCGTGGAGATGGCGCGCAAGCTCGGCATGCGCGACACCATGGCCAGCAACCGGGGCGGCGGCACCGTCGACCCGAACTCCAAGGACGACGGCGTCAACGTCAATCAGCTCCAGGCATACGGACCGAAGCCGGGCTGGAACGGATCAGGTGCGTTCACCCTCGGCGTGAGCCCACTGTCCGGTCTGGAACTGGCGAACGTCGCCGCCACGATCATGAGCGGCGGCGTCTGGTGCCCGCCGACCCCCCTCTCAGGCATCACCGACCGGGAGGGGAAGCCGGTTCCGGTCAAGGAAGCCGCTTGCGAGCAGGTGGTCCCCGAAGGCCTCGCCAACACCCTCGCGGTCGGCATGAGCAAGGACAGCCAGGGCGGGACGTCGACCGGCGCCGCGAGCGGCGCCAAGTGGAACCGGCCGGTGATCGGCAAGACCGGGACCACACAGAGCAACGGCGCGGGCTCGTACATGGGGGCTACCCCGCAGCTCGCGGGCGCGGCGATGGTGTTCCGCCCGAAGGGTGGAAGTGGCGGCCTCTGCTACCTCGGCCCGGGCAACGTGTCCGCTCGCGGCTGCGAAAACATGTGGGGCGGCAAGACGCCGGCACAGACCTGGTTCGGGGCGATGTCGAAGATCCTCGAAGGCCAGGAAGCGCTGCCGCTGCCGGCGCCGGACCCGAAGTACATGGGCGGCGGACGCTGATCCTCCACGGCCGCGTTCACCAGCGCAAATCACGATGAGTCACACGAATCTAACTTTGAGTGAGCAGCTGGCGGCCTAACGGGGAACAGCTGTCGACAAGACCATGTCGGCTGATCACCACACCCCTCGCCGACCACGGAAAGTGAAGAAAAGAGGCCATTCCAGCGATTCTTCGGGATCGCCGGAATGGGGGCGGACGATCACCACCGATGAGCACGTAAACTGGACATCGTGAGCACGCTCAGTAACAGCAACACCTCGAGGGCGACGGTACGGCGCTTGGCCGTGGGAACCGTCGCCCTGGGAGCCGCGACCCTCGGTTACGCGGTCGGCATCGAAAGGCGCCGGTGGACGCTTCGCACCGCGGAGCTCCCGGTCCTCGCCGCGGGGGCGAAGCCCTTCACGATCCTCCACATCTCGGACCTGCACATGCTGCCCGGGCACGTGAGCAAGCAACGCTGGGTAGCCGCGCTCGACGAGCTCGAACCGGATCTCGTCGTCAACACCGGTGACAACCTGTCACATCAGCAGGCCGTCCCGTCGGTGCTGCGCGCACTCGGCCCCCTGCTCGAGCGGCCCGGCGTGTTCATTTTCGGCAGCAACGACTACTACGCGCCGAAACCGAAGAACCCGGCGCGCTACCTCATGCCGAAGGGCAAGAAGAAGCGGATCCACGGCGAGCACCTGCCCTGGCGCGACCTCCGCGCGGCCTTCGTCGAACACGGCTGGGACGACCTCACGCACGTCCGCCGCACCATCGAGGTCGCCGACCAGTACGTGTTCACCGCCGGCGTCGACGACGCCCACCTCCGGCGCGACCGGTACGCCGACATCGCGGGCCCGGCCGACCGCGGCGCCGCCGTCCGCATCGGTGTCACGCACTCCCCGGAACCGCGCGTCCTCGACGAGTTCGCCGGCGACGGCTACGACCTCGTCCTCGCGGGCCACACGCACGGCGGGCAACTCCGCGTCCCCGGCTACGGCGCGCTCGTCACCAACTGCGAACTCGACCGCACCCGCGCCCGCGGCGCGTCCCGCTGGGGCGCCCAGATGTGGCTCCACGTCTCCGCCGGACTGGGCACCTCGCCGTACGCCCCCGCGCGCTTCGCGTGCCCTCCCGAGGCCAGCCTGCTGACCCTCGTCCCACGGGGTACGACCAGCGGCGATCACCGGAAAGCAGCCCCCCGCAAAGCGCGAAACACCGTCCGCTAAACTTCTCCACGACCCGCTAAGAAGTATCCGGGGTGTGGCGCAGCTTGGTAGCGTGCCTCGTTCGGGTCGAGGAGGTCGTGGGTTCGAATCCCGCCACCCCGACGCTAGATCAAGAAGGTCCCGCTCGCAGAACACGCGAACGGGGCCTTCTTGCGTTGCGCCCGGGTCGTGCCGGGTCGTGTCGGCGTGGGCTGAAGGGCCCCTTCCCCACGTCGCATGCGGCGAAGGGCGCTTTCCCTGCGTGGCATGCGGCGAAGGGCGCTTTCCCTGCGTGGCATGCGGGCATGGTCCCCTTCAGCTCCCCAAACGCATCCAGAGGACTAAACGCGGGCAACCCCGGACACCACGACTTCCGCATGTCTTGAAGGCCACCTTGGGGGCGTTGAGCGTCTCAAAGGTGGCCTTCAGGGCATGCACCCCTCCCCGCCGAACTCGCGCGGGCAGCCCCCGCCGCTCCCAGGGGGGCGACCCCGGACCCAGCGTATCGGCGAGGGGCGTCGGGACCGGGCGAAAGCGGGGGTGGCGGGGTCGGTTGTCCACAACGGCGGGCGGGTGTGGACAACTGGCCGCAGGGGTTCCCAATGTCGCATTTGAGTCGCTGAGTGTCCCCAATGCGGCATTGGGGACGCCGGAGAGCAGAGCGAGAGAGGGCGTCAGCGGGTGGCGAGGAGTTCCGTCCAGCATTGGGCGAAATCGCCGTCGCCGGAGCGCGCCCATGACCACGCCGAGCGGGCGGCCGAGGCGAGTTGGTCGCGGTCCGGGGTGGTCGCGGTTTCCAGCGCCGTCACCAGGCGCGCCTCCACCGACGTCGCCAGCGCCCGGTACGTCGCGTCCGCGCGGTAGCGGATTTTCGTTCGCACGTCGGTGAAACCGGCGGCCGCGACCGCGGCGGGAATCGAGCGTCCGGCGAACGGATCGCCACCGGCGCGACGGCACAGCAGGTAGTGCCCGCGGAGGGCGGCGTCGACGTTCGCCGTCTTCGGCCGGAGCCGCGCCCGACTCCAGTCCGATGTGGACAGTGCGAGGGCACCGCCGGGTTTGAGCACCCGCCGCAGCTCTGCCAGGGCGGCACCCGGTTCCCTCAGGTACTCGAAGACGGCATGCGCGAAGACCACGTCGACCGAAGCCTCGGCGAACGGCAGCGCGCGAGCGTCAGCCCACAGAAAGTCCACTGTGGACTTTCTGTGCCCGTCGCCGATACCGAGGGTGATCGAACCCGGGCCGCAGCCGACGTCGACGACCCCCATCCCCGGCCCGAACAGCGGTTGCGCGAACACGGCCCGTTCGACCGCTTGGCGCGCTGACCGCGCGGACACCGCGGCGCGCGGCGTGTTTCCCTCCAGCACCCCGCACACAGTACGGCTCCGGGGTGGCAGGATCGAGGGGTGAGCACGCAGCCAGGCAACAAATATCCGTCCGCGGCGGTCCCGGACCGCCTGTTCGACGACGCCGAAGCCGAGGCCAGGTGGCGGGCCCGCTTCCACGCACCGCGCATCTCGGTCCCCGAGTGGGCCATCGACGCCCCGGACGCGAACATCTACGTCTCCAACGCCAGCGGCGTCTGGGAGGTCTACTCCTGGGACCGGTCGACCGGCGAGCACCGCCGCGTCACCGACCGCCCCGCCGGCACCATGCACGCGACCCCGTCCCCCGACGGCCGCTGGATCTGGTGGTTCAACGACACCGACGGCGACGAATTCGGTTCCTGGGTCCGCGAACCGTTCGCACCGGGAGCCGCCGCCGAGCGCGCGGTGCCGGACGTCCACGACGGCTACCCCGCCGGGCTCGAGATCGGCACCCGCGTGATCGCGGTCGGCGTTTCGACCGACGACGGCAGCGAACTCTTCGCCCATATCGACGGCGAGACCACCAGCTTCTACCGTCATGACGACGACGCCGGGATCTCCTCGCTCTCCCGCGACGAGTCGCGGCTCGTGATCTCGCATTCCGAGCACGGTGATTCGCGCCACCCCGCGCTGCGCGTCCTGTCGACCGACGGCTTCACCACGGTTGCCGACAAATGGGACGGCGAAGGCAAGGGCCTCGGCGCGCTCGAGTTCTCGCCGGTCGCGGGCGACCAGCGGTTGCTGGTGCTGCACGAGCGGCGCGGTCGCGAAGAACTGCTGATCTGGGACACCGCCGCGGACACCGAGCTGGAGATCGAGCTCGATCTGCCGGGCGAAGTGATCGCGGGCTGGTACCCGGACGCGCACGCGCTCCTCGTCGTCCACTTCCACCAGGGCCGCAGTTCCCTGCACCGCTACGACCTCGCGAGCGGCGGATTGTCCTCTTTGGACACCCCGCCGGGCCGGATCGGCGGCGCCGGGGTGCGGCCCGACGGCACCGTCGAGTATTCGTGGTCCAGTGCCGCGCGGCCGACCGCCGTCCGCGCCAGGACCGCGGACGGCACCGACTCGGTCCTCCTCGAACCGCCGGGCGAGCGGGCTCCGGAGTCAGCGCCGGTCACCGACGCGTTCGTCGACGGGATCGGCGGGCAGATCCACGCGCTCGTGTCCCGTCCCGCCGACGCGCCCGAAGGCCCGCTCCCGACGGTCTTCTCCCTGCACGGCGGGCCGCATTCGGCCGACGAAGACCGGTTCTCCGCCTACCGCGCCGTCTGGCTCGACGCCGGATTCGCCGTCGTCGAGGTCAATTACCGCGGCTCGACGGGCTACGGTTCCGCCTGGCGCGACGCGATCGAAGGACGTCCCGGCCTGACCGAACTCGAAGACGTCGCCGCCGTGCACGACTGGGCGGTCCAAAGTGGACTCGCGGATCCGGGTAAGTGCGTGGTGAACGGCGCTTCGTGGGGTGGCTACCTGAGCCTGCTGGCGCTCGGCACCCAGCCCGCGCGCTGGGCCGCGGGGATCGCCGGGGTTCCCGTCGCGGACTACGTCGCCGCGTACGAGGACGAGATGGAGCAGCTTCGCTCGTTCGACAGGGCGCTGTTCGGCGGTTCGCCGGAGACGGTGCCCGCGGTGTACCGGGAATGCTCGCCGATCACCTACGTCGAGGCCGTGACGGCGCCGGTGCTGGTGCTCGCCGGGGACAACGACCCGCGCTGCCCGATCCGGCAGGTCGAGAACTACCTCGACAGGCTCGAGAAGCGGGAGATCTCGTTCGAGTTCTACCGTTTCGACGCGGGCCACGGGTCGCTGGTGATCGCCGAGACGATCAAGCAGACGGCGATCGAGGTGTTCTTCGCGCTGAGGGCCGTCGGGCTTCGCTGACCCCGGCGAGCGGGGTCAGCGCTCGGAGAAGAGAGTCCCGCCGGACGCCCAGTGTTCGGCGGGAATCTCGTTGATGGTCACCCAGACACCTTCGGCCTTGCCACCGCAGGTGCGGACGAAGGCGTCGGTCACCTCGCGCACGAGGGCCTGCTTCTGTTCGGCCGTCCGGCCGGGGAACATCGAAACACTGATCATCGGCATGGCCGAACTCTAAAGCCCGCGGTCGTGCTTCCGGAGCCTGTCCACCGCGTAGGCGTCACCTTCGAAGGTGATCCGGGCGGCGTCGCGGCCGAAAACGAACAGCAGCAGTTCGATCGGCGCACCGACCACCGTCACCGTGTCGGGGCCTTCCTTGACCTGCGCTTCGTGGCCTTCGGGGTCTTCAGGATCACGCCGACCGGGGATTTCCGCAGGTTCAGCTTCGACGCCTGTTTCGCCGACTTCCACGCCGCCGCGTCCCGTGCGGGGTCCGCGGGACGGGGCTCCCAGCCGGGCTGCCCGCGACGGACGTCCTCGTGGTGGATCAGGAATTCCGCGCTGTTCGTCAGCTCGTCGACGGCGCCGATCGACGTCGGCCAGTACCAGGCGGGGCCGGACCGGACCTTGCCCACGACGTCGGCCCACGGCCGCGCGGCGTACGAGTCCTGCACCCGCTGCGTGTACGACGCCAGCGCGGGCACCAGGATCCCGGGCATCGCGTCCGGCCTGCGCTCACGCACCAGCAGATGCGCCGCGAGATCCCGCGTCTTCCAGCCCGTGCACAGGGTCGGCGCGTCCGGGCCGACCTCTTCGAAAAGCTCGCTCAACGCTTGACGTTCGTCTCCGGCGACTCCCATACCCCCCGACGTTACGCGCCGGTAGGGCCCGGGGAAATCCGGCGTGACGCAGGGCACCCGGCTCAGTGATGGAACGCCGTCCGCCGTCGCGGACCGTGGTCGAGCTCGGGCAGCAGGCGCCGGAGGTCGGCGAGCAGCAGATCCGCGAGGTCGTGGGTGAAACCGTTGCGCACCACGATCCTCAGCACCGCGAGATCGGTCCTGTTCTCCGGGAACGTGTACGCCGGGACAAGCCAGCCACGCTCGCGAAGGCGCCGTGACACGTCGAAGACGTCGAAGCCCTCGACGTCCGCCTTCGTCGTGAAGGCGAACACGGGCAACTGATCGCCGCGGGTGAGCAGCTCGAAGGGCCCCAATCCGGCGATCCCGTCGGCCAGCTGGGTCGCCACGTCACGCGAAGCCTGTTGCACAGCACGGAAACCTTCGCGTCCGAGCCGGACGAACGTGTAGTACTGCGCGGCCACCTCGGCGCCGGGGCGCGAGAAGTTCAGCGCGAAAGTCGGCATGTCGCCACCGAGGTAGTTGACGTTGAAGACGAGCTCTTCCGGCAACGCCGCCTTGTCCCGCCACACCACCCAGCCGACGCCGGGATAGACCAGCCCGTACTTGTGCCCGGAGGTGTTGATCGACGCCACCCTCGGCAACCGGAAGTCCCAGACCAGCTCCGGATCGAGGAACGGCGCGATCATCGCGCCCGAAGCGCCGTCGACGTGCACCGGAATGTCCCAGCCGGAACGTTCCTGGAGCCCGTCGAGCGCGGCCACGATCTCCGCGACGGGCTCGTAACTGCCGTCGAAAGTGGACCCGAGGATCGCGACGACGCCGATGGTGTTCTCGTCGCACCGGGCGATCGCCTCGTCGGCGGTGAGGTGGAAGCGGTCGCCTTCCATCGGCACCAGCCGCGGCTCGACCTCCCAGTACTCGCAGAACTTCTCCCAGCAGATCTGGACGTTCGCGCCCATCACCAGGTTCGGCTTGCCGGTGCGCCCGAGCTTCGACCAGCGGCGCTTCAGCGCCATCCCGGCGAGCATGCAGGCTTCCGAGGAACCGGTCGTGGAGCAGCCCATGATCGCGTTCTGATCGGGCGCGTGCCACAGGTCTGCGAGGATGTTCACGCAACGCCGCTCGAGCTCCGCCGTCTGCGGGTACTCGTCCTTGTCGATCATGTTCTTGTCGACGCATTCGGCCATCAGCTCGCGGGCCTGCGGCTCCATCCACGTGGTGACGAACGTGGCGAGGTTGAGCCGGGCGTTGCCGTCGAGCATCAACTCGTCGCGCACCAGCTGAAGCGCGGTGTCGGGCGGCAGCGGATCTTCGGCGAGGCTGTCGTGCGGGAGGCGGATGCTCGCGGCGAGCGCGGGGTACGCGCCGGCGTACAGCGGGTTGGTCCCGCCCTCGCGGTCCGGGTCGGTCGCTTTCCCCTTGTGCAGCACCATGGACCGAACGTAGCCCGGCGGCGTGGAACCGGCACGCGGACTCACCCCCCGCCAATGCAATGAAGGGGACTTTCATTGCAAATTTCGCAATGAAAGTCCCCTTCATTTCACGCGGCGCGGGCGTGACAGGGAGGGTCAGGCCTGCTGCGCCTGCCACATCCAGTGCGCCTTCTCGAGCTCCTGGGTGATCGCGATCAGGAGGTCCTGGGTCACCAGGTCGCTCTTGTCGGTCTCGTCGATGCGCTTGCGCAGCCGCTCGATCAGCGCCGCGAGGATGTCGACGATCGCGGCGACCGTGGACTCGACGGACTGCCAGTTGTCGGGATACGACGGGAGGCCGGAGCTCTCCACGACGGCCTTCGCCTGGCCGTTCGGCGAGACGCCGATGGCGTTGGCGCGCTCGGCGACGTCGTCGACGTACTGGCGCGCGGTGGCGACCAGCTCGTCGAGCTGCAGGTGCGCGCTGCGGAAGTTCGAGCCGACGACGTTCCAGTGGGCCTGCTTCGCGATCAGCGACAGATCCACCAGATCGACCAGCGTGGCCTGCAAGGCGTTACCGGTGATCTCCTTGTCGGCTTCGCTCAGCGGACTCTTGATCGGAGACTTGCCCATCTTCGGTGTTCCTTTCAGAAAATAGCCGGTTCGGGAGTGGACCTGCCGCGTCCGGGATCAGACCGACGCGGACAGCGCGACCTCGATGTTCCCGCGGGTCGCGTTCGAGTAGGGGCACACCTGGTGCGCCTGCTCGACGAGCTGATCGGCCTGCGCCTGCTCCAGGCCGGGAAGAGAAACGTTGAGTGCGACGCCCAGGCCGAAGCCCTCGCCCTGCTTGAGCACGCTGACCTCGGCGGTGACGGTCGAGCCGTCCAGTTTCACCTTCGCCTGGCGCGCGACGAGCTGCAGCGCGGAGTGGAAGCAGGCGGAGTAGCCGGCGGCGAAGAGCTGCTCGGGGTTGGTCTTGTCACCACCGGGTCCGCCCATCTCCTTCGGGATCGCCAGCGATTCGTCGATGACGCCGTCAGAGGACGTGACCTCACCGTTGCGGCCGTCGCCGCGAGCGGTGGCCACAGCGGTGTACAGAGCCTCAGCCATTCTTCGCCTACCTCCTGGTCTCAAGACACGCCCCGTTGAGCGTCTCTGTGGTGCCAACGTCCCGCAACCGCGAAACCTTGCCACCCCATGGCAGGCATCACTTCCGGGAATTACCCGGAAGAAGACCGAAGCAAACGAATCAGTGACCGGCGCGACTCAGCGCGAACTCGGCGACCTGGGTGCCGATCAGGCGGAGGGTGCGGACGGACTTGTCGTCGGAGGCGCCCCCGCCTTCGTCGAACTTGGTCTCCGCGGTGTTGATCGAACCACCCAAAGGGGTGGCCCAGCCGCGCAGCGCGTGCGTGATCGTGCGCAGCTGCTCCAGCGTGGTGACCGCGGCCTGCCAGCCGTACGCGACGGCGGCGAGGCCGACCGCGCGGCCGTCGAGGTACGGGCGGGCGTCTTCGCGCAGGTCTTCGACGTAGTCCAGGGCGTTCTTGACCAGGCCGGACAACGCGCCGTGATAGCCGGGCGAGACCACGATGATCCCGTCGGCGCGGCGGATCGCCTCGACCAGTCGCACGGCCTGTTCGTGCCGCTCTTCCAACGCGGTGTCGTAGAACGGCAAAACCAGCTCCGGCCCCGAGATGAGCTCGGTGGTGACCCCGGCTTCGGCCGCGCCGCCCAGAGCGATGCGCAGCGCGCGCTCGGATTGCGAGCCCTCCCGCAGAGAGCCGCCGATGCCGAGGACATGAACCGCGTTCGTCGAAGTCACGCTTTCGAGGCTAACCCCTCTACTTAAGTGGAGGACCAGGATCTGGAACGGAGGCCTGCGTCACACCCGTTCGCCGCAAAGGCCCGGTTCCCGCTGGACGGCATACCTACTCGAAAGTAACCTGGCGAGAAGCCCTCAGGAGGAAGCATGGCGATACCGCTCCAGATCCGTGCCGAAGCCGCGTTTTCGCAGCTGGCGTTCTGGCTCCCGAGGCCGGCCAGAAGGGCCATCGCCGGACCGCCGCTCCGCCTGGACGGGCAGGAGCTCGCGCTGGACGCCCAGCTCCTGCTTCGCCTGCAGAAGCTGGCGAAGGCATCGCTGGTGCGAGGGAGCGTCGAAGAGTCACGCAGCCTGCTCCTGGCGAGCAGGCACCTGGTCAGCGGGAAGATCATCGAGCCGGTCGCCACCAGGGAGCTGCTCATCCCGACGGGTGACGGCGACGTCCCCGCCACGCTCTACACCCCGGCCGGGCTGCCGGATCCGTCCGCGCTGCTGGTGTTCTTCCACGGCGGCGGCTGGGTGGTCGGCAGCCGCGTCTCCCACGACAACACCGTCCGATACCTGGCGAAACAGGCCGGCGTGCGGGTGCTTTCGGTGGAGTACCGGCTCGCGCCGGAAACGCAGTTCCCCGGCGCCACCGAAGACGCGATCGCGGCCTTCGAGTACGCCTTCGCGAAGGCGCGGGACCTGGGCGCCGACCCGGCCCGTATCGCCGTCGGCGGCGACAGCGCGGGCGGGAACCTCGCGGCGGTGACGGCGCAGCAGGCGGTGAAACGCGGCGGCGGGGTCCCGGCGTTCCAGCTGCTGTTCTACCCGGCGACCGATTTCACCGTGCGACGCCGTTCCCGGGAATTGTTCGCCGAGGACCTGTTCCTCACCGACTCGGATATGACCTGGTTCGAAGGGCATTACGTGCCGAAGGGCACCGATCTGTACAACCCGAAACTGTCGCCGCTGCACGGCGACGTTTCCGGATTGCCGCCCGCGTATATCGCGACCGCCGGTTTCGACCCGCTGCGCGACGAGGGCGAGGCTTACGCGGAGAAATTGCGGAAGGCCGGGGTTCCGGTGGCGCTCAGCCGCCAGCCGGACCTGATCCACGGGTACATCAACTTCCTCGGGGTCGGTCAGCGGTTCCGCGAGGCGACGGCCGAAGCGGCGGGCGCCCTGAGGCTGGGGCTCGCCCCGAAGTGACGGCCAGAGCCCGAGTGAGGAGAAATGTCCCCACTCGGGCTCCGGCCCCCATTTCGTGGCCCGCCGCCCTGCACGGCGAAACCAGACGACTCCTGACGGACTACGCCTGTCTCTCGGTAGCGCGTCAGCGCGACGAGAGACTTCATCCCGCGCCCCTATTACGGCGTGGGGAGCGGCACCGGCGGTATCGGCAGCGGCGGGACAGGGAGTCCGCCGAGCAGGCCGGCGAGGATGCCGGTCACCGCGGTCAACAGGGCTTTCACCAGGTCACTGACGATCTTCAACGGTCCGGGCAGGTCCGGGAGCGAGGGGATCGGCACCGGCAGCGGCGGGAGCTGGCGTGCCTTGGCCTTCGGGTCGGCCAGCAGCCTGCTCGATTCGTCGGAACGACCCTTGGCCAGGTCGCCGAGCTTCTGTGTTTCGGTCTGGATCTGGTAGCGCTTGCCTGCGGCGATGTCACCGAGGACGGGGCTCAGCTTGTCCAAGTCCGCCCGCGTCTTGGAGACGTCACCGGCATAGGCGACCTTGGTGAGCCCGTCCCGCATCTGCAGCACCTGAGCGGCGAGTGCCTGCGTGTTCGACGAACCCTTTCCACCATCGGTACTAGCCGTTGCGGCGCCGGCTGAGGCCACCGCCAACAGACTGCCTGCGGCGACCGCGGCAATCGTCCGGGCAATGTTGCCTTTCATTCCCTTACCTCCTGGCCTCTGGGACCTGACGAGGTCAATCGATACCCGCCGTATCGGCCGAACACCACCCGATCACCGGTTTGCACCGTTTTCTAACCCTTACGTGCCGGATTCATTCCCGGCGAAGAACCCCGCAATTGATTAACGACAAAATCTTGTGCGTCCCCCTGAAGATCATCCTTTTCCCACAATTTTATGACCACCTGTTACCGGTCGACACGGCAGAACGGTTCGTTCACCCACAGTGGTGTAAATGGTGATCGTTTGGCTTCATCACTCCGTCGGACAAGCGTGTCGCACTGCTCCACTCGGGTTGTCCCCCACGCACGCCACGCCACCTTCTGGTTTCACATGCGAGTGGGGACATGAAAACGCACCCGGTGCGCGGGGGATGACGCGCGCCGGGTGCGTTCGGTGGTGGGAGCAGCCTCTCGAAGAGGTCGTTCTACTTGCGGAAGGCGTCCGCGACCTTGTCGCCGAGGTCCTTGTCGACGTTCCGCCAGTACTCGAAGACGCGCTCGAGCACCGGCTGCGACACGTCGTTCGAAGCGTGGCCGATGATGTTGTTCGCGAGCCGCTCACGCTGCTCGTCGTCCATCACCTCGCGCACGAGCGTGCCCGGCTGGCCGAAGTCGTCGTCCTCGGCGTGGAGCTTGTACGCCGACCGGATGACCTCGTCCTCGACGCCGTAGCCCGACGCGGTCTCGGAGGCGATCTCCGCGTTCGCGTGCGGGCCGCCCTTGGAGTTCGGCGCGTACACCGGGTCGCCCGGGTTGTTGTAGCGCATCGCGCCGTCGCGCGAGTAGCTGTTCACCGGGGACTTCGGCGCGTTGACCGGCAGCTGCGTGTAGTTCGCGCCGATCCGGTAGCGGTGCGCGTCCGGGTACGCGAACAGGCGGCCCTGCAGCATCTTGTCCGGCGACGGGCCGATGCCCGGTACCAGGTTGGACGGCTCGAACGCGGCCTGCTCGATCTCCGCGAAGTAGTTCGCCGGATTGCGGTCGAGCACCCAGCGGCCGACCTTGATCAGCGGGTAGTCGCCCTTCGGCCACACCTTGGTCAGGTCGAACGGGTTGAAGCGGTAGTCCGCGGCCTCGGCGTAGGGCATCACCTGGACGTACAGCGTCCAGCTGGGGTGATTGCCCTTCTCGATGTTCTTGAACAGGTCGCGGATGTAGTAGTCCGAGTCCTCGCCCGCGATACGGTCCGCGTCGGCCTGGGGCAGGTAGCCGATGCCCTGGTCGGTCTTGAAGTGGTACTTGACCCAGAACTTCTCGCCGCCCGCGTTCTCCCACAGGTAGGTGTGCGAGCCGAAGCCGTCCATCTCGCGCCAGTTCGACGGGATGCCGCGGTCGCCCATCAGCCAGGTGACCTGGTGTGCCGACTCGGGCCGCAGCGTCCAGAAGTCCCACTGGATGTCGTGGTCGCGCAGGTGGTTGTCGGCGCGGCGCTTCTGCGAGTGGATGAAGTCCGGGAACTTGATCGGGTCGCGGATGAAGAACACCGGCGTGTTGTTGCCGACGAGGTCGTAGTTGCCCTCGGAGGTGTAGAACTTCACCGCGAACCCGCGCGGGTCGCGCCACGTGTCGGGCGAGCCGTTCTCCCCCGCGACCGACGAGAAGCGGACCAGGCTCTCGGTGCGCACGCCGGGCTGGAAGAGCGCGGCCTTCGTGAACTGGCTGATGTCCTCGGTGACCTCGAGGAAGCCGTGCGCGCCGCCGCCCTTGGCGTGGACGACGCGTTCGGGCACGCGCTCACGGTTGAACTGGGCGTTCTTCTCGATCAGGTAGTGGTCCTGGAGCAGGATCGGACCGTTGGCACCCAGCGTCAGCGAGTCGTTGTCGCTCGCGACGGGGATACCCACGTTGTTCGTGGTCGGCAAGGTCACGCCGGTGCCTCCTGTTTCGTGGTGGTACCGCCACCCTCTCGCTTATTCTGGAATCAGTCAAGAAAACACCCCGGACCGGGTGACCACCGGCGGGAAAAAAACTTGCACGCGCGTACCAGGTTAAGTTCTCATCGGACGTATGGCCCTCGCTCCGTACCGTCGCGTGTTAGCCGTGCCCGGGGTTCCCAGCTCGATGATGCTGATGTTCCTGGCCCGGCTCCCGATGACGGCCATGGGCGTGACGATGACGCTCTACGTGGTCAACGACCTCGGCCGCGGCTACGGCGAGGCCGGGCTGGTCGGCGCGGCCACCACGCTCGGCAGCGCGATCGGGGCGCCGCTCGTCGGCCGGTACGTCGACCGCTACGGGCTGCGGCCGGTGGTTGCGATCTGCGGCCTGGCCTCGACGACCTTCTGGATCAGCGCGCCGCATCTGCCGTATCAAGTGCTGCTGGCGGTCGCGCTCCCCGCGGGTGTGCTGTCGGTGCCCGCCGGGACGCTGGCGCGACTGGTGCTCACCGCGCTCGTGCCGCTCGAGCAGCGGCGGGCGGCCTACTCGCTGGACACGATCCTGGTGGAAGCGTCGTTCATGATCGGGCCGTCGGCCGGGATCATGGCGATCACGCAACTGCCCGCGGTGTACGCGCTCACCGGCATCGGGATCTGCTTCGCGCTTTCGGCGACGCTGATCTACCGGCAGAACCCGCCGATCCGCGCCGAGGCCGACGCCGAGGTGTTCACCGGCGAGCGGCCGCCCGTGCGGAGCTGGCTCACCGGACGGCTCGTGATGGCGATGTTCATCGCCGCCGGCGCGCTGTTCTGCCTGGTCGGGATGGAGCTCGCCGCACTGGCGACGGTGCGCGCGAGTGGCGACATCGCCTGGTCCGGGCTGCTGATCACGTTGATGTGCATCGCTTCCGTGCTCGGCGGGGCGATACACGGGGCCGTCCGGCGGTCGCTTTCGCAGGGCACGCTGATGGTGCTGCTCGCGGTGCTCACGCTGCCGGTCGGGCTGGTCGACCACCCGTGGTGGCTGCTGGCGATCGTGCTCTTCCCGAGCAACGTGCTGTGCGCGCCGACGCTCGCGGCGAGCACCGAGACGGTCAGCGCGGCGGCGCCACCGCGGGTGCGCGGCGAGGCGATGGGGCTGCTGGACGCGGCCAGCCGGATCGGGCTGGCGATCGGGAGCCCGATCATCGGGTATGTGATCGATCACTCCAGCCCGGGCTGGGGGTTCGCGGCCTCGGCGATCGGAGCGCTGGCGATCGCCTCGCTCGGCCTGTTCTGGCGACGGTCCCGCACCCCGGCCGCCCCGGCGCCCGCACTCGCCTCCCCCTGACGCGTTTCGTCCTCTGGTTGCGGTGGTTCGAGAGCGAACCACCGCAACCAGAGGACGAATTGCGGAGAGGGGGTTAAGCGCAGACCTTGCGCAGGGCGTCGACCCGGTCGATGTTGCGTTTGGTCCAGTCCGCGATCTTGCCCGCGTCCTGGATGTTCTCCTTCTGGGCCTGCAGGTACGAGTCGGCCATGCCGGTGAGCGCGCCCGCCACGTCCTGCTCGCCGACGCTGGACGCCAGCTCACGCAGGCGCTTCTCCTTGTCCGCGGCCCGCTCCTTGAGCGTCGCCGGGTCCGGATTGAGGTCGGTGAGGCTGAGCGCCTCGGCGCACGCGCCGACCTTCGTCGCGGCCTTGTTCGTCTGGTCGATGGCGTTCGTGACCTCGCTGCAGCCGGCCAGCGCGAGTCCGGCGGCCGCCATGAGCGCCGCGATTCCCAACCTCTTCATGAGATCCAGGGTAGCGATTTCGTGGGTGGTACGTCGGGTTCCCCTGACCACCACCCACGAACCGCCCGGTAACTCAGCCCTTCACGCAGACGACCTGCTTCAGGTGCGCGACCACCTCGACGAGGTCGGTCTGCGCCTTGATCACCGTTTCGATGTCCTTGTACGCGGCCGGGATCTCGTCCACCACACCGGAGTCCTTGCGGCATTCCACCCCGGCGGTCTGCGCGGCGAGGTCTTCGGCGGTGAACAGCTTCTTGGCCTTGTTCCGCGACATCCGGCGGCCCGCGCCGTGCGACGCGGACTGGAAGGACGACGTGTTCCCGAGACCGCGCACGATGTACGAACCGGTGCCCATGCTGCCCGGGATGATCCCGAGGTCACCCGAACCCGCGCGGATCGCGCCCTTGCGGGTCACCAGCAGTTCGACACCGTCGTAGGTCTCTTCGGCGACGTAATTGTGGTGGCAGCTGATCGCGTCGTCGAACGTCGTCTGCGGGACGACGTCCTTCAACGCCTGCTTGACGAGCGCGACCATGGTGGCGCGGTTGCGCGCCGCGTAGTCCTGCGCCCAGAACAGGTCGCGCCGGTACGCCTGCATTTCCGGCGTACCGGCGACGAACACCGCGAGGTCCGGATCCGGCAGGTCCGCGTTGTGCGGCAGCTTCCGCGCGACGGCCATGTGCCGTTCGGCGAGTTCCTTGCCGATGTTGCGCGAACCCGAGTGCAGCATCAGCCAGACACGGCCTTCGTCGTCGCCGCCCTGTTCGAGGCAGACCTCGATGAAGTGGTTGCCGCCACCGAGACTCCCGATCTGGCGGGCGGCGCGGTCGTGCAGCTCCTGGACGCCGGCGTGCAGGTCGCCGAAGGACTTCCAGAACGCGTCCCAGCCACCGACACCGTGCACCTTCGCCGGGTTCACCGGGGTCTTGTGCAGGCCGAAACCGACCGGGACGGCCGACTCGATCCGGCGGCGGAGCTTCAGCAGGTCGTCGGGCAGATCGGCGGCGGTGAGCGAGGTCCGCACCGCGCTCATCCCGCAGCCGATGTCCACGCCGACGGCGGCCGGGGACACGGCGTCGCGCATCGCGATCACGCTGCCGACGGTCGCGCCCTTGCCGTAATGGACGTCGGGCATGACCGCGACGCCGTGCACCCACGGCAGGTTGGCGACGTTGTGCAGCTGTCGCATGGCTTGGTCCTCGACCGACGTGGGGTCGGCCCACATCCGGATCGGAACCCGCGAGCCTTCGACCGCCGTGTACATGACTTTCCCTTCGTGGAAAACGTTTTGTCGCCCTTGAGCATGCACGGGCCGAACGAACCGGACAAGGCAATTACCGCCATCCACAGTGGACAGTCCACAAGCGACCACCACGGGTGAGGTGATGTTCATCGCGAAGTCTTCGATCGTATTCGAAAAGAGATCGGTCATGACAGGTGCTTCGGGCACAATGAGCGCTCGGTGTCGGGGGTACACCAACTCTGGGGAAGGTCCGTTTCACAGTGAAGTCTTTACGTGGGCTGCTCGCTGCCGTCCTGCTGGCGGGATTCCCGCTGCTCGTGCTGGCGTTCGTGGGCGGGATCGTGACGCTCGAGGTGCTGGCGCTGCGCCACAACGTTTTCGCGGCGGTGAAGCTCGGCATCGTCACCGTCCCGGTCGGCTGGATCCTGCTCAAGACCCTGCTCACGGTCGAGCGGGCGACCGGCGACGACCTGCCCGGCGTCGAGGTGACGCCGGAGGACCAGCCCGCGCTCTGGGCGCTGGTCCGGGAGCTGGCGGACGAGGCGGGCACCCGGCCGCCGGACGAGATCTATCTCGACGCGGACGTGAACGCCGCGGTCACCGAGCGGACCTCGTGGCTCGGGCTGCGGGTGCTGCGCCGTCGGATGATCATCGGTGTCCCCCTGATCATGGGTCTGCGCCAGGACCAGTTCCGGGCGGTGCTCGCGCATGAGCTGGGCTACTACGGCAACAAGGACACGCGGTTCTCCGCGCTGACCTATCGCGGGCGCAAATCCATCGCGAGAGTCGTCAGCGGCCTCGGCCGCGAAGGCTACTTCGAGCGCTTCGTCGGCTGGCTCTTCAAGCAGTACGCGAAGCTGTACTTCGTCGTCTCGATGAGTGTCTGCCGAGCCCAGGAACTCGCGGCCGACGCCGTCTCCGCGCGGCTCGCCGGGACCGACGCGGCGACCTCGGCCCTGCGTGAGATCGAAGCGCTGGCCGTCACCTGGCGGCTCTTCATGAACAACTACGCCGCCATCGGCTGGGACGCGGGCTACCTCCCGGACCGGTTCGGCGAGGGCTACCGCGCACTGCTCACCGACCCGAGGAGGGCGGAGCAGATGGAGGAGATGCGGCGGAACCCGCCGGAGGACAAGACCTCGCGGTGGGACACGCACCCGGCGACCCGGGACCGCGTCGCGACGCTCGAGGCCGGGGCCCGGATCCCGGTCCGCTCCGGCGGCGGGCACCCGGCGGCCGACCTGCTGACCGGCGCCGAGAAGATGCTCGACAGGGCGCTGTTCACCGTCTTCTCCGACGAGGCGCTGGCGATGCGGCGGACCGACTGGCCATCCTTGGTCGCCATCGGCCGTCGTCACGTCGCGGCCGAAGCGGCCGCCGAGATTCTGGGCGAACGCACCCTCGACATGGCGCTGGACCTGCTCGACGCGGGCAGGCACGAGGAACTCGCCGACCCCGCCGACACCGCTGCGAAACCGCCCGCCGGCGCCGGACCCCGTGCCCGCCGGGAGTTCGCCGCCGTCTCCGTCCGCAGGCGGGTGGGGATCGTGGTCCACGCGGCCCTCACCGACGTCGGCGTGGCGCGATGGTCGCTGTCGTGGTCCGGACCGGCGCCGTTCACCGTGGACGAGCCGCTGGACGAGCGGCTGCCGTCCGCGCTCGACAAGGCCACCGCCGCCGAAGCCGACACCGCGCCGCTGCGCGCGCTGCTGACGGCCGCCGGGGTGTCCGCCGGCTACCGGCCGTCTCCCACTCTTGTTCGTTCTTAAGGAGTTTCGATGCTTTGGCTGCTCAAGTCCCGTGAACGCAAGGCCGTCTTCGCGATGATGAAGGAGGCGAAACGACGCGGCGTCGAGATCGACGAACTCAAGAACGTGCTGACGCCGGAAGAGTTCGCCGCGCTCTTGCCGCAGGAGAAGCCCAAGTTCAAGGGCAGGATCCCGGACGTCACGCGCTGGGGGCTCCCGGCCGACGGCGAGGTGTCGACCAAGGAGTACTGGACCGACGAAGAAGTGCTCGCGGTCCAGGAGTCGACCGCGCGGGGTGAATGGGAAGGCGCCGCCGCACTGCTGGCGTCGACCTGGGGGAACTGGGATCGCCGCAACCTGGTGAACGGCGCGCTCGGCGAAGCCGCCGCGCAGGACGACGAATGGCTGCGGGCGTGGCGCAAGGCCCGCCCCGGTGACCCGGGCGCCGCGCTCGTCAACGCGGAATCGCTGGTGCACGTGGCGTGGGAGGTGCGCAGCGGCCTGCAGGCGAAACACGTCACCGAGGAGCAGTTCGCCGCGTTCTTCCGGGTGCTGGAGCAGGCCGAGGAGGCCGTGCGCGAGGCGTCCGCGCTCGCCCCCGAGGACCCGACGCCGTGGGTGACCGCGCTCGCGATCGCGATGGGACGGCAGTACGAAAACGACCAGTACCTGGAGATCTGGGCGGAACTCGCCGGACGCGACCCGCAGCACCGCGGGGCGCACACGCGGGCACTGCAGTACTGGTGCGCGAAGTGGTTCGGCTCGAACGAGCGGATGTGGGAGTTCGCCGAGACCGCCGCGGCGAAGTCGCCGAAGCTGGCCCCGCTGCTGCTGATCGCCGCGCACGAATCCGAGTTCCAGGACACTCCCGCGTGGCGTGACCCGCGGGTCGCCGGCGCGCTCGACGGGATCGTGGCCTGGCTGAACGGCGAAGGGCGCGATCACCCGGCGACGCGAGGAGACCGGGCGTACGCGGCGAAGGCGCTCGTGGAGAACGGGCGCTTCGACGAAGCCGTCGAGCAGTTCCGGTTCTTGGGGACCCGGGCCGACAGCGGGGTGTGGGCCTACAGCGGGGACGCGCGGGGCGAGTTCCTGGCGACGCGGTACGCGGCCTGCGCCGGGGCCACGAAGCCCTGACCACTCCGCGCGCGTCTAGTCCTCTAGTTGCGGTCGGTTTCCCGGTCGCGTGCAATGAAAGGCCCGTTACTTGCAAAATTTGCAAGTAACGGGCCTTTCACAGCGTCCGGTGCGTCAGGAGTTCGCGATCAGTTCCGCGATCTGTACCGCGTTGAGCGCCGCGCCCTTCCGCAGGTTGTCGTTCGACAGGAACAACGCCAGACCGCGACCGCCGTCGACGCCCGGGTCCGTCCGCAGCCGCCCGACGTAGGACGGGTCCTGGCCCGCGGCCTGCAGCGGGGTCGGGATCTCGGACAGCTCCACGCCGGGGGCGCCGGTCAGCAGTTCGGTCGCGCGGGCGACCGAAAGCGCCTGCGAGAACTCCGCGTTGATCGAGATCGAGTGCCCCGAGAACACCGGCACCCGCACGCAGGTGCAGGAAACGCGCAGCTCCGGGATGCTCAGGATCTTGCGGCTCTCGTTGCGGAACTTCTTCTCTTCGTCCGTCTCGAACAAGCCGTCGTCCACAATGGACCCGGCGAGCGGGAGGACGTTGTGCGCGATGGTCCGCGCGTACTTCTTCGGCTCGGGGAAGGTCACCGCCGCGCCGTCGTGGGTCAGCGCGCCCGCGTTCGGCGCCGCCGCGGCGAGCTGGCCTTCCAGCTCCTCGACACCGGCGAGCCCGCTGCCGGACACGGCCTGGTAGGTGCTGGCGACCAGCCGGACCAGTCCGGCCTCGGCGTGCAGCGGCTTGAGCACCGGCATCGCGGCCATCGTGGTGCAGTTGGGGTTCGCGATGATCCCCTTGCGTGCTTCCTTGATCGCCTCCGGGTTGACCTCGCTGACGACCAGCGGGACCTCGGGGTCCATCCGCCAGGCCGACGAGTTGTCGATCACCGTCGCGCCCGCCGCGGCGAACCGCTCCGCCTGCGCCTTGGAAGTCGAGCCACCGGCGGAGAACAGCGCGATGTCCAAACCGGACGGATCGGCGGTCGTCGCGTCCTCGATGACGATTTCCCGATCCTGCCAAGAAAGCTTGGAACCGGCGGACCGCGCCGAAGCGAAGTACCGCATCTCGGCGACCGGGAAACCCCGTTCGGCCAGCAGACGGCGCATGACCGCGCCGACCTGGCCGGTCGCCCCGACGACCCCTACCCGCAAACCGTTCGACATCAGCGACCACTCCCCGCGTAGACGACGGCTTCTTCGTCGCCGCCGAGTTCGAATGCCTCGTGGATCGCTCGCACCGCGTCGTCGAGCTGCGAGTCCCGGATCAGCACCGAGATCCGGATCTCCGAGGTGTTGATGATTTCGATGTTCACGCCCGACTGCGCGAGCGCCTCGCAGAACGTCGCCGTGACACCGGGGTGCGAACGCATCCCCGCGCCGACGAGCGACACCTTGCCGACGTGGTCGTCGTAGAGGACCGACTCGAAACCGATCTCGTCCTTGATCTTCTCCAGCGACTGCACGGCCTTGGCACCGTTGGCCTTCGACAGCGTGAAGGTGATGTCGGTGCGGCCGGACGACGTGCTGGACACGTTCTGCAGCACCATGTCGATGTCGATCTCGTTGTCGGCGATCACCCGGAAGATCCTGGCCGCGGCGCCGGCGGTGTCGGGCACGCCGGTCACCGTGATCTTGGCTTCGGAGCGGTCGTGCGCCACACCGGTGATCAACGCTTGTTCCACGGGGATCTCCTCGATAGAACCGGTCACCGTGGTGCCCGGCTTGTCACTGTAGGAAGAACGGACTCGGATCGGGACGCCGTAGCGGCGCGCGTACTCCACCGAGCGCAGGTGCAGGATCTTCGAGCCGCTCGCGGCCAGCTCCAGCATCTCCTCGTAGGCGATGGTGTCGAGCTTGCGGGCGTCGGGCACGACGCGGGGATCGGCGGTGTACACACCGTCCACATCGGAATAGATCTCGCACACGTCGGCGTTCAGCGCCGCGGCCAGCGCGACGGCGGTGGTGTCCGAACCGCCGCGGCCGAGGGTGGTGATGTCCTTGGTGTCCTGCGACACGCCCTGGAACCCCGCCACCAGCGCGATGTAGCCCTGGTCGAGGGCTTCCGTCACGCGGCTGGGGCTGACATCGATGATCCGCGCGTTGCCGTGCACCGACGTCGTCACCACCCCTGCCTGCGAACCGGTGAACGACCACGCCTCCGCGCCCTGCGCGGAGATCGCCATGGCGACGAGCGAGTTCGAGATGCGCTCACCCGCGGTGAGCAGCATGTCCATCTCACGCTCCGGCGGGGCCGGGTTGACCTGCTGAGCCAGGTCGAGCAGCTCGTCCGTCGTGTCGCCCATGGCGGAGCAGACGACGACGACGTCGTTGCCCGCCTTCTTGGTGGCGACGATGCGTTCCGCGACGCGTTTGATCCGGTCGGCACTTTCCAGCGACGAACCGCCGTACTTCTGGACCACGAGGGCCACGCCCGAACCTCCTCGACGGGCCGGGCGGCTCCATGGTGGGCACCGAAGGAGCCCCCGCGTCCCTTATTTGAGCGAAAGCCTACCGGGGACACGCACGCCCGCCACCGTCGTAAGTGGGCCTGACCACTACTTCGAGGACTTCTCGAAGTAAATCTTCCTTAACACCAACGAAATAGTCGGAGGGCTTTCACTTTAGTGACGGAGAGCACCCCCTTGTTAAGGTCCGGCGGTGCACAAGCCCGCCGAAACAAGTACCCCGATCGCGTCGATCATGGCCGCCAGGTGGAGTCCTCGCGCCTACGACGAGGCCGCCGTCGTCACCGAAGACCAGCTTCGCGCACTGCTCGAGGCGGCCCGCTGGGCACCGTCCTTCGGCAACACCCAGCCCGCCCGCTACCTGGTCGGCCTGCGTGGCACGCCGTCGTTCGACCGGATCCTCTCGACGCTCAACTCGGGCAACCGCGACTGGGCCCATCGCGCCGGTCTGCTGCTGATCGGCGTGATGGTGACCACGAACGAGAAGGGCGACGTCCCGTACGCCGAGTACGGACTGGGTCTCGCGAGCGAGAACCTCGTGCTCCAGGCCGTCGAACTCGGCCTGATCGCGCACCAGATGGCGGGCTTCTCCGCCGAAGCGGCGAAGGACTTCTTCGGGCTCCCCGACGACGTCGTCCCGAAGGTCGCCATCGCCGTCGGCTCCCCCGCCGACCCGTCGGTACTCGAGGAGGACTGGCGGATCGAGCGCGAGAAGGCGCCACGTGAGCGGGTCTCGCTGGCGGAATTCGCCTACACCGACACCTGGGGCGCGAGCGCTTTCTCCGAGTGAGGGAGCCAGCGCAGAGCGAGACCTCCCAGCGCGACGTGCAGCAGGCTCAGCACCGCGACGGCGGTGTGCAGGCCCGAGACGAAGGCCTCCTTCGCGTCAGTGGCGGCGGCGGGCGCGATACCGGGCAGCTGGAGGGTTCCGTCGAGGGTGGGCGCGAGATCCGGACCGGCCAGGCGGAACACCAGCGCGGCGAGTGACCCCATGAGCGCGATCCCCAGCGCGTTGCCGATCTCGTTGCCGGTTTCGGCGATGGCGCCCGCCGCTCCGGCCCGTTCGGCGGGCACCGCGGCGACGGCCGTGTCGGCCACGACGCTGAACGAGATGCCGTAGCCGACACCGGCGACCACCGTCGAAGCGACGTACCAGCCCACCCCGCCCGTGACGCCGGTCATGAGCAACAGCGCCAGCCCGGCGGCGATGGAGAAGTGGCAGCCGACCAGCGCCGCGCGCTTGCCGATCCGCTCGACCAGAGCCGGGGTGACCACGCACATGATCGTGAGGACGGCCGCCCCGGGCAGCGCCAGGAGGGCCGCGTGCAGGACGGGCAGCCCCAGCACGGACTGCAGGTGGATCCCGGACAGGTACGCGGCCGCCGACCAGGCCGCCAGCGGCAGGAATCCGGTGACGATCGCGATCGTGAAGACACGGTCACGGAACAGGGAGAAGTCGATGAGCGGATGGTCGAGACCTCGCTGACGCCGGGCGAACCACACCAGCAGCAGGGCGCCTGCGATTCCCGCGGAGACCGCGACGGCGGACAGACCGTCGGCCGCCACGTGCTTGATCCCGTAGATCGCGAGCAGGAGACCGGCGGCGGAGAGCACCACGCTCAGCGTGTCGACGCGCCCCTTCCCGGTGGCCCGCACCTCGCGGAGCAGCACCGGCGCGAGCAGCAGGAACACCGCGATCACCGGCAGGTTGACCAGGAAGACCGAACCCCACCAGAACCGCTCCAGCAGGACCCCGCCGACGACCGGCCCGATCGCGAAACCGGCGGCGAACGCGGCCGCGAAGACACCGATGGCCTGCGCGCGTCGCCGCGGATCGGGGAACAGTTCGCTCAACACCGCCAGCGCCGAAGGCAGCAGAGTCGCGCCTGCCAGCCCCATCAGCGCGCGGAACGCGATCAGCAGCTCCGGGCCCGGGGCGAACGCCGCGGCGGTCGAGGCCGCACCGAAGACGGCGGCACCGATCATCAGCAGTTTCAGCCGCCCGTACCGGTCGCCGAGGTTGCCGAACGCGATCAGCAGCGAGCCGACCGCGAAGCCGTAGACGTCCAGGATCCACAACGCCTGGTCGGCCGTCGGGGCGAGTGCCTGGCTGATCCTGGGCATCGCGAGGAACAGGATCGACCCGTCCATGGAAACCAGGAACACCGGGCAGAGGATCACCAGCAGGCCGAACCAGGCCCGGGTGTGCGGTCGTGTCATGCCCTCGACGCTGCACCGGCTTCGGGCGGGCAGCCATCCCCGTGCCGTGGGTACACCCAGCGGGTACACCCACGCGGCCGCGCGAAAACCTAGGCTCGGGGTCATGGAAAGCCTCGGCGTTTACCTCAAGAGCCGTCGTGACCGGGTGACTCCCGCCGAGATCGGCCTGCGCACCTACGGCACCTCCCGCCGCGTGCCCGGACTGCGCCGCGAGGAACTCGCCCAGCTCGCCGGAGTGAGCGCCGGGTACTACACACGGCTCGAACAGGGTCTGGCCGAGACCGCTTCACGGCAGGTGCTCGACGCGCTCGCCCGAGCACTCCGGCTCGACGACGTCGAGACCGGTCACCTGCACAACCTCGCCCGGCAGGCCGCGCTGCCGAAGTTGTCCGACCCCGGTCCGGAGGACCCGCACCCCCGGGTCCTCGCGCTGCTGGAGAACCTCGGCGAGGCCGTGCCCGCGCTCGTTTTCGGCCGTCGCGGCGACGTCCTCGCGTGGAACCACGCCGGGCACACGCTCATGGCCGAGCACCTCGACTTCGACGCGCCGGGCGATCCGGACCGGCGGCCGTCCCTCCCGCGCCTGTTCTTCCTCGACCCGCTCACCCGCGACCTGCACCGCAACCGTGCCGAACTCGCGCCCATCCACGTCGCCTACCTGCGGCTCACCGCCGGCCGCTACCCCACGGACGCCCGTCTCGCCGGGCTCATCGGCGAACTTTCGATGCGCAGCGACGAGTTCGCGACGCTCTGGGCGACCGGTGACGTCGCCGACTGCACCGTCGGCGCCATGCACCTCCAGCACCCCACGGTCGGTGCGGTGAGCGTCGACTACCAGGTGTGGCTCCAGCCCGACAGCCCCGACCACCGGCTCGAGATCTACACGCCGAAGGACCCGGGCTCCGCCGACGCGCTGAAGATCCTGACCCAATTCGATCGCTAATCTGGGGTCTTGGGGGCTTTACGCAGTCTCGTCCGCAACGAATCACGCACGATGAAAGGCCTCTGGCTGTATCTGAGAGGCCGCAAAGACGGAGTCACCGAGGACACCGTGGCGGTGCCGTACGGCTCCGACGGCAAACCGATCTTCATCGTTCTCGCCGTGGTGAGCGCCTTCGAAGCGGGTCTTTTCTGGCTACTCGACTTCGGCCTGGTCGTCGACCTGCTGCTGCTCGTTCTGGGCGTGTACTCGGCACTACTCGTCTTCGGCGTCTACGCGGGCACCGTGGTCCGGCCTCACGTGATTTCTTCGTCTGAAGTGCGAGTGCGCTACAGCTCGTTCTACGACGTGAGAATCCCGAGGGAGAACATCGTCGGCCTGCGGCATTCGAAGGAAAGCCACGATCCCGCCAAGGCCAAGGCGTTCCGCGACGGAACCTGGCTCAGCCATGACAATTCCTACGAGACGACTCTGGTCGCGGAACTACGCGAGCCGATCACGGTGACCAGGCCGTTGGGGAAGACCGAGACCGTCCGTGTCGTGAAGTTCACCGCGGACGACCCGAAGGCCGCCGTCGAGGCATACGAACGTCTCGCGGTCAGCTGAGCCGGTACGTCCTGGCCACGATGGCACGGGCGAGCTCGGTGACGGTCTCGTTCCGGGCGAAGGCGTGGGCGCGGATGAGCGCCAGGGCGTCGGCCGCCGAGCAGTCGTGGTTGGCCATCACCACCCCGGTGGCCTGGTGTGTCACGACGCAGACGTCGACGTCGCCGAACAGGGGATGCACCGGCAAGCCGTCGTCACCGTCGAGCCGGATACCCGGGTCCAACGCGGTGCCGGTCAGCGCTCCGGCGAGGACCTCCAGCGACCGGGCCACCTCGGCGTCCGGTGCGGGCTCGGACCGGTACGCGGTGAGGCTGCCCATCGGCACCCCGTCCAGGCCCAGCGGCGCCGAAACCACCGCCCGGACCCCGATTTCCCGCACCGCGGGCCCGAACTGCGGCCACCGGCTCACGAGTTCCGGTTCGCCGCAGACCCCCGGTTTCAGGGGCGTTCCCCGGGAAGGTCCTTCGCCGAGGCTGTATTCGAGGTCGTGCGCCCTGGCGGCGATGGGATCGGACACCACGACCGACGCCTCGGTCCCGTCCGTGGTGAACAAGGCCACCGCCAGACTCCGGATGCCGGACGTCTCGGCGGCCGCCGTCATGAACGCCGGGGGCAGGACGGCCGGCTCCTGCGGCCGGTCCGCCCAGCGCCCGACGGCGTCGAGGTAGCCGGTGTGCAGATCCGCCGCTGCCCGGTGCTTGTGTTCGGTGGCGCGGTGCAGTTCCGCCATCCGCACGTGGAAGGGCCGCATCGACGCGGAAGCCGTCTCCGTCAGGCATTCGTGCCGCCGGGCCACGGCCGCCGCGCGATCCGCCCGCCCGCGCTCGGTTTCGATCAGCCTGCGCAGGGCCGGGGGGTCGTATCGACCACCGGTGCCGTCCCACATGGGCTGAGCGTACGCCCGCGCCGGGCGTGCCGAAGTGACCCGAACGGCTGAGCCATTACGGGTTCCCCCTCGTCATGCGGAGGACTAGCGTTGATTTCCCAGCGCCCTCGACACTGCAAGTCCGCAGGAAGGCCGGATTCTGATGCAGGATCGCGAAAGATGGGTCGCCGACACGTTGGTGGAGCTGGCCGACACTTTGGCACCCGCGCTCGACCCGAAGAGTTATTGGCTCTGTGTGGCGAACCGCTACGCACAACTGATCGCCTCGTCAGCTGTCCGGCTGGCCGCGGCCGGCGACCGCGCCGACCGGCCGATCGTGGTGTGCACCGACGAACGGCTCGAACATCCGCCACTCGGTGACGTCCTCGCCGAGGAGGGCCCTGGCATCGACTGTCATGACAACGACGAGCCGGTCGTCAACGTACCCCTCGACGGGGCGGAAGCACGCTGGAACCGGCTGGCCCCGGCCGCCCTCGAACTCGGCTTCCGATCGGTACACGCGTTCCCGTTCAGCCGACGCGAAAACGTCCTCGGCGAGGTCACGATCCTGACCACGGAAGCCTCGTCACTGCCGGCGGCCGACCTGCTGATCGCGATCGCCTTCGCCGACGCGGCGGCGATCGGCATGCTCAACCACCGCGCGATCGCCGGCCTGACCAGGACCTCCGAGCAACTGCAGGGAGCGCTGGACAGCCGGGTGATCATCGAGCAGGCGAAGGGCCTGGTCTCCGCCCGGCTGGAAATCGACCCGACCGACGCGTTCCTCGTGTTGCGCCACTACGCGCGCGGCCACAACCGCCGGATCAGCGAACTGTGCGAACAACTGGTCAGCCGCCGCATGACGGTGTCGGATCTCGTGGGTTCGGTCCCCAAACGCGCGCTACGACCGAGTACCAGGCGCTGACTCAGCCTGCCGGTCGCTTTTCCGTCATCAAGACGACTCCGCCGCCCGGCCCGCTCAACGGCGAGCAACTGACCGAAGCGAGCAGCGGCCTGCCTTTCCGGTCCACCGCGTCGATCTCGACCTGGGCGGCCCGCTGCCCGGTCTCGTTGCAGAGTTCGACGACGTCGCGGAACCCGGCTGTCGGCAGGCCGAAGTCGAGGGCGAAGAACCCCTCCAGGTAGACCTCGCCGGCCCGCAGGCCCCACAGCTCCTCGGCGCCGCGATTCCAGCTGCGCACCCGGAGGTCGCCGTCCAGTACGACCACCCCGGCCTCGACGCTCGACAGCACGCCTTCGAAGAACATGCGCGTCTCGTCGAGTTCCGCGGTGCGGATGCGCATTTCCTCGTTCATCGTCTCGAGTTCCTCGTTGCCCGACTGAAGTTCCTCGTTGGTGGTCTCGAGTTCCTCGTTCGTGGACTGGAGTTCCTCGTTCGTCGTCTCGAGTTCCTCGATGCTCGACTGGAGCTCTTCGTTGACCGTTTCGAGCTCGGCGTTGGTCGATTGGAGCTCCGCGTAAGCCGTGGCCAGGTCCTCCTGCACGCGCTTCACCTCGTGCTGCAACCTGGTGGCCTCGGTGGTGTCGACGAACGTGATCGCCACACCGATGTCCTCGCCTTCGATGGTGAGGAGAGGCCTGACGATGATGTCGAAGTACTGCGTCTCCTCGCCGTTCTTCTGCCGTCTCACGGAATCGACCCGGACACTGCGGCGATCACTGTGCGCCTGGTCGATGACGGAGCGGAGCTCGATCGGCCGGTACGAGATCTCCAGATCGTGGAACGGCCTGCCCACGTCGTGGGAGGAAAGCCCGAACTGCAACCTCGCCGAGCCGTTGATCAAGGCGACCGTACCGTCGCGTTCGACGCCCAGTACCGAATCCGGCGAGGACGCCAAGGCGAGTTCGCTCACGTGACGCCTTCGATTCGCGTCCCGCACTCCCGCTCCGGCCCGGACGTCGAAGCGCGGGGCCCGCACGGTGGTACCCCCCGTCCGCAGTTTGAACACCCTGTTCCGCATGTCCGCGACGTCGAACCGGACACCGTCGGAAAGCAGCATTTCGGCCTTTCCGAGCAACAGGTGGCCACCTTCGTTGAGCGCGAAATGGAAGCGTTCGATGATCTTCGCCTGGGCTTCGACGTTGAAATACATCAAGGTGTTACGGCAGGCGAGCAGGTCGACGCGGGAAATGGGGGCGTCGCGCGTGATGTCGTGCCTGCCGAAGATCACCCGGCGGCGGAGGTCGCGCCGGAAAGCGAACAGATTTCCACTCGGCTCGAAATACTTCACCCGCAAATCTTCGGGCAGCCGCTCCAGCACCCTCGAGGAATACAGGCCCGTCCTCGCTTCACGCAGGGCTTCTTCGTCGACGTCGGTCCCGTAGATCTTGACCCGCTGCGTGCTCTCCTCGATGCCGAGGTGCTCGGCGAAGATCATCGCGAGGGAGTAGGCCTCCTCGCCACTCGAACACCCCGCGCTCCAGATCCGGATCTCGTCGGTGACGGCCACCTTCGCGACCAGTTCGGGCACGACGGTCTTCTGCAGGAAGGTCCACGCTTCGGGATCCCGGAAGAAGCTGGTGACGTTGATCAGAATGGTGTTGAAGAGTTCCGGGAACTCTTCGGCGTTGAGCTCCAGGAAATCCCGGTACTCGGCGTACCCGGCGATCTTCACGGTCTGCATCCGCTTTTGGATCCGGCGGGCCAGCGAAGTCCGTTTGTAGCCGGTGAAATCGAAACCGCGGGAATCCCTGATGAAGGTCAGCAGGACCTCGAGTTCCTCACCGTGGTCGACTTCGCCTTCCGGCGTGCTCATAACGTCCTCGTTCCCTCGACCAGACCGACGAGCGCACCGGCGATTTGGTCCAGCGGGAGCACCAGATCGACCGATACGGACTTCGTCACGGCCTGGGGCATGCCCTTGAATTCGGCGGTCTCCGGATCTTCGGAGACAACGGTACCGCCCCGTGACTTCACCATTCCGGCCCCCGCCGCGCCATCGGAACCCGTCCCGGTCAGCACACAGACGAGCGCGGACGGGCCGTAAACCGCGGCGACGGATTCGAAGAGCAGATCAGCCGACGGCCGGACGAACTTCACCCTGTCCACCGTGGACAGACTGAGCCTGCCACCGGGATTCACCAGCAGATGACGGTCCGGCGGCGCGAGGTAGACGACGCCCGGCCTGATGACGTCGTCCGACTCGGCCAGCTTGATCCTCAACCCGGACCGGCGGTCGAGGATGTCGGCGAGGATGGTGTCGTGGCGCGGATCGAGGTGCTGGACGATGACCAAGGGCACGGGGAAACCGGCGGGCAGAGCGCCGAGCACCTCGAGCAGTGCCTTGACTCCGCCCGCCGAAGATCCGAAGGCGACGATCTCGTAGTCCGCCACCCGGAGACGGCTGGGGCCGAGCATCTTCCGATCGTAGTGCTCCGAGGCTAGGCGGAACCGCCGATGCGCCGGATGATCTTGGCGAGAATCCCCGTGACCACCATCCAGAAAACCGCGGCGATGCCGTAGTTGATCAGCACGCGGAGCTTGGCGTCCTCGGGCATGAAGAGGTCCTTGAAGCCCAGCAGCAGCCCTTCGGCCCAGCCGCGGACGAACGACACGATGCCGTTGTCGGCGTTCGCCTCGCCGATCACGAAGACGACGTGCAGGACCAGGATCGCGGCGAAGATCAGGCCGACCCAGCGGACGACGCTCGCCAGTATCCCGGCCGCGCGACCGCCTCCCGCTCGCCAGTCGACCTTGCGCCGGGTCTTCTGATCAGCGGTTTCCTTCTCTTCAGCGTGCTCGCCCATGCCGGGCAGTGTGGCACGCCGCCTGGTCCGATTGCTACCCGCGAGTAACCCGAATGGGCGCCCCTGGCGGTCACGGTTCGATCGCGGCCCGGGTTTCCTTTCGGGAGATCTCGCGGTTAAGGTGGCGTCGTGGCTCGAGCTCTCCTGCTTCGCTGCCGCGACGGGGCCTGATCTGACCGGCTCCCCGTCGCGGGGCTTCGTGGTGCCGGTCGTCGCACCCGATTCTTCAGGAGAACCGTCCCCTCATGAGCATCCGTAAGCCCACGCGCCCGGCCCCTTCCGAGCAGGCCCCGTGGAACACCCAGCGCGGCACTTCGATGCCCGTTCATCGCTATCGCCCCTGGTCCGAGCTGGTCGAGGACATCGACCTGCCCGACCGCACCTGGCCGGACAAGCGCATCGACACCGCGCCGCTGTGGTGCGCGGTCGACCTGCGTGACGGCAACCAGGCCCTGATCGACCCGATGTCTCCCGCGCGCAAGCGCAAGTTCTTCGACCTGCTGGTCCGCATGGGCTACAAGGAGATCGAGGTCGGCTTCCCGGCGGCTTCGCAGACCGACTTCGACTTCGTCCGCGAGATCATCGACGAGGGCGCCATCCCGGACGACGTCAGCATCCAGGTACTGACCCAGTGCCGTCCCGAGCTGATCGAGCGCACCTTCAAGGCGCTCGAAGGGGCGCCGCGCGCGATCGTCCACATCTACAACTCGACGTCGATCCTGCAGCGCCGCGTGGTGTTCCGCGAGGAGCGCATCGGCATCACGAAGATCGCTTCGCAGGCGGCCGAGCTGGTCGTCGACTACGCGGCGAAGCAGCCGGACACCGACTTCCGCTTCCAGTACTCGCCGGAGTCCTACACCGGCACCGAGCTGTCCTACGCGCTCGAGGTCTGCAACACGGTCACCGAGATCTGGCAGCCGACGCCGGAGAAGCCGGTCATCCTGAACCTGCCCGCCACCGTCGAGATGGCTTCGCCGAACATCTACGCCGACTCGATCGAGTGGATGCACCGCAACCTGGAGCGCCGCGATTCGGTGATCCTGTCGCTGCACCCGCACAACGACCGCGGCACCGGCATCGCCGCCGCCGAGCTGGGCTTCCAGGCCGGCGCGGACCGGATCGAAGGCTGCCTGTTCGGCAACGGCGAGCGCACCGGCAACGTCGACCTGGTCGCGCTGGGCATGAACCTCTACAGCCAGGGCGTCGACCCGCAGATCGACTTCTCCGACATGGACGAGATCAAGCGGACCGTCGAATACTGCAACCAGCTGCCGGTGCACGAACGCAGCCCGTGGGCGGGCGACCTGGTGTTCACCGCGTTCTCCGGCAGCCACCAGGACGCGATCAACAAGGGTCTCGACGCGATGAAGGCCGCCGCCGACAAGGCGGGGACGCCGGTCGACGAGCACCCGTGGGAGGTCCCGTACCTGCCGATCGACCCGAAGGACATCGGCCGCAACTACGAGGCCGTGATCCGGGTGAACTCGCAGTCCGGCAAGGGCGGCGTCGCCTACATCATGAAGGCCGAGCACCAGCTCGACCTGCCGCGGCGCCTGCAGATCGAGTTCTCGAAGGTCGTCCAGCGCCACACCGACACCGAGGGCGGCGAGGTCGACCCGACCACGATGTGGAACGCGTTCTCGGCCGAGTACCTGGAGCTGAAGACGCCGCTGGAGCTGGTGCGCCAGCACGTCAGGGACAACGGCGACGGCGAGTACGACATCACCGCCACCGTGCGGGTCGAGGGTGACGAGCACGAGGTCACCGGTCGCGGGAACGGGCCGATCGCGGCCTTCTTCGACTCGCTGTCGACGGTCGGGTTCGACCTGCGGCTGCTGGACTACAGCGAGCACACGCTCTCGCCGGGCGACGACGCGCGGGCGGCGTCGTACATCGAGTGCGCGATCTCCGACCGGGTGTACTGGGGCATCGGGATCGACCCGTCGATCGTGACCGCCTCGCTGCGGGCCGTCGTCTCGGCGGTGAACCGGGCGAACCGCTAGCGCTCAGCCGAAGGGGCCTTTCACCGCATGCGATGCGGTGAAGGGCCCTTTCGCTGCATGCGATGCGGTGAAGGGCCCCTTCAGCCGCTCCTACAGAGCCTTCACCGCGGCCAGGATGTCGGCCGGGTCGGTGCGGGTGGTGTAGTCCGGGTGGACGTCGATGAACCGGATGACGCCTTCGCGGTCCACGACCAGGACGGTCGGATACGGCAGCTCCCACTCCGCCGCCCCGTTGATCTTCTCGACGTCGCCGATGAGCGTGTCGAAAGCCGGCTTCGTCTCCGGGGCCAGCCGGAACGTGATGCCGAGCGCGCGCCCGAGTTCGTTGTCCACATCGGACAGAACGGTGAACTCGAGATCCTTCGTGGACAACGAGTCGTCCGGGAGCTGCGGGCTGACCGCGATCAGCTTCACCCCCAGGCTCTCCAGCTCCGGCAAGACTTCCTGCTGATACGTGCGCAGCGCCAGATTGCAGTACGGGCACCACGCGCCGCGGTAGAACACCACGACGGCCGGTCCGTCCTTGACCGGCACCCTGCCGCCGCCCGCGTCCGGCAGCGTGAGATCCGGCATCGCCGTCCCCGGCTTCGCGGCCGTCTCCGCGACCATCCCGACGAACGTCGCGTGGTCGGCCTTGAGCACCTCCGCGATCTCGGCCGGAACCTGGCTCGCGACGGAGCCTCGCAGCTCGGCGAGGTCGGTGTTGAGATCCCCCATCATCAGCTCCTTGCGTTGTACTGATCGGTACAGTGCGGCCGACTGTACTATCCGGTACATGGATGGTCAACCGGCGAAAACATCTCGTGGACGGCTGACGCGGGACGCGATCGTCGACGCGGCGGCGGAGCTGATGTACGTCAACGGCGTCGCCGGGACGAGCGTCGACAAGGTGCTCGCGGCGAGCGGGGCCGGGAAATCGCAGATGTACCACTACTTCAAGAACAAGGAACAGCTCGTCGAAGCGGTCATCGCGCGCTTCCTGGAGAACATCCTCGGCAACCAGCCGACGATCTTCGCGCTGCACAGCTGGGCCGATTTCGAGCAGTGGTCACAGGAGATCCTCGCCATCCAGGCCACCCCCAAGGGGCCGATCGCCTGCCCGCTCGGCAACCTCGCCGGCGAACTCGGGGACGATCCGAAGATCGCCCCGCTGCTGGACAAGGCGTACCGTGAATGGGAGTCACATCTCGAAAGCGGCCTGAAATCCTTGCGGGATCAGGGAAAACTCGCCGAAGACGCCGACCCGGCGAGGCTCGCCCAGACAGCGATGGCGTGCGTCCAGGGCGGGCTGCTGATGGCCCACCTGCGCCACGACGTCACCCCGATCGAGGACGCGCTCAAGCTCGCGCTGGACCACCTGCGGAGTCACGCTCGCCCGTGAGCGCGGCGACCTCGTCCGCGAGCGCGTCGAGGATCTTCGCCACGGCGGGCCGCGAAGACGCGCCGAGCCGGCAGACAGCCTCCACGTGCCGCGCCGCCTTGATCCCGGCCAGCGGACGGCAGACCAGACCGCTGCCCCGCCGGGTGTCCATGGTGTACCGGGGCAGCAGCGCGATGCCGTGTCCGGCGGCGACGAGCCGTTCGGTGATGCGGAAGTCGTTGATGCGCTGGACGACCTGCGGGCGGACGCCGGTGCGGATGATCAGCGACTGGAGGATGTCGTCCACCGGGAACCCGGCGTTGACGCTGATCCAGCGTTCGTCGGCCAGTTCGGCGAGTTCGATGCGGCGCCGTTTCGCCAGCCGATGCCCGACAGGGAGCGCGACGTCGAGCGGTTCGCGCAGCAGGTGCCTCGTCTCCAGCCGTTCCGAGCCGAGCGACGGCGCGTGCTCGTCCCGGTGCGCCACCACGATGTCGTAATCCGCGACGAGCCCGGGGACCTCCGGCGGCGTCATGTCGACGTCACGCACGATGACGTCCAGCCCTTCGAATTCCGCCGTCCGGCGCAGCAGGCCGGGGAGCAGCATCAGCCCGGCCGACTGGAAGATCGCCACCCGGACCCGGCCGCGCGGGGCCCGGCGGTAAGTGTCCAATTCGGACTCCGCGCGGTCGAGCGCGGCGAGCACGTCGTCGGCGCGGGCAACCAGCGCGCGGCCGGCGTCGGTCAGCCGGAGGCCACGACCGGCCGGTTCCGTCAGCGCGAGCCCGACGTCGCTCTGCAGGGCGCGGAGTTGCTGGGAGACCGCGGACGGCGTGCAGTGCAGCGCCTTCGCGGCCGCCGTCACGCTGCCGCGATCGGCGAACTCCCGCAGGGTCCGCAACCGGCCGATGTCCATCCCGCCAGCATATGTGAAGCGAAACTGAACGGTCACTGAAAATATTAGCGCTTGTCCTTCACGATATGCCCCCGTAAGAGTGAAGGCATGCCCGCTCGCGACCGTTTGCTCGCCCTGCTCGTCGTCGTCCTCTGGGGCTGCAACTTCCTCGCCATCCACGCCACCCTCGGGCAGTTCCCTCCCGTCTTCGCCGGCGGGCTGCGCTTCGCGGTCATCGCGATCCCGACCATCCTGTTCGTGCCGTGGCCGAAGGTGAAGATCCGCCACCTGCTCGGCTACGGGCTCGGCTTCGGCACCGGCCAGTTCGCGTTCCTCTTCATCGCGATGGACACCGGCATGCCGACCGGCCTCGCGTCGCTGGTGCTGCAGGCTTCGGCCCCGTTCACCGTCCTGCTCGGCGCCGTCTTCCTGCGGGAACGTGTCTCCGGACGGCAGCTGGCCGGGATCTTGCTCGCCGTCGCCGGGATGGCGACGATCGCCTGGCAGCAGGCCGGGAACGCCGCCCTGCTGCCGGTGATCCTGACCCTGCTCGGCGCGCTGAGCTGGGCCTTCGGGAACTTGAGCACGCGGCAAGCGGCACCGGACAACCCGCTCAACTTCGTCCTCTGGATGTCCGTGGTGCCGCCGCTGCCGATGTTCGCGCTGTCGCTGGTGATGGAGGGCCCGGCGGAGATCGGCCACTCGCTGAGCACGCTCGGCACCCCCACCGGGCTGATCGGCCTCGGCGGTCTCGCCTACGTCGTGGTGTTCGGCACGATCATCGGCTCCGGGATCTGGACGTCGCTGATGCGCCGCAACCCGGCGGGCGTGGTCGCGCCGTTCTCCCTGCTGGTGCCGGTGGTCGGGCTGTCGATGGCGTTCCTCGTGCTCGACGAACGGCCGACGCTGCTCGAAGTCGTCGCGGCGGCCGTCGTCATCGGCGGGGTGCTGTTCGGTTCGACCAAGCGCCGCGCGCGCGAGCCGGACTTCCTCGCCGAAGCCCGACACCCCACTTCGCTGTCTAGCTAAGCCCAGCCAGGCGCAGCCGCTCCTCACTCCCACTCGACAGCACCGACAAGCTCCGACTTTGCCTGACGAACAAAGAGAGTCACCACGTCTTCGGGCCCATACTGCTTTCTGAATATCCTCGATCCGACCGTGAACATTGGTCGGTTCACCAGTCGGCGTCGTGGTCATATCCGCCCACCAGAGGGCGTCTCGAACCTCTGTCATCTCGTCAACCCAGCGTGCCAGCGGCGCAGCTAGGCCACGGAGCTCCGCTTCCCAGCAGGAACACGAGTGATGTGCGACCGACGCGCACAATCGCTCAGGAGCACCGAGCTTCGAAAGATGCCCCGCTCCATCAAGTGCATGAACACCTGCCTGAGACGCGCAAGGCACGTAACCTATATCGTGCAAAATAGCAGCCTGCGCTAAAATCGCAGTATCTTCTCAAGCAAACATCGGAGCCGCAAGCTTCGCTGGCGCCGCCACTCACCTAACGTGATTCCACCTACTTGGCAGATCGACAGCCAGCAGACTCTCTAACAATTCGAAATAGCTATCCCACGCCGACACCACGTTCACACCCGTTGCATGAACCCCAGATTCCTTCTACCCAACCGGAAAAAGCCCGAACCTTCCGAACTCCTTCGATCCAGTGAAGTGGATAATTTTTGTTGATTCTCCGAGATGACTTGGCGGAGTCACGTTCTCTACAACGATAGCTTGGCCGTCAAACTCGTTCCCGAGCTGCCGATATAGGTTGCTCGCTACAGATTCACTCTGTAGCTCATCATCTTCACTGCCTAGGTCACCATCACGATCAGCGAAGGGGCCACGGAAAGTAACAACCGGCGAGTCCAATGCAATAACTCCCGGATGACCAAGATCGCGTTCAAGGCAATACTTCGCCAAAGAAACCGTAAAAGCCGCATGCAGGATCGCCCTCATGCCTTTACCTCGGGAAGCACGCACCTGATCACCCACGACGAGATCATTTTGCCTGAGATCATAAGCAACGTTCTCAAATTCCGAAACACCCCAGGAATTGAGCACTTTCCTCACGGAGTCCGTGAACTCGCGCACCGTAGAAAGATCCAGAGCAGAAGCCGCAGCTTTGTCGCCACCATCGGACTCATCTACGAGCGCCGATTTCCGTGACTGCAAGCTTGCAATCTGCTCATAGATGGATATGCCGCGTTCAACCACGGAACGAGAGTCAGCCAAGCTTTCAACTGTTTCAGCCAGTGGTCTGAGAGCATCATCAATCCGTGAAATATCCGACACCAGGTTCTCCAGCCCTGCCGACAAGGACGATCGCGCGGTGACGAGTTCGTCTTGTTGCTCTTTCAGATCTTCTATAGTTTTTAAAAGATCAACGAGGAGATTGGACGTCTTATCGTGCTCCGCCAGCACCGCCTCATCTAGTAGAGTTGTTTCAGCGGCAGAGTGCTCTGCGTGCGCTTGATGCTCAGGGTCTGCTCCGCAGAAGACGCAGACGCCAGCATTGAAATACCCGAGCAGAGTCCCAGCCTCGCGCACCATGTCAAGCCTAGCGAGGTCGGATCTATACTGCTCTTCCAAAAGGCCAAACCTCGCGAGGAGGTCACTCACCTCGGTTACGCGCTCCAGGGCCGCGCCATATTGAGCCGACATCTCTGCCCGCCGCTCAATCAATCGATCACGAATTAAGGTTGCCTCGACGATCGAATTTGACTGCTCGCTAATTGCCGCATTAAGTCGCCCTAGCTGACGACTCAACTCATCGGGCTCACTGAGCTGCATCACCTGACTAGCCAACTCTGCAATAACGGAATCGAGCAGCTCAATCTTTCCCTTGCTCAGCTTTTTCGCATCGTTCGACGCTGCCGAGCTAACAAGGGCCGAGTCGTCCTCACCAGTCAGAAATGCCCTAAACACCGACTTCTCCGCCGTAGCGGAGATGTATTGTCCCGAAACAAGAACAGGAGAGCGTTGCGCTTGCATTCTGGTTTCATCAATAAAGCAAACGTGCGCAACATCCCGGATGCTCAGATCGCGGGTTTCGTTCTTTTGATTCTTTTGAACTCGCAGACCAGTCATTCCAATAGCTTGGAGTAGGTATGCCGATATATTGTCGACACCCTTGCGTCCATGAGTTGCCGCTAGGTCACGATCAGCAGGTCGACCAGGAACGCCTCTCAGATCGCCCTCATACAGCGAAAAGGCCCGGCCCCGCGGCGAGCGCGCGAGAGTAAATACATCGCCATCTGCGGACTGCAAACCGAGCAATACATGCGAGTATCCGGCAACTTCGGGAATATCACGAAGACGCGACGCCCCGAACATGAAGTCGATCGCTTCAACGATATAGGATTTTCCGGTATCAGAGGCTCCGTATATTACGGTCAACCCCTCACTGAACTCAATAGAGGCGCTCTCCTTCGAAGCACCGACAAACGAGAGGTGCTTGAGTAGAATTTTACTCACAGTTTCGCCTCCCCGCTGCCCGTTGGCGTGTCACCTTCAGTAAACTCTTCTGACCAATGAGAAAAGAAACCGCTCATCCGTTCACGCAATTCCTCAGGCGAGATGTTCGCAAACTCCTGCGCAACCCAGCGAGCTCGCTCCTTCAGCTGCAAAAGATACTTAGCCTCAAGAACGTCTATGAATGACTCAGCCTGGTCCGTTGCACGGTAAGCAATTCCGCCACCGTCAACCGATATCTCGACCAGGCTGGCCCTGATCATCACCTGAAGTCCGGACTCAACCAACTTTCTCTTCATCCCGAGTTCACCAGGTGCAGCGGGCAGTTTCGGATGAATACTTGAGGGACCTCCGAGGTCTGCACTGTGCAACAGGGCATGGTCACAAAAGATAAGATGGCCTATGTCGAGTGCATCCGGGTAGGTCTCGCGCAAGAGAACGAGCACCCTCATACCCACCTCAACAGGGCTATTTAGCGCCTTCATGACTCGCCGCCCTTAGTCCACTTTAGGCGATCAACATTTGCGAGTTGATGACACATACCCTTACGGTCGTGCACTCTTGTGACAGTTATCAAAACGTTTGAGGTCAGCACCAATGAACCTGCCGAGTTGAGGACTTGCGCTAGTCGCGCCATGCCATTTGGGTAGTCGATCTCAGCAACATCGATCACCCCGGCATAGACCTCATCCTGAAGCGAGACAAAAGTCTCTTCCGGCACACTGTCACGAGCAAATTTGAGAAGTGATTCAGCGCTAAAGAAATCTTGCCGCTGCCTTCGAAAGTGCTCGCCCAAAGTTTCGTGCTCCAGCACCGATTCAGGCGTAAATGCACTTCCGAGGTACTTCTCTTCATAGACTTGCATTAGCTGCTCAACGTAACGCTCTTCATGCGCGTTAACCTCGTCTGTGGGCACATCGGGAGCAGGCCTGACCGGAAGGCGCTCTCCGAATCTCACAACGTGGTACCTAGTCGCACTGTGGACGAGCAGCATATCTTCCACAAGAATGGATTGAAAGATGCTAAAGTCGAACTCGCCTTCGGCGAAGGAGAGAACTCGCTTAAAGTCTTTCTCTACAGCGTCCTTGCGAAGAACGGAGTCTTGTTTAGTCATCTCCTTAATAAAATGCTCTTTTAGCTCAGAGGGATTGTTCAGCATGCGCTGAAGCTTGGTTCCGCAATTTCGAGGCGCAACAAAGTAGTAGGCGCGTGGAAGCACATAGACCCCAGCGGTCACGAACCTCAAGATCTTGTAGATCTCAGCCATAGCGTCTGCCGGTGCGAGCGATTTCGCATAGTGCTTACACTGAAAGCAGTCCCAAACACCTTGCAAACCGCTCAGTGTCATTACGCCAGCGATATCGATGCCTAGATCTCCAGCCCCGCCGTACCGCACGACCTGAAGATAATCTACTTTCCGGATGGTCACCCATTCCCGAACAAGCTCTTCCCACTGGACATCGTCGTAGACGTAGATCTGTTGCTTGGGTGTCATACGAGGGCCAGATGAAGACTCTGGCATTGTGACGACAACAGGCTTTACGTCAGGATCGACCATCTCGATCAAGATAAGCTCTGACTCTGGGAGCGGTTCTGACACTTTCCTCTCCTCCCGCAGTGCGAGCCAGTGTTACCAAGCGAACGAGCATGATACACAGCCTCTGTAACTTCTTAGTCCCACTCACACAGTTCGACCGGATCGGACTATCAACTCCTCGTACCGACGCGGCGTGCCGCTATCGCCTCGTCGTTTTCACGAGGATGACTGTTACAGCCGCTACAGAGTCCTCGCCCACCGGCAACGTGCACCTAGTCGCTGCCGGATTGTGCTCGACGGGGATCAAAGCCGCCGCTGGCGGCACGCTCCGCGCGTATAGCGAACACCTTCGAGCCCGACACTCCCGACATCCGCTTCGCTGCGCCGGTCGGCCGGAGCCGACGAGCTCACCCATCGAGCAATACCTGCCGGCAGCTCCCGACGAGGGCCGTCAGGGGCACTGCGAACTTGCCGGTCCTGGCGCTCGACTGCCACCCCGGCTTCGTCGCCTTGCCGCCGATCACGAGCACGCGTCGAGGAAACTCCATGTCGACCAGGAGACGACACGCCACCAACCCGCCCCGCGAGCATGACCAACGGCCGACATCGACGCGTCAAGACTGGAGGGCGTAGCTCGACTCAACGGCACCGGCCGCGTGGAGGCTGGGGATCGGCTTAGCAGCCAGGAAGTGGCAGAACGCGGACCGCGAAACCATCGCGAATGCGGCACCCAAGCGCCACAGCGGAAGCAGTCGGAGCCGCAGGTCAGCGAACGTGGCAGGACCTTAGCCTGTCGCGCCTTTCTACGCGCCGATCCGGCTGGTGCCGAGGTGTTCGACCGGCCCGGACAGCGCGCCCTTCACCCGGCGGGTGACGTCGTCGGTGAGCACCTCGGTCTCGCCCTTTTCGAGGCCGTCGACGACCTGGCGGGCGACGTCGCGCGGGTCGTTCTTCTCGACCTCGAGGCCCTGGGTCATGTCGGTGTCGGTGTAGCCGAGGTGGACGCCGACGACCTGCGTGCCCTGCTCGGCGAACTCGATCCGGAGCGAGTTGGTGATCGACCAGAACGCGGCTTTCGACGCGCCGTACGAACCCGACCCGGCGGCCCACGACAGGACGGAGTGGACGTTGACCAGCGCGCCACCGTCCTTGAGCTGCGGCGCAAACGCTTGCGCGATGCGCAGCGCGCCGAAGACGTTCGTCTCGAAGACCGGACGGTGCGCGTCGACGTGTTCGGTCAGCAGCGAGCCGAGGCCGAGGACGCCGGCGTTGTTGAAGACGATCGTGGCGTCGCCCGCCTTCTCGGTCAGCGCGCGGACGGACTCCGCGTCGGTGACGTCGAGCGGGAGCGGGACGATCCGCGGATCGGTCTCCTCGCGCGGTGTCCTCGCGGTCGCGTAGACCTTGGCGGCGCCGCGGTCGAGCAGTTCGGTGACGAACGCCTTGCCGAGCCCGCGCTGCCCGCCGGTGACCAGGACGACGGCACCCTCGATGGAGGTCATGACTTGCTCCCTTGACAGAAGTGTTCGGCTTTTGCCTCTGTCGTCAGCATGGAGGCGCGCGCCGACAGAGTCAAGTACGCTTGACCTATGTCATGGACCGCGACGGACCGGTACCGGTTGCGCACCGCCCCCTCGGGGCTGGCGCTCGTTCAGGACTTCCTCAACACGAAGGCGATCAAGACGCACGGCCTCGACCTGCTGGGCGACGCCGACTTGGCGCGGCCCTGGGTCGGCGAAGCGCTGGCGGAATGGTCGCGGACCCGGGACGCCGACGTGCCCGAGATCACGCTGGACTCAGGCGACCTTCGCGCGCTTCGAGACCTGCGAAAGTCGTTTGTTTCGCTCTTGGACGGCGACGACGCGGCCGTCGAGAAGCCGATCAAGGCGGACCTGGCGCTGAGGGACGGCGTCGTCCGGCTGTTCCCGTCCGGCACCGGACGGCACTGGCTCGCGTCGGCACTGTGGACGGAGACGCTGCTCGCGCAGCAGTCCGGGATCTGGCCGCGACTGAAACTGTGCCGCCTCGACGGCTGCCGTTCGGCCTTCTACGACGTCTCGCGCAACAACAGCGGGGTCTGGCACGACGTGAAGACCTGCGGGAACGTCGCGAACCTGCGGGCGTCGCGGGAGCGGAAGAAGGCGCTCAGCTGAACGAAGACAGCGCCGACGGGATCGGGATGTCACCGCCGATGACGTCGAACCCCTGGTTCTCGGCCAACGGTTCCTCGAGGGTCGCGACCATGACGGCGGCGACGTCGGCACGGGAGACGCGGCCCGGTTCGAGATGACCGGCGATCTTGACGTGCCCGCTGGGCGGATCGTCGGTGAGCGTGCCGGGACGGACGATCGTCCAGTTCAGGCTGGAGCGGCGGAGGATGCTGTCGGAGATCTGCTTCGCCATCAGGATCGAGCGCACCAGGCGATCGCCCTGATCCGGCGAATCCGCGAACTGCGCGGAAAGCTGGACGAAGCGCGCGACGCCCGCCTTCTCCGCCGCGCGGATCGCGGTGATCACGCCGTCGCGGTCGACCAGGTCGACCGAAGCCTGATCCGGATCGGGCGCGCCGATCGCGCTGATCACCACCTCGGAACCGGCGAGGGCCTCGACGAGGTCGTCCGCGTCGGCGGTGACGTCCGCGACCACGGTTTCGGCGCCGAGCCCGGCGACCTCCTCGGCCCGGCGACGGCTGCGCAAGCCCGCCCGCACCTGATGTCCCCGCCCCCGCAGAAGCCGGACCACGTGAATCCCCGTCCGCCCCGACGCACCCAGCACTGTGACCCGCATGACACCGAGTCTGCCTGATGGCGGCGGCCCGTGCCTGGTCACGCGAGGGTCGTGCGTGGCGGTCCCCCGTGCAAGGAAAGGCCCGTTACTTGCAAAATTTGCAAGTAACGGGCCTTTCCTGGCGTCCGGTGACCCGAAGACCTACAGGATCTCGGCCGCCGAGCCGACGTCCGGCAGACCGCCGATGTCGGGGTTCAGGTCCCCGGACTCGACGAGTTCCGCCTTGACCTCGTGCGGCCGGATCCGGCCGTCACGGATGTCCTCCGCGTAGTGGCAGGCCACCCGGTGCCCGGCGCCGATCTCCCGCAGCTGCGGGCGGTCGGTGTCGCACAGGCTCTGCTGCTTCCACGGGCACCGCGTGTGGAACCGGCACCCGGACGGCGGCCGCGCCGGCGAGGGCAGGTCGCCCGCGAGCAGGATCTGCTCCCGGTTGTCCTCCACCTCCGGGTCCGGCACGGGGATCGCCGAGAGCAGCGCCCGCGTGTACGGGTGCAGCGGGTTCTCGTACAGCGCGTCCGCGTCGGCCTCTTCGACCAGCGAGCCGAGGTACATCACGCCGATGCGGTCGGAGATGTGCCGCACCACCGCGAGGTCGTGCGCGATCACCAGGTAGGTGAGCCCGAGCTTCTGCTGCAGGTCTTCCAGGAGGTTGATCACCTGCGCCTGCACCGAGACGTCCAGCGCGGACACCGGTTCGTCGGCGACGATCAGGTCCGGCTCGACGGCGAGCGCCCGCGCGATGCCGATGCGCTGGCGCTGGCCGCCGGAGAACTCGTGCGGGTACTTCCGCAGCGAGGACTCGGGAAGCCCGACGGCGGACAGGAGTTCGCGCAGCCGCTTGGCCGTCGCTTCCTTGTCCTTGTCGAGGCCGTGCGCCTTCATGCCTTCCCGCAGAATGGATTCCACCGACTGCCGGGGGTCCAAAGAGGACATCGGGTCCTGGAACACCATCTGCATCCGGCGGCGGGCCTTGCGCAGCGCCTCGCCCTTGAGCCCGGCGACGTCCGTCCCGTCGAAGACGACGTTGCCGTTCGTCAGCTCGGTCAGCCGGAGGATCGCCCTGCCCAAAGTGGACTTGCCACAGCCGGATTCGCCGACCAGGCCGTAGGTTTCACCCTTGCGGATGGCCAGGTCGACGCCGTCGACGGCGTACACGTGCCCGACCGTCTTGTCGACGACGATGCCGCGCTTGATCGGGAAGTGCACCTTGAGGTCGTTGACCTCGAGCAGCACTTCCTGCTGCGGAACCACTGAGGTCATCGTGCCCCTCCTCGTGCGGCCACGGCCGGGATCACCGGGTTGTGGCAGCGCAGCAGCCCACCGCGATCGGGGGTCAGCTGCGGTGAAACCTCCCGGCACACGCCGAGAGCGTTCGGGCAGCGGGGCGCGAAGGCGCAACCGCCGGCCCACGGGATGTTGTCGGAGACGGATCCCTTGATGGGAATCAGTTTCTCGCCGCGGCCCGCGTCGAGACGCGGGATCGAGGCGAGCAGGCCGTGCGTGTACGGATGCCGCGGCTCGGCGAACAGCGCGTGCCGTTCGGCGCGCTCGACGATCTTGCCGCCGTAGAGCACGTTGACCTCGTCGCAGAGACCGGCGACGACACCGAGGTCGTGCGTGATCATGACCAGCGCGGTTCCGGTGTCCTGCACCAGTTCCCGCAGCAGCGCGAGGATCTGCGCCTGGATCGTCACGTCGAGCGCGGTGGTCGGCTCGTCGGCGATGAGCAGCCGCGGACGGCACGCCAGCGCGATCGCGATCAGCGCGCGCTGCCGCATGCCACCGGAAAGCTGGTGCGGGTACTCGGAAAGCCGCCGCGACGGGTCGGGGATGCCGACCTTGTCCAGCAGTTCCGCCGCTTCCACCGACGCCACCTTGCGCGACATCCCGCGGTGCCGCTCCAGCACCTCGGTGATCTGCAGGCCGATCGGGATGACCGGGTTCAGCGAGGACAGCGGGTCCTGGAAGACCATGCCGAGGTCACGACCCCGACGGTCCCGCATTTCCTTGTCCGAGAGGCGAAGCAGATCCGTGCCTTCGAACGACACCGAACCGCTGACGTGGTTGCCGCGCTTCGCGAGCAGCCGCATGATCGCCAGTGACGTCACGGACTTGCCGCAGCCGGACTCGCCGACGAGGCCGACGGTCTGGCCGGGTTCGACGTCGAAACTGACCTCGTCCACCGCGGTGAACGGTTTCTCACCGCGCCGCTGGAAAACGACCTTGAGGTCGCGTACTTCGAGGAGTGCCATCAGAAATCACCGCCTGTTCTTCGGATCGAGGGCTTCCCGCAAGGACTCGCCGAGCAGCGTGAACCCGAGCGCGACGATGATGATCGCGATGGCCGGGTAGTACGCGAGCTCGGGGCGGATGTCGAGGAACTGCCGAGCGCTGCGGCTCAGCATGATGCCCCATTCCGCCCGGTTCGGGTCCGGGTCGCCGAGACCGAGGAACGACAGCGCGGCCGCCTCGAGGATCGCGGTCGCCAGGGTCAGCGTGGCCTGCACGATGACCGGGCCGAGCGAGTTCGGCAGCATGTGCCGCAACACGATCGAACCGCGTTTGACGCCGAGCGACGTCGCCGCGAGCACGTGGTCGCTGTGTCTTTGCGCGAGCATCGAACCGCGCAGCAACCGCGCGAAGATCGGCACGCCGACCATCGACACCGCCACGATCACGGTCCACTGACTCGGCTTCTGGAACAGCGCGGCGACCGAGATCGCCAGCAGCAGCGAAGGCACCGACAGCATGACGTCGACCAGGCGCATCAGCACCGTGTCGACCCAGCCGCCGAACGCACCGGCGAGACCGCCGATGATCATGCCGACCACGACGCCGATGATCGTGGCGAGCACACCGACAAGCAGGGTGTTCTGGGCACCGACCAGCAGACGCGAGAGATAGTCGCGGCCGAAGTCGTCGACACCGAGCGGGAAACCGGCCTGCGCGCCCGGGATGATGCCCTGGCCGAGGATGACCTCGCTCTGCAGGTACCGCTCGTAGGGGTCCTTCGGCGCGATGAACGGCGCCAGGATCGCCACCAGGATGAACAGGCCGGTGATCACGGCGCCGGTGATGGCCACCGGGCTCCGCAGCATCCGGCGCAACGCCTCACCGCCGAGGCTGCGCCCCTTCGCCGACGACTCGGCGAGCCTGTCGATGGGCTCTTTCTTCTTGTTCAGCAATGTGTTCATCGGACACGCACCCTCGGGTCGATGAGCCCGTACGAGACGTCGACCAACATGTTCACCAGCACGTAGACCAGCGCGCCGAACAGCAGCAGCGCCTGCAGACGCGGGTAGTCACGCCGCTCGATGCCTTCGGCGAGCAGGAAGCCGAGGCCGCGGAAGTTGAACACCCGCTCGGTCAGCACGGCGCCACCGAGCAGCGCGCCGGTCTGGAGGCCGATGACGGTGACCACCGGCAGCAGACCGTTGCGGAGCACGTGACGGCGCCGGACGACCGGCTGGGTCAGGCCCTTCGAGTTGGCCGTGCGGATGAAGTCCTCGTTGAGCACGTCCAGCACCGACGCGCGGGTGATCCGGACGATCACCGCGAGCGGGATGGTGGCGAGCGCGAACGCGGGAAGGATCAAGTGGGTGATCGCGTCCCAGGCGGCGTCCCATTCCTGGGTGATGATGCCGTCGAAGACCGCGAAGCCGGTGACCGTGGTGGCGTCGAGCCCGGCCATCTGGCGGCCCTGCGACGGAAGTCCCAGCGGGGCGGCGAGTACGTCCTGCATCATGTAACCGAGGAAGAACACCGGCACGGCGACGCCGACCAGCGAAAGCACGATGATGACGTTGTCGACGGCCCCGCCGCGGAACCGGGCGGCCAGGTAACCGAACGGGATACCGAGGCCCACCGCGATCAGCATCGCGCAGAAGCCGAGTTCGAGAGTGGCGGGAAGGAAGTTCCCGATCTCCGACATGACCGGCTGGGCGGAGACCAGCGAGTTGCCGAAGTCGCCGGTGATGGCCCGGCCGAGGAATTTGAAGTACTGGACGAAGATCGGATCGTCGAGGCCGAGAATCCGGTTGAGGTCGGCGATCTTCTCCGGGGTCGCCTTGTCACCCAGGAGGGCGCCGGCGGGACCACCGGGCAGTGACCGGAGCCAGGCGAAGATCAAAATGGACAGGATCAAGAGCGTCGGTATCGCTTGTAGCAGCCGACGCACGAGAAAACGGAGCACGTGCGTTCCTTTGTTGCCAGCCCGGGAATGGGCCGAAGGGGGCGGGTGCGGTAGCACCCACCCCCTGCGACTCAGTGGTGGTGGATCAGTTGACCGTGACGGTGTAGAAGCGCTCGTCGGTCAGCGGGCTGGCGACCAGGCCCTTCACCTTCGGGCCGACGACGATCGCCGGGGGGCCGTAGGAGATGGGGATGGCGGGCAGGTAGTCCATGATCTGCTTGTTGACTTCCTGGTACGCCTTGGTGTGCGCCTCACCGGCGGGGGCGGCGTCCGCGGCGGAGAGGGCGCTGAACAGCTCGGGGTTGGTGAACCCGAACTCCGCCTTCTCGCGGCCGAAGAACGTGCCGACGAAGTTACCGGCGTCGTTGTAGTCACCGGTCCAGCCGAGCAGGTGGACGTCCTGCTTGCCTGCCTTCTGGACGTCGTCCTTGTAGCCACCGTTCCACGGCTTGGCGATCGCCTCGACCTTGATGCCGATGGCCTTCATGTCCTCGGACAGCGAGGTGAAGATGTCGGCGGGGTTCGGCATGTACGGCCGGGTGACCTCGGTCGGGTAGTAGAACTTCAGCGTCATGCCCTCGGCGCCGGCTTCCTTGAGAAGCTGCTTGGCGCGCTCGCGGTCGAACGGGTACTTGGTGACGCCGTCGTTGTAGCCGTCGATCGCCTTCGGCACGAACTGGGTCGCGGTCTCGGCGCCCTCGGGGAGCTTCGACTTCACGAACTGGTCGCGGTTGAGGCCGTAGGCCAGCGCCTGCCGGACCTTGAGGTCCTTCAGCTTCGGGTTGTTCTTCTGGTTGATGCCCAGGTACAGGATGTTGAACGACGGGCGGATGAGCACCTGCTCGCCGTCGTTGCGCAGCAGGCCGTAGTCCGCGGGCGACGGGTAGTCGAAGCCCTGGATGTCGCCGGCCTTCAGCGCCTGCTTGCGGGCGTTCTCGTCCGGGATGACCTTGAAGACCAGCTTGTCGAGCTTGGCCGTCTGGGTCGGCGAGTCGGTCGCCTTCGACAGCGTGATCTCACCCTTGGCCTGGTCCCAGCTCTCGAACTTGAACGGGCCGGTGCCGGTCGGGTGCGCCGTGGCGTACTCCGGGTAGGCGAACGAATCGCCGCTCTGGGTGACGTTGTCGGCGTTGTACTTCTTCAGCGCGTCCGGGCTCTGGATCGACAGCGACGGCAGCGTGAAGGCGGCGGGGAACGCGCCCTTGGCCTTGTTCAGGTTCAGGATCGCGGTCGACTCGTCCTTGGCCTGGCAGTCCTTGAACACCGGGGCGCCGGAAGCGTCACCCTCGTTCTTGGCGAAGCCCTCGAAGACGTCGCCGTAGTAGATCATCTGGCTCTGGGCGGCGGCGCCCTTCATGTTGAACATGCGGTTGAAGTTGAAGCAGACCGCTTCGGCGTTGAACGGGGTGCCGTCGTGGAACTTGACGCCCTTCTTCAGCGAGAAGGTCCAAGTCTTGCCTTCGTTGCTGCCTTCCCACTTCTCCGCAAGGCCGGGCTCGAGATCCGCGGTGCCCGGCTTGTTCATGATCAGCGTGTCCATCATCTGGCGGATGATGCGGAAGGTCTCACCGTCGTCGTTGAAGAGCGGGTCGAAAGTCTTCGGGTTACCGGCGGCGCCGAAGACCATGGTGCCTCCTGAACCACCCCCTGCGCCTTCTTCACGCTTCGAATCGGCACAGGCGGAAATGGAGACCGCGAGTGCGCCGGCAAGCCCGATCAGGGCCACACGGCGTGCTCGGGTCACCCGCAGTTGCTGCATCTGGCACCCCTTGAGGAGAATTTCGGTGTTTTAGTCACCGCCGGCGTCGATCGGAAACTCGAACTCCGCGGACGATCGGTGTGCCCGCCGACACTAGCGGGAACTCGGCCCGCACTTAAGCACGCGAGGTTACGATCGCGCTACACGAAGACCAATACGACCGCAAAGTGTCGGCAATTCCGGACGGAGCGTAATCAATTCAGCACCACTAACGCGCAGAGTGCCGGGTCACTAACACAAATGGGTGTCCGCCACTAGGCTCAATGGTTCACTGACAGAAGTGGACAACCCCCGGCCGGGTAGCGAGATCGCCACTCACGACCATGGCGTGACCACGTGATCCGCCGCGGCCTCGGTCCCGTCGACGGCGAACCAGCCGCGTTCGAACAGCTGCCAGCGCCGCAGCTCCGCCCGCGATGCCTCGCCGTCCCGGCCCGCGCCGCGGTCGAGGAGCTCGGTTTCGCTCCCGCCGTCCAGCCAGACCAGCAGGGACAACGACGGCCGGATCCGCGCCCTGCCACTGGAAACGCCTTCCAGCACCAGGACGTCGGGGACGTCGAGCTCGACTTCTTCACCCGGCAGAGGGACGCCGCTGGACCAGTCCATCCGCCGGTAGCCGCCCGGCTCGCCCGCGCGCAATGGCTCCAGGACACCGGTTTCCAGTCGCGGCCACCACGAAACGGGCTCTTCCCAGGTGGCGAATTCGTCGGTACTGACCAGGGCGGCACGGATTCCGCGGCCGCCGAGGTCCGCGACGATCTTTCCGGCCAGTGTGGACTTCCCGGCTCCGGAAGGCCCGTCGATGGCGAGCACGCGAACGGCGCCCAGCCGGGGCGGGGCCGCCAGGATCGCGTCGATCAGCGTGCGCGTGCGGGGCTCACTTCGGGGAGCCCTTTGACGTTGTCGGGCGTCGCCGTCCTGGCTTCGAGCGCGGCGACGCGTTCTTCCAGGTCACGCTGGGCGTCGGCGAGTTCACAGCGGAGCAGCGCGATCTCCTCGACAGAGGTCCGGACCTCTTCTTCGAGATGCCCGACCTCGGTCGACAGGTGCAGCGCGACCAGCGCCAGCACCACACCGGCCAAGAGGAATACGAAGTTCGACGGCGTTTGGACGCCGGTTATGCGGGCCATGAAGTCGGCGGCCTGCGGAACGAGGGCGAGCACCACCACGCCGATGGCGAGGACGAGCCAAACACCCGCGTACTTTTCCCGCAGTTTCCGCCGTCGCATCATCTCGAGGACGACGAACAGCACAAGACAGGCGACAACGATGCTGAGAATGCGCCAGCCAGCCATAATCAGCTCCTTTTACGCCGAATCCGACGAGTCGACGGCGGGGCGGCGGCGCACCAGCGCCAGCAGCAGGGCGAGTCCGGCTCGGCCGAGGTAGACGGCCGATTTCACCGGGGAATGGCTCGGCGTCCCGCCGATCCGTTCCCGCATGATCACCGGGATTTCCTTGATCTTCAGTTCGGCACGGATCGCCATCACCAGCGACTCGACCGTGTCGCCGAGATATTCGGCCGGGTAGTACCCCGCGAACAGTTTGATCGCCTTCGGGCCCATCGCTTTGAACCCGGAGGTCACGTCGGTGAGCCTGGTCTTCCCGAGCCGGGAGAAAACGAGCGAGAGGACGACCATCGCGTATTTCCGCGGGCCGCTCGCCTTGTACGAACCCTTGCCCGCGAACCGCGAACCGATCGCGATGTCCGCGTCGTCGAGCGCGTCGAGCAGGGCGGCGACCTCGTCGGGGTCGTGCTGGCCGTCGGCGTCCACCTGGACGACGACGTCGTAGCCGCGGGCGGCCGCGTACCGGAAGCCGGTGCGCATCGCCCCGCCGACGCCGAGGTTGACCGACAGGCGGGCCACCTCCGCGCCCGCCGCACGGGCGAGCCTGGCCGTGTCGTCGGACGAACCGTCGTCCACCACCAGCACGTCCATGCCCGGCAAGGACTGCTTGACCTGGGAAATGACCGCGCCGACAGTGGCCTGCTCGTTCAAGGCAGGCATCACGATGAGTACGCGACGCGTGGTCACGGACGTACTGGACACTGGATCACTCTATCTTCTTACTGGCCGTGAGCGGTGTCGGACCCGGTGGTGGCGCCGGCGGCGACCACACCTTGCTGACCTTCGATTTCGTAAACCGACGCGTCGGGGTTGTGGAAGACGCGCTTGAAACCCGGAGTGATGTCGAGGCGCTGGAGGCCCACCGCGGACTGCGCGTTGGGGGCCACCTTGCCCTTGCCGACGAGCACGTAGCGCACCTTGAGATCGGTGAGCGCGGCGCGCACGCGCGGATCGCGGTTGATGTCGTTCAGGAACACGCTGAGCCAGCCCGCCTTGGTGGTGAACTCGGCGCCGTAGTTGGTCCACTCGACCGGCTGGGCCCCGGAAAGGGCGTACATCCACACCGAGCCGTCGGCCTTGTCGTTCATGACGCGCTCGCCCGGTACGACGTGCTTCCCGAGCCAGGCGTAGGCCTCTTCCTCGCCCTTGCTGACCGAGGGGCCGTCCGCGCCGTAGTTCAGCGCGAGCCGCGCGGAGTTGCGGCCGATGTAGCCGCCGCGGCTCAGCACCGTGACGACCAGCCCGATCACCAGCGCGCCCGCGATGGCCGCGGTGACCGGGTTCAGGTTCGGCTTCCGCTCGCGGATCTTGTCGGCGAACTTGCCCGACGCGGTGTGCACGAACTCGCCGAACGCGACGGCGCCCGCCAGCGGCACGAGCGCGCCGAGCCGCCAGTGGTCGTTGTAGAACGGCCCGGTCAGGGTGTGGATGAGCGGGGTCTCCAGCGAGATCGTCGCGGCGAACAGGCCGCCGAGGACGACGTACGCGCCGACCATCCAGAGCATCCGCCGGTGCCGGACCAGGAAGAACACCCCGATGATCGCCGGGATGCCGATCCACCACTGCGGGAAGGCCGCCATCGGCGAGAACGTGATGGTCTGCCCGAGCGCGCCGGACACGCTGGTCTCCGACGCCCAGTACGCGCTGGTCACGCCGCCCGCGTTGTAGAGCGCTGGCAGGACCTGCGGCACGCCGAGGATGGCCGCCATCGCGATCGTCGCCACCAGCGAGGCGGCGCTGCGGCGCCAGCCGATCTTCTCGAGGCGGAACAGCACCGCGAGCAGGATCAGCAGGAAATAGACCATGATCACGAAGATCAGGCTGGTGTGCAGGCCGGCCAGCCCGGCGACGCCGACGCCGATCGCGACCGGCCCGGCGATGCCGTGCGGCTTGAGCAGCAGGCGGGCGAGCGCGAGCATCGCGGGCACGAGCGCCACGCCCGCGACGTACGGCCACAGCGGGCCACGCCACAGCGAGTCGTACGGGAACGCGGTGAACCAGGTGGACACGGCCGCGGCCGCGGCGGTCGCGAGGACCGGCATGCGCCAGGCGCGGCACATCGCCGCGACACCGAGTGGAACGGTCAGGACGACCATGAGCGCCGCCAGGTTCAGCGTCGGCATCATCGTCAGGCCGCCCTTGCCGAAGACCAGGGCGAGCAGCGCGTGATAGGTGTCCGGGTAGAAGTAGTCGGTCTGGTTCGGCAGGTTCGCGATGGTGCCGACCGTCGACGCGCGCGCGTCGCCGTGTTCGGCGATCCAGCGCACGAGGTTGCCGTGGAACGGGGCGTCCCAGCCCTGCTGGACGTTCTCCAGGGTGTGCGAACCGCGCAGGAAGGTCACCGTGCCGACGCCGAGCCCGACCAGGACACCGGCGCCGATCAGCAGGTGGTCACCCAAAGAACGGCTCGGCGCGTCCTCGTCGTCTTCGTCCCAGTCGGGGTGACGTTTCGCGGTGAAGCGGAGCACGAGGAACGAGAGGCCGAAACCGACGACCGACAGCAGCAGGACCCACAGGCCGACGTTCAGCATGTTCCAGCGGATGCCGAAACCGCCGAGGATCGGGATGCCGATGGCGACGAGGCCGAAGGTCAGCAGCGGGGCCGCGGCGGCGAGGGTCCAGCCGCGCAGCCTGATCGCGGCGCCGAAGACGAGCCCCGGCAGCCAGAACGCCAGCAACACCAAAAGAACGTTCATCGAATTCGCTGTCCAACCCTATTCGGCGTTAAGAAACGCCACCCCGTTCGCGGCGCGCGATGGCGCGGCCACACTATCGAGACGTTTCGGACGGCTGTGCGTTGCCCGTCCCGGGGGTGCCTCTCACCACGAACGCCATGACCACCAGGAGCCCGACCGTCGGACCCGCGGCGAGACCCACGACGGCACGCACGACGGTGTCGCCGGGGAAGAACAGCAGGACCAGCGCGGTCGCGACGACGACGGCGGCCCAGGTGATCAGTACTTTCTTGGCCTTCGCCTGCGCGACGAGGACGGCGGCGAGCAGCTGCATCGTGGCCAGCAGCACCGAAGACCAGACCAGCCCGGCCATCCACCAGGCCTCGGGATCGTTCTTGGCGCCGTAGACCAGGCGGACCACCCACGGGCCGATCAGCCAGCCGATCAGCGCGCCGAGGGCAGCTAGCGCGAGCGCGGCCATCGAGCCGAGCGCGAGCAGCCGCCGCAGCCGGTGCTTGCCCTCCTCGGTGCTGGACAGGCGCACCACGGTCGGGACGGCGAGCGCCTGGACCGGCGCCATCAGCGTGAGCGGAGTCCTGGCCACGAACAGGGCGAGGAAGAGCACGCCGAGCTTGTCCTTGTCACCGCCGGGCGCGAGCAGGCTGACCAGCGCCGGGTAGCCGGTGATGACGCTCGCGGTGAGCCCGGCGCCCGCGAGCAGCATGAGCATGTTCGTGACGATCGGCTTCGCGGGCTCGTCGGCGTCCAGCTTCGGGTCGACCAGGCGGGCCGCGCCGCGGGCGAAGAGCAGCCAAGCGAACGAGCCGGTCGCGGCGGCGATGGCGAACCAGTACAGCTGGGTGAGCCCGGCGACCACCAGCGCGCCGACCACGAGGATCCGCACGGCCGCTTCGACGAGGATCAGCCAGGAGTAGGACCGGACGTGGTCCTGGCCGATGAGCAGGCCGCGCGCGGCGAACTGGAAGGCGAACGAAAGGCCGCCCGCCAGCACGATCACGGCGAGCGCGAACTGGCCGCCGTAGACCTTGTCCGTGATCGGCGGGAGCAGGGTGACCAGGCCGACGACCACCACGGCGATCGCGCTGGTGACGAAGGCGAGGACCGCCGGCCGTCCGGCCTTGCGGCCCTCGAGCGCGGCGTGCGCGGACTGGCGCGAGATCTCCTGCTCCAGCGGGGACAGGGCGGCGCCCAGCCCCATCAACATTCCCCAGAAGGAGAGCAGGACAGCGTTGTCGGCCTTGGACAGCGTCCGGCCCCAGACGACGGTCAAGACATAGCCGAGCGCGATCGCGATCAGCAGGTAGACGCCGATCCGCCCGGCGGATTTCCCGGTGTCCTTGGCCAGTTTCTCGCTGCTCACCGCGGTGCTCATTTACGCAGCCGGGCCCGCAGCGCCAGGAAGAGGCCGCGCAGCGCGCCCGCCCCGAATCCGGCGGCGAACACGGGCGTGAGCTGGGCGACCGCCTTGGCCTCGGCCTTGGTCGCGCCGAACTTCGTCACCGCGAAACCGGCGGCTGTCGATCCGACAGCGGCCAGCGTGACGGCGGTCTTCGGGCGCTTCGCGGCGATACCGAGCCCGAGCACGCCGACGGCCATCGCGGCGAACAGGCCGTTGCGCGCGGGCCCGGGCGACGCGAGATACGAATCGACGAACGTGGTGCCGCGGAAATACGACTGCCCGACGAACTTCTTGAACGAATCGCGGCCGTGGTAGGTCGCGGAGAACTCCGGGGCGAGGAAGATACGGTGGCGTTCGGCGATCCAGCGCAGAACACCCGTGTCGTCACTGGCGAAACGGACGTCTTCGAAGAGCGACTCGAACGCGTTGGACGAATCCTCGAGAACGTCCTTCGGCGCGGAAAAGAATCCGGTGCCTTTCGGGAAGACGTCGAACTCTTCGATACCGAACGACATCAACCGCGGGTTCGCGCAATAACGACGCCACGGGATCTTGACCAGCCCGGCCATGAATCCCGCATACGGATTGTGTTCGGACGCGACGTTGATGTGACCGTTCCACACCGTGCGCTCGGGGTGGTCGACGAGCTGGTCCCGAAGGAAGACGAGCGAGGAGGAATCCACGATCACGCGGCTGTCGAGCAGCAGGATCTGCGTCCCGGACGCCTTCGCGATGCCCGCCCGGCGCGCCTCGAACCGGCCGCTGTTCGGCTGGGTGAGGACGGTGATGCCGTACAGCTCCTGCAGCCGGGCCAGCTTGTCGCCGGTGCCGTCGGTGCTACCGTCGTCGACCACGACGACCTCGACCGGCCAGTTCGCCGCCTGTGCCGACGCGATCAGCGCGCCCACACTGCGGTCGATCCAGTCCTGCTCGTTGTAGACCGGGATCACGACGGACAGGGCCGGGAGGAGCGAATTCGCACTCACCCCGGCGAGGCTACCTTGCGCGGCCCACCAGTATCCTTCGGGCACCGCAGACCCCGACAGAATGGCTCTTCCGGTGATTTCCTTCATTCTCGGCACCACGGCGGAACTGATCAAAATCGCGCCGGTCTACCACGGCATCCTCGAACGCGGGGTCCGGCCGAAGATCTGGTTCACCGCTCAGCACGTCGACGAGGTCTCGGACGTTCTCGCCGACCTGAACCTCCCGGAGCCCGACGTCTGGCTGGTCCCGAAGGAGAAGGCGCACAACCTGGAGTCGCCCGCGCAGGTGCCGGGCTGGGCCGCGCAGGTGCTGCGCACCGCGTGGAGCCGCCGCGCCGAGCTGAAGGCCGCGCTGGTCGAGGACGGCCGTCCCCCGCTCGTGCTGGTGCACGGCGACACCTTCACCACGCCGTACGGCTCGCTCATCGGGAAGCGGATCCTCAAGTCGCGGGTCGGGCACGTCGAGGCGGGCGCGCGGTCGGGCAGCATCATGTCGCCGCTGCCGGAGGAGCTGAACCGGAAGATCGCCGCGAAGATCGTCGACATGCACTTCGCGCCGAGCGCGCGTGAGGTGAACAACCTCCGCAACGCCCGCGGCGTCGTCGTCGACACCGAGGCGAACACCGCGATCGACGCGATGCGGCTGGCCATCAACGGGCCGCTCGACCTCGAAGGGCTGCCGGAGAAGTTCGGCCTCGCCACCCTGCACCGCTTCGAGCTGGTCTCGCGCGCGGACAAGTACCGCGAGGCGCTGGAGATCCTGCGCGAGCAGAGCAAGCAGATGCCGATCCTCTACATGGCGGGCGCGCCCGAGCGCGAAAAGATCCGCGCGCTGGGCCTGGCGAACCTCTTCGACGAGAAGAACTTCATCATCCAGCCGAAGATGCGGTACCTGAAGTTCCTGCCGCTGGTCGCGCGCGCCGAGTACGTCGTCACCGACTCGGGCGGCCTTTCGGCCGAGTGCTACTACCTCGGCCTGCCGTGCGCCGTGCACCGCGAGCGCACCGAGACGCCGCAGCACCTCGGCGAGACCGTCGTGCTGACCGAGATGCGCGGGGACAAGCTGCAGAACTTCCTCGACACCTACCAGAACCGCCGCGGTGAGTCCTGGGTCGAGAAGTTCCACCCGTCGGAGATCATCGTCGACACGCTGGCGCGCCTCGGCTACTGCTGACGCCTTCGCTTTTCGCGCTCCGCGCGCGCTATGAAAGGCCCGTTACTTGCAAAATTTGCAAGTAACGGGCCTTTCATAGCATCCGGAACCTAGAGCGCCCGCCGCCCCGAAAGCGCGCGGCCCAGCGTCAGCTCGTCCGCGAACTCCAGGTCACCGCCCATCGGCAGGCCCGAAGCGAGCCGGGTCACCGACAGGCCGGGGAAGTCGCGGAGCATCCGCACGAGGTACGTCGCGGTCGCCTCGCCTTCGGTGTTCGGGTCGGTCGCGATGATGATCTCGCTGATCTCCGCGCCACCGATCCGCGCGAGCAGCTCACGCATGCGCAGCTGCTCCGGCCCGATGCCGGACAACGGGTCCAGCGCGCCGCCGAGTACGTGGTAGCGGCCCTTGAACTCGCGCGTCCGTTCGACGGCGAGCACGTCCTTCGGCTCCTCGACCACGCAGATGACCGTGAGGTCGCGGCGGGTGTCGCGGCAGATCCGGCAGGTCTCCTGTTCCGAGACGTTGCCGCAGATCTCGCAGAACTGCACGCCTTCCTTGACCTTGCCGAGCACTTCCTGCAACCGCGCGATGTCCGCGGGATCGGCCGCCAGCAGGTGGAAGGCGATCCGCTGCGCGCTTTTGGGACCGACGCCGGGCAGTCGCCCGAGCTCGTCGATCAGATCCTGGACGACACCCTCGTACAAGCTAGCCGCCGAGCCCGGGGAAGCCGCCGAGGTCCGGCATCCCGCCGCCGAGGCCGCCGGCGAGCGGGCCGAGCTTCTGTTCCGTGAGCTTCTGCGCGTTGGCCGAGGCGTCCCGCACGGCCGCGACGACCAGGTCGGACAGGGTCTCGACGTCGTCGGGGTCGACCACCTTGGGATCGATGGCCAACGACTTGAGCTGGCTGTCGCCGGACACGGTCGCGGTGACGAGGCCGCCACCGGAGGTACCGGTCACCTCCGTGTTGGCCAGCTCTTCCTGGGCCTCGACCAGCTTCTGCTGCATCTGCTGGGCCTGCTGCATGATCTGCGACAGGTCGAAGCCGCCACCGGGTTGCACCATGATCCGATCGGTCCTCTCCTGGAAAATCCTGTGCCGCCTACCAGCCTAGCCGTCACTCGTGTGGCACCGTTGGCGCCGTGCGACGACGGATGGGTCTTGTGGTGGCGATCGGATTGGCGCTGTTCACGGCGTGCGGCGTGGAGACCCCCGCGGCACCGCCGCCGACTCCGGCCGCCCCGGGGACGACGACCGTCCTCACCACCCTCCCGCAGCCGAGCTCCGCGCCGAGCGTGCCGCCTTCGAGCGCGCCCCAGCCGCCTCCCGCCACGTCGCAGCCGAAGACGGGCAAGGTCGTCGTGCTGGATCCCGGTCACAACGGCGGCAACTCCGGCAGGCCCGGTGAGATCAACAAGCAGGTCCCGGCCGGGCGCGGCAAGACGAAACCGTGCAACACCACCGGAACGTCGACGAATTCCGGCTATTCCGAGCACGCGTTCACCTGGGACGTCTCGCAGCGGATCTCGGAAGCCTTGAGCGCCAAGGGGATCCGGGTCATCCTCACCCGGCAGAACGACACCGGCGTCGGGCCGTGTGTCAACGAGCGTGCCGCGATCGGGAACGACTCCGGGGCGGACGCGGTCGTGTCGATCCACGCCGACGGCTCGAATTCCGCGGGCGCGCACGGCTTCCACGTCGCGTATTCGGCCCCGCCCCTGAACGCCCAGCAGGGCGAGCCCTCGACGAGACTCGCGACGGCGTTGCGAGACGGCATCCGCGCCGGCGGCTTCCCGACGTCGACCTACCTGGGCACGAACGGCCTCGCGCCGCGCGCCGACCTCGGTGGGCTCAACCTCTCGACCCGGCCCGTCGCGCTCGTCGAATGCGGGAACATGCGCAACGCCGCCGAGGCCGCGACGATGTCGAGCGAAGAAGGCCGCCAGCAGTATGCCGCCGTCATCGCGAAGGCCATCGCGGACTACCTCGCGGGCTGAGCCCTCGCGTTTAGTCCTCTGGTTGCGGTCCTTGCACGCGCAACTACCGCATTCAGAGGACTAGTTGCGCTCTTCGAGCGGGCGCGCGTTGAGGTGGTCGGTGAGCAGCTTCCTGGCGATCTCTTCCGGGTCCTTGTCGGGCGGGAGCGGAGGAGGAGGCGGCGCGGGGCTCGCGTCCTCGGAGTAGAGCTCTTCGTCGTCCTCGACCGGCTCGGGCGGGAGCGGGATGTCCGGCTCGGTTGTCGCCACCTTCGGCCGCTGGGGCTCCGGTTTCGGCGGCGGAGGCGCCGGAGCGGCACCGGGCGCCTCGGCGGACCGGCGGGTGAAGGACCGCTCGGGCCCGGACGGCGGCGGCGCCGCAGCGGCCTTGGGAGCCGAGGCCTGCCGGGCCTGTGCGGCGCCGTGGACGCACCGCACCTGCCAGTCGCCGCCGAAGACCTCCTTGAACGCGGCCGCGATGCGCTCCGCGTTGTGCGGCTCGGAAAGCCGCCGCGCCAGGGGTTCGGCGTTGTGCGTGAGCGTGACGGCGTTGCCCTCGACGTTCGCCACACTGGCCTGCGTCAGCATCGACGCCGTCACGGTGCCGCCGGGGGCCTTGCGGATCGCGGTCAGCACGTTCGGCCAGCGGCCGCGGATCCCTTCCGTGTCCGTCCCGCCCGCCGACGGCGACGACACTGCCGCCGCCGCCGCAGGCGCGGGCGCGGCAGGAGGCGGAGTGGGCGCGGAAGGTCGCTGCGGGGCAGGGCGTTCGGCGGCCGGCTCGGGACGCGCGACGGGCTGAGGCGCCGGTGCGGGTTGCCGGGCGGGCTCGGGCTGCTGGGCGGGAGCGGCGGACCGTTGCGACGGCCGCTGGAACTCGCGCACGGGCTCACCCGCGGGAGCCGCGGGAGCCGGTGCCGGAGCGGATTGCGCGACCGGCGCGGACTGAGCGACCGGCGCGGCAGGCGCGGCTTGGACGGCACCTGCGACGGGGGCCGGTGCCGAAGCGGCGCGGCGCTCGAGTCGTTCGAGCCGGGCGAGCAGCGCGTCGGTGCCCTCGGCGACCGACGGCAGCAACATCCGCGCCGTCAGCAGTTCCAGCACCAGCCGCGGCGAGGTCGCGCCCCGCATCTCCAGGAGTCCACTGTGGACGATGTCGGCGTAGCGCGAGAGCGTGGCGGGCTCCAGTTTGCCCGCCTGCTCCTTCATTTTCTTGAGCTCGTCGTCCGGCGCGGAGACCAGTCCGCGCTCACCCGCGTCCGGCACCGAACGCAGCATCACCAGGTCGCGCAGGCGGTCGAGCAGGTCGGTGGCGAACCGGCGCGGGTCGTGCCCGGCCTCGGCGAGGCTCTCGACGGTGCCGAACACCGCGGACGCGTCGTCCGCGGCCAGCGCGTCGACCATGCCGTCGATGAGCGCGACGTCGGTGACGCCGAGCAGGGACACCGCACGCGGGTAGTCGACGCCATCCGGCCCGGCGCCCGCGAGCAACTGGTCCAGCACCGACTGCGTGTCCCGCGCGGAACCACCGCCCGCGCGGATGACCAGTGGGTACACCGCGGGCTCGACCTGCGCGCCCTCGGCGGCGACGTTGCGTTCGAGCAGTTCCCGCATCGACTTGGGCGGGATCAGGCGGAAGGGGTAGTGGTGCGTCCGCGACCGGATGGTGGGCAGCACCTTGTCCGGTTCGGTGGTCGCGAAGATGAAGATCAGGTGCTCCGGCGGCTCTTCCACGATCTTCAGCAGGGCGTTGAAGCCCTGCGTGGTGACCATGTGCGCCTCGTCGATGATGAAGACGCGGTAGCGCGAGTCCGCCGGGGCGTAGAAGGCCCTGTCCCGCAGCTCACGGGCGTCGTCGACACCACCGTGACTGGCCGCGTCGAGCTCGGTGACGTCGACGCTGCCGGGGCCTTCGGGCGCGAGGTTGCGGCACGAGTTGCACTCGCCGCACGGATCCGGCGTCGGGCCCTTGGCGCAGTTCAGCGAACGCGCCATGATGCGCGCGCTCGACGTTTTTCCGCAGCCGCGTGGGCCGGAGAAGAGGTAGGCGTGGTTGATCCGGCCTGCCGCCAGCGCGATGCGCAGCGGATCGGTCACATGCTCCTGCCCGACGACCTCGGCGAAGGTAGCCGGACGGTACTTTCGGTACAGCGCTAATGCCACGCGTTGAATCTAACAGTGGCGCGTAGCGTCTCGATTGAGGGCGGCGGCGGGGGCATGGATGGATACCGGGAAGGGCCGACAGGGTGAGACCAGCACCGACCCCAGGCACGTATCCGGTCCGCTTCGGCACCGCCGAACTGATCCGTGACGCCGACCGCGCCAACGCCTGGACGATCTCGGTCGACGGTGTCGCCCAGTCGCACGTCGACCTCGACGACCCCACGGATCTGGAGTTCGACTACATCCGCCGGATCGCCGACGTCGTCGACTGCCTCGGCGAAGGCCCGCTCGACGCACTGCACGTCGGCGGGGCGGCCTGCACGCTCCCCCGGTACGTCGCCGCCGCACGGCCACGCTCACGGCAACTGGTCTTCGACGCCGACGGCGAACTCGTCGCGCTCGTCCGCGAGCAGTTGGGCTTGAAGGGGCTGAAGGTGCGTGTCGGCGACGGCCGCGAAGGCGTCTCCGGCCGGTACGACGCTTCGGCCGACCTGGTCATCGTGGACGCCTTCGAACGCGGGGTCCTCGCCGGCGGGCTCGCGACCGTGGAGTTCACGAACGAGGTCGCGCGGGTCCTCCGGCCGGCGGGAACCTACGTCGCCAACGTCTCCGACGGCCCGAACCTGCCGTTCCTTCGCCGGTTCCTGGCGACACTGGCGACGTCGTTCCCGCACCTGGTCCTGCTCGCGGAACCCGGCGTCCTCCGGGGCCGCCGCTTCGGCAACATCGTGGTCGCCGCGTCCCGCACGGAACTCCCCGTGACGGACCTGACCCGCCGGGCCGCCTCGTCCGCCTACCCGGCCCGCTGCGTGGCAGGAAACGACCTCCGCGACCTGCAAGGCAAAGCGCGCCCCATCACCGACGCGGAAGCCCTGCCGTCGCCGATCCCGCCAAAAGACGTCTTCGGAATCTTCTGAGCCCCGCTGCTCACCGCACACTGATCACCGCACCTTGGTCACCTGAGCGACCAACCGTGGGGGGTCCGGGGGGCGAAGCCCCGCCGGGCGGGTTTGGGGTTGCACCCCAAAAATCAAGGGGACCCCGCGCACCCGTCAGAGCTTGCTTATCCTTGCTGCCTTCCGGCCCTGGGGAGGTTCACAAGATGGACGCCGCGCGGGGTCCGAGGACCAGTGTAGTCACTCCCGTCCCGGCATGGAGGACAGTGGGGGGTATGAGTACTCCGACCTGGGCCGATGTCCTCCAAGCAACCGAAGCCGTCCACCCGTTCGTGCGACGCACGCCGGTGTTGCGCGCCGAGGTCGACGGGCGCCCGCTGGTCCTCAAACTGGAACATCTGCAGCGGAGCGGGTCGTTCAAACTGCGGGGCGCGGTGAACGCGCTGGTGAGCGGGCCGTTGCCGGAGCGGGTGCTGACGGCGTCCGGCGGTAACCACGGGCTGGGCGTGGCGACGGCGGCTTCCCTGCTGAATCTGCCCGCGACGGTGTACGTGCCGGAGTCGGCTCCGCAGGCGAAGACAGACCGAATCGAGGCGGCGGGCGCGAAGCTCATCCGTCATGGAGCGACGTACGCCGAGGCGGCCGCGAAGGCGCTCGAAGCCTCCTCTGAGCCGGGTACGCGGTACCTGCACGCGTACGACGATCCCGCCGTTATCGCCGGTCAGGGCACTGTGGCGGCCGAAGTGATCCAGGACGCGCCGGACGTCGACGCGTTCCTGGTCGCGGTCGGCGGTGGGGGTCTGGTCGCCGGGACGTCGCTGGCCGGGTTGCCGACGTTCGCCGTCGAGCCGGAGCGGTGCCGCGCGCTCGGCGCGGCACTGGAGGCGGGCGGGCCGGTGGACGTGGAGATCGACTCGGTGGCGGCGTCCGCGCTGGGCGCGACCAGGATCGGAAGCGTGCCCTTCGGCGTGCTCCGCGACAGGGTGACGTCGGTGCTGGTCAGCGACGCGGAACTGCTGGCCGCGCGCGACCGGCTCTGGGAGGAGTTCCGCCTCGCCGTCGAACCGGCCGCCGCGGTGCCGTTCGCCGCGTGGCTGGCCGGGCGGACCGAGGGCGAGCTGCCCTGCGTCATCCTGTGCGGCGCCAACAGCGAATGGACTCCCTGAATCAGGCGGCCCGCAACCGGACCTGGAACTCCGTCCGCCCCGGGCGGCTGGTGACCCGGACCTGCCCGCCGTGCGCGCCGACGACGGCCGCGACGATGGCCAGGCCGAGTCCGGTGCTGCCCGCCGCCCGCGACCGCGAATCGTCGCCGCGGGCGAACCGTTCGAAGACGTCCGGGAGGATCTCCGGCGGGATCCCCGGCCCTCCGTCGACAATGGACAGTGTCGCCAGGGAATCCACTATGGACAGAGAGGTGGCGACCTCGGTGCCGGCCGGGGTGTGGGTGCGGGCGTTGCCCAGCAGGTTGATCACCACCTGGTGCAGCTGATCCGCGTCGCCGAGGACGGTGATCGGTTCGGGCGGGACCTCCAGCAGCCACCTGTGCTCCGGCCCGGCGACGTGCGCGTCGGCGACGGCGTCCGCGACCAGCCGGGAGAGATCGACAGGTTCGTGCACCACCGGACGGCCGGAGTCGAGCCGCGCGAGCAGCAGCAGATCCTCGACCAGCCCGGTCATCCGCGTCGATTCCGATTCCACCCGTCCCATCGCGAAGGCGATGTCGGGCGGCACCTCGGAGCCGGACCGCCGGGTGAGTTCCGCGTAGCCGCGGATGGCCGCGAGCGGGGTCCGCAGTTCGTGGCTGGCGTCCGCGACGAACCGGCGCACCCGGCTCTCGCTGGCCTGACGGGCGGACAGCGCGTGGGAAATGTGGCCGAGCATGCGATTGAGCGCGAAGCCGACCTTGCCGACCTCGGTCCGCGGGTCGGTGTCCACTTCGGACACTCGTTCGGACAGCGCGACCTCGCCGCGGTCCAGCGGGAGTTCGGCGACCCTGGTCGCGGTGGCGGCCAGGCGGTCGAGGGGTTTCATGGTGCGCCGCACGGTCACCGCGCCGAGCGCGCCCGCCAGCACGATGCCGCCGACGGCGACCCCGCCGAAGATGAAACCCAGGTTCCACAACGTGTCCGTGACGTCCTTGGTGGGCAGTCCGGTGATCGAGATGCCGCCGTTGGAAAGCGGCTTCGCCACCACGCGGTACTCACCGAGCGGCCCGAGGTCCACATCACGGGGCTCGCTGCCCGGCGCCGACCGCAGCAAGGTGTCGATCTGGGTCCGGGTGATCTCGTCGTGCGGGAACGGGTCGAGGATCTTCGCGTCGTAACTGGACCGCAGCACCGCAGCGAGCACGCGTCCGTCCGGGAACACGCTCACGAACAACGAACCCGTGCTCTGGCCGTAGGCGCGCAAACCCTCGGGAACCCTTTCCCCGCCGGGACGGCCCGAGGGCGGCGGGCGGCCGGCACGCTGACTGGTCTCGTCGAGCCGGGCGTCGAGCTGGTCGATCAGGATGTCCCGCAACGCCAGCTCGGTCACCACGCCCACCACCAGGCAGACGAGCGCGAGCAGCCCCGCGACCTGCGCGATCAGCCGCCGCCGCAGGGACCACGGCCGCCTAGCCCGCGGGCTTGAGGACATATCCGGCGCCGCGCATCGTGTGGATCATCGGTTCCCTGTCGGCGTCGATCTTCTTGCGGAGGTAGGAGATGTACAGCTCGACGATGTTGGCCTGGCCGCCGAAGTCGTAGCTCCACACGCGGTCGAGGATCTGTGCCTTCGACAGCACGCGCTTCGGGTTGCGCATGAGATAGCGCAGCAGTTCGAACTCGGTCGCGGTCAGCGGCACCGGATCGCCGCCGCGGTGCACCTCGCGGCTGTCCTCGTCCAGGGTCAGGTCGCCGACGACCAGCGTCGAACCGCTCGGCCCGGCGACCCCGCCCGCGCGCCGGAGCAGCGCGCGCAGCCGCAGGGCGACTTCCTCCAGGCTGAACGGTTTGGTGACGTAGTCGTCGCCGCCCGCGGTGAGACCGGCGATCCGGTCCTCCACCGCGTCCTTCGCGGTCAGGAACAGCACCGGCAGGTTCGGCACCTCGGAACGCAGGCGGCGCAGGACGTCCAGCCCGCTCATGTCCGGCAGCATGACGTCCAGCACCACCGCGTCCGGCCGGAATTCCCTGGCGACGCGGACCGCCTCGGTGCCGTCGGCGGCGGTGCGGATGTCCCAGCCCTCCATCCGCAGGGCCATCGACACGAGTTCGGACAAGGTCGCCTCGTCGTCGACGACCAGCACCCGCACGGGGCTGCCGTCGGCGCGGCGCAGGCCCGCCTTCGCGGAACCGGACGAAGGGACGTTCACACTGGTCATGCTGCCATCCTGGGCGGCGCCGGTGAGCCTTCCCTGTGTCCCGCCTGTGCGTTTCCTGTGAACGATCACCCGGCAGGGGAAGGAAACACAGCGCGTGCCCACCGACGGCACAGCTTCCGCACAGCGACGGCGAACAGCATTGGCCGCAACCGAGTACACGGAGGCGACCAGATGACCGAACCGACCAAACCCGCCGAACCCCCGGCGGGTGAGACAGCCGCCTGGGGCGCGCCGGCTCCGGCGGGCGAACCGAAGAAGGCCTGGTCGGGCCGCAAGACCGCGATCGCGGCCGGGGTGGCGGTGGTGATCGCCGCCGGTGGCGGCGCCGCGATCTGGGCCGGAACCGCCGCGAACGGCGCCGAACAGGGACAGGGCGGGATGATGGGCGGCCCGGGCGGCCGGGTGCTCGTCGGCCCCGGCGGCGGGATGCCGCGCGACGCGCTGCACGGTGACTTCGTCGTCTCCGACGGGAAAGGCGGCTACAGCACCGAGCGGCTGCAGACCGGGGAGATCACCGAGATCAGCGCGACATCCGTCAGCCTGACCAGCAAGGACGGCTACAAACAGGTCTACACGGTCGATTCGTCGACACGGAAGACCGGCGATCCCAAGATCGGCGAGACGGTGACGGTGACCGCCAAGGTCTCCGGGAACACCGCGACGGCGACGACCCTCGGCAAGGCCGGGCAGAACCAGCGCGGCCAGAACGGCGGCCAGCCGGGGCAGGGCCAGCGTGGTCAAGGCCAGCCTGGGCAGGACGGACCGCCGCCCGGCTACTGACGCACGGCGGCGAGCAGCGCGGCGGCCGTCTCGGCGGGTTCCTGTCCGGAGGTGTCGAGGACGACGCGGTCGCCGCGAGAACGCCGCATCCGAGCTGCCTCGTCGACGGCGCGGGCGACCACCCCGTCCCGCACGCCGGAGGGCACGCCGCGGAGTTCGTCGCCGGCCAGCAGCGCGGATTCGCCCTCGGCCCGGCGGCGGACGCGGTCGGTGAGGGTCGCGGCGTCGGCGTCGAGGTGGACGACCTTGATCTCGTCGAAGACTTGCCGGTGCTCCGGGCGGAATTCCCTGGCCACGACGAGCAGTCGCCGCGCTCCTGCGTCGCGGTAACCGCGCCAGACAGCAGCGAGGATCGCCGCCTCCACGGCCGGATCCGGGCCGGGGTGCACGAACCCGAACTGCGCGAGATCGGCGTAGGCGACCGGCTCCCCCTGCGCCCAGAAGTCCCGCAGCGCGCTGAACGCGGCCGTCGACTTGCCGACCGCCGTCGGGCCGGTCACCACGGTCACCGGTCCGGGCAGTGGCTCCACGGGATCCGGCGGCAGGACCGTCCCGTCTTCCACGACGCAGCGGCGGAACAGGGCGTCCACGGTCTCGTCGGGCTTCTGTCCGGTCGTGTCCAGCCGCTCGCCGAAGCCGGTGCGGTCGTAGGCGTCCGCCACCGCGAAGAGATCGGGCAGGGCGGCGGCGGGCGAACCGCGTTCGAGGAACCGGCTCCGGAGTTCGTCGCGAGCACAAGTGAGCCTGATGAGCGTGAGCTCGAAGTCGCGGCCCTCGAAGTACGCCTCGATACCGTTTTCGGGGTCCACGACCCCGGACACAACGACCTGCCTGACACCCCGGCCGCGCAGGATCTCCAGCACCCGCAGCAGATTGGCCGCCTTGATCGCGTGCGAGGCCTCGCCGCCTCCCGGGGGCGGGCCGATCAGGCCGAGCTGATCGATGTCGACGTAAGCGACGTTGCCGCCCGATTCCGTGATGCGCGTGTACAAACCCCAGGCGGTGGTGGATTTTCCCGCTCCCGGTGCCCCGGTCGTCCAGAGCACGGGCGTCTTCACGGCCGTCATGGCTTTTGATCTTAGGAACCCCTGTCCACCGAAATAGGGCAGAGTTGGGCGCGTGCGGGACATCAGTGGTTCGCTGGCGAGACAGGCGTGTGCGGTCGCGGCCGTCTGCCTGGTGGCCGACGCCGGGCTGTTCCTCATCGCCGGGCCGCCGCTCTCGCTCGGCTGGCAGGCGTGGGTGGTGCTGGCAGGCGGGATCCTCGCCAACGCCGCGCTCGCCGGGCCGTCGCGGTACTCCGGCTGGGTTTCGGCCGCGCACGGCGTGCTGCTCACCGCCGCGCCGCTCCTGCTGTTCCCCTACGACCACTATCTGCAGGCCACGAACGCGGGCGTGCTGATCGCGGGCTACCGCGCGGGCGCCTGGCTTTCGACGAAACCCGCGCTGGCCGCCCTCGGCGCGATGCTCGCCGGGCTGGTCGCCTGCAACGTCATCCCGGTCGACCGGGGCGACCGGGATTGGCGGCTGCTGCTCATCGACGTCGGCGTGAGCGGGCTGCTGCCGTGGATGGTCGGCCGCTACACGACCGCGCGGCGCGCGTACATCGCCGATCTCCAGCGCGCGGAGGACCAACGGCGACAACACGAAACCGAGGCGGTGCGCCGTGCCGTCATCGAAGAGCGCACGACGATCGCCCGCGACCTGCACGACGTGATCTCGCATCATGTCAGCGCGATCGGCGTGCACGCCGGCGCCGCTCGGCTCGGGCTGCCGGAGGGCGAACCCGCCGTGCGGCGTTCGCTCTCCGCCGTCGAATCGTCGAGCCGGGCCGCGATGGCCGATCTGCGGCGTCTGCTGGATCTGTTGCACGGCAAGGAGAACGGGGACGCGCAGCGGCAACCGGGGCTGGACAACCTCGACGAGCTGCTCGACAACCTCCGCACCGCCGGACTTCCCGCGCGGCTGACCAGTCACGGCGGACCGCGGGAACTGCCGGGGTCGGTGGACATCGCGCTGTACCGTATCGCGCAGGAGGCGCTGACGAACGCGCTCCGGCACGGCTCCGGCAAGACCGTGGAAATCGACCTCGCCTACCGGCAGACCGAGGTCGTCCTCACCATCACGAACGGAATCGGCCGCACGAGCCGGAACTCGGCCGCCGAATCGACGAAACGCGGTCTCGCCGGGATCAGGCAGCGGGTCGCGTTGTTCGGCGGGGAAGCGGAATGCGGACCGCTCGACGACGGGCGGCACTGGCGGGTTCGAGTCGGATTTCCTTTGGAGGCGGAGTGATCCGGGTTCTGCTGGCGGACGACCACGCGATGTTCCGGTCCGGGATGCGCGCGGTACTGGACACCCAGGCGGATTTCGAATGCGTCGGCGAGGCCGCGGACGGGCGCGAGGCCGTCGCGCAGGCGGCCGCGCTGCGCCCGGACGTCGCGGTGCTCGACGTCCGGATGCCCAAATTGGACGGCCTGGCCGCGACCGAGGCGATCATGTCCGCGCCGGGCAACGACACCCGCGTCCTCGTGCTGACGACCTACGACTCCGACGAGTACGTCTACCGCGCGCTGCGGGCCGGGGCGAGCGGGTTCCTGTTGAAGAGCCTCGCCCCCGAAGAGCTCGTCTCGGCCATGCGGGTGGCCGCGCGCGGTGACGCGCTGATCGACCCGACGGTGACCCGGCGGCTGGTGTCGACCTTCGCCACCAGCATCGAACCCGTCGCCGCCGAACCGGCGGAGCTGGAGCGGCTCACTTCACGCGAACGCGAAGTCCTCATGCTGGTCGCCGACGCCTCCAGCAACGCGGAGATCGCCGTGCGCCTGCACGTGGGCGAAGAGACGGTGAAGACCCACGTCTCCCGGATCCTGGCGAAACTCGGGCTGCGCGACCGGGTGCACGCCGTCGTCTACGCCTACCGCAACGGTCTCGTCGGCGGCCGGTGATCGGTTCGCCGGACGGGGCTCGCGGTGCCAGAATCGCCCCAAGGCACGTCGAGGCGGGGAGCTGCGCATGAAACGCTGGGTCACGCTCACGATCGGACTGGTCTTCCTGCTGGTCGGCGGTGTCTGGGTGCTCCAGGGCGCCGGTGTGCTGACCGGCAGCTTCATGACCGGGCAGAAACTGTGGTTCCTGATCGGGCTCGTCGCTTTCCTGGTCGGGGTGGTGCTGGTGGCGGCCACCGCCCGTCGCGCCCGGCGGGCACGGTCCGAGGACTAGGCGATCTGTGCGGGTGGTCGTTCGTGCTCGTGCCGTCCCTCGGTGTCGGCCTCAGGGCGGGTGTTGCGAAAGTGCCGTTCGCAACGTTGAAGGTTGCGAAAGTGGCTTTCGCAACACCGGGGATGGGGTGGCGATAGGCGCGGGTTGGTCGTGAGTGGCGATTCGGGTTGGGGCCGAGGGTGTCTTGGTCACCTGCCGGCCTCTGGCTGCGGTCGTTCACGGGGCCGGGCCGTGAAGGGCCCCTTGCCTACCTTGACAGTAGTGATGGAGGCCTTCACTACCTTCGTGATCGCCCCACCCGCACCAGCGGCCGCGCGTGAAGACCCCTTCCGCCGGCTCAGCCGAGGAATCGCGACCTTCGCACCTTCCCCAAGTACGTGATGGCCCCCTTCCTTGCGTCTAGCGCAAGGAAGGGGGCCATCACGTACTTCAAGCGACCACGACCACCCCGACCCACCACGCCCCTCCCGCTCTACCTCTCACCGGCTCGCGATCTTGAAGATCGGGTACCCAGGTGCGATCTCCAGGAGGGTTTCGTCGGACGCCTTCGCGTCGACACCGTCGAAGAACACGCCGACCTCGAACTTCCAGCGCTTGAGGTAGGCGCGCAGGATCTCGGGCTTCTCGTCGTCGGCGAGTTCGGTGTAGGTGAACGTCTCCGTGCGCCGCCCGACGCTGAGCTGACCTTCGCCCGCGACGCGCAGGTTGCGGACCCACTGCGTGACACCGCGCGGCGCGACCAGGTAGCGCTCGCCGTCGAGCTTCAGCAGATTGACCGGGACCGAGCGCAGCTCACCGCTCTTGCGACCGCGGACCGAGAGGACCCGGCTGCCCAGGACGCTGACGCCGAGCTTCGTCAGCTTGAGCACGAACTCGTTGAACGCGTTGGTCGCCTTGGCCGGCTTCAAGTAGCGGGTGGCGGTGGCTGCGGTGGTCATCTCGTCTCCTCGGACTCTGCTGGATCTCGCTCTGCTGAATCAAACTCTGCGAGAGCAGCGCTCTCTGTTAAGAGCAGTGAACACCAGAGCGGCGCCTCGCGTCAAGAGCAGTGCTCTCTTTTAGGTGCGATGCTCTACAGTGAGAGCATGGCCGCCACCCAGACCGCGCGCGAACGCGCCCGTGCCGAGCTCACCCGCGAAATCAAGGACGAAGCCCGCCGCCAGCTCGCCGAAGTCGGCGCGCTCGGCCTTTCACTCCGCGCCGTCGCGCGCGAGCTGGGCATGGTCTCGTCGGCGCTCTATCGGTACTTCTCCAGTCGCGAGCAGCTGCTGACCGACCTGATCCTCGACGCCTACAACGCCGTCGGCGAGGCCGCGGAGGCCGCCGACGACGCGAAGAAGTCCTCATTGGAACGGTGGGAAGCGATCTGGCACGCGGTCCGCACCTGGGCGAAGGCGCACCCGCACGAGTACGCGCTGATCTACGGCTCGCCGATTCCCGGCTACCAGGCCCCGCAGGACACCATCGCGCCCGCGGGCCGGGTGGCGTTCGCGCTGGTCGCGGTGCTGCGCGACGCCAACCTCCGGGTCGAGACCGAGGTCGGCGAGATGCCCGTCGAACTCCTGCACCAGCTCGACGCCATCGCCGGGATCCTCAAGATCAACCTGGCCCCCGAGACGGCTTCCCGGCTGATCATGGCGTGGACCCAGCTGTTCGGGATGATCAACTTCGAGCTGTTCGGCCAGTACGTCGGCTCCGTCGACCCGTCGGACGCCTTCTTCGCGCACGGAATCCGTCAGATGGCCGAGTTCACCGGGATCAAGATGACCGGCTGAGCGCGGTCCAAGACCGCATCAGCAGCTGGACGGCGTCCACCGCGTCCTCGTCGCCGGTCCCCTCGGGACTGAGGAAACGCTGCAGCAGGAGACCGTCCTCGAGCGCGTGCAGGATCAGCGCGAGAAAGGCCGGGTCGGCGGGCGGCGTCGCGCCCCGGGCGGCGAGCTCGGTCCGGACGGAGGTCTCCAGCAGTGCCCTTGTCGACTTCTCGCCTTCGCCGACGAGCGGCCGCGCTTCGGGATTCCTCAGCGCGTACAGGGCCAGCTCGGTGCGCAGGATCAGCCAGCCTTCGAGGTGTTCGGCGCGCTCGACGTTCCAAGCGCGCAGCCGGTCCATCAGCTCGGCGAAGGAACTTACGCCCGAACTCAGCGCGGCCACCTCCACGGCCTCGCGCTGGGTCCGGCGGCGCAGCAGCTCGACGACCAGCTCGTGCTTGCCGTCGAAGTTGCCGTAGAAGGCTCCGCGCGTGAAGCCGGCGCGTTCGGCGATCTGCTCGACCGACGTGCCGTTGACCCCGCGTTCGGCGAAAAGCTCGGCGGCCGCCTCGAGCAGGCGCTGTTTGGTCTGCTCGCGGCTTTCTTCCCGCGTCAAGCGTTTCGCCGTCACATGGCGATCCTAGAGTTCGCGGCTTCCCTGCCGTCCGGTCAGCCAGACCCCGCCCGCGAGGACGGCGACGGCGACCACGACGGCCAGCGCGGTGAGCGGCCACAACGCCTGGCTCGCGAAGAGGGCGCCGACGGCCCCGAAGAGAACGGCGACGAGGAGCAACGGCGTGGTCCGGACGGCTGCGGCGGCGGGGACGGTGGCCATGGGAGCTTTCCCTTCGGGGGTGGTGCGCGGAACACTCGGTTTTCGCGGATGGGACCGCGCCGGTTCGGTGGCCTTACGCCGGGTAGGGCACGGATCACCCTTCCGGGCGAGATATCGGCGTGACGGCTAACGTCACGCCGGGGACGGCATCGAGGGAAAGGCGGCTCGCGGTGGAGAAGTGGGCGGAGCAGGTCGGCAGGATCCGGGTCATCGGAACCGGGGTGATGGGCCGGGGCATCGTCCAGCTCGCCGTGACGGCGGGGCTCGAAGTCGAGCTGGCCGACGCCCGGCCCGACGCGGTCGGCGAGGCCATCGACCACGTCGGCGCGATGCTCGGCAAACTCGCCTCGAAGGGCAAGATCACCGAAGAAGCCGCCGCGTCCGCGAAAGGGCGGCTGATCGCGGCCGACGGACCGCTGGCGCCCGCCGACGGCGTGGATCTCGTGATCGAAGCCGTCCGCGAGGACCTCGAGATCAAACGCGCGCTGTTCGCCGAGCTGGAACGCGTCTGCGGCCCGGACACCGTGTTCGCGACCAACACCAGCTCGCTTTCGGTCACCGAGATCGGCGCCGCGCTGACCGATCCCGGCCGGTTGCTCGGCCTCCACTTCTTCAACCCGGTCCCGCTGATGCGGCTGGTCGAGGTCGTCCCCGGCGCGCGGACCGCGGCCTGGCTGCCGCCCGCGATGACCGAACTCGTCCGCGGCTGGGGACACGAACCCGTCCTCGCCCGCGACGCGCCGGGCTTCCTGGTCAACCACGCCGGCCGCGGACTGGGCACCGAGGCACTGCAGATCCTCTCCGAGGGGATCGCGAGCCCGGCCGAGGTGGACCGAGTCGCGCGTGACGTGCTGGGCCTGAAACTCGGCCCGTTCGAACTGCTCGACCTCACCGGTCTCGACGTCTCGCACGCCGTGCTCGAAAGCATCTGGAGCGGTTTCCACGGCGAACCGCGGCTGCGGCCGTCGTGGCAGACGCGGCCCCGGGTCGCCGCCGGGCTGTTCGGGCGCAAGAACGGCGAGGGCTTCTACCGCTACGTCGACGGCGCGCAGCAGGCCGACCCGGAGCCGCCCGCCCCGGAAGCGCCGGCGACACCGGTCTGGGTCGAGGACGAACGCCTCGGCACGCTGCTCTCGGCGGCGGGGATCCAGGTCGTGCACTCCGCCTACCCGGACACCGTCCTGATCGTCAGCCCGATCGGATCGTCCACTGTGGACGCCGCGCTGGCCGCGGGTCTCCCGGCGGACCGGGTCGTCGGGGTCGATCCCCTCGGCGGCTACGGGAAACGCCTGACCCTTTCGGTCCATCCCGCGCTCGACCCCGCCGCCGGCCGCACCGCCTGGGGCGCGCTCGCCGCGACCGGGCTGCCGGTGACCGTGGTCCGCGACGGCCCCGCGCCGATCGCGCAACGGCTGCTGGCGTCGATCGTCAACACCGCCTGCTTCATCGCCGGGCAACGGCTCGCGACGCCGGAGGACATCGACACCGCCGTCCGGCTCGGCCTCGGCTACCCGCGCGGACCGCTGACCTGGGGCGAGGAGGCGGGCGCGGATCTCGTGCTGCGGGTCCTGCGCGGACTCGTCGCGAGCACCGGCGACCAGCGCTACCGGCCGAGCGGCTGGCTCACCGAACGGGTCGCGCTCGGCCTCCCGCTCACCTCGGCGGGCACCTCACCGGACGACCTTCTCCGCTAGATACGTGAAGGCCCCCTTCGCTGCGCTAGGCGCAATGAAGGGGGCCTTCACGTACTTACGGCCTTACCAGCGGCGGTCGGTCACCGCGCCGTTGGAGGCGTTCCAGAACACGTAGCCGCCCTGGAAGTTGTTCTGCCGTCCGCCGGAGACCGCGATCTCGTCGGACGTCGGGTACCTCAGGTACGAGGTCTCCCAGCCGAGCGCGGCCCAGCGCTGCCGGATGGCCCCGTAGATCGCGTGCGCGTCGGTCGCCATCGTCCAGTAGACCGACCCGGCCTTGGTGAAGTGGTTGTACCGGCCGACGCTGTCCGGAGTCGCCGACTCGTCGGTCGACGGGTATCCGAGGGGCCCCGCTTCCCAGCCGAGCTCCGCCCACTTCGCGCGGATCCGGCCCCAGATCGCCCTGGCGTCGGTCTGCACCGTGTAGTAGATCGACGCGTTCTTGCTGAAGTGGTTGTAGCGACCGGCCTTGTCCGGCGTGATGTGCTCGTCCGTGCTCGGGTAGCCGAGTTCACCGGCCTCCGCGCCCAGCGCCTTCCACTTCACCCGGATCCGGCCGAACACCGGATGCGCACCCGTGTTCACCGTGTAGTAGATCGACGACTGCATCTTGCCGGGCCACATCGGGAAGTCGTTGAAGCGCCCGATGGTGTCCGGGGTGGTCTGCTCGTCGGTCGCGGGCGGGCCGAACTCCTTGTGGCCGCCCATAGCGAGGTACTTCTTGAGGATCTCGCCCTCGATCTGCTTGACGCCCGTTTCCTTGGACCAGTACAGCCGTCCGCGCTCGTAGGTGCGGAAGCGGACCGTGCCGTCGACGGCCTCGGGCGCCGTCGGCGCGCCGAGTCGTTGCGCCACCGCGGGTTCGTCGCGGTAGCGCTTGTCGATCGGCGTGATGTAGTTCGCCGTGATCGTCAGATCCGTGGTGCCCATGGTGACGTTCGTCAGCCGCCCGGTGGCCCCGTTGGACCAGCCGGTGAAGAACGACGAACCGTCCGCAGCGACCTCGGCCGCCTGGATCTCCACTGTCGCGCCTTCGACCACCATCGCCGAAGCCGCCCCGCCTTCCGGCGTGATGCCGAGCGCGGCGGCGACGTTGCTGGTCAGCGTGAGGCGGTGTTCCTTCGGCTTCGCGACGTAGGTCTTCGTGACCGTGACACCGGCGCTGTCGGTCGCCGACGCGGTGAACTCCAGGTTCGAGTCCGTGTGGTCGGTGAACGGCATGGTGAACTCGGGGCCGGTGGCACCGTGGTCCGGATGCGCGTGGCAGACCGCGTTCTCCGGGCAGTGCCGGACCAGCGTGGTCCAGGTGACCGGCAGGGCGCCGTCCTCGGTGTCGGTGACGGTCGCGCCGACCTTGACCTCCTCGCCGACCGCGAACAGGCGGTCACCGGGGTCGGTCATGGTCAGCTTCGGCGAGTGGTTCCCCGGCGCCACGGCCAGGTCCGTGCTGCCCGCCGCCTGCAGGCCGTCCTTCACCGTCAGCTTGGCGGTGAACTTCTCGGTCCCCGCCGCGTAGGTGTGGCTGACCTTCGCCCCGGTGCCGGTGGTGCCGTCGCCGAAGTCCCACTCGTAGGTCAGGGGGTCGTTGTCGAAGTCGTAGGAAGCGCTGCCGTCGAACGAAACCGTGCGGGTTTCGGGGTTCGTCTCGGAAGTGGCGACCGCGACCGGCGCCTTGTTCCCGGTGGTGTAGCTGAGCCGCTTCAGCATGCCGGTGTAGATGTCGGCGTAGACGAGGTCGCCGTTGGCCGCGGCCGCGAACTTGACCGGACCGCCGATACCGGTGAACTTCGGCGGCGTCTCCTGTGCGCGGACGACCCGGCCCTGCGTGTCGTACTTGGCCGTCCACAGCTTCTGCGTGGCGTAGTCGCCGAAGAAGTAGGCGCCCCGGTATTCCTCCGGGTACGACTCTCCATTGTAGACAATGCCGCCGGTGATGCTGTTGCCGTTGTCGGGGCCCTGGCCGTGCTGGACCACCAGCATCGGCGGGGTGTTCACGGCCGAGGCGCACTGCGGCATCGCGGAGAAACCGTCGGCGGGCTGGTTGCCCTCGAAGCACGGCCAGCCGTGGTTCGCGCCCTTCTGGACGAAGTTGATCTCTTCCCAGGTGCCCCAGCCGACGTCGCCGACCACCGGGAGACCGGTGCTGGCGTCGAGGCTGAACCGGAACGGGCTGCGGAAGCCGCTCGCGAACACCTTGGAACGCAGCGAGTTCGGGTTCGCCGCGGCGTAGTAGGGGTTGTCCGGCACGCCGGCGCCGTCCGCGGTGACGTGGAAGATCTTGCCGAAGATCTTGTCGAGGTCGTACACGTTCAGCGCGAACGGGTCCGCCTGTCCCTGGAACCGGGAGCTGTCGCCGGTCGAGACCCACACCGTGCCGTCAGGGGCGGCGACGACACCGGTGATGCCGTGGATGTCGGTGTTGGCCGCGCCCTCGACGAGGACCTTCTCCGCGGTCAGCCCGGTCGGCTGGGCGGTGCCGGTGACCGTCCAGCGCGAGGCGCGCAGGGCGATACCGCCACCGGCGACGTCGACCGCGCGGGCGGTGTAGACCGCGCGGGAGGTCGCGAAGTCGGGGGCGATCGCGATCCCGACCAGGCCGAGGTCGCCGGTGCTGCGGACGGGCAGGCTGGCGATGTTCTGCGCCTGTCCGGTGGTGGACACCCAGGCGACGTTGCCGCCCTTTCCGGTGGTCAGGATCGAACCGTCGGGCAGGTAGGCGAAGTCGGTCAGGTCGTACGGAGCCTGACCGCTCGGCTGGTCACGAAGGACGAAGCCGGGTGGCAACACGGGCGCCGCGGACGCCACAGTGGACGTCAACGGCACCAGCAAGGTCACTATCAGCAGTGTCACGAGGGCATGACAGAGCGCACGGAATCTCGAAGGCATGCAGAAGCCCCTTTCCCCAGTCGAACGTCTCATCGACGGGGTCTAGGTGGACATTTCACACTTTCGAGTGGCTTTATCGAACTGTGATCACCACCGTCGGTCGATCACCTGCCCCGTGCTCCGGTTCCAGGTGACGTAGCCGGTCTGGAAGCTGTTCTGCCGTCCGATGGGGACGGTGAACTCGTCCGTCGCCGGGTAGCCCAGGTACGACCGCTCCCAGCCGAGCGCGGCCCAGCGCTGCCGGATCGCCCCGTAGATCGCGTGCGAGTCCGTCGCCATCGACCAGTAGACGGAGCCCGCCTTCGTGAAGTGGTTGAACCGGCCGGTGCCGTCCGGGGTCGCGGTCTCGTCCGTCGCCGGGTAGCCGAGCGGGCCTGCCTCCCAGCCGAGCGCCGCCCACCGGACGCGGATGCGGCCCCAGATCGCTTTGGCGTCGGTCTGCGCCGTGTAGTAGATCGACGCGCTCTTGCTGAAGTGGTTGAACCGGCCGGTCCCGTCGGGGGTGGGGAGTTCGTCCGTCGTCGGGTAGCCCATCGGCCCGGCCTCCCAGCCCAGCGCGGCCCATTTGACCCTGATCCGCCCGTACACCGGATGCGCGCCCGTCGACGGTGTCCAGTAGAAGGAGGACTGCAGCGTGCCTGGCCGGTTCGGGAAGTGGTTGAACCGGCCGGCGCCGTCCGCGGTGGCGGTCTCGTCGGTCGCGGGTGGACCGAACTTCCCGTGCCCGCCGAGCGCGAGGTACTTCGCCAGGATCTGGCCCTCGATCTGCTTCACGCCGGTCTCGGCGCTCCAGTAGAGCCTGCCGCCCGCGTACGGCCGATACCGCACGGGCCCGTCGACGACCTCCGGCCCGGTCGGCGCGCCAAGCCGTTGCCGCAGCGCGGGTTCCGACTGGTAGCGCCGGTCGATCGGGGTGAGATAGGTCGCGGTCAGCGTCAGGTCGTGCGCCGGGACGGTGACGGTCACCGTCCGCGTGGTCCTCCCGTCGGACCAGTTCGCGAACGTCGCGACGCCGTCCGCGGCGACCTCCTCCGCCACGACCTCGAACGTCGCGCCCTCGGTCACCATCGCGGTGTTGACCCCGCCCTCCGCCGGGATGATCAGCGCGGCGGGGGTGTTGCCGGTCAACGTCAGCCGGTGTTCACGCGGTCTGGCCACATAGGTCCTGCTCGCGGTCACCCCGGCGCTGTCGGTCACCGTCGCGGTGATCTCGACCCGCGAGTCCTGATGGTCGGTGAAGGGCGAGGTGAGGACCGGGCCGCTGCCCGGCGAACCGGGATGCGCGTGGCAGGTCGCCTCCTCCGGACAGTGCCGGATCAGCGTGGTCCAGGTGACCGGCAGCACGCCGTCCTCCGCGTCGGTCGCCGTCGCGCCGACGACGACCGGTTCCCCGACCGCGAAGGTCCGCGCGCCGGGATCCGTCATCACCGGTTCCGGCGAGTGGTTTCCCGGCACCACGGCGACGTCCGTGCCGCCGGTGGCGCCGAGCCGGTCGGTGACGGTCAGCCGTGCGGTGGTCCTCACCAGGTCCGCCGCGTAGGTGTGGGTCACCCGGGCGCCGGTCTGGCTCGTGCCGTCCCCGAAGTCCCAGTGATGGGTCAGCGGGTCGCCGTCGAAGTCGTAGGAACCGGTGCCGTCGAAGGTCACCGTCCTCGTCGACGGCTCGGTGCCCGACGTCGCCACCGCGACCGGTTCCGCGTTCGTGCCGGGGTAACTGAGCCGCCGCAGGTTCCCGCTGTGGATGTCGGCGTACACGATGTCGCCGTTGGCCGCGGCCGCGAACTTGACCGGGCCGCCGACACCGGTGAACTTCGGCGGCCGTTGCGGCGCCTGGACGAGCCTGCCCTGACTGTCGTAGGTCATCGTCCAGATCTTCTGCGTGACGTAGTCGCCGAAGAAGAACGCTCCCCGGTATTCGTCCGGATAGGACGATCCACTGTAGACGATCCCGGCGGTCACGCTGTTTCCTTCGTCCACCCCGGAACCGTGACGGTAGGCGGTGATCGGCGGGGTGTTGACGACACCGGCGCAGCCCGCGAGCCCGGCGTACCCCGGCGTCGGGACGTTCGCCTCCCAGCACGGCCAGCCGTGGTTCGTCCCCGGCCGCACGACGTTCACCTCTTCCCAGGTACTCCAGCCGACGTCGCCGACGACCGGCAGGCCGAGACGCGGGTCGAGGGAGAACCGGAACGGGCTGCGGTAACCGCTGGAGAAGACCTTGGAGCGGTTCGCGTTCGGCGCCGCGGCGGAGTAGTACGGGTTGCCCGGCACACCGGCACCGTCCGGAGTGACGTGGAGGATCTTGCCGTACAACTGATCGAGGTCCAGCGAACGCAGCGCGCCCGGATCCATTCTGGTGAAGTCGGCGGCGTCGCCGATGGAGATCCACACCGTCCCGTCTTCGGCCGCGATGAGCCCGGTGATGCCGTGGACGTCGTGGAAACCGGGAAGGTCGACGAGCACCCGCTCGGTCGTGAGGCCGGTGGGACCGTCCGCACCGGTCACCGTCCAGCGCGCCACCCGCATGGTGAAGGCACCGCCGCCCGTGTCGAACGACCACGCGAGGTAGATCTGGCGCGACGTCGCGAAATCCGGGGCGACGGCGAGACCGACGAGGCCGAGATCGCCGTTGCCGTGCACGGGCAGTGTCGCGATCGTCCGCGTCTGGCCGGCGGTGGACACCCACGCGACCTTGCCGCTCTTGCCGGTGCTGAGCACCGAACCGTCGGGCAGATAAGCGAAATCGGTCAGTTCGAACGCGGCCTGACCGCTCGGCTGGTCACGGAGGACGAAGCCGGACGGCAGAGTGGGCGCCCCGGTCGCTTCCGGAGCGCCCACCCATCCCGGGAAAAGCAGGATGGAAACCGACAGTGCGACGAGTGTGCGAGTGAGGACCCGGCTCCGGTTCATCGGCACTTCCCCATTTCCGGCGTGTCATGGCACGTCGCCGGGAACGGGGCGGGCATTGCCGCCAGGAGCTTTCATTTATCTCAAAGCAACCGAACCGCAATGATCCGCGTGAGGTTCCTTCGGGAGCGGGGGACTGATGGGGACTTTCCCCGCGTCACACGCGATGAAGGGAGCCTTCGCCGCATGTGACGCGGGGAAGGCTCCCTTCGCGTAGCAAGGGAGCGATCCAGACTGCCGGAGACGCGAGGGGTGTGTGGAAATAGGGACGTTCAGTGTCCCTATTTCCACACACCCCTCGCTCTGCGTACACCTCGCGCTGGTCAGCCCACGTCGAGCGTCCGACCACCACGGCACATCAGACCAACGACGTAGCGAAGGCCTCCTTCACCGGGTCGCATGTGGTGAAGGAGGCCTTCACCACATGACACGCGGGAAGGAGGCTTTCACGTAGCGAGGGCGCGGGGCGGGTCTCCTCTTATTACGTGAAGGCCCCCTTCCCCACCCTCAGGGTAGGAAAGGGGGCCTTCACGGACAAAAAGGGTCAGGCCACGACCTGCACCACGTCGCCGCTCTGCAGCGTCGTGAAGTACTTCTGCGAAGCCGCCGCGGCCAGGTGGATGCAGCCGTGCGAGTACACCGAGAGGCTGCCGGTGTGGAACGCGATCCCCGGCAGGAAGAACACCGAGTTCGGCATCGGCGCGTCGAACTGCTTCGAGTGGTAGTTCTTGACCTTGGCCGAAACGTGGAAGACACCGGTCGGCGTCGCGTGCCCCTTCTTGCCGGGCAGCTGCTTGACCGGACCGTAGATGACCTTGCCGTCCTGCAGCAGCCACGTCTTCAGCGCGGAGAGGTCCACACAGGCGCTCACACCCGGTGAGGCCAGCGCGGCCTTGCAAGGCACGTCGGCGGCGTTCGCGGCGGGCTTGGCCGCCGGTTTCGGCGTGGGCTTCGGTGTCGGCTTGGGCTTCGACGACGTGGACGGCTTCGGCGCGGAACTGCTGCTGCTCGGCGTCCGGGAGGACGTGGTCGGCGCGGCGGAGGACGTCGATGGCACCGACGTGGTCGTCGTCCCGCCCACCGGATCGCCTTGCGCGACGGCGCCGCCACCGGGCGAGCCGCCCCCGGCGTCGCCGGAACACGCTGTCAACACCAGCGCGGTGGCCAGTGCGGTCACCCCCACCAGGAACTTCTTCACGACCCTTACCCCCGATTGTCCGTAGTGCGTCTGACATGGGTAAAGACGGAGCTCACCCGTAAGGGGTTGTTGGCCGGAAGGTCACGATCCTGTCTCAAGACCGCTGACCTGCGGAAATCAGGGAACTCGGCCGACGACCCGCGCGTACATCCGGCCCGGATTGGCGCCTTCGTCCAGATATCCGGGCAGCGGCGGCAGGTCCCGCGCGAACACGGCCAACCGTCCGAACAGCTCGTTCGCGTCCGCGGGACGGCGCTCGGGATCCTTCTCGAGCAGGTCCGCGAGCAAGACGTTCAGTCCACCCGGGACACCGTCCACTTCGGCCGGACTCTCCTTGACCTGCTTCTCGAACACCGCGTACGCCGTCGGGCCGGTGAACAGCTGCCTGCCGGTCAGCATTTCGTGCAGGACACAGCCCAGCGCGTACAGATCGCTGCGCGGCCCGGCGATCCCGCGCTGGATCTGCTCGGGCGCCATGTACGCGGGCGTGCCCAGGATCTGCCCCGCGCGGGTGAACTGGGCGACGTCGGTCTCGCGCAGCATCGCGAGCCCGAAGTCGAGCACCTTCACGCTGCCGTCGGGACACAGCATCAGGTTGGTGGGCTTGAGATCGCGGTGACAGATGGAGAGCGCGTGCGCGGCGGACAGCACGGCGCACGCCTGCGCCGCGATCGCGGCCGCCCACGGCACCGGCAGCGGACCGTGTTCGGCGGCGAGATCGGCGACGGTCACGCCCTCGATGAACTGCATGACCTGGAACAACCGCTCGTCGTAGGTGCCGAAGTCGTACAGCGTCGGCGCACCCGCGTGTTCCAGGGTGGCAAGGATCCGTGCCTCGCGGATGAACCGCTGTTCGAGTTCGGCGTCCGGACCGCCGGGGAGCCCGAGGAACTTCACCGCCACGCGGCGGCCGAGATGCCGGTCGTGGCCCGCGTAGACCGCGCCCATCCCACCCCGGCCGAGCGGCAGCTCGTCGAGTTCGTAGCGGTCCGCGATCAGCACTTAGTTCCCTGGCCTCAGTTGACCTTCCGTTAGCCCTGCCAAGCCTAGCCGCACCAGCTCCAGGCCCGATTCCGCCGCCTCGCGCAGGGCGTCCTCGAAGGCGGCGAGCCGGGTGAACGCCTCCCCGTGGGCACGTTGCGTTTCGATCGGCAGACGCGGGATCCGGGTGCGCTTGAGGTCGATCCTGGTCGAGGAGGTCGGCGCGATCTGCCCGGCCGCGCGCAGGCAGCCGGCGAGGAACGCGGCGTCCAGCCGTTCGGGATCGGTGCGGTACTTCGACATCGGCGACTCCACCGTGACCGGCGCTCCACTGTGGACATACGCGGGCACGGCGGGCGACGCGACGACGTCTCCCTCCTCCACCGATTCCGGAACCGTGAGCACCCCGGACTTCAGCAGCTCGCCGATCGTGGTGAACTGCGGGGTCTCATCGGCCATCGCCAGTGGCGGCAGTTCCGGCCGGATCCCCTCGAAATGCTTCCGGACTTCGAGGAAGGCCTCGCCCGCGTGCCCGTCCCGCGCCTGATGCCGGGCGGGGGAAAGGTCGATCTCCTCGTCGAGCAGGTCGATGATCCGGACCGCACCCGGCACCTCGGCGCCGCGCAGGTGCTCCCGCCACTGTTCCTCCACAGTGGACGGATCGGCCAGCAGGAGCAATCGGGACGGCGGACGCTCACCGGGCTCCGGGCGCCGCAGCAGCCAGAGATCCGCGCCGCCGACCGTCACGATCGCGCGCAAAGCACCGGCCCGCAACAGGTTCCCGCGGATCCGGCGGCCGGTCCGGCGACCGGCGGCGGCGGGCGGCATGCGGATCGCGACCAGCCCGCCGGGTTTGACGTGCGCGAGACAGTGCTGGACCCACGCCAGTTCCGGCTCGCCGCGCGGCGGCTGGCCGTACTCCCAGCGCGGGTCGCCGACGAGTTCGTCGTGACCCCATTCCCGGTCGTTGAACGGCGGGTCGCAGACGACGGCGTCCGCCAGAAGTCCTTCGTAGGAGTCCATCGGCAGGGCGTCCGCGCCGTACATCTCCATGTCCGCGCCCGCGAGCAGCAGCCGGTGCGCCGCGATGCACGAAATCGCCGGATCGTCGGTCTGGCCGAGCAGCCGGGTGCCGCCCGAGGCGAGCAACAGCGTCCCGAGCCCGCACGCGGGATCGAGCACGACGCCGGGTTCGGGACCGATGAGCCGGGACATCAACGCGGCCACCGGTTCCGGCGTGACGGACAGCTGGCGGGAGTGCGCCTCGACGTAGCGTTCGCACAGGAACTCGAAGGCCTCGCGCGCCCCCACCTCGCCCGCGAAGCGGTCCAAGAGTTCGAGCAACTCGGGATCGTCGTAGCGGGGCGAAAAATCCCACTCCTCCCCGGAGGCCCGCCGCGACAGGAACGTGCCCACCCTGCCGACCCGGGAGCTCAGCCACAGGTCGTCGCCGAGGTTCCGCAGCCGTTGCCAGATCCGGTCCCCGAGCGACAGTTCGAACGGCTTCCCGCGCTCACGCAGCCAGTTTTCGACGTCGAGCAGCGAGAAGAGGGGGCTCGACGCCGTCCCGCCGACGGGCGGCGGAAAATCTCCGTACCGTCGACGCCAGTTGCTCACCGCGGCGCGGCCGACGCCGGCGATGTGCGCGATGTCCGCCGCGCTGACGGTGGCTTGCTCCTCCATCGGCGCATCGTAACCGACAGCTGACCATTCCAGACCTATGTTTGTGAACTCAGTACACAACTGCTTTACTGGGTCACATGACGTACACCCTTCGGTACGCCGCCGGCTCGGACGTCGGGCGCCGCCGTCAGGTCAACCAGGACTCGCTCTACACCAGCGCCCGGATGCTGGCGGTCGCCGACGGCATCGGCGGCCAGCCGCACGGCGAGGTGGCGAGCGCCGAAGCGGTCGGCGTCCTGTCCCGGCTCGACGCGGACCTCAGCGGCTTCGACCTCGCGGACGTCGACCTGATCGAGGTCCTCTCCGGCGGTGTCCGCGCGATCGACGACCGGCTGATCGCGACGGCCGAGCGCGAACCGGAGACCCGCGGCATGGGCACCACCCTGACCGCGCTGCTGTTCGACGGCGCCCATTTCGCCGCCGCGCACATCGGAGACTCCCGCGGGTATCTCCTGCGTGAAGGCACGCTTCAGCGCTTCACGCGCGATCACACGCTCGCGCAGGCCCTCGCGGACGATGGGCGCATCGACGCCTCGGAAGTCGAGGGACACCCTCGCGGTTCACTGCTCATGAAGGCGCTCCTGAGCACCGGGAGCGGCGAAGCGGACATCTGGACCTTCGAGGCGGCCCCCGGCGACCGTCTTCTCCTGTGCTCGGATGGGTTAACGGCAACGGTTGTCGAAACCGTTATCAAGGACGTCCTCGGCACCTTCCAAGATCCCGCAGAGACCGTCCCGAGGCTGATCCACCTGGCCAACGAGGGCGGCGGACCGGACAACATCACCTGCGTCGTCGCCGACGTTCTCGCGCCCGCGCACCCGTGAGGCGTTCCGGCCGGAAAGGCAGGTCAGACCCACCTTCGAAAGACCGGAAGGGCATCCGGTAAAGTTCCCCACGGAGGATTGGCCGAGCGGCCTAAGGCGCACGCTTGGAAAGCGTGTTGGGTTCACGCCCTCGCAGGTTCGAATCCTGTATCCTCCGCCATCAGCAAGGCCCCGGACGTTCCGACGTCCGGGGCCTTGTTGATTACACAGCAGGACCTTCACTTAACAGAGTCAGTTGATCACGCTAAGTTTAGACGTGGTCGTTCCAGCCCCCGACGTCCCAAGGAGTCCGCCAAAATGGCCGGAGTCGAAGAGATCCGCGCTGGTATCGCGCTCGCGAACGAGAAGGCATCTGCGAGCATCGCCGCACTTCAGCAGGCAGCGCAGTCTCTTGAAGAAGCCCAGCTTTCCCTTTCACAGGCCACCCAGGGCAGCACCCAGCACGAGGTGAGCCAGGCACAGGGGCTTCTCGCCGAGGCCCTGCAGGGCATCACCGGCATGCAGAGCACCATCCAGGCGGGCATTTCGTCGGCCGAGTCGTACTCGACCCGCCTCTAAACCATGTACCTCGAAGAACTGCACCAGCTGCTGACGGCCGTCCAAACCGGCCTCGCCGACGGACGTGCCCATGCCGAGCGGGCCAGAAGCCTGCTGGAGGAGTCCCGGCGCGCCCTGGTCGAACCGCAGGCCCAAGCCGTGCCATGGGTGCCGCCGCAGCTGGCGCAGGCCGACGAGGGCCTGGAAAATCTCCTGACGCGCCTTTCCGCCGCTGACGACCTGGTCAGCGGTTACCAATCACGCCTCTGAGATCGGCGAGCCGGTATGGGCAGCAAAGCGAGTGAACAGCGCAATCGCGTCGTTACGGCGCTGGAGCGGGTCCGTCACCAGATCGGGCTCGTCCTCGGCGCCGCCGCCGGTGCCCGCCAGGCCGCCGAGGCGGAACTGGCCAAGCTGGAGCTGGAACAGCGCATCGTCCGGGTGGGGATGAACAACTCCACTTCGGACCAGTACGCCGAGTGGTCACAGCATCCCGCCGCGAACGAGGTGTTCGGCATGCTCGGCAGCGTGCGCGGCCAGTTCTACGCGGACTGGGAAGCCGGGCCGGGTGCCCTGCGCGACCTGGTCACGAACAACGCGCCGGGTCCCGCCGGTCAGCAGCCGGGCAACTGGCTCGGCCGCGTCGGCGGGAACCCCGGCATCACCGCGCCGGGCCTGTGGCGCGTCGGCTCGGCGACCGTGCCGGGCCAGGACATTCAACGCACGTTCGACGTCGCGATACCCCTGCTCGACGAGTCGCATCTGTCGATCAGGTCGGCACCGAAGACCCGGGCGGCGGTGGACGGCATCGTGCAGAACCTGCTGATGCGGGTGCTGAGCACGTTCGAACCCGGCGCGGTGCGCATCCACCTGTGGGACGTCGGGCAGCTGACCGCGATCCTGCCCGACCTCTACCCGCTGAGCCGCACGAGCGCGCTCACGCTGTACGACCCGGGGCGGCTCGAGGACCTCCTCGACGAACTGGCCGGGCACATCCGCCGCATCCACGCGACCGGGATGCAGGCGGGACACACGTCGCTGCGGGAAATCCGGCGGGCGAGCGGACAGCGCGTCGAACCGTTCCGCGTCGCGGTGCTCTACGGCAACGGGGAGACCCTCGAACCGGAGCGGGCCCGCGAGCTGAAACGCGTCGCCACCGGGGCGCTCGCGGCCGGGATCTGCCTGATCCTGATCGACGTGCCGACCATGCTGTCGACGTCGGTCGAATCGCTGAGCCTGACCGACGACCGGCACGCGATCAGCAGCATGACCGGCCCCGACCTGATCGTCGACCTGGACCCGCCGATGCCGTCCGGGCAGGTCATCCGGGCCGCCGGGCGGATCGCCGAGGCCCTGATCGCCAAACAGGGCGGCCCCCGCGCGTTCGCCGACCTGCTGCCCACCGAACTGGGCAAGGAGAGTTCGGCGCGGGAGCTGCGGGCGCCGGTCGGCTTCTTCGAGGGCGAGGCGGTGGAGGTCGTCATCGGCGACGCCAGCCCGCACGTGCTCATCGGCGGGCCGAGTGGTTCGGGGAAGACGAACTTCCTGTACTCGCTGCTCGGCAGCTTCGCGGCGCGGTACTCGCCGGACGAGCTCGCGCTGTACCTGCTGGACTTCAAGGAAGGCGTGTCGTTCGCCGGGCTCGCGCCGGGACGGCGGGACGCCAGCTGGCTGCCGCACGCCAAGCTCATCGGGGTCAACGTCAACACCGACCGCGAGTTCGGCCTGGCGCTGCTGCGCTACCTCGCCGACGAGCTGCGGCGCCGGTCCGCCGCGGCGAAACAGCACGAGGTCACCAACCTCGCGGACCTGCGCGAGCAGGACCCCGGCGGGCACTGGCCCCGGATCGTCGCGGTGATCGACGAGTTCCAGTACCTGTTCGCCGGCCGCGACGGCGTGACGGCGACCGCGACCCAGCTGCTGGAGGACATCGCGCGGCGAGGCCGGTCTCAGGGCATCCACCTGGTGCTGGCGAGCCAGGACGTCGCCGGGATCGAGGCGTTCTGGGGCAAGCCCGCGGTGTTCGAGCAGTGCACGCTGCGGATCGCGATGCCGAAGGCGCGGCGCGTGCTGTCCGAGACCAACAACGCGGCGGTCTCGGCACCGAAGTGGCATGCGGTGATCAACCACGATTCCGGTGTGGCGCACGGGAACCAGCTCGCCCACGTCCCGGACGCGAGCAGCAAGGACGTCTTCGTCAAGCTGCAGCACCGGTTGTGGGAACGGTACTCGGAGTCGTTCAAACGGCCGCGGCTGTTCGACGGGGCGCATTCGCCGGTGCTGGAACAGTTCCCGGCGTTCAACGATCTGAAGCCCACGAAGAAACCGCGGGCGCTGCTCGGTCAGTCCATCGACGTCGACGAAGCCGCCTGCGGTGTCGAACTGCCGAAGGCGCCTGGACGGAATGTCGCGGTCTTGGGCGCCGCCACGGCGGAGGCACTGTCCATCATGGACTCCGCCGCACGCTCCTTGGCTCGCCAGCATCACGACGGTGCGGTGGAGTTCGTGCTTTCGTGTCCCATCGAAGCATGCTTCCCCGCGGTGTCCGATCTGGCCGCGCGCTTGGAAGCGGAGGGCCACAAGGCGACACTGGTCGACGATTTGCCCGGCCGGGTAATCGATATCGCGGAAAAGCTGTCCTCTTTGGACAAAGCTCACGTGCTCCTGCTTTACGGCGTCGACGCCTCGATCCCCGCGCTGGAGGCCAAGGCGCCCGGCCAGCTCAAGAGCGGCTTGGACCAGCTGCGGGTGCTGCTGAAGCAGGGTCCGGGGCACGGCGTCCACACCATCGGCTGGTGGCGCAGCATCGCGCGGCTGAAGGACACACTCGGTTTCGCGGGCACCGACGACATCGGCAGTTGGGCGGCCTTGGACGTCCAGGGCAACGAACTGTCGCCGTTCGCCGCGGGGCAGGTCGTGCACTGGTCGCCGCGACCGGGTCGCGCGCTGTTCTTCGACCGCACCACCCACGGCGCCCCCGAGGTGATCATCCCGTTCCAGCGTCCGGAAGGGCTTCTCGATGGATGACGGCATCACCGCGGCCATGCGGTACAAGGAGATCGTGGGCCTCGCGCGTGCGTCGGCGGAGAACCTCCGCGGCTGGGAGGTCGCCCGCGCGGACGAACTGGAGGCCCGCCTCGCCGAGGCGCACCAGTCCGTCGCGGACGCCGCCGAACGCGAGCAGCGCGCGGTCGACAGGGCTTCCCGGTGGTGGAAGATGGCCCAGCACAACGTCGAGGGCCTCACCTGGCTGCCGGACGACGAAGACCCGCAGCCGGTGCCGACCGCGCGGGCCGGGTACCTGGAGAAGTACCTGGAAGAGGTCAAGCCGAGCTACCAGGAACTCGTGCAGGCCGTCCTTTCCCTGGGATGGCGCGCGAAACGCTCGTGACCCGGCGCCCATGCCATGAAAGGCCCGTTACTTGCAAATTTTGCAAGTAACGGGCCTTTCATAGCAGCGCTTACGGCTTCGGCAGGTAAGGGCCGAGGACCTTCTCCAGGTAGTCCGCCAGGTCGTAGAACGCGTCCTGGACCGGGTTGCCCGCACTCGGCCGGAACCGCAGCACCTGCGGGTCGTGGTCGCTCGCCTGCTGGGCGAACTCCGCGTTCAGGTGGACGACGTCGTAGTCGGTCCCGCGCGGCGCCTTCGACGCCAGGATGTGGTCGAGCACCTGCGACTGACCCTCGAAAACGTAGCTGTACCGCTCGTTCTCCGGCAGCGACGCGATGAGGTCCTTCAGCACGCCGCCCGCCGTCAGGGTCTTCACCGCGGGCGAGAACGGGTAGTCGTTCAGGTCACCGGCCACGACGATGTTCGCGTTCTTGTCCGACGCGAGCACCTTGTCGATGAACCCCCGCAGCACGGTCGCCTGCTTGGCCCGCTGCACCTCGGAGCTCCGGACCGGCGGCTGGTTGCGGCCGTGGGTCGGCTGGTCGCCGCCCTTGGAGTTGAAGTGGTTCGCGATGACGAACACGGTGCGGCCCTGGAAGACGAACTCGCCGACGAGCGGCTTGCGGCTTGCCTCCCACGCCTCGTTGGCCGGGTCGACGCGGCCGGGCGAGACGGTCAGGTGGGTCTTGCCGCGCTCCTTGACGACGTCGACCGGGGTGGTCGCGGTGCCGCCCGGACGATCCACAAAGGACACACGAGCCGGGTTGAACAGGAAGCCGACGCGGATGTTGCCACCCGGCTGGCCGCCGTCCTTGCCGTTCTCCGGGTCGATCTGACGCCACTCGTAGCGCGGGCCACCGGCGGCGACGATCGCGTCGACGAACTTCTGCAGCGTCTGGTCCGCCACGACGGTGCCGTCGTTGGCCGGGCCGTTGTTGTCCTGGATCTCTTCCAGGTTCAGGATGTCCGGCTTCGCCAGGTTGGTGGCGATGGCCTTGGCCAGCTCGCCGAACTTCTCCGCACTGTCCAAAGCGGACAGATTCTCGACGTTGTAGGTGGCCACCGAAAGCTCACCGCTGCGCTGCGCGCGGGTGCTCTCGCGCTTGAGCCCGTTGTCCTTGGTGGCGCCCAGCTTCGTCGCGAACAGCGTGTAGCCGCCGAAGTTGCTGTACTCGACCGGGCCGGAGGTCTCGCCGGTGAGCACGTCGCCGGTGTTGACCTTCGGGAACGGCACCTCGGCGAACGGGATCAGCGACGCGACCTTGAGCACGCCGGTGTTGAGCCGGTCGTAGTCCAGGTACACCGCGCCGCCGCGGACGCTGGGGTTCTGCTTCGGCTTGGTGGTCACGTAAAGCTCGTTGAACGACGACGTCGGGCCGACGACGCGCGCGTCGGAGACACTGACGATCTCGCTCTCGTGCGTCTCCCAGAAGTCCAGCGAGTACTTCGCGGGCTCCAGCGGAAGCGGCTCGATGCTGCCGCCCGGCGCCGGGGCGACGGCGTCCGGGACCGAGTCCGGGGTGACGACGGTCGGTGCGGGCAGCGCGTTTCCGCTCGAATCGACCGTCCACTGTGCACTCGTCAGCTCGGTGAGCGACTGGTACGGCGAGGTCGCCGGCGCGTCCGGGTAGAACTCGCGGATGGTGCCGGTGGCGGTCACGGCGTCACCCACGGCCACGGCGGGCGTGGTCGAACCGGTGAAGACGAACAGGCCCTCGCTGGTGCGCGGGTCGGCGTCGGGCGCGGGGTCGGTGACCCAGAACCCGCGGGCCGAACCGAAGCTCCGGATCGCGGTCACGAAACCGGTGACCCCGGCGACCTTCCGGTCCTTGAACGGCGAGATCCGGGTGGTGCCCTGGATTTCGTGGATCTTGGCGGTCACCGGCGGCGGGCCGGTTTCACCCGGCGTCTCGCCCTTGCTGTTCGTCGGGGTGGGCGCACCGGAGGTGAAGTCTGCGGCGTTGTCGTCGGTGTCCGCGAGCGCCGAGCCCCTGGCGACCGACGCGGTGTTGGACGGCGCGGGTGCCGCGGCCCCCTCGCGGATGACCGCGGCCGGGCCGAAGCCGACCAGGTCCTTGATCCGGGGGTCGGCCGCGCAGTCGGCGGCGGTCTTGCAGGTCAGCGCGGTGGTGCCCTGGACGAGCGCGATGGTGCCCGCCGTGGCGGACAGCGGGATCGCCCCGGTGGCGTCCGGCGTCGGGAGGGCGACCGTGCCGCCCGCGCCCTTCGCCTCCGAGACCAGGTACCGCGCGCCCGGCGCGACACCGCCGGTCAGCGGCGTGACCTGCCAGCTGTTCCCCGACGCGGGCGCGTACTGGACGCTGAAGCCGTCCAGGCTCACGGCCGCCGCGCCGCGGTTGGCGAGTTCGATGAAGTCGTTGCTCAGCGTCGCACCCGAGTTGCCGCCACCGCCGTAGACCTCGGCGATCACGGCGTCGGCGCTGGGCGCGGCGAGCGCGGCCGGAGCGGCTGTGATGGCAGCACCGCTCACGACCAGGCCGGAGGTGACGGCCACGGTCAGGGCCCGTCTCCTGGCAGCACGGCGGGATGTGGTCACGCTGAGTCCCCTCTTCGCAAGATCGGTCGAGGAATACTCCCCCGAACAAGTGAAATGAGGAAGACGACGAGACAACGATTCGTGACCGCTGGGCCGGTCGCACTAACCCCTTCGTCGTTTTCAGGGCTGGTTTTGCCGTGTTCCCCCGTGAGAGGATCAAGATCCGCCGCCTGCCACACACAGGAGGCGCCTTCATGCGCAGACTTCTTTGCGCGCTCATCCCACTCCTCGCGGCAGGTCTCATGACCCCGCCCGCCCAGGCCACGAAGCCACCGGAGAAGGCGGCGTTCGAGGTGATGACCCCGGCGAGCACGGTCGCGTCCCGCACCGACCGGCGGCCGAACGCGGGCGGTGTGTACGACCCCGTCGCGCGCAAGACCTTCATCTCGTGGTCGGGCAAGGCCGCGGACACCCACGTCCAGGCCTACGACCACCGGACCGGCGGCTGGACCGCGCCGAAGAAGATCGCCGACGGCGAATCCGATCCGCACAACTACCCGACGATGCTGCTCGCCGGCGACGGCCACCTGCTGATCTTCCGCGGCATGCACAACACGCGCACCGTGATCAGCCGCGCGCCGCTCGCCCATTCCCTCGAGGGCACCTGGACCGACACCGAGGTGCCCCAGGGCGACTCGGCGAGCTACCCGATGCCGGTCAAGACCACCGACGGCACCTTGTTCCTGTTCTACCGCGAGACGACGAACGAGCTCGATCCCACCGCGAACACCGACTTCCGCCCGATGAAGTACATCGTGTCCCGCGACAACGGGAAGACGTGGAAGAACTCCGTGCAGCTGACCGGGAAGCAGTGGGCGTTCGGCTCGCTGGGCCGGGCCGACCACATGGACGAGATCTACGTCGGCCAGCTGCGGTACCTGCCGTCGTCCGGGCGGATCCAGTTCGTCTACACGCTCGCGGGCGGCGGGCCGACGCAGCACAAGCACGACGTCTACCACCGGAACGTCTACTACCTGTCGTTCGACGTCCGCACCCTGCGCTTCCACTCCGCGGCGGGCCGCGACCTCGGCACCCAGGTCGACGACGCCGAGCAGGAGCGGTACCTCAAGGTCGCCGAAACCCCGCTCGAACTCCCCGGCGGGCTCAAGTCGCCGGACTACATCCTGCAGGTCGGCACGCAGCGCGACGGGAAGCCGTTCGTCACCTGGTTCCAGTTCGACGCCGCGGGCTCGCCGCGCGATTTCGCGGGTGCGTGGAACGGCCGGGACTGGGAAGTGCGCGAAGTCGCGAACGGACTCCGATTGCGTGAGATCGAACAGCTCAATGGCGGCACTTGGCGCGTTTACGGAACCCGGGACGGACAGCCGGACATCGAAACGTTCTTGCTCGAGAACGGACGCGTCTGGAAGCCGGAAACCTTGATCACCACACCGAAACCGGTCCAGCGCGTCGAAGTGATCACCGGTTTCCGGGACCCCGCCCGCATTCTGGCGACCGGCGCGTCCAGCGCGCGTGACGTCGCCGTGGCCGACGGTGACATTTATGTCGCGGGAACGCCGCGCAAATAGCCCATTGGGGTTTCCCTGCCTTAAATGAACCTCAAGTCCGGGTACAACCCGGCAATTCCGGAGTTACCTTTGGCGTTGTGAGCGAGGGCACAATCCTCCCTCACAACGCCAGAGCTTTCAGACGCTCGCCGGGGAGGGCGAGCGGGGGGGGAACTGGGGGTGCACCGCCGGTGCACGGGACCCGTCTGGGGAGGACGGAGCCCGTACACCGGCGGTGTGTCGTTTCCGCCCGGCCTTCAGCGCCCGAGCTCCTGCCGCGCCCGGTACTTGCCGATGAGCGACTTCGCCCCGGCGACGGCGGCCTTGCCCGCGCCCTTCGCGCTCGCGGCCAGGAACGTCGTCCAGTCGAAGTAGTCGCGCCACAGCACGATCCGGCCGTCGCGCACTTCGAACGTGCCGCACACCCAGAACTCCGCCTCCCACGAACCGCGCCGGAGGACGTCGGTGCGCTCGGTGAGCACGATCGGGCCGTCGGCGGCGATGTGGTGGGTGCGCGCCTCGAACCCGCTGCCGTAGCGGGCCATGGTGCGCAGCTGCTTCTCCACCGCCGAGAGGCCACGGGCCGGGGGAAGCGGGACGTTCTGGTAGACGATGTCGATCGCCACGAAGCTCAGCGCGCGGTCGATGTCGAGCTCTTCGAGAGCCTGAAGGAAACCGGTCACCACGGTCTTCGGATCCGTCATGCCTACCGAGGCTAATCCGATTTTGAACCGCCGGAAGGTCACAGCCGTATCACAGAGCGGAGGGCCGGATTCCCCACGACTACGGAGGTATCGATGCGACGGCGACTGCCGATGGCACTGTTCGGGCTGGTCGTCTGGGTGCTCGCGGGCTGCTCGACGGCCACGGGCGCCGCACCGGCGGCACCGAACGCCCCTGGCGCCAACCAGGCCGACATCACCTTCTCCCAGCAGATGGTCCCGCATCACCAGCAGTCGATCCAGGTCGCGAACCTGGCCTCGGAACGGTCGGCTTCCGAGTACGTGAAGGCCACCGCGGCCAAGATCATCAAGGCCGAATCGGCCGAGGTCCAGACGATGACCGGCTGGCTGCAGTCGTGGAACGCGGCCGTACTGCCCGCGGCGGGCCACGCGGGACACTCGATGCCGGGGATGATCACCGCCGGGCAGGTCGCCTCGCTGCAGAACCTGACCGGCGCCGAGTTCGACAAGACGTGGCTCCCGCTGATGGCCGAACACCTGCGCAACGGCGTCACGATGGCCAAAACCGTGCTGTCGTCGGGCGAGCACGCCGAGACGAAGGCGCTGGCACAGGAGATCGTCGAGAACCAGACGGCGGCGATCGACGAGATCACCGCGCAGCTTCCTTGACCCCTGCGGAGACGCCTGGCTTGGATCAGCCCGGCATCGGCTTCGGGAACTAAACCCCAAAGTCGGCCGGGCCGATCTGCCAGAGCAGTAACCACCTGAGCCCGCGTGGCGATTTAGTCTTCAAACCGGCCCAGGAGGTTCCCGATGCTCGACGACGTGCGTCGACAGCTCGGCAGAGCCTCAGGCTTGATCGGCGGCACGCGAGCAGTTGCCACCTCGCGGCCGCGGTTACCGAGAATCACCTCCGGGGACACACCGTGTGGCCACAGTGGACAGTGGTTATCACGTGCGCTAGCGTCAGCGCGTGTCGCAGCTCCGGCTTCCCGCCTCGCGCCACATCCACAACCAAAGAAACTCCTTCACATCTCATCTGGACACGATGGTTCATTTGCCATTGGGAGCGTGAAGGCCAACACTAGGAGAAACGGGCTCATGGGAGGATCCGAGGGCGGCGACTAGTCGCGGTAGAGCAGCCCATGACTCATCTTCGCGGGCTGCTTTATGCTCAGCCTCATCCCATAGCGCGCATGCGTCGGCAGATGGGCGATATGCAAGGTGACCACCCTGCGCCCGTCGTCGTCTTTCTTTGACGTGATATACGATCCAGTCGATCGATCGTCCCGGAAGCCAATACTGTCATATGTGACATTAATATTTCTCGGAAATACCACGCGATACTTCACCCGGTCGATCTGCAGCACTTTTCCTGAGTAGAAATAGAATACATCAGGCTCGCCGTACAGTAACGGCTGACACTTTTTCGGCCAGACGCGGTTGATCTCCAAGCGGATTTCCGCACCCATCTCCACCGGCGTGTGAAGGTGAACAAGCATGACCATCTGCCGACTGGACGACCAAGACTTGGTCACAGTGCAGTACGGCCCCGCCTTGCCACTCTTCTTCATGATCCGCGCCTTGACGCGCACCTTGTCCCTGATCTTCTCCGGCTGCTCCCATTCGCTACCCGCATAGAATCGAATAAAGTGCGTCTCCTTTCGAAGCGCGACCGCCTTGATGGTCAGCTTCTCACGCACATCGCCGTTGCGCTGCACGAACACCGTTTGATTCCACTCGTTGACCAGCACCAGAGGCTCAGGCCGGTGATCAACGATGAACTTGCAGTAGATAGCCAACAGGTTTCGGTTCGTATTATTCTCTCGCTGCAGTCGCCTTCGATCTGCCAATACCAGAAGAACCCCGACCACAATGAGAAGTGCGACCACGATAAAGCCGCCCGCACGAATCATCTGACTGCCGAAAACGGTGCCGAGCAAGCCCGCAAACGCCATCAGTCCGACCAGACCGCCGAGGACAGCCGAAACTCCACGCTGCGAAATATAAGAATCAAGCCAGGCGACGAAGCTCCTGAGCATCCGTCTCGCCTCCCCTCGCGGCACCCAAACCAACGGGCGGCGGCTGGCGTGCAGCCCGGCCAGTCACATCGATCATCAGAGTAAGGGCAGGTCAGAAGTAGACAGCTAGTGCGACCGGGTGAAGTTTCAACCTGATTCGGCCGATTCTCGTAACACTTCGCGCCGCGTCCGATGCGTTATCCATTCGTGCCGACGGGGGTTGATGTCCCCTCTACACTGGAAACTTGCCCCTCTTGCCCAACGCAACGGTTCGGTCACAAGGGTGAGACATCTCGCTCATCGAGGTTTCAGGGACGCGTCCTCCGGACCCGAGGCTCTTGAGGCGTTCGTCGTCCCACATCACGAACGAACCCCTGGCCGGGATTACCCGGCCAGGGGTTCGTCGTACACCTGGCGGTGGCGGTGGGATTTGAACCCACGGACGGTTATTAGCCGTCACACGATTTCGAGTCGTGCTCCTTCGGCCGCTCGGACACGCCACCGCTAAGAACAATACCGGAGGCCTCACCGGACGACGCGAGGGGGTCGAAACCTACTTGTTGAACTTGTCCTTGAGGTCCTGCACGCCGCCTTCCGCGCGGTCGCGAAGATCGTGCCCGGTCTCCTTGACCTGACCTTCGGTCTGGTCGGCCCGGCCGGAGTTCTCGAGGTCCTGGTTGCCGGTCTTCTCGCCGAGCTTCTCCTTGGCGGCGCCGATGGCCTGCTCGGCCTTGTCCTTCGCCTTGTCGAAAACGCTCATGGCGGACGTTCCTCCTTCGACTGCGGCCACCGTTTGCGGCCGCGTGATCTTGGAGTACCCGGAGAGCCGGAACCGACACATCTGTCACCCGGTGCGGTTACCCCGGTGCCCGTGGAAGAAGTCTTCGAGCAGGGCCACGCACTCGGGCTCCAGCACGCCGCCGACGACCTCCGCGCGGTGGCTGAGCCGCCGGTCGCGGACGACGTCCCACAGCGACCCCACGGCCCCCGTCTTGGGCTCCCAGGCGCCGAAGACGAGCTTCGCGACCCGGGCCATCACGAGGGCGCCGGCGCACATCGTGCACGGCTCCAGCGTCACCGCGAGCGTGCAGCCCTCGAGCCGCCAGCCGTCACCGTAGATCTCGGACGCGGCCCGCAGCGCGAGGATCTCCGCGTGCGCCGTCGGGTCGCCCAGCTCTTCACGGGCGTTGCGCGCGGAGGCGAGCGGGGTCCCGTCCGGGGACAGGACGACGGCGCCGATCGGCACGTCGTCGCCCGCACCCCGCGCCGCCGCGATCGCCGCCTGGACGGCGGCGATGTCGGCGGCGGAGGCGGAGGGGCTCAGATCTCGTCCAGGATCTTGGTGAACTCGGCGGCGAATCCACACCGCTGCGCGACCATCTGGAGTTGTTCGTCGGGATAGAGGTCGACCTCGCCGACGATCACCTGGAGTTCGGCCCCCGGCAAGCCGAGATCGGACAGGATCTCCAGGTCGCCTTCGGGCCAGACCGCGTCGTCGTCCTCGTCCGGTGGATCGACTCTCAGCACGTCGAGGACGTCCGCGGCGATGTCGTAGTCGAGCGCCGCCGCGGCGTCGGACAGCAGCAGTGAGGGCCCTCTGGGACTCGGCCGGACGATCACGAAGAACTCGTCGTCGATCGCCAGCAGCCCGAAGGCGGCACCGGTGGAACGCAGTTTGCCGAGCTCCGTGATCGCAGCGTCGAGTTCGGCGAGTGCCCCTGGATCAAGAGAGCTGCACCGCCACCGACCGTCCTCCCGCACCACGGCCACCGCGAACCCCGTGATCGGCTCTTGCACCGCCATGCGCACACCGTATTCCGCCCGCATTCGGAACGCACGCACGGTGCACCCGAAGCGCCGCATGCGCCACTATCGAGACATGACCGGACCCACCGACCTGCCCACCCTCCCCGATGCGCGCTTCGCCGGTTTGCTGGCCGAAGCCCGCGCGCTCCAAGCGAAAACCGTAGAGCTCCGCCGGGAGATCCACCGGAATCCGGAGCTCGGCCTCCACCTGCCGAAGACCCAGGCCTCGATCAGGGCGGCCCTCGAGGGCCTGCCACTGGAGATCACCGAGGGCAAATCGACCACCTCGCTGACCGCCGTCCTTCGGGGCGGCAAGCCCGGTCCGGCGATCCTTCTGCGCGGCGACATGGACGCGCTACCGCTCCAGGAGGACACCGGCCTCGACTTCACCTCCGACGACGACGGCGTGATGCACGCCTGCGGGCACGACACCCACGTCGCGATGCTCGCGTCCGCGGCGCGCCTGCTCAGCGAGCATGCCGCCGAGCTGGCCGGCTCGGTGGTGTTCATGTTCCAGCCGGGCGAAGAGGGCCAGCACGGCGCGCGCCACATGATTCACGAGGGCGTGCTCGAAGCCGCGGGTGAACGCGTCGAAAAGGCCTTCGGCCTGCACATCTTCACCCAGGTCGAGTCCGGCATCGTGCAGACGCGACCGGGTCCGATCATGGCGTCGGCGAACAGCTTCCACGTGAAGGTCACCGGCCGGGGCGGCCACGGTTCGGCGCCGCATCAGGCGATCGACCCGGTGCCCGCGGCGGCGGCGATCGTCACCGCGCTGCAGACGATGGTGACCCGCAAGGTCAGCGTGTTCGAGCCCGCGGTGGTCTCGGTGACACGCATCGAGGCCGGGACGACGACGAACATCATCCCGGAGACGGCGTTCCTGGAGGGCACGATCCGGACGCTGTCCGAGCGGACGCTGGCGTTCGTGCGCGAGGAACTGCCGAAGGTGTGCGAGGCGATCGGTGCCGCGCACGGCGTCCGCGTGAGTGCCGAAGTCGTTCCCGGCTACCCGGTCACCGTCAACGATCCGCAGGTCGCGGGGCGGGTGCTGGAACTGGCGGCCGAGGTCCTCGGCGCCCGCAACGCCGAGGTCATGGAGAACCCGGTGATGGGCGCGGAGGACTTCTCGTATGTCCTGCAACGCGTTCCGGGCGCCTTCGCCTTCCTCGGCGCCTGCCCGCCCGATGCCGACCTGGCCACGGTCGAGGCGAACCACTCGAACCGCGTGGTCTTCGACGAGGACGCCATGGCCAACGGCGTCGCGATGTACGCCGCCTTCGCCCTGGACGCACTCCGGTAGCTATTACACAACAGTGTTGATTTAATGGGTGACATGAGCGATGACACCCTGGCCGTCCTGGCCGCGCAGGAGGAGCGCCTGGTCTTCAGCCGGTTCGACAACGAGACCGCACTGAAGCTGGGCATCCACCTGCTCACGGCGGCGCGGGACCGCGCCCTCCCGGTGACGGTCTCCGTCCGCCGCGGCGGACAGCGGCTGTTCCACGCGGCGTTGCCGGGCACCTCGGCCGACAACGACGCGTGGATCGACCGCAAGAGCCGCGTCGTCGACCGCTACGGGCACAGCTCGTTCCTCGTCGGCGAGCGGTTCCGCGCGAAGGGCACGACGTTCGAGGCCGACTCGCGCCTCGACCCGGACCTGTACGCCGCGCACGGCGGCGTCTTCCCGGTGATCGTCGACGGCGTGGGCCCCGTGGGCACGGTGGGCGTCTCGGGACTGCCTCAGGCCGACGACCACGCGTTCGTCGTCGAGCAACTGGAAGTCTTCCTCGCCGCACTGTCCTAAGTGGACGTCGCGCTCCGATCGAGCCGCAAGGTGAGGAAGGCGGCGTTGGGCGAGAGGGACACGCGGTCGACCCGATAGCCGCCGAACGTCTTCTGCCGCGGGTCGACCACGTCCATCGTGAACGACAGCCTCGGGCCCGTCGACGGTCGGGCGTAGGACATCGTCACGATCGCGCGTCCGGCGAACGCGCACATGGCGTCCGGCGCACACCGCTCGTCCAGCACCGCGAGATAGCCGAGACGGAGATCTTCCTTCGGGAACACGATCCAGCCGCCGAGGCGAACCGTGAACGAGTCGCCCAGCGCGGGCGGGCCACACGAGGTGTTCAGGAACAAGATCGCCGCGCCGAAGAGGAGCAGCTTCGCCGGAGTGCCCCAGAGCCACTGTCTTCGCATGCGAGGAAGACGGGCGGAACGGGCCGGCCGGTTGCACCCGAGACCGGGCGATCTCCGGACCTTCGTCCCACTCTTCAGGACACCCGACCCAGTCGCGCTCGACGGGCCGAGGGAAGCGTTGGCAAAGCTAGGTTTCCGCCGCCCGGACGTCCGCCCACCGACCGGCGGCGAATGCGGGAAGGGTCGAAAATGGCGCCTACACCGAAAAATTTATGACCGTGTGCGCGCCCGGCAAAAGCGGGCGCGCACACGGCGACAGGTCAGAGGTCGTGGCCATCGACGATCGCGGCTTGGCCCTTATGGGCGCCTCGGGGCGCGCGGTGGAGCGCGGCGGGCGGCTGCTCACCGGACAAAGCCGGCGGGACCATGAACGCGAGGGAAACGATGTCTGGCCGGTGCTCCTGTCTCCGGTCGAACCTCGCGACCGGACGGAACCGGGGGAAGTTTCCCTCGATGTCCTTGACTGTACGCCAGATCGTGCTGATTTGGTGAATTGCTTCCGCCCCGCTCGCATGGGACGCTTGGAGAAGACCACGGAGCGTCCGTGGCGTGTTGTGGTACCAGTGCCCTTCTCGGCCGAACCGGACCCCTTCGGTGTTCTGAACCCGTTGCTGGATTTGCCCACTTTCACGAGAACCAGAACGGTGTGATCTCCCATGACCTCCACACAGACGAGGCAGGGCAGCGACTTCGCCGAACTGTCCAAATTGGTCATCGACGCCGGCCTGCTCAAACGCAGGCGCGTGTACTACGCGGTGAAGATCTCCTTGAACCTCCTCGCTTTCGCGGGCGGCTGGGTCGCGTTCGCGCACTTGGGCGACTCGTGGTGGCAGCTGTTCCTCGCCGCGTTCTTCGCGATGATGTTCACGCAGCTGTCCTTCATCGGCCACGACGCGGGACACAAGCAGATCTTCCGCGGCCGCAAGGCGAACGACGTCACCGGATTCGTCCACGGCGGACTGACCGGGCTCAGCTACGGCTGGTGGATCGGCACGCACACCCGTCACCACGCCAACCCGAACCACGAGGACGAGGATCCGGACGTCAACCTCGCCGCGCTCATCTTCACCAAGGCGCAGGGCACCGAGCGGCGTGGTTTCCTGCGCTGGATGGCGAAATACCAGGCGTTCCTGTTCTTCCCGCTGCTGTTGCTGGAAGGCCTGAACCTGCACGCGTCGAGCGTGACCGCGATGTTCCAGCGCGGCTTCAAACGCCGGAAGCTCGAAGCGGCGCTGATGCTCGCCCACGTCGCCGCGTACCTGACAGCCGTGTTCGTGGTCCTCTCGCCCGGTGTCGGCTTCGTCTTCATCGCCGTGCACCAAGGCCTCTGGGGTGTGTACATGGGCTGCTCGTTCGCCCCGAACCACAAGGGCATGCCGACGCTGTCGGCCGGTCACAAGCTCGACTTCCTGCGCAAGCAGGTGCTCACCTCGCGCAACGTGCGCGGCGGGCCGGTGGTGGACTTCGCCCTCGGCGGGCTCAACTACCAGATCGAGCACCACCTGTTCCCGAGCATGGCGCGGCCGAACCTCAAGCACGCGCAGGTGATCGTGCGGGAGTTCTGCGAGAAGCACGGCATCGACTACGCGCAATGCGGCTGGGCCGCGTCCTACGGGTACGTCCTCAAACATCTGCACGAGGTCGGCGCCCCGTTGCGCGCCCCGGCGACGGCGGTCGCGCGATGACCGCCTCCCGCTCCCTCGGCGTCGTGGAGGAACCCGCCGCCGACGACCGCTGCCCGAACTGCCCGCATCCGATGTCCGCGCACGACGCGATCGCCCGGCGCTTCTGCACCGCGACCGCGGCCGGCGGCTTCAGCCGCGGTTGCACCTGCGCCACGAAACCCGAAACAACCGAATAGAGGATCGCCATGAACGCCGACACCGTCCCCGTCTCCCGCTACGAGATCCGGGTCGACACCGTGAAGAAGATCGTCAACGAGCACACCGAACTCGACAACGAGGCGGCGTTCTCACTGGCCGTGCACATGGTGCGGGCGCTCGACACCGTCCCGGAGCCGGTCCGCTGACACTGGCCTCCTGAACCACTGTGGCCGGGGTTACTCGCGCGTTAACAACGCGTCAGTGACACCCCGGAAGGCGTCAGGGAGGTGTTGGCGAAGCGGCCGGGCCGGGTCGATCGGAGTTGTGCTGACAGGGCACTGACCGATCGACGCGGAGGTAACCGTGACGCTCAGCGAGCTCCTTCCCAGCCTCGGCTGCGAGGCCGCCGACCATCTCGAACCCGGCGTCTGGCCCCGGAGCACCAAGCTCGGACCGGGCGGGGAACTGTTGTTCGCCGGTGCGCCGGTGTCCCACCTCGCCGCGAGGTTCGGGACACCGGCGTATCTGCTCGACGAGGACGAGGTCCGGCAGAACGCCCGCGCGTACCGCCGGGCCCTTCCCGACGCCGAGGTGGCGTACGCGAGCAAGGCGCTGTGCACTCGCGCGGTCCTGCGCTGGGTCGCCGAGGAAGGACTTTCACTCGACACCTGCTCGGCGGGCGAGATCGCCGTCGCGCGGTCGATCGGTTTCCCCGCCGAGCGGATCCTGCTGCACGGCAACGCGAAAACCCCCGAAGACCTCAAGGCCGCGCTGTCCTACGGCGTCCGCCGGATCGTGGTGGACTCGCTCGACGAGATCGAGCAGCTCGGAGCGCTCGCCACCGGCGCGCAGCAGGTGCTGATCCGCGTGACACCCGACGTCGCCGCCGGCACGCACGCGGCGATCACCACCGGCACCGAAGGGCAGAAGTTCGGCTTCTCACTGCGCGAAGAGGTCCGCGACAACCTCGGACGAGCCGTCTCCGCCGTCCTCGCGCAGCCGGGGCTCCGCCTGGCCGGGCTGCACTGCCACATCGGTTCGCAGGTGTCGCGTGTGGACTTCTACGAACAGGCCGCCCGCAAGATGATCGGGGTGCTCGCCGGGCTCCGCGAGACCCACGGCGTCACCCTGCGGGAACTGGACCTCGGCGGCGGGCACGCCGTCCGCTATCTGCCGGGGGACACCGGTTTCGACATCGACGGTTATGTCCGGCGTCTGCGTGTCGCACTCGCCTACGAATGCACGTCGCGCGCCTTCCCTCTGCCGAAACTGACGATCGAACCCGGCCGCGCGATCGTCGGCCAGGCGGGCATCACCGTGTACCGGGTCTGCGCGGTGAAACGCGGTTCGCGCACGTTCGTCGCCGTCGACGGCGGGATGAGCGACAACGCGCGGCCCGCGCTCTACGGGGCGGCGTACACCGCACGCCTGATCGGCAGGCGCAGCCGCGCGGCCAGGCGGCCGATGACGGTGGTCGGGCGGCACTGCGAATCGGGCGACATCCTCGCCGACGGGCTCTCACTGCCCGACGACGTCCACCCCGGCGACCTGCTGGCCGTCCCGTGCACCGGGGCATACCACCACTCGCTCGCCTCGAATTACAACCTCGTCGGCAGGCCGCCGGTCGTCGGCGTCTCGAACGGCGCCGCGACCCTGCTCGTCCGGCGCGAAACCGAGGAAGACCTGCTGAAACGCGACCTCGGCTGACAAGCCTTCCGAAAACCTCGGCGCCCTCCCTGTCGTGCGACAGAATCCTTCGCACGACGGCTCCGAGAAAGAGAATCGCGACAAACAACTTAACGGCGGTAGCATTCTGGACATTGATCGATACGCTGCGCGACAAGAATCGCATGCCGAAACAAAGGGAGGGACGGCATGGGTGACGAACCACGCGCGCAGATGGAGCAGCGCACACCTAGAGGTTTGGACAATACCGATCGCACTCTGATCGCTCTACTGCAAGTCGACGGGCGGGCCTCGTTCACAGCGCTGGCCAAGGCCGTCGGACTGTCGGAGGGCGCCGTACGGCAGCGCGTCCAACGGCTGCTGCGGGACGAGACGATGCAGATCGTCGCGGTCACGGATCCGGCGAATGTCGGGCTCGGCCGTCAGGCGATGGTCGGGATCAGAGTCCAAGGCGATCCGCGAGCTGTTTCCGATCAGCTCTCCGGGTTGCCGGACGTCCATTACGTCGTGCTCACGGCCGGAAGCTTCGATCTGCTCGCCGAGATCGCCTGCCGGGACGACGAACACCTCTTGAGTGTGCTGAACGACGACATCCGGCCCATCCCGGGTGTCGTCAGCACCGAGACCCTGATCTACCTGAAACTCGCAAAACAGACATACGCCTGGGGCAACCTGACCCGGTAGCCCGCGGCTCAGTGCAATGAAAGGCCCGTTACTTGCAAATTTTGCAAGTAACGGGCCTTTCATTGCACGCGCGGAAGGCTAGACGCAACGCAGATACGCGTCCGGAGTCCGCCGTCCGGATTCGAGACCGCGGAGGACCTTCGGCAGCGAACCGCTGTACAGCACCCCGAGCCGCTGCGTCGCCCGCGTCAGCGCGACGTACAGTTCCGCCTCGCCACTCGGGCCTTCCGCGAGGATCCGCTCCGGCTCCACCACCAGCACGGCGTCGTACTCCAGCCCCTTGGCCGCGGACGGCACGATCGCCCCCGGCACACCCGGCGGCCCGATGACCACGGACGTCCCCTCCCGCCCCGATTCCTCGCGGGTGAACTCCGCGACGGCGTCTTCGATGTCCACTTCGGACAGTCGACGGGCCCAGGGCCGAACGCCGCACGAGCGCACGGATTCCGGCGGAACGACGTCGGGCGCGAAACTCGCCAGCAGCGAAGCCGCCACCGCCATGATCTCCGACGGCGTCCGGTAGTTGACGGTCAGCTTCCGGTACAGCCAGCGGTCGGCGACGTACCGGGAGAGCATCGCGTCCCACGACCGCGCACCGGACGGCGACCGGCGCTGCGCGAGATCCCCGACCACGGTGAAAGACCGGCTGGGGCAACGCCGCATCAGAACCCGCCAGTCCATTTCGGACAGTTCTTGCGCCTCGTCGACGACCACGTGCCCGTAGGTCCATTCCCGGTCGGCGGCGGCGCGCTCGGCCAGATCCCGATCGTCGCGTTTCGCGAACCGCTCCGCCAGATCCTCGGCCTTCAGCACATCGGTCGGCCGGAGCGCGAACTCGTAGTCGTCGTGATCCTCTTCGACCTCGATGAGTTCCAGCACCCGCTCTGCGTACTCCTTCTGCGCCAGCTGCCGTCGCTCCTCCGCCCGCCGCTCGGCCGTGCGGTCCCAGCCGAGCAGTTCGACGGCCTCGTCCAGCAGGGGCACGTCGGACACCGTCCACGCGGCCGCGTCCTCGCGGAACAGCGCCGGATCGGCCCCTGCCGCCCGCAACCGCTCCGGCGAGGCGTAGAGGCCGGCTAGCAGCCGTTGCGGCGTCAGCACCGGCCACAGACGGTCGAGCACCGTGCCGAGCCCCACGCTGCCCTCCAGATCGCGCCGGGCGTTCTTCAGCATCTCCGGGCGGGTGTTCCCGTCGTCCACCGGCAGCCAGCCCGCCCCGATCCGATCGACCGCGCGGGCCGCGAGCGCGGTGATCACCTCGCGTTCGAAGACGGCCTTCGCCTCGTTGTGCAGCAGGCCGCTGTCCCTGGCCACCTCGCGCGCGGCCGCCGCGATCTCGGCGTCGAGCGGCACGGTGACGTCGTCGAGTTCGATCGGCTCCGGTTCGGAGGGCAGTTCCTGCCGGTCCCGCACCGCCGCCTCGAGCACGTCCAGGATCGCCAGCGAGCCCTTGAGCCGCTGCACCGGCGGCGGGTCCTCGCGTTCGGTGCGCAGGCCGGGGACAAGGCCTCCCGGCGTCGTGAAGACGGCACTGGTCTCGCCGAGCGACGGCAGGACTCGGCCGATGTGGTCGAGGAAGCCACTGCTCGGCCCGACGACGAGCACGCCGCGGCGTTCCATGCGCTCCCGCTTCGTGTAGAGCAGGTACGCCACGCGGTGCAGCGCCACCGCGGTCTTGCCGGTGCCGGGGCCGCCCTCCACCACGAGGACGCCCGCGTGGTCCAGCCGGATGATCTCGTCCTGCTCCGCCTGGATGGTCGCGACGATGTCCCGCATCCCCTCGCCGCGCGGCGCGTTGACCGCGGCCAGCAGCGCGACGTCACCCCGTTCCCCCGCCGGATCCGGACGCCCGAAGACCTCGTCGGTGAAATCGAGGACCTTACGCCCGAGGGTGCGGAACTGACGGCGTCGCGCCATTCCTTCGGGGGACGCGCCGGTCGCGCAGTAGAACGCGCGCGACGCCGGTGCCCGCCAATCCAGCACCAAAGGTTCGTAGTCGTTCCGTTCGTCGAAAAGGCCGACCCGGCCGACGTACGTCCGCCCTCCCGAAAGGGCGTCCAAACGGCCGAAACAAAGGCCCTCGTCGGCGACCTTCAGCCTGGCCATCTCGCGGGCTTTCGTGCTGACGGAGACTTCCCGGTCGGACAGCACGAAGCCTTCTCCCCGCAGGGCACCGGCATACGCTTCGCCCACCCGCGTACGTTCGGTGTCCAGCCGCTCGTAGAGCGACGCGATGTACTCCCGTTCGGATCGCAATTCCTCGTCGTACCCCTGATTTGACAAGTTCCCCTCACAGCGTTTAGACTACTCAGGTATTCGGCGTTCAGATCAGTATTTCTGATCAGGCGCCGATTTTTTATTGTCCACCACCTGTCAAGAGGGACCCGGTATCACTCCGGAAATGATCGTGCGCGATAATGGGAACCACAGCCCGCCATTACCGCGCACGATCCGCGTTGCCTCGAACCACTCAGCCGAGCATGAACTCGCGGGGTTCCAGCGCCCGCCCCACCACGCGGACGTCGCCCAGCCAGCCGTGGAACGCCTGCTCGACGATCGAGTCGTAGGCGTAGGCGCCGATCAGCCAGGAGCCGCCGGGATTCGCGATCCCCGCCGCCGTCGTCTTCGGATTCCGCAACACCGGACACCCGTCGACGTAAAGCGTCGTCCGCCTGCCGTCGTTGACGGCGGCGACGTGGATCCATTCCTTCAACGCCAGTTCGTGGCCCCAGCAGGTGGAGATCCCGTTCTGGTTCACCGGGAACACCGCCCACTGGAACGCCGCACCGTCCGAAAGGGACAGTGTGGCCGCGGGCTCGCCGGGATCGTCGCCGGTCTTCCCCGCCTTCCCGCCGGAACCCTGCCTGCCGAAGATCGCGGCCCACGCGTGGCCGCCGTCCTTGAAGTCCTCGGGCAGCTTCACGAACGCTTCGACGGTGTAGCCGCGCGCGAACGCCTCCGCGTTCATCGGCGCGGAGTCCGCCGTGCGCAGATACGCCCCGCGAGCCGGTTTCTTGCCGCCGTCGAACCGGAGGCTCGACCTCGACGGCTGCCGCCCGGAGAACTCGCCGGAGAACCGCAGCGCGCTCGCGGCACTGCCGGGCAGAGTCACCCGGACCAGGTCGTTGCCCCTGCCGGACAGGTCGCGGACGCTGTCGACCGGTGCGCCGTCACGGCCTTCGAACCGCCAGTACGCCACGGTCCCGCGGATCAGTTGCCGTTCGGCGGGCCGCGCGGGCGGGACCGGGACCGGCGCGAAACCGGCGAACCTCGTGTCGAAATCGACCTCCAGACTGAAGTAGTCCGCCGGGCCGGTGCGTTCGATTTCCTGCCGCTGCAACTCGTTCAGCCGCGGCGCCTGGTCGGCGAGCCACGGCGAGACCGTGCGGACGTCGATCACGTTCCGCGTGAGGTCGAACCGGTAGAGCCGGATCATCGCGCTGCCGCCGTAGTAGCGGTCCTGGTAGTTGGTGATGTGCAGATGGACGTCGTTGCCCGCCTTGTTGCGCTTCACCGCGCGGCCCGGCGGCCAGTAGTGCCCGTTGAGCGTCAGGAAGATCTGGTCGTTCCCGTCGATCAGCTCGTCCCAGACCTTCTGCCCGAACTCGGAAAGCTGAGCCTGACCCGCCTCGTCGGCCCATACCAATTCATGGATGGTCAGGATCGCCGGAAGCCGCGGATTCCGCGCGAGCACCGACCGCGCCCACTCCAGCCCGCCCGCCGACGGCCGCCAGTCGAGCGCGAGCAGCAGCCACTCGCGCCCGCCGGCCCGGAAGACGTGGTGGCTGTTGTAGCCGTCCGGGCTCGCGCCGCGGAAGGTCCGTGAACCGCGTTGCCGCTGCGGGCCGAACGCGTCGAGGTACGGCGTGCGGCCGCGCTGGTCGTCGGTCGAGGACTTGATGTCGTGGTTGCCCGCGAGCGTGCTGTACGGGAACCGGCGGCGGTCGAGATGCTGGAAAGACCGGCTGATCTGGTCGAACTCGCCCTGCTGCCCGTTCTCGGTGAGGTCGCCGAGATGCGCCAGGAACACGATGTTCTCGTCGCCGCCGGTGACGTGGCGCAGCGTGGCGTCCAGTGGCGCGGGGTCACCGCGGTCGGCGTCGAAGAGGTACTGGGTGTCGGGCAGGACCGCGAGGGTGAAGCAAGCGTCTTCGGCGTCCGGGCCGTGATGGCCGAAGGACGCGGAGGCCGCCGGGGCACCGAGCGCGGGCAACGCGGACACCGCCGCACCGGCGCCGAGCAGGCCCGCGCCGCGCAGGAAGGTCCGTCTGGAGGAGTCGTTCACGGCCGCAACCTACGCATCCGTGGGCAACGCGTCTCGAACCGCGGATGAACACTTGCTCCGCTCGGTAGCTTCGTCTCATGGGGAACGTCAAACGCTGGCCCGTACTCGCCGGGGTCGGTGTGGTGGTGGCCGCGGCGACCTGGTGGATCGTGGACGAGATGCCCGCGGTGGACGACGCCGTCGCCCGGGAGGCGCTGCCGCCGATCGACGAGCATCTGCGCGCGAAGCTCTGGGCGGGGACGCTCGCGGCCACCGGCTTCCCGGATGTCCGCTGGGTGTGCACGCAGAAGGTGATCGAGACCCGGCCGGACGGGGAGCGCGTCAAGATCGGCCTGGTCGCGAGCTGCGACGAGGTCACGAAAGAAGGCGGCGGGCTCGTCGTCGGCAGCGGATTCCGACGGCAGCCGATGGTCTATCTCGTCGAGCGCACACCGTCCGGGTACCGCGTGCTCGACCGGAAACTCGCGGAGGACGGGGCGGGCTACTCGCCTTCGGTCAAGGCGATGTTCTCGTGGATCGGCGCGCGCCGGGTGATCCACGGCGCGAGCCCGGACGACCCGAAGACGGTGTCGGCCGCCGCGTTCGGCCTGCCGGACGACACCCCGGTCCGCGCGCGGAGCTGATCAGTCGCCGTTCCGGTCGATCAGCTTCGGCACGACGAACCACAGGACGACGAACAGCACCGCCGTCACCACGCCGAGGATCGTCATCGCGATCGGTCCGAAGACGACCTTGGCGATGAGCGCGACGGTCGTGGTGATCGCGGCCGCGAGGCAGCCGAGCCCGACCAGGACGGACCGGTTGCCGAAGGTGAGGATCCGCTCACGGTTCCCGGTCCGGAACAGCAGCCGGTGCCACGCGGCCGGCGCCGTCAGCAACACTGTCGAGCACACCGTGAGCAGGACGGCCACCAGGTGAACGGACTTCTCGAATCCGCTCGCCTCGTGGAACTCGTCGGTGAACACCACCGTGAGCAGGAACCCGAAGAGGATCTGGACACCGGCCTGAGCGACCCGGAGCTCCTGCAGGAGTTCACTGACGTTGCGGGTCAGGCGCTCGTTCTTCGTCTCTTCGGTGTGCTCGACCATGCGGCGGCTCCAAGACCATCGGTTGACGCCTGACTTTTTCGTGCCAGCCGAGCGAAGTCACCGATACGACCACGACGGCGAGGCCGAACCACTGCGTACCGGACAAATGCGCGTTCAGGAACGATACGCCGATAACGGCCGCGGTGACAGGGAAAGCCAGCTCCGCCAACGTCGCCCTGGCGGCGGGAGTCGACCGCAGGCCCACGTAGTACAGGCTCAGCGCCAGCAGACCGGGAACCAGCGCGAGCAGGACGAGGCCGAGCGCGTTGTCCCAGCCGACCGCGAACCCGCCGCCCTGGACCGCCACGATCCCCGCCGCGACCGGGAGCCCGACGGTGAAGCGAAGTGTGGTGACCTCCTTCGGCGCCAGCTCGGTGGAGAGCATCCTGCCGAGCACCGTTCCCGCCGCCCACAACGCCGCCGCGCCGATCGCCAGCAGCGCCGCCTTCGCGGCGGCGACCTGGATGTTCAGCGGATCCTTGAACGCCAGCAGCCACGCACCCAGCAGCGCCGGGATCGCGAAGAAGGCGTATCCGGGGCGGACCCGCTCGCGGAGGACGAAATACGCCGCCAGAACGGCGAACACCGGCTGAAGCTTCTGCAGCACCAACGGCGTCACGGGGTCGCCCAGTTTGAAGGCCGCGGTGAACATCGCCGTCGCGAGCGCGGAAGAACCGCCGCCGATGGCGAGCACGGCCAGCCACTCCCGCGGTCCGACCCGGCGCAGCGCGCGGAAGGCGCCCGGGATGAGAGGGCTCAACACGAGCACCACCAGCAAGTGCTCCCAGAAGACGACGGTGGCCGCGGGGAGCGCTTCGGCGAGCGGAAGCCGCAGAAGTCCGTCTGTGCCCCAAAGTGCGGCCGCGACCGCGACCAGCCAAGTGCGATCCGGAGGACTAGTACTCACTTACCCTTCCATCCATGCCCCCGCCGCCGCCCTCAACGGACGCTGGCGCGCGCACTGTGCTCATAGTTTGAGAATGATCGCCCGACCGAGTGACCGCTCTGGCGTGCCCGATGTCTTGCGGACTAAGCAGGGCGCATGCGCCCTGTCCCCTTAGTCACCCTTGTCCTGTCCGCCGCCGCCTTGGCCTTCACCTCCGGCGCCGGGCCCGCCACCGCCGCCGCCCCCGGTTCCCGGGTGCACGTCATCACCGCCAAGAGCGGCCTCACGGTCTACAAACCGGACTTGGTCCCGCCCGGTGCCCGCGCGCACGTCTTCGGGTTGACCTCGAAGGCTTACGGCACCTCGACCGCGGTCCTCGTGACCGGCCTGCTGCCCAACCGGGAATACGGCGCGCACGCGCACACGAAACCGTGCGGTGCCACCGGAGACCTCGCGGGCCCGCACCACCAGAACGTCGAAGACCCGGTGAAGCCGTCGGTGGATCCCGCCTATGCCAACCCCCGCAACGAGATCTGGCTCGACCTCACCACCGACGCCGCCGGCCGCGGCGCCTCCGTGTCCAAAGTGGACTGGACTTTCGACGCCCGGCGGGCCAAGTCGATCGTGATCCACGAAACGCATACGCACACCGACCCGGGTCACGCCGGGACGGCGGGCGCACGGCTGGCGTGCGTGACGGTCGACTTCTAGCCGTGTTTTCTAAAACCCCCAGGTGCGCTCCGGCCGGATCCTGATCCGGACGTTGTACTCCCTGTCGAACTTCGGGGTGTCGTAGTCGAGCGCGGGGTAGTGCTTCTCGTACTTGCCGAGGAAGCCAGGCTGCTCCGACGCGACACCGTCCGGCAGGATCTCGGCCTTGCCGCCGATCACCAGGATCGAGCCGCCGTGCTCGTCGCTGTTGAAGTGGAGGCTGACCTCGGGGTTGGCTTCGATGTGCCGGGTCTTCGCCGTGTCCGGCCGGCTGAAGATGACGATGTCTTCACCGTCGAGCACGAACCACACCGGGCGAGGCGAAGGCCTGCCCTTCGGGCTGATGGTGGTCAGCCAGGCGACGCTCTCCTTCGCCCGCTCGGCGAGGCGCGGGTCGGGTTGGTAGGTCATGAACCGACCAACCACGACCCGCCGGTATTTCTTCCGTGTCCGCCTCAGCGAGACGCGACGAGTTTGGCGTAGCGCGTCCCGGCGCCGAGCAGCACCAGACCGGCGAGAAGGAAGGCCGCGACCCTGGCGAGGCCGTCGAGCGCGGAGAGGTCGAACAGGACCAGCTTCAGCACCGCCGCGCCGACCAGCACCAGACCGGTCACCCGCAGGCCGACCACCGAGATGCCGCGGATGAGCAGCACGAGCGCGGCGACCGTCCAGGACACCGTGATCACCACGTGGCCGACAAGGAAACCCGAGCGGCCGGGGACGGCCAGCAGCGCGCCGCACAGGACCATCGCGCCGGCGCCGTAGAGCGCGCAGACACCGGCGAAGAGCCACGGCACCACGTTCTCCGACGCGGTCTTGAACAGCCCGAGCCGGTGCGCGACCCACGGAAGCGTGATCGAGACGGCCACGATCGCGACGGCGACCAGCAGGGCGGCGGCGAGGTCGGCGTCAGGCCGGTTCCTGATCAAGAAGAAGAGCGTCGGCGGAACGTCGAAGGCGAGCGCGATGAACCCGCCGATGACGGCGAAGCCCAGCCCGCCGAAGAGCGCGACGTGCTTCTTCGTCCACAACGCGACCAGGGCCAGCAAGACCCCTTCGCCGATCAGGATCGCCGAACGGGCGCTGCCGTCGAAGAGCGTCATCGTCGTCTGCAAGGCCGCGAGGAGCCCCGCGGCGCCCGCGAGGTCGCCGGTCCAGCCGTTGAGCCACTGGCCCGCCGCCCACACGCCCAGCAGCACCAGCGCGACCGACGCGGTGACGAGCACGGCCGACGTCTTCGGCAGGAACAGCGCGGCGAGCAACGACGGCGCCGGTGCGACGGCGAGCAGGGCGAGCGCGGCGGCGTCACCGGGACGCTTGGTGGTGACGATCAGGGCGAGCGTGAGTCCGACGGCACCCGCGGCCAGCGCGGCGGCGGTGTTGGCGACGCTGCCGCCGAAGCCGGTGAACGCCGTGCTGAAGATCGACGCGACCAGCGGCGGGATCCCGGCGGCGACCGCGACCGACGGCCACGACTGGCGCAGCTGCACCGGCGTCGAGGCGACCTGGACCACCAGCAGGAACGCGACCAGTTCGGGGGTGAAACCCTGCGTGATCAACGGCGCGCAGACCACACAGCCGAGCACGACGGCCGTCGCGAGCAGCGACGACTTCCACCGCACGGCCAGCAGCAACCCGCCCACCGCGATCAGGAGCCCGATCGCGAGACCGGCGTAGGCCGGGAGGTACTCGTACATCGTCGTCGCGGCGATGGCGTCGAGGTACAACGCCCCGATCCCGGTCGCGGCGAGCGCGAACGCGCCGGTGCGGCCCGCCGGGGTGCGGTGCAGCTTCAGGCCGATCCCGACCAGCGTGAGGCCGAGGACGGCGCCCCCGATCACCCGCGGCAGCGGTCCGAACCAGCCGCGCTGGATGGCGAGCACGAGGAACAGCACGATGCCGAGCAACGTGACCGCGCCGCCGACCCAGGCCAGCAGCCTGCTGCCGGCGCCCTCCTTGCTCAGCTTCTCGGACAGCGTGGTCCTCGGGACCGGCTGATACGGGCGGTACGGGGGCTGCGGGTACTGCTGGCGGTTCTGCTGCTGCTGCTGCCACTGCGCGTACTGGGCCTGCTGGTACTGGGCCTGGTACTGAGGGTGCTGCGGGTGCGTGAAGTACCGCGGGTACGGCTGCTGCGGGATCTGGGGCTGAGGCTGCTGGTGCGGCTGGGCCTGGAGGGGCGGCACCTGCGGTTGGGCTTGTTGCGGCTGCGCGGGCGGCGTCGGGGCCTGCTGCGCCTGCGGTGGCGTTTGCGGCTCGGCGGGCTGCTCGGCCTGCTCCTTGGGCGCCTGCTCAGGCGCCTCTTCGTGCGTCGGTTCCGCTTCGGACCGGGCGGTCCGCAGCTCCGTACCGACCCGCGCGAGGCGGGCCCCAAGGTCGTCGATCTCCCCGGCGAGCCTGAGGAGCACATCCCCATCGGTGGTCATGGCGAACAGCATGCGGCTTCAGGGCCGCCGCGGGATCCGTAGCACTACTCAATCGTGATGACGATGTGGTCGCGACCTGCAAGATCATCGGTCGCCGGCCACCCGGCGGTTTCTCCATACTGGTCTGATGAACCCGGGTGACACGCTGTTCAGCTCGTCTCGCCATTTCCAGCTGTGGAGCTACGGCGCGGGACACTCGGAGCTGATACTCCGGTCGAGATTCCCGCCGGACGAGACCCCGGTCGAGCTCTACTTCGAAGCCGTCCGATCGGTGCACTTCGACAGACTCGACTTTCCCGAGCTGACGGTCTACCGAGCCGAAGACGAGGTTCTCCAGAGCGAGCGGTACAGATTCCCCTACCTGCGGATCGAACTGAGGTCGCCGGACCACACGGGCGTGGTCGTCGCCAGCAGTTTGACCTACATCGACGGGACCCGCGTCAAGGGGACGAGGGCGTGGTCCGTTGGTCGCCCCGCTTGGTGGACCGAAGTGGCCGACCTGACGACAGGCGTTACGAAGGGGTGAGCTCTTGGCCGCGTAGACGCGGAGCGCCTGCCTGCCAGAGGAGGAACCGGAAAGACGGACTTCGCCGCTGGTCCGGATGATCAGGTCCAGCTCCGGACTACCCGCTGTGTAGAGGTGGGAGGAAAGTGAGTCCACGGAAACGGCTTCCGCGCTACCGAATTCGGTTACCGTCGACGTGTCACCGGAGCGGTTTCCCGGTGACCAAGAGTGCGATGCCGTGGGCATCACACGAGCCGCGAGGCCAGGTGCACCCGGGGAATACCGGGACCCTGGCCTTACGCACGTCACAGGAACTCGGGTCTTGTTCGCGCGGCGAGAAACCTCGAGCTGCCGACACCGGCGGTACGGCAGGATCGGGGCATGACCACAATCGAGGTGGTACTCGGTGACATCACGCACGAGCATGTCGACGCAGTCGTGACGGCGGCGAACGAGTCGCTTCTGGGCGGCAGCGGTGTGGATGGGGCGATTCACCGCACGGCCGGTCCCGAACTGGCCGAGGCCGGCAGCGTGATCGCCCCCTGCGAACCGGGGGACGCCAAGGCGACACCCGCGTTCGGCCTCGCGCCGATCAAACACGTCATCCATACCGTCGGCCCCGTCTGGGACGGCGGCACCTATGGCGAGGCCGACCTGCTGTCGTCGTGCTATCGCCGCAGCCTCACGGTCGCGGACGAGCTAGGGGTACGCAGTATCGCCTTCCCGGCGATCTCGACCGGAATCTACGGCTACCCGCCGGATCAGGCCGCGAGGATCGCGGTCCGCACGCTGCGCGAGACGCCGACGGCGGTCGAGCTGATCCGCCTGGTCGCCTTCGACGAAGAGACCTACGAGCTCCTCACCGCCGCCGCGGCCAAGCGGCCGTGAAACTGACGAGGCGATCGCACCGTATGCCGACACGCTCACCACGTGACCTAGGTCATCAGCGACAATGGAGGACGTGACAGCCACCCTGAGCAAGCCCAGCCTGAAGATCGGCCCCTACGAGGTCGATCCCCCGGTCGTGCTCGCTCCCATGGCGGGCATCACCAACGTCGCCTTCCGGCAGCTGTGCCAGGAGTACGGCGCGGGCATCTACGTCTGCGAGATGATCACCGCCCGCGCGGTGGTCGAGCGCCACCCCGGCACCATGCACATGATGACCTTCGGCGAGAACGAAAAGCCCAGGTCCATGCAGCTTTACGGGGTCGACCCCAAGACGATGGCCGAAGCCGTCCGCATCATCACCGGCGAGGGTCTCGCCGACCACATCGACAGCAACTTCGGCTGCCCGGTGGCGAAGGTGACGCGCAAGGGCGGCGGCGCGGCGTTGCCGTTCAAGCGCAAGCTGTTCGCCGACATCGTGCGCGAGTCGGCGAAGGCCGCGGCCGAGGCGGGCGTGCCGTTCACGGTCAAGTTCCGCGTGGGCATCGACGACGACCACCTGACGTACCTCGACGCCGGGCGCATCGCCGAGGCCGAGGGCGCGGCGGCGGTCAGCCTGCACGCGCGCACCGCCGCGCAGCGCTACTCCGGTCAGGCCGACTGGACGAAGATCGCCGCCCTCAAAGAAGCGGTCACGAGCATCCCGGTGCTCGGCAACGGCGACATCTTCTCGGCCGAGGACGCGCTGCGCATGGTCGACGAGACCGGCTGCGACGGCGTCGTGGTCGGTCGAGGCTGCCTGGGCAGGCCGTGGCTGTTCGGCGAACTGGAAGCCGCCTTTGCCGGGCGCGCGCAGCCCACACCGCCGAATCTCGGCGAGGTCGCCAAGGTGCTGCGCCGCCACACGGAACTGCTCGTCGAACACGACGGCCACGACAAGGCCATGCGCGACATCCGCAAGCACATGGCCTGGTACTTCATGGGTTTCCCGGTCGGCTCCGAACTTCGCCGCGGTTTCGCGATGCTGTCCAGTTTGGACCAGCTCGACGACCTGATCGCCCAGCTCGACCACGAGGCGCCGTTCCCCAGCGCGGCCACCGGTCCGCGCGGGCGGCAGGGATCGCCGGGCAAGGTCACGCTGCCGCACGGCTGGCTCGACGATCCGGACGACGACTGCGTCCCCGAGGCCGAGGACATGCACTCGGGGGGCTAGGCAACGAAAAACGCTCCCGCCGGTCGTGCGGGCGGGAGCGTCTTCGTTCACGACTCAGGTGCCCCTGGTCTTGTAGGCGAACTTCCACTGGCCGTGGTCGACCTCGAAGCACCGCATGGTGATCGTGTAGTACCGGGCCATATTGCTCTGTTCGATCTGACAACTGCTCAGAGTCGAGAACGGCCCGAGCTGACACCCGGGATTTCCGTCACAGACCCCCGCGATCGAAACAGGTGTTCCTTCGGCCACCGCGACATTCGCCGTGGCGACACCGATTCCGCCCGCGAGCGCGACGGAAGCGGCGCCGGCGGCGAGCCGGCGCCTCCAGCTGTTCGACATGTACTACCCCAGTTTCCCCAGTGCGGCCGAGAGCCGGCCGCGGTGATCATTAGAAGGGAATCGGACACACGCCGTCAATCCCTCGCCGGTCGCCCGAAACCGCCCCCGTAAAGTCGTCGTCGTGATCGAGCAGCTGAGCATCCCGACCGCGGCCGGTACCTTCGACGCCATCGCGGCCGGCCCCGAGGACGGCCGCCCTGTCCTGCTGCTACACGGTTTTCCCGAGGCCGCGGTCGAATGGGAGCACCAGGTCGCGACGCTCGGCGTGCTCGGATATCGCGCGGTGGCACCGGATCAGCGCGGCTACTCGCCGGACGTCCGGCCGGAGCAGGCCTCCGAATACGGTATCGACGAACTCGTCGGTGACGTCCTCGCGATCGCGGATCGTTTGGGGTGGAACGAATTCGATCTCGTCGGACACGATTGGGGCGGCGCCGTCGCGTGGTGGACGGCCGACGCGCATCCCGGCAGGCTCCGCAGTCTCGCCGTCGTTTCGACGCCGCACCCGGCGGCGCTGGCGGAGGCCATGAAGACCGACGAGGACCAGCATCTCCGTTCGGGGTACATGACCGAGTGGCGGCAGACCCGCGTCACCGAACGGCGGATGCTCGAGAACAACGCCGACGCGCTGCGCCGCATCTTCGACTGGAAGGTGTCGCCGAGCAAGATCGACGAGTACGTCCGGCGACTGTCCGAACCGGGCGCGCTGACAGCGGCGCTCAACTGGTACCGCGCCGGCCGTCCCGGCGGGAAGATCGGGCCGATCGAGGTCCCGACGCTCTACATCTGGAGCACCGAGGACGCCGCCTTCGGTTCGACGGCCGCGCTCGACACCGCGAACCGCGTCACCGGCCCGTACCGCTTCGAGATGATCGAGGACGCCTCCCACTGGGTGGTGGAAGAGGCACCCGAGGCCGTCACTTCTTTGCTAGTGGAGCACCTCTCGTCCCACTAACAGGGGTAACTCTGGTCGCGGTACCGGTTACAGCGAGCCTGCTGGTTCAGTGGGTCCGGTGAACAACGCGACCGAAGTGGACACCGAACGCATCGTCTATGTCACCGAGGACGGCGAGCCGACCGGCGAAACCGCGCCCAAACTGTCCGCGCACCACGAGAACACCCGGCTGCACCTGGCGTTCTCCTGCTATCTGTTGCGCAGCAGCGACCAGGCCCTGCTCATCACCAGCCGCGCCGCGTCGAAGAAGGTGTGGCCGCGGGTATGGACCAACAGTGTCTGCGGGCACCCCGCACCGGGTGAACCGATCGAGGAGGCCGTCCGGCGCCGCGCCGCCTTCGAGCTCGGGCTTCCCCGGCTGGACGGGCTCCGGTGCGTCCTTCCGGCGTACCGCTACCGGACACCACCGTTCGAGGGCGTGGTCGAGAACGAGTTCTGCCCGGTCTTCGTGGCCTGGGTCGACGAAGACCCGGAACCGCATCCGGACGAAGTCGGCGACTGGCGGTGGCTGAGCTGGAGTGATTACGCACTGTTGCTGAATGATGATGTGACAGACGTGAGTTACTGGGCGAAAGATCAGTTTTCGCAGCTCAAAGACGTCGAGCCGTTTTCGGCCTTACAGAACGGCACTTCGGTGCGTGACAATGGTGCGAAACCGTCGTCCACTTGAGCGATATTCACTTCGGACCGTACCGATACCTCAAGAGCCGCCTCCTATACGACGAAAACCAATTCGTGGCGGAGGTGAACGTGGTAGCCGACGACGAGGCCGCGTTCCCACCGGGCGCGCCGAGTACCGATCTGCTCAGCCTCCACGAGTCGATCGCCGGGGTTCTCGCCACCCAGGGTGACTGGCGACGCGCCTACCACCACCTCAAATCCGCCTTCGACCTCGCCCGTGCCGGCAGCCTGCGGGACACGCTGACGTCCAGCTACAACCGCCGTTACCTCGACCAATGGCTGCACGGCCCGGCCGTCGAACACCGCGGCCCGCCGGGGATCGCGATCGCGCTGGTGGACCTCGACCTGTTCAAGGGCGTCAACGACACTTTCGGGCATCTGGTGGGCGATCGGGTGCTGCGCGAGGTGGCCGACCTGCTGCAACAGGGACTTCCGCCCGAGGCCTTCTGCGCTCGCTACGGCGGTGAGGAGTTCGCGCTCGTCATCCCGGACGTCGACGCCGCCCGCGCGGTGCGCATCGCCGACACCGCCCGTATCCGGGTGGCCCGCCATCCGTGGCCGCGGATCCGGCCCGGCCTCTCGGTGACGATCAGTGTCGGGCTCGCGCACGAGATTCACGCGGAACCGGATCGCACGGTGGAACCCGAGCGGCAGTTGCGCCGCGCCGACGCTTTGTTGTATATGGCGAAACGGGCAGGCCGGAACAAAGTGGCCTATCACGATAAGGAATCGTCGCAGATGATTCCCCACACGATGAACGCCGCGGAGTCCGCGGGCGCCTAGCCACTCACTCGGTTAACCGTCGCACTCTGCGTAACGGTTCCTCCCTTTTAACGCAGCTTTAACCAGGACCGCTCACCCGATCGCATGGACCGTTCGGCGCTTATCGGTACCTTGGGTGAAGAAAATTCCGGGATGGTTGTCGTCACGAACCTGAGGTGTCCGTACGATAACGAAAGAGCTTCGACGCCAGTTGTGAAAGGAGACCGAGTGCCCGACGAGCACCACAACCCGGGAACCGGTCGCCACAGTCACACCGACAGAAGTGCCGGTGAGCGCGGCCGCGGCGGCCGCCGCCGCTCGATGGACACCCACGGCGGGATCAGCGTTTCCGACGTCGTCGCACGTCATACGGGTGAACGCCCGGTCTTCGACCCCGCCGCCGAGACACCCGCTCCGCGCCGTCTCCGGCAGGACGAGCCGACGCCCGAGCCGCCGAGACCCCGTCCGCGCACGGCCAGGGCGGAGGCGCCCGCGCCCCGTCGTCCCCGCCCGGCGGCCCCTGCTGCCCCTGTCGAGCCGCAGCAGCCCGCGCCTCGCGCGGCCGATCCCGCTCCGCCGCAGGCACAGACGCCGCCGCGGAACCCCCAGCCCGCCGAGGCCCCGCGCGCGCCTCGTGCCCGCCTCCCGCGCCGCTCCACGCAGGCCGCGCCCGGCCCGGAAGCACCGACGCAGCGCCGTCCGCCGGTGGTGAACCCGGGCGCGCAGCAGCAGCCCGCGGCGCCGGCACCGCCGCGCCGTCCTCGCCGCCCTGTTCAGCGCCCGGTCCAGCAGTCGCCGGTCCAGCCGCCGCCGGTCCAGCCGCCGGTCCAGCAGTCGCCGTCCCTTTCGCCCGGCGTCCCGCCGCGATCCGAGATGGACCGGCTCACGATGACCGACGAGCTCGAAGCGATCGACGACGCGACGATCACCAAGCGCAAGATCGACCACACGCTCGCCCGGTTCTCCGCCGCGCACGACGAGCTCGAAGCCGAAGAGGCCAAGAAGCGCGAGCGCCGCGAACGGCTCGCCTCGCGTCCTGCCGCGCTGCTGGAGCAGACCCGCACGGCCCTGCAGCGGGTGGTCACGACCACGGACGCCGAACCGGCCGAGAGCGCCGAGCAGTCGTCTCCGCAGACCCGCCTGCAGGAGAAGAAGGAACGCAAGACCAGGCAGGCGGCCAAGGCGGGCCGGATCTCGGCCGCCGTGATGGCCGCGCTCGTGTTCCTGTCCATCGGTTCGGCGTGGGGTGCCCAGACCTGGTTCGACGCGAAGTTCAACAACGTCGCCTCGCTCGACGAGGACTCGGCCGACATCCAGGACGCCGCGGGCCAGACCGGTGACGAGAACTTCCTGATGGTCGGCTCCGACAGCCGTGACGGCGCGGCCGCCGAAGACGGCGTCGGCGACGCGGAAAGCAACCCGGGCGCCCGTTCGGACACGGTCATGATCGCGCACGTCCCCGCCGACCGGCAGCGCGTCGTCATGGTGTCCTTCCCGCGCGACCTCGAGATCAGCCGTCCCGAATGCAAGCGCTGGGACCCGGCGACGTCGTCGTACTCGGACAAGGTCTCGCCCGCGCAGAAGATCACGAAGCTGAACACCGCCTACGCGGTCGGTGGCCCGCAGTGCGTCACGAAGGTCATCCAGCAGATCACCGGCATGAAGATGAACCACTTCGTGGGGATCGACTTCAACGGCTTCAAGTCCATGGTCGACGCCGTGCAGGGTGTCACCGTCTACAACGAGAAGCCCATCGACGACGACACCCTCGGCATGGTCATCCCGCAGGCGGGCGAGGTGCGGATCTCCGGTGACCAGGCGCTGAACTACGTCCGGGCGCGGCACGTCAAGGGCGACCCGACGTCGGACTACGGCCGGATCAAACGGCAGCAAGCCTTCCTCGGCGCGCTGCTGAAGACGGTGATGTCGAAGGACGTCATCCTGGACACCGGCAAGCTCAGCGGCTTCATCGACGCGTTCGCCAAGGCCACCTTCGGCGAGAACCTCGGCATCAACCAGATGATGACGCTGGCGAAGTCGATGAAGGGGATGGGATCGGACAAGGTCAAGTTCCTCACCGTGCCCACCACCGAAGAGGCGAACAAGCGCGGCAACGAAGTGCTGTTGCAGAGCAAATCGAAGACGCTCTTCCAGGCGTTGATCAACAACACGCCGCTGGAAGAGAAGGCCCCGGCGCCCCCGGCGGGCGATACGGAGACCGCTCCGACCGGCTCCGCCAAGACCAGCGGCTCCAAGAAGAGCGGCAGCTCAGGCTGAGGATCATTCGTTAGTCCGGGTTCACGTCAGGTTCACTCTGGGATGCGGCTTTTGGCCCCTGTTCCCCGTAGGGTTGGGCCATGCGTGAGGCTTACCATGTCGAACTCGAACAGCTCGCCGAGAACCTAGCGAGCATGTCGCTCCAGGTCGCCGACGCGATGGAACGGGCGACCCGGGCGTTGCTCGAGGTCGATCTCGGACTCGCCGAGCAGGTGATCAGCGACGACGCGAAGGTCGACGACGCGCGCGCCGAATGCGAGGAGCAGGCGTACGCGCTGCTGGCCCTGCAGGCACCCGTCGCGACCGATCTCCGGACCGTCCTCGCCGCGATCCACGCGGCGGAAAGCCTGGAGCGGATGGGCGATCTGGCGCTGCACGTGGCCAAGGCCGCGCGCCGCCGTCACCCGGACCCCGTCCTGCCCGACGCCGTGCGAGGCGACTTCGCCAAGATGGGCGAGGTGGCCGTCAAGCTGGCCCGGCAGGCCGAGCAGGTCATCAAGTCCAAGGACGTCGAGGCCGCCCGGACGATCGAGTCGGACGACGACGAGGTCGACGAGATCCACAAGCACCTGTTCACGGTCATCATGGACCGGGACTGGGACCACGGCGTCGCCGCGGCCGTGGACGTCACCCTGCTGGGCCGCTTCTACGAGCGCTTCGCCGACCACGCCGTCTCGGTCGCGCGCCGGATGATCTTCGTGGTGACCGGCAAGATGCCCGGTTACGGCCCGGACGAGCTCTAGGAGCTGAAGGGGACTTTCCCCGCATAAGACGTAACGAAGGGGCCCTTCACCGCATGTCACGCGGTGAAGGGCCCCTTCCGCTCTCCAGACGCAGACGGCTGCTTGAGGAAGAGCGTCACGCGCGAGCACGAACGAGAGTGGCCGTGAGCCCCTGGGTCGAGGTGGTCGTGAGTGGCGATTCGGGTTAGAGCCAGGAGTGTCTTTACGTACCTACTGGATTCTGGGTGCGAGTGATTGCAGGTCCGTGAAGGCCTCCTTGCCTACTCTGAAGGTAGTGAAGGAGGCCTTCACGGACTCTGTGATGCCCGGAGGCTGTGTCGCGAAAGCCACTTTCGGGACATCAGACGTCGCGAAAGTGGCTTTCGCGACACCCGAACCGGCTGGTGTTGCCTCACGGTGGCCCGGATCAGCGGCTCCTCAGTCGTGAGTGGCGATTCGGGTTAGAACCCGAATCGCCACTCACGACCACCTGTACCGACGCCCACCTGACCCCGCGCTACCGACGGCACCCCTTCCCCAAGTACGTGAAGGCCCCCTTCATTGCGTCTAACGCAATGAAGGGGGCCTTCACGTACTTGGCCGAAGACTCAGCCGAAGCGGCCCGAGATGTAGTCCTCGGTCGCCTTCTCGTCCGGGTTCGAGAAGATCTTCTCGGTGTCGTTCAGCTCCACCAGGCGACCCGGCTGGCCGACGCCCGCCAGGTTGAAGAACGCGGTCTGGTCCGAGACCCGCGCCGCCTGCTGCATGTTGTGCGTCACGATGACGATCGTGTACTCCTTCTTGAGCTCACCGATCAGGTCCTCGATGGCGAGGGTCGAGATCGGGTCGAGCGCGGAGCACGGTTCGTCCATCAGCAGCACGTCCGGCCGCACGGCGATCGCCCGCGCGATGCAGAGCCGCTGCTGCTGACCGCCGGAGAGACCGCCGCCCGGCTTGTTCAGCCGGTCCTTGACCTCGTTCCACAGGTTCGCGCCGCGCAGCGCGCGCTCGGCGACCTCGTCGAGCTGCTTCTTTCCCTTGGTACCGCCCAGGCGGAGGCCCGCCACGACGTTGTCGCGGATGGACATCGTCGGGAACGGGTTGGGCCGCTGGAAGACCATGCCGATGGTGCGGCGGACCTGCACCGGGTCGACACCGTTGCCGTAGATGTCCTCGCCGTCGAGCAGCACCTCACCCTCGACGCGGGCGCCGGGGATGACCTCGTGCATGCGGTTCAGCGTGCGCAGCACCGTCGACTTGCCGCAGCCCGACGGGCCGATGAACGCGGTGACGTTCCGCGGCGGCACCGAGAGGGTGACGCCGTCCACGGCGTGGAATTTGCCGTAGTAGATGTCCACGTCTTTGACGTCGATTCGTTTGGCCATCTCAAACAGCTCACTTCTTCTTCGGGGCGACAAGACGGGCAAAGAGCATGGCGAGGAGGTTCACGATCGCGATGATCAGCACCAGGGTGAGCGCGGCGCCCCAGATCCGGTCGAACGCGACGGTACCTTCGTCGAACGGGTTGCTGACCCGTTCGTTGTTCATCAGAAGCGGCAAGGCGGCCTGTTCGCCACCGAAGATGTCCCAGTTCACGTAGGCGGAGTAGCCCACGAGGACCAGCAGCGGCGCGGTCTCGCCCATGACCCTGGCGAGCGCCATCATGATGCCGCCGATGATGCCGGACAGCGCGGTCGGCAGGACGATCTTCATGATCGTCTTCCACTTCGGCACGCCGAGCGCGTAGGAGGCCTCGCGCAGGTCGTCCGGGACGATCCGCAGCATCTCCTCCGAGGAGCGCACGACCACCGGGATCATCAGCAGCACCAGCGCCAGCGACACGGCGAAACCGCTGCGCGGGAGGCCGAACGTGGTGATCCACAGCGCGTAGATGAACAGCGCCGCGACGATCGAGGGGACACCGGAGAGGATGTCCACCATGAACGTCGTGATCTTCGCGAGCTTGCCGCGGCCGTACTCGACCAGGTAGATCGAGACCAGCATGCCGATCGGGACCGCGATGACCGCGCAGACCAGGCCCTGCAGCACCGAACCGATGACGGCGTGCAGCACGCCGCCGCCGACCTCGTCCGACAGCACCGAGCCGAAGTCCTCGGTCCACCAGTTGCTGTAGGGGATCCGCTTGACGCCGTTGATGACCACCGTGGCGAGCAGCCACACCAGCGGCACGACGGCGATCAGGAACGACAGCCAGATCAGGACCGTCGCGATGCCGTTCTTGGTCTTCCGCGCCAGGCTGACCTGTTGGAAGGCGGGGGTGGACGCGGGGGTCTTCTCGAGCGTGGTGGACATGCTCAGTCCCCCTTCTTGGCGATGATGGACCGCGCGGCGAAGTTGACGATGAACGTCAGCAGGAACAGCACCAGGCCCGCCGCGATGTACGCGCCCGCCGAGATCTCGTTGTTGAGCTCCGCGTAGTCCGCCGCGATCTTCGAGGCGAACGTGGCGCCGCCGTCGAAGAGGCTCCAGGTGAACTCGCGGCCCACCGCGCCGGTCAGGATGATCGCGAGTGCGATCGTCTCGCCGAGCGCGCGGCCGAGACCGAGCATCGAAGCACCGATGTAGCCGGCCTTGCCGAACGGCAGCACCGTGGTGCGGATGACCTCCCAGCGGGTGGCGCCCAGCGCCAGCGCGCCTTCGATGTGCGGGGTCGGGGTCCGCTCGAACACCTCACGCGACAGCGAGGTGATGATCGGCAGGATCATCACGGCGAGCACGATGCCCGCGGTGAAGATCGTGCCGCGCATGTCCGGCGAGACGTTGCCCGCCGCGAAGATCGGGATCCACGAGAAGGTGTCGTTGACCCACTGGGAGAAGGGCTCGATCGTCGGCGCGAAGACCATCAGGCCCCAGAGGCCGTAGATGATCGACGGGACGGCGGCGAGCAGGTCGATCACGTAGGCGAACGGCTTCGCGAGCCGCTTCGGCGCGTACTGCGTGAGGAAGAGAGCGATCCCGAGCGAGATCGGCATCGCGATGACCAGCGCCAGCAACGCGCTGTAGACCGTGACCAGCAGCAGGCCCATGATGCCGAACTTCATGTCGTTCGGTTCGGTCTGCCAGGTCTGGCTGGTCAGGAAGTTGGCGTTGTCGGCCTGGAGCGCCGGGATGGCCTGCACCAGCAGGAACAGTCCGATCAGGCCGATCAGCGAGACGACGAAGACGCCGGCTCCGGTGGTCAGGAACTGGAAGATGCGGTCACCGGGCCGCACCGTCCTGGAATTGGGGCTCGCGAGTTGCACCGAGGACTTCTCGGGCGGTGACGCGGCAGGTTGCTCCGAAATCGGGTCCTCCGTGAAGGTCTCGCGGACGCCAGAACGCCCACCGGGGTCGCCGGTGGGCGTTCTGGGCGAAGACGAATCGCTCATCGACTACTTCTGTCCAGCCTGTCTTTACTGATCAATCGCCAGTGTGCAACAGGGTCAGGCGATGGCCTTGACGGCGGTCAGGACCTTGTCCTGCAGGCTCTGCGGGATCGGCACGTAGCCCTTGTCCGACAGCGGCTTCTGACCGTCGGTGGCGGCGACGTTCAGGAAGGCCTTGACGGCCTTGGCGACCTCGGCGTCGGCGTACTTGGAGCAGACGATCTCGTAGGTGGCGAGGATGACCGGGTAGGAACCCGCGACGTTGCTGGAGTAGATCGCGTTCAGGTCCAGCGAGAGGTCGTTGGAGCCTTCCTTCTTGAACTTCGCCGCGTCGAGGGCCTTGGCGACGTTCGCCGCGGTGAGCTCGACACCGCCGGAGCCGCTGTCGATCAGGGCGGCGTTGATGCCGTCCTTCGCGAACGCGGACTCGACGTAGGTGATGGCGCCGTCGGTGGCCTTGACCGCGCTGGCCACACCGTTGGACTTCTCGGCACCGTTACCGACGCCACCGTTGAACTTCTTGCCGTCGCCCTGGGTCCAGGCGCCCTTCGAGGCCGCCTTCAGGTACTTCTGGAAGTTGTCGGTGGTGCCCGACTCGTCGGTGCGCGAGATGACCTGGATCGGCTTGTCCGGCAGGTTGACGGACTCGTTGCCCTTGACCGCCTTGATGGCCGCGTCGTTCCACTTGGTGATGCCGCCGTTGAAGATCTTGGCGGTGACCTCGGGGGTCAGGGTCAGCTTGTCGACGCCGGAGACCTTGTACGCGACGGCGACCGGGCCGATGACGAGCGGGAGGTTCCACGCGTCCGAGGCGCAACGGGCCTTGGCCTTCTCGGCCTCCTCGCCGTCCTTGAGGGGCGAGTCCGAACCGGCGAAGTCGACCTGGTTCGCGTTGAACTGCTTGATGCCCGCGCCGGAGCCGCTGGGGTTGTAGTTCACCTTCTGACCGGCGCACTTGGCGGCGTACTGCTGCACGAAGATGTCGATCGCGGTCTTCTGCGCGGACGAGCCCTCGGCCGAAAGCGGGTTCTTGCCGCCGCATTCGACACCGGCCGTCCCGCTGGGCGCGGACGCGGCGCCCGAGCCCTCGGTCTTCGTCGCCGCCGGGTCGGATCCACAGGCGCCGAGCACGAGGGCGGCGCTAGCCACGATGCCGATCGCGCCCGCGGGCCGCATGATCTTCACTGCATTTCCTCCACTGGGAGACTTTCGCCGGATCGGTGGAACGGGAACGTTCCTGCCGGATCCGGACACTAAGCACCGACAGTGGACAGGTGGCCGTCAAAGGGTGAACGACAAGTGAACAAGGCGTCTGATGTGAGCAGCGTGACTAGTCCGATCGGGGTCCGTGTCCCTGCCGTGACCTGCGCGTCTGCTCTCCGTGACCGGTCAAGTGCCGCAAGTGTGAACGCGGTTACCGAGCGTATTGGACGTCGACCTCGTATCGGGTGAAGCCGAGCTTCGAATACACCGCGAGCGCGGGGGCGTTGTCGCCCTCGACGTACAAGATCACCTGCCCCAGTCCGCGGTCGCGGAGATACCGCAGCCCGGCGAGGGTGAGGGCCTTCCCGAGGCCGCCGCCCTGCGCGTCCGGATCGATGCCGACGACGTAGACCTCGCCCACGGGCTCGCCGCCGAACCGGCCGGGGACCGCCTCGTGGACCTTCGTCCAGTGGAAGCCGACGACCTCGCCGTTCTCCTCCGCGAGGAAGAAGCCTTCGGGGTCGAACCAGGCTTCCTTCTCCGTCGCGCGGACCTCGTCGGCGGTCAGCGCGCCTTGCTCGGGGTGCCAGTCGAAGGCGCGTGCGTTGACGCGGACCATCGCTTCCTCGTCCTGACCGGGGACGAACGCGCGCAGCGTGACACCTTCGCGGGTCGCGGGTTCCGGCCAGTCGGCCGTTTCGACGTCCGCGTGCAGGATCAGCAGTTCGCGGGCGCGCTCGAAGCCCTCGGTCCCGGCGAGGTGGACGGCGCCGGGGTGATCGCCGTGCGCCCAGACGCGCAGCGGCTTCCCGCCGGCTCGTTCGACGAGCGCCCGGATGAGGGCTCTGCCATGACCGGCGCGGCGGTGCGCGGGGTGGACGAACAGCTCGGCGACCTGATTGCCGTGCGAGTCGCCTTCGGTGTCCAGGTGCGCGTACGCGACCAACTCGCCGTCCGAGTGCCCCAGAAGGTGCTGGCCACCGGCGAAACCGGTGTCCTCGGGACGACCGTCCTCCTCGCGCACGGCGAGGAGCAGGCCGCGGATCTCTTCCGTTTCCGGTTCACCGGTCCACGTCGGATCAAGCATGAAATCGACCCTACCCGGGAACCCCGTACCCGCCTGGACGTCTTGTCAGGCAGGAGAGGAAGGGATTCAGTGCGCGGAAAGCTCGCTCGGCTCGTAGACGCTCGCGTCCGGGGCGACGGCCTGCTGCTGCTTGGCGGCGGACCCCTTGGAGGGGCGCTCGAACTTGTAGCCGACGTTGCGCACGGTCCCGATCATCTGCTCGTGCTCCGGCCCGAGCTTCGCGCGCAGGCGCCGCACGTGGACGTCGACCGTGCGCGTGCCACCGAAGAAGTCGTAACCCCAGACCTCCTGCAGCAGCTGGGCGCGGGTGAACACCCGGCCGGCGTGCTGCGCGAGGTACTTGAGGAGCTCGAACTCCTTGTACGTGAGTTCGAGAGTGCGCTTGCGGAGCTTCGCGGTGTAGGTCGCTTCGTCGATGACCAGTTCACCGACCCGGAGCTCGGCGTCGACCTGGGACGCGGCGCCGTCGCGGGTGGTGACCAGCCGCAGCCGGGCGTCGACCTCGGCGGGGCCGGCCGTCGGGAGCAGGATGTCGTCGGTGCGCCATTCCGCGCTGACCGCGACCAGCCCGCCCTCGCCGACGACGGCGACGATCGGCGTGGAGGCCTCGTCCTCACCGGCGCCCTTGAGCAGACGGCAGAGGCTCTTCGCGGAGGCGAGATCGCTGCGTGCGTCGAGGACGATGACGTCGCGGTGGCCGGCGTCGAGCAGCGCGGTCACTTCCGGAGGACGGACGCGTACGGTGTGGGGCAGCAGATCCAGGGCGGGAAGCACCGCGGTCGCGTCGGGTTCCGCAGTCAACACCAGAAGGTCCAGGCTCATCGCCGCACCGCCCTCACTTGTAGTCGCCTCGAACGTGGCTACAGCCGGTGCTTGGTGAGAATAGCGGGTGAACACCCGGGGACCTACCCCGTGCTGGATCGATCACACCTGGCCAAAGAGGTTTACGAAGGAGATTTGACGCGATGGTGAGCAGGCCCGTGGCGCGTGACGACCGACCGTCCCCCGGCCGGTCCGCCAAGCGACCGAAGCGGCGTGGCCGGGGCTGGCTCATCGCCCTCGCCGTGCTGGTGGTCCTGCTGGTCGGAGCCGATTTCGGGGCGGCGGCGTTCGCCGAGCACACGATCTCCCAGAAGGCCCGTGAACAGCTCGCCCTGAAGAACGATCCGGCGGTCACCGTGCACGGTTTCCCGTTCCTCACGCAGGCCCTTTCCGGTGACTACAGTCACATCACCATCAACGCCCAGGGCGTGGCCGTTCCGCCGAAGTTGAGTGATGTGGACTTCAACGCCGACATGAGCGACGTCACGGCGCCGCTGTCGGATCTGATCAACGGCAACACGAAGGCGATCTCCATCGCGACGCTCAAGGGCGAGGTGACCATCAAGGCCGCCGACATCGCGAAGCAGGCTCCGCTCGACAAGATCCAGAACCTGAAGATCGAACCGGTCACCGAGGACTACGTCCGCAACGGCGAAAGCGGCCAGGGCGAGACGACGCCGCCCACCACCAACGCGCAGGGCGAACCGATCGACAGCTCCAGCGCGGGCATCCGGCTGTCCGGCAACGTGCAGATCGCCGGTCAGAAGGTGGAGATCTTCTGCTTCGCGATGATCGAACTGAAGGGCCAGAAGATCAGCATCGAGCCCAAGCGCCTGCAGTTCGGGAATGACAAGGAGACCACCGTCGTTCCCCAAGCGGTGCAGGACGCGCTGCTGCCGAACTTCAACGCGACCATCGACACCGGCGCCATGCCGTTTTCGGTGACCCCGACGTCGGTGCGCGTGAGCAGCGGTTCGGTGACCATCAAGGGCGAAGGCAAGAACGTCGCCTTCAGTGGAGCGAAACCACAAGGTTGATCCGACGCAGGGGTGAGCTGATTTGACCGGAGTGTGGGTGCTGCTGGGCGTTCTGGTGCTCGGCGGGGTGGCGGGCGCGCTGCTCCAGGCTCGGAACGGCCGCGTGCGAGCGGCCAAGTCCAGCGCGTCCACACTGCCGGAGCGCGTCTCCGCCGCCCTCGCGCCCGAAGGCGTCACGCTGATCCAGATCTCCACCACGTTCTGCGCGCCTTGCCGCCACACCCGCGTGATCCTGTCCGCGCTCGCGGAGAAGACCGACGGCCTCACCCACGTCGATCTGGACGTCACCGAAACCCCGGAAGTCGCCCAGGCACTTTCGATATTGCGGACTCCGACGACGCTGGCCTTGACGCCCGACGGCCTCGAGGTTTTCCGCGTCGGCGGCGTTCCCCGAGGTCAGGACCTTCTCGAGGCTCTGAAACCCCACCTGACGAACGCCTGATCCCGAATTTTGGGAAGCGTCCCAAGGTGTGAACACGGTTCCCAACCTGAGGGAGCTCTGCGTACCCTCGTGCCCGTGAACAGGCTGCCCCGAACCTTGCTGACCCAGCGCCGCGCAGTGGATCTGTGCCGCGTTCGCAGCAGCCTGTGTCCGGCCTGCTGATCGCGCTTTCGAAGCCGCTGCCCCGTGCCCGTCCGGCACGGATCTCTTTTCCCTCTCGTTCGCAGGAGGATCCATGTCCGCAGGACCGGCCGTCGACCCCCGGGGTCCGCGTTTCGCCGCCATCCTGACGACGATCGTGCTCGCGGTCGTGCTCATCACCCAGTGGTGGCCACTGCTCGCGGCGCAGGCGGTGGTGTTCGCGATCGGTGCCTTCATCGGACTGAAGCCGGCGCCGTACTCCCTGGTCTACCGCTACCTCGTCGCGCCGCGCCTCGGCCCCACGACCGAACGCGAGGACGCCGCCCCGCTGCGGTTCGCGCAGGCCGTCGGTTTCGTGTTCGCCGTCGTCGGCACCGTCGGCTTCGCCGCCGATCTGACCGCGCTCGGGCTCGTCGCGACGGCGTTCGCGCTGTTCGCGGCCTTCCTCAACGCGGCGTTCAACTTCTGTCTCGGGTGCGAGATGTACCTGCTCATCAAGCGTTTCAGTCCCAGCCCTCGCGCGTCCTAACCCAGAAAGAGAGTCAGCTCCATGAGCCGTGAAGACGTCCTGGTCACCACCCAGTGGGCCGAGGAGAACCTGGACACCCCGGGTGTCGTGTTCATCGAGGTCGACGAGGACACGACCGCGTACGACAACGGACACATCCGCGGTGCGGTGAAGTTCGACTGGCGCAAGGACCTGCAGGACGGGGTCCGCCGCGACTTCGTCAACAAGGAGGGCTTCGAGAAGCTGCTGTCGGAGAAGGGCGTCTCGAACGACGACCGCGTGGTTCTCTACGGCGGCAACAACAACTGGTTCGCCGCGTACGCGTACTGGTACTTCAAGCTCTACGGCCACGAGAACGTGCAGCTGCTCGACGGCGGCCGCAAGAAGTGGGAACTCGACGGCCGTGAGCTGAACTCGGAAGAGGTCAAGCGCGAGGCCACCGCGTACAAGGCCAAGGAGCAGGACCTCTCGATCCGCGCGTTCCGCGACGAGGTCGTCCAGGCCATCGGCGCCAGCAACTTCGTCGACGTGCGTTCGCCCGACGAGTTCTCCGGCAAGCTGCTCGCCCCGGCGCACCTGCCGCAGGAGCAGTCCCAGGTCCCGGGCCACATCCCCGGCGCGCTGAACGTCCCGTGGGCGAAGGTCGCCAACGAGGACGGCACCTTCAAGACCGAGGGCGAAATCAAGGAGCTGTACTCCGACGAGGGCCTCGACGAAGCGAAGTCCACGATCGCGTACTGCCGGATCGGTGAGCGCTCCTCCATCGCGTGGTTCGCGCTGCACGAGCTTCTCGGCTACGACGCCGTGAAGAACTACGACGGTTCATGGACGGAATACGGCTCGCTCGTCGGCGTGCCGGTCGAGTTGGGAGCCAAGTGATGGCGGCAGACGACAGCTGCGGCGCGCCGGTCCAGGAGGCCACGCCCGCCGATTACGACACCCGCGGCCAGGTAGTGCTGGCGGGCAAGGTCACCGGCGCCGAAGGCCCGATCGGCGGCGCCTTCGTGCGGCTGCTGGACGGCGGCGGCGACTTCACCGGCGAGGTCGTCTCGTCGGCTGACGGCGACTTCCGCTTCTACGCGGCCCCCGGCGACTGGACGGTGCGCGCGCTGCACAAGAGCGGTAACGGTGAAGCCTCCGTCACCGCTCAGGGTCCCGGCGTCCACCAGCTCCAGGTCTCGGTCGCCTAACTGCTACTGAAGGGGCCCTTCACCGCTCCATCCATGCCCCCGCCGCCGCCCTCAACTGAGGCGCTGCGCGCCCGGCCTGGATTCCAGCGGTGAAGGGCCCCTTCGTCATGTCTGATGCGGGGAAAGGCCCCTTCAGCTCCTGTGGGCACTGCCACGGACCCTCAGGAGGCCCGTCCGGGCAGGTAGCGACTAAAGTGCGTGTCGTGGAGATCCTGTTTACGACCCTGCTGGTGCTCGCCGGCGTCGCGATCACCTGGTTCGCCGTGTACGTCGTCTACCGGCTTTACGCGGACCAGCGCTGACCCATGACTGCGAGTGGCGACGAGGCCATCCAGGCCGCGGAGAAGCGCGCGGAAGAAACGCGCGAACGCAACCTCCCTCCGTACGGCACCCTTCCTGACCTGCCCATCCCGGGCGACACGGCGAACCTGCGCGAGGGCCCCAACCTCAATGACGCCTGCCTGGCGCTCTTGCCGCTGGTCGGCGTCTGGCGCGGCGAAGGCGAGGTCGACTACCCGACCATCGAAGGCCCGCGCCGGTTCGGCATGCAGCTGACCATCGCGCACGACGGCCGTCCCTTCCTCACGCACGAGGCCCGCGCCTGGCTGCTCGACGAGGACGGCAACGTCATCCGTCCCGCCGCGCGGGAGTCCGGGTTCTGGCGCCCGCAGGCCGACGACACGATCGAACTGCTGCTGACCCACAACACCGGCATCGTGGAACTCTTCTACGGCAAGCCGCGTGGCAAGGCTTCGGTCCCGGCCTGGGAGCTGGGCACCGACGCCGTCGTCCGCACATCGTCGGCCAAGGACGTCACGGCCTCTTCGCGGCTCTACGGCATCGTCAACGGCGAACTCGGCTACGTCGAGGAGCGAGCCATGATGGGCCAGGAACTGCAGCCGCACACGTCGGCGCTGCTGCGTCGCGTGGTGGGCTGACCGTCTCCCCGTGCGGTGGCGTGCCTACGGCGAGCACGCCGCCCTGCTCGACTGCGATTCACTGACCCAGACGATCGCGGCGCACGCCACGGTCTCGGCCGCGCGTCCGTCCGGGATCGCCGAACTCGTCCCCGGCGCCCGCAGCCTGCTGATGGTGGAAACCCCCGGCTCGTGCGCCCTCGCGGCCGTCCGTGAACTCCTGGCGGGCGCCGATCTCGAACATCCGCCCGACGGCGAACCCCGCGAGATCACCCTCGACGTCACCTACGACGGCGAAGACCTCGAACTCGTCGCGCGGGACGCCGGAGTGTCCATTGAGGACGTCGTACGGCTGCACGCCGATGCCGTCTACACCGTGGCGTTCACCGGGTTCGCGCCCGGTTTCGGTTACCTGACAGGACTTCCCGAGTCACTCCGGCAGCCGCGGTTGTCGACTCCCCGCACGCGCGTGCCATCGGGTTCGGTCGGGATCGCGGGCGAGTTCACCGGGGTCTACCCGCGCGTCTCGCCGGGCGGCTGGCGGCTGATCGGCCACACCCGCACCGTCCTGTTCGATCCGCGCGCCGACCCGCCCGCGGTGCTGGCGCCCGGCGATCGCGTGCGGTTCCGGAGTGCCGGATGAGGGCCCTCGAAGTGGTCGAGACCGGCCCGCTGGCGCTGGTCCAGGACTTGGGCAGGCCCGGCTACGCGCATCTCGGTGTCCCGCCGTCCGGCGCGCTGGACGTCCCGGCGCTGAAACTCGCCAACCGGCTCGTCGGCAACGACGAGGCCGCGGCGGGTGTCGAGTGCCTGTTCGGCGGGCTGCGACTGCGCGCGACGACGTCCTGCACGATCGCGGTGACCGGCGTGGCCGTCCCCGTCGAGGTCGACGGCCGCCCCGTCGGCTCGCACGCGCCGGTGTGGCTGGCCGAGGGCCAGGTCGTGGCGATCGGTACGCCCGCCACCGGCCTGCGGTGCTACCTGGCGGTCTCCGGCGGGATCGCGGTCGACCCCGAACTCGGCAGCCGTTCGCGGGACGTCCTCTCGGAGATCGGGCCCGCTCCGCTGAAGCCGGGCGACGTGCTCCCGCTCGGCACCCCGTCCTTGCCCGGCGGCGCCGACGTCGTACTGCCCACGATCGCTCCGGCCGAGCTGGTCGTGCCCGTCGAGCCGGGGCCGCGGGCGCACTGGTTCGAAGACCTGGCGGCCGGGCTCGCGAAGACCTGGACGGTGACGGCGGAATCCAACCGCGTCGGTCTCCGGCTCGACGGGCCTGCCCTGACTCGCGGAGACGACTACGCGGAGAAGGAGCTACCGAGCGAAGGCCTGTTGACCGGCGCCGTGCAGGTGCCGCCGAACGGGCTGCCGGTCGTGTTCTTGGCGGATCATCCAACTACCGGTGGTTATCCGGTGGCGGCCGTGGTGAGACGGGCGTCACTCCCGGCCCTTGCGCAGGCCCGTCCCGGAACCCTTCTCCGCTTTCACTCGTCCACGAAGGTGTGGAACAGGTAAAGGTCGACGGTGGCACAGGTGTCATCGACACAACTTCGGTCCCCACCCAACCGGAACTCCCGCAGTCCTTGCGGATCGCGCTGGCGACCGGTCAGATGCGGCGTCCGCTCGGCGATACGCTCCGCCCGCTTCTCGATCTCTTCGCCGACGGCGAGTACCAGGTCACCGGTCCCGAAAGACTGGCCGAGGACCGCTATCTGACCCCGAGCGCCGACTGGCCGCCCGCCGACGTCTCGCGGGTCGGCTACTACCGGACGGCGATCAAGAGCGGGCACCGGCCGGTCGCGGTCGTCCTGGAGACCATCGACGCGGCGGTGATCCTCGACGGGCACCACAAGATCGCGGCCTACCGCGAAGAAGCGATCCTGCCGCACCTGCTGATCATCAGCCCGCTCAGCTGATCGCGTATTCGCTCTCGTACGCGGCGGCCAGCTCGGCGTGGATCGCGCTGGAGTCGCTCAGCGCGACGCCGTCGAGAGTGTGCACCCTGGTCAGCTTGCGGACCGACGAGGCGAGGAACAGCCCCTCGCCCTCGCTGAGGTCCTTGACCTGGAGCGGTTCGACCTTGATCGACCAGCCCGCCCGCTCGGCACCCCGGAACAGCGCCGCCTGCGTCGTCCCCGGCAGGATGCCGATGCTCGCCGGCGGCGTGTAGAGCGTCTTGTCCTTCGCGAGGACGACCGTCGAAGTCGGCCCTTCGAAGACCGAACCGTTGGCGGCGGTGAAAATCACATCGCTCGCGCCGCGGCGCGCGGCCTCCCGCAGCGCGGCCATGTTGACGCCGTACGAAATCGACTTCGCGCCCAGCAGCAGCCACGGCGCGCGCTCGGCGAGCTCGGGCTCGATACCGCGCTCGAGGGTGATCGCCGCAACACCTTCGACGCGGGCGCGCTGGACCTTCCCGTCGATCTCCACGCCGAGCGCGAACCCGAACGGCTTCGCCTCCGGATCGCCGTCGATTCCCCTGGTGTACACCAGTTTCAGGGCGATCTCGGCCGGTCCGGACCAGTTGTCGATGACCGTCTGCGCGGCGCGCTCCCAGGCCGCGAGGTCCGGCTCCGGCAGGTCGAGCATGGCCGCGGAACGGGCCAGCCGATCGAGGTGCGGACGGAGCTCACGAGGGCGGCCGTCGACGACGAGGATCGTCTCGAACACGCCGTCACCGCGAAGCAGTCCGAGATCGTCTACCCGCAGGTGGGCGGCTTCGGGGTCGGCCAGGGTCCCGTCGAGAAAGGCAAGCACGCGCATACGGACACGGTACTCACTAGCATGGGTTTCATGCCCTACCGCTCCCCCCTGCTCGACCTCCCCGGACCGATCGCGGCACCCGACGGGCATCCGGAGGAGGGAGTCCCGTGGCATTGGGGAGATCCCTTCGCCGAACAACGGACGGCGACGCGCGGCGCGGTCGTGATCGACCGTTCGCACCGCGAGATCCTGGCCGTGACCGGGGAAGAACGCTTGTCCTGGCTGCATTTGGTGATCTCGCAGCACGTCACCGGACTCGCCGAGGGCACCGGCACCGAAGCTCTCGTGCTGGACACCCACGGCCGCGTCGACACCCACATGGTCGTCGCGCACGCGGACGGAACGGTGTGGCTGGACAGCGACAGGGGCGCGATGGCGTCCAGCGCGTTGCCCTCCGGCGGCAAGCAGACCCTGCGCGAGTACCTCGAAGCGATGAAGTTCTGGTCCAAAGTGGACATCCGCGATGTCTCGGACGAGCTGGCGCTGATCACCGTCCTCGGGCCTGACGCGGACCGCGTGCTGGCCTCCGTGGGTGTCTCGCCGGCCTCGGACGCGTACTCGGTCGTGTCCCTTCCCGGCGGTTTCGCGCGGCGGATGCCGTGGCCGGGACGGAACAGCGTCGACCTCGCCGTTCCTCGCGCCGAGCTCGCCGACTGGTGGCGCCGCCTGACCGACGCGGGCGCCCGGCCGGCGGGCAGCTGGGCGTTCGACGCGCTGCGGGTCGAGTCGCTGCGGCCGCGGCTGGGGCTCGACACCGACGAGCGCACGATCCCGCACGAGGTGAACTGGGTCGACTCCGCCGCGCACGTGGCGAAGGGCTGCTACCGCGGTCAAGAGACCGTCGCGAAGGTCCACAACGTCGGGCGGCCGCCGCGGTACATGGCGCTGCTGCACCTGGACGGTTCGCCGGAGATCACGCCGGAGACCGGGGACCCGGTGGTCCTCGGCGAACGGACGGTCGGGCGCGTCGGCAGCGTGGTGCAGCACCACGAACTGGGACCGATCGCGCTGGCGCTGGTCAAACGCTCGACGCAACCTGGTGCCGAACTGCTGGTGGGCGCCGAGGACCGCGTCGTGCAAGCGGCCATCGATCCGGACTCCGTGCCGGGCGAGGCCCCGGCTCCCGGACGGGAAGCGGCACAGCGGCTGCGAGGCTGACGGCTGGGGCTTCTGGCTTGGTAGTGCGTGTCGTGAAGGCCTCCTTACCTACCCTGAGCGTAGGTAAGGAGGCCTTCGCTACCTCTTGCCGCGCCACTTTCGCCCCAGCAGTACCACCAGTCCCGACGAGAGCGCGGAAGTCCCCCTTTCCTCGGCTCAGCGAAGGGAACACGGCTTTCGCGCACGTTCTAAGTACGTGAAGGCCCCCTTCCTTGCGCCTAGGTACATGAAGGGGGCCTTCACGTACTCCGGTCCCGCTTGCTGGCTCGGGCGGGGGCTGAAGGGGCCTTTCCCCGCATCACACGCCGCGAAGGACGCTTTCCCCTCATCACACGCGGCGAAAGTCCCCTTCGCACTTATCCACAACTCTGCCCACCTGTGGACAACCCCGCCGACCAGCACTTTTCCCCCGCCACCCCCGGTAGACTGGACCAGGGGCCGCCCCCGGGACGGGTGGGGGGCGCGCTCTGGAAGGGACCGAAAGAGCGGCGGCGCTCGGGAGGTCTTCGGGAGGGGCGGAGATCCTTGTGGTATCGCGCCCTGCGGAACATTTCCGCTGGAGCGCGATAAGCTACGCGCGTGATCGAAGTCCGGCCCGGTGGTCGCCGTCGTATCGACCGCGTGCTCGGCCCTGGGTATCTCAGCGACCTCGGCGAGCTGGCCCTTTCCGTGCTGCGCGAGCGCCGTGACGAGGCCGCGCAGGAGGAGACCGACCTGTCGTACCTGCGGCGGCTGCTGCACGCGCGGATCGACATCGTGCGGGCCGAGCAGGAGCGCCGGAGCTCGGGCGGTGAGAGCAGCGTCGTCGAGCGGCTGGCCGCGATCCTGGCGGACAACGCGATCGGCCCGGCCACGGGTTCTGGCAGGCATCAGCGGCTGGAGCCGTCCCGGGCGGGTGAGCACCGGCGGTTCGCCGAGGCGCTCATCGGCGACACGGACCTTTCCGACGTCAGCACGCTCTCGGACGAGAAGCTGGTCAACGCCCTCAACAGGTACGCCGACGAAGAGGTCTCCGTCTCCTCGTACCGCCGTGAGGTGCAGGGCGTGATGGACACGATCAACGCCGAGATCGCGACCCGCTACCGCAAGGGCACGGCGTCCGTCGACGACCTGCTCGACACCGAACGCGGCGGCCCCGAGTGACGAATCCCGTCCTGGTCGAGGTCGTCCGTTCCGGTTTCGTCGAAAGCACGCACCGCGGCGCGCTGGTGATCACGGCCCCGGACGGGTCGGTGCGGTTCTCCGCCGGCGACATCGCGCGGCCGGTCTATCCGCGCTCCTCCAACAAACCGCTCCAGGCCGTCGGGATGCTGCGCGCCGGCCTCACGATCGGCGACGAAGACCTCGCGCTGGGCTGCGGATCGCACAACGGCGAACCCGGCCACGTCGAGGGCGCGCTGTCGATGCTGTCCCGCGCCGGGCTGACCGAGGACGCGCTTGCCTGCCCGCCCGCGTTCCCGCTGCACGAGCCGAGCATGCTCGCCGTGGCCGCGGCCGGGAAACGCCGCGCCGCCATGAACTGCTCCGGCAAGCACGCCGCGATGCTCACGACCTGCACCCAGCTCGGCTGGTCCACCGGCGACTACGCGGCCGCGACCCATCCTCTGCAGAAGGTCATCCAGGCCACCATCGCCGATCTCACCAGCGAGACGATCGAAACCGTCGGCGTCGACGGCTGCGGCGCCCCGCTGTTCGCGTTCTCCCTCACCGGCCTCGCCCGGTCCTTCGGCAGGCTGGTCACCGCGATGGGCGGACCGGACCGCCGGGTCGCGGACGCCGTCCGCGCGCATCCGTGGCAGGTCGCGGGCACCGGCCGCGAGGACACCGTGCTGATGAAGAACGTCGACGGGCTGTTCGCGAAGGGCGGCGCCGAGGGAGTGCACTCGTTCGCGCTGCCGGACGGCACCGCGCTGGCGTTGAAGATCGACGACGGCGCCGCGCGGGCACGGATCCCGCTGCTGCTCGCGACCCTGCGCCACCTCGGCATCGACCCGGGCACCGAGGCGGAGCAGCTGCCCAAGGCGGCGGTCCTCGGCGGCGGGAAGCCGGTCGGCGAACTGCGGGTCGCCGCCGGTCTCTTCGGCTAGTTCGCGCGTTCCCGCGCGGCCAGGTCGCCCCAGAAGTCGCGCAGGTCGGCGAACAGTTCCGCCAGTTCGTCGACGTTGCCGGTGCGGAGCGCGTCGAGGATGTCGTGCACCTCTTCGGCGGTCGTGTCGGCCTGCAGGATCGAGTCGGCGAAGAGCTGCACGAGGCCGCCGTAGTCGAGTTCGACCGCCGAGCCGGGGTGGAAGCTGTCGAGCCAGCGCCGCGTCTCGGTCAGCACCCGGCCGGGTGCCGAGTCACCGAAGGTCGCTTCGAGCAGGTCACCGACCTCGCGGGCGCGATGTCGCGCGTCGGCGATGGACACCCGCCACGACACCTCACGCTCGGGATCGTCGCGGCCCTTGCCCAGTTTGACCCGGCGCATCCCGGGATCGAACAGCACGAACCACGGGAGAGGAACGGTCCACGTCGTCGAGAGCGTGTGCGACGCCGAGGCCGACAAGTCGCCGATGGCGGACTTCGCCCGCGAGCGGATCATGTCGAGCGAAGCGCCGCCCGCACCGAGCACCGCGTTCTTCAACGCCGGATGCGCGTCGCCGAGGAAGGTCACCAGCGCGGCGGCCGAGCGTGCGCGGATCTCCATCGGGCAGATCAGCGGCCCGGGGCCGGCGTCGCCGTGCTCACCCTCCGGTACGTCTTCGGGATCCAGGACGAGGACGTCGGTGACGAGACTGGGCGCGGCCCTGCCGTCCACGAGCTCAGCGGGCAACAGCCGTCCGACGTGCTGTGACTTGAGCCACAGTATCTGCTCGCGCTCGCCCGCGGCCGAACGATCGAGCCGGGCCGCTTCGACGGCCTCGAGCAGGCGTTCGTCCGGTGGATCACCCAGCGCGAGCAGGGGCTCATAGACGCGGAGATAAGCCGCGAACGGACGGGGCACACGAGCATCGTGGCACGCCGACCTGCGACTATCGCCACCGACCGGCCGGTAACCGGCGTTCGGTGAACACTGTCGCCACCGGCACACCGTGCCACGTCGCATCCAACCCCCCGGACACGGTACGGTGTCAGCAGGAAATAATTGTCGAGACGATGCGGGGCCGCCGATTCCCCCGGCCGCCCCGCCCCTGTGCGAGGGGGTCGAGCCATGGGGCGCGGCCGGGCTAAGGCCAAGCAGACGAAGGTGGCGCGCGAGCTCAAGTACAGCTCGCACGAAACCGACTTCGATGCTTTGCAGCGCGAGCTGTCCAGTAGTTCCTCGGATTACGGGCACGAGGACGACAAGCGGGACGACGACGACCCGTACGACGGGTACGACGAATACCGCCGCTGAGCAGGCGTGACACGCGAGGGTGGGACGGGCTGAACCCCGTGGTCCACCCTCGCGTGTCGCGTGCTGCCCAAAATACGAGGAGGGTTCCGTGTCTGACGTAACGCGGGTAGGTGTCATCGGCGCCGGGCTCATGGGTTCCGGGATCGCCGAGGTGCACGCACGTGCCGGACTGGACGTGATCATCACCGAGGTGAGCCAGCCGGCGCTGGACTCCGGGCGGGCGCGGATCGAGAAGTCGCTGCAACGCGGCGTCAAGAGCGGGAAGCTCTCGCAGGAAGACGCCGACGCGGCACTCGGACGACTCCGCTTCACCACCGAGATCGGCGAGTTCGCCGACCGCGACCTCGTCATCGAGGCCATCCTGGAACAGGAGCAGGCCAAGGTCGAGGTGTTCCGGTCGCTGGACAAGATCGTCGAACGCGAGGACGCGGTATTCGCGTCCAACACCTCGTCCATCCCGATCATGAAGCTCGGGATGGCGACCAACCGCCCGCAGCAGGTGGTCGGTATCCACTTCTTCAACCCGGTCCCGGTGCTGCCGCTCGTCGAGCTGGTGCCTTCGCTGCTGACCAGCGACGACACCGCCCGCCGCGCGGAGGAGCACGCGACGACGGCGTTGAACAAGACGGTGATCCGGTCGCAGGACCGCGCCGGGTTCATCGTGAACTCGCTGCTCGTGCCGTATCTGCTTTCGGCGATCCGGATGATCGAGTCGGGCTTCGCGTCGGCGGAGGACATCGACCGCGGCATGGAGCTGGGCACCGCGCACCCGATGGGCCCGCTGCGGCTCTCGGACCTGATCGGCCTGGACACCATCAAGGCGATCGCGGACTCGATGTACGCCGAGTTCAAGGAGCCGCTGTACTCCTCGCCGCCGCTGCTGCTGCGCATGGTCGACGCCGGCCTGCTCGGCAAGAAGACCGGCCGCGGGTTCTACAGCTACTCCTGATCCGCAACTTTCGTAGCGGCGGACGACCACTTCTTCGGCTGTCCATGCGACCGGCTCGCCCGGTTGCATGGACGGCATGAGCGAGCACACGCGTCGTAAGGCACTCACCGTCGCCGGTCTGACCGGCCTCACCGGACTCGCCACCGCGGGCACCGCTTCCGCGCGTGACCGCCGCGGCGTCCCGACATTCGTCTTCGCCGCGGGCGCGAACGGCGTCTCCGGCGTCCCGAACGAACTCGTGCTGCGCGGCTATCGCTGCGTCGGCGTCGATCTGCCCGGACAACGGCCGACCGACGCCCAGTTCCGGCTCTCGTACCAGGCTCCGCAGGATCTCGTGGCGTTCGCGACCGAGCCGTCGCCGCTGGCCGCAGTGACCGTGGCCGACCACATCGCCGCGACCGTGGAGACCGTCCGCCGGGCGGCCGCGCACGGTCCGGTCGTCCTCGTCGGCGCCAGTATCGGCGGCGCGGCGATCAGCCTGGTCGCGAACCAGGTGCCGCGGCTGATCGACCTGCTGGTCTACGACACCGCGTTCTGCTGCGGCGAACTCCGCACCCCCGACGAGTACCTCTCGACCGACGAGGGGAAGGCGACGCACGCCGCGGTGCTGCTGGAGTTCATGGCGGGCGATCCGGCGGTGGTCGGAGCGTTCCGCTCGAACTGGCGCATCGCCGACCCGGTGCGCCTGGCGAAGGCGAAAGAGGCCTTCATGAGCGACAGCACCGAAGCCGAGTTCCACACGTTCCTGAACTCGATGACGCCGGACGAGCTGGCCGGGAAAGGCGCCGTCGACTCCCGCGGTGACCTGCGCACTTGGGGCCGCATCCCGCGCGTCTACGTCCGGCACCTGCGCGACAACATCAACCCGCTCGCGTTGCAGGACCGGATGATCCGGGAGGCGGACCGGCGCACCCCGCGCAACCGGTTCCGGGTCTTCGACCTCGACACCGCGCACGTCCCCACTTCGGCCAAGCTCGGCGAACTCCTGGACCTCTACGACCGGCTGGCCCGCGCGCTATGAACGCAGCTCCGCGACAGACTTCTTGAGCCCAGCGCGCTCGAGCGCGTCGAGGATCTCGGCGAAACTCGTCGGCGGGGAGCGCCGGGAATCCGCGACCCGAAGCACCGCCTCGACGACCAGCCTCCGGTTGAGAGCGATCCGGTCGAGCACGAAATCGTCCGAGCCTTGAGCCTCGATGTCCCAGCGCCTCAGGGCGTGGTCCGGAAAGTCCCGCAGGTTCTCGGTCACGATGACCTGAGCCCGCGCCTTGATGGCCGCGGCGAGCACGTGGCGGTCGTCCGGATCCGGAAGAGCGAGTGCCGGAACGAGCGGCTCATAGCCGGTGACCAGGCAGTCACGGACCGAGCGATTCATCAGTTCCCGCGTCCGGTCGAGTTTTCCCGGATCGAGATCCGGGCGGTTCTCCTTGAGGTTCCGGAAGACCTCGTCGAGAATCTCGTCCGTCCACTTGGCCTGAACGAGCCCGCTCTGCGCGATCCGGATCAGGAGATCGCGCAGAGCGTTGGGGTACAGCACGTTCGCGTCGAGAAGGACCACAAAGGCCACTTGCTAAGTCAGCCCCATCTCCTGGTTCAGCCGGGAAAGCTCGTCCGCTGCCTCATGACGCCGTCGATCGTCCTGGCGGAGGTAGTCGTGCAGCGAACCCGCCTTCACGCGGCGATGCTTACCGACCGTCCGGTACTCGATCTGTCCCGTCTCGAGCAGCCCGATGAGGAAGGGCCGGGAAACGTTGAGCAGGTCGGCGGCCTGCTGAGTGGTCAGCTCGGCGCGCGACGGGACGATGGACACGCTCTCGCCCGCGGCCACCAAGGTCAGCACCCGAGCCATCAGGTCGACGACTCCGCGCGGAACGACCAAGGATTCTTCGTTCTCGTCAACGACGACGCTCACGGTGTCCCGCTCGTGGCGCCGGGCCAGATATGCCTCGACGTGCGGGAGCGCCTCGAGCGCCACATCGATGTCGTGGCGTCCAGGGACGATCTGGTCAATGGTCAGCGCAGTCATCACTGCTCCCGTGTTCAACGTGGTCCCAGTATCGGCTCTCAACGAATTATTCGCAACAAACGCAATAAACGCAACTCGATGGTGCGTTCAGCTTGCGCGACGGCACACCTAGACTTGGTGCCGTGGGACAGGGACAGCTGCGTGCAGGTCTGGTCGGTGCCGGTCCGTGGGCGAAGACGGTGCACGCGCCGGGCCTCGCCGATCATCCCGGGACGAGCTTGTGCGCGGTCTGGACCAGGCGTCCCGAAGCCGCCACGGAACTGGCCGAGGCGCACGGCGCCGAGGCCGTCGGCAGTTTCGACGAACTGCTCGACCAGGTCGACGCGGTCGCGTTCGCCGTGCCGCCCGCCGTTCAGGCGGAGCTGGCGGTCAAGGCGGCCGAGGCGGGCAAGCACCTCATCCTGGAGAAGCCGATCGCCGCGGATCTCGACGGCGCGCGACGCCTCGTGGACGCGGTCGAGGCCGCCGAGGTGGCCGCTCTCGTGGTCCTGACCTTGCGTTTCTCGCCAATGACCCGCGACTGGCTCGACGGGATCAAGGAAGCGGGCGGCTGGCGCGGCGGCGGGGCGCGCTGGCTTTCGGGCGCACTGCTCGGCGGGCAGTACCAGGATTCGGCGTGGCGGCACGACTCCGGCGCGCTCGCCGACATCGGTCCGCACGCCTTCGATCTGCTGGACGCGGCGCTCGGTGAGATCACCGAAGTGCTCGCCGCCCACCGGAGCGAGGACGATCTGTGGCAGCTCCTGTTCGCCCACGCGGGTGGCGTGACCAGTACGGCGACCCTGTCGTTGCGGCTGCCGATCCAGCCGACGGTCGTCGAAGTGGCCGTTTACGGCGAGCACGGTTACCGCACGCTGGGGCGCAAACCGGGTTCGGCGGGCGAGTCGTACACCGCGCTTCTCGACGATTTCGCCGCGATGGCCGCGAGCGGGACGACGTCGCATCCGTGCGACGTGCGACGCGGACTGCACCTGCAGAAGCTGATCGAACGCGCGCGCGAACTCGCCGGGCACGCCAAGTAGTACACAGGTCACTCACAAGGCTTTTCCTTGTGAGATAACACCTTCTTCCGGTTGCGCCGCGGCCGTCCACAGGTTTGTCCACAGGCTCCAAAGTGGACGGTCCCCAGCACGGCAAAGCCCTTTCCGCTACCGGAAAAGATCACCTCTTAGTGCGGTCGCCCCGCCATGCCGAGTCGATCTTGTGATGCGAAGGTGATCTTTGAGCGCTCCGGAAAGGAAGGGCCATGGGCGAGCTGCTCCGCGCTTTCGGCGCGATGATCCCGTTGACGATCACCGCGATTCCTTACGCTTTGCTCGGGTGGCCGCTGCTCGCGGCGCATCGGCGGCGAAGACAAGCTGACCGCTTTTCCGCGTCGGCGACAGCCGCCGTGGACATGACGCTCGCGCTGGCCTGCTTCCTGGTGTTGTGCCTGGTCACGATGCCGGTGACCGGCGCGCAGGACAGCAGACTGAGCCTCGAACCCGGCACCGACCTGCGCCTCGCGTTGAGCGATGGCGCCAACCTTTGGCAGGCACTGGGCAACGTCCTCATGCTGAGCCCGCTCGGCGCGTTGCTCCCGTTGCGGTCCCGCCGTCTGCGGTCACTGGGCCGGATCGCGCTGGGCGCGCTGGCCGTCTCGGTGCTGGTGGAGGGCACGCAATATCTGATCCAGGCGGGCAGGGTGACCTCCGCCGACGACATCCTCCTGAACACGCTGGGCGCCGTGATCGGCGCCGCGGTGAGCAAACGTCTCTGGCACCGGCTGGACGTCAGGCCACCGGTGAAGATCCCGGTGCAGGTCCGGCGGGTGTGCGACGCCCCCGTCCGGCTGCGGGTCCCGAGGTCGGTGTGGGACGAGCGCTATTCGGGCATCGCGCATCCGCAGCGGCGGTAATCCGGTTGACCGCCGTGCGAAAGTGATCGCGAAAGCCTTCGTACCAGGCAGTGTCCGTTCAGAAAGAGGGATGCCTCATGCCTGACGCCTTCAGCGGCGTCGGCACGAGCTAGCCGGCGCTCACGCCAGCTCCACCGCGCACGCGGATCTCCCGTGCGTCTCTTTCTCCTGCCCGAAAGGCTTTCCACCAGTGCGTTCAGACACGATCGATGCTCTGCAGTCCTACATCCGCACCACCGCGGCGAACTTCCGCGAAACCGAGCGGATCGGGCCGTTCCTGGCCACCTTCACCACCGGGAACGACCACATGTTCCTCAACTACGCGATCCCCGACAACGGCGGGAAGCCCACCGCGCAGGACGTCGCGAAGCTGACCGAGGCGTTCCGCGCACGCGGGCTCACGCCGCGGCTGGAGTTCCTGACCGAGGCCGCTCCCGAGGCCGAAGCCGTGCTCGTCGAAGGCGGCTACACCTTGGAACGGCGGATCCCGTTGATGGTCTGCCCGCCGGGGCGGGTCGTCGGGCAGCCGGTTCCCGGCGGGATCGCGCTGAAGACACCCGTCACCCCCGCCGAACTCCGGCTGATGATCCGGGCGCAGACGGTGGCGTTCGGCGAACCCGACCCCGGTGAGCACGCCGAGCCGTCCTCTTCCCAGCTGAACGGCGAGACGATCTCGGTCATGGCGGTCACCGAAACCGGTGAATGTGTCGGCGGCGGGGTCGCGACGGCGGTCCTCGACGGCGCGAGTGAAATCGCGGGGATCGGGGTCCTCGACGGGTACCGGCAGCGCGGGATCGCCGCGGCGCTGACCGAGCACCTGGCCCGTGAGGCCCATGCCCGTGGCGGCGAGTCGGTGTTCCTGACGCCGGGCGCCGGGCAGGCGGAGCGCGTCTACGGCCGGGTCGGCTTCGAGACCGTGGCCGAGTGCGTGCACCTGTCAATCATCTGAATAACCGCTGCGGCGTGACTTCTTGACATCGCCGCGGCGCTTCTTCGAGGCCAGGCGGCGTTCCTTCGAACCTCTCGAAGGTTTGGTGGGACGCCGCTTGGCGGCCGGGGGCGCCGACGCGTCGGCCAGCAACATCACCAGCCGCGCCCGTGCGGCTTCCCGGTTCATCAGCTGGGAGCGATGTTCGGACGCGGCGATCGTGACGACGCCGTCGACCAGACGCGACGAAAGCCGGTCCAGCATCCGGGCCCGGAGATGTTCCGGGATCGAAGCCGAACCGGCCACGTCGAAGGAAAGTTCGACCCGCGAGTCCGTGGTGTTCACGCCCTGTCCACCCGGGCCCGAAGACCGGGAGAACCGTTCGCTCAATTCGGCACCCGGGATCACGAACCGGGTACCGATCACCACGTCATCAGCCACGGACCCAGTGTGTCACCTGAGTCCAAGCAGATTTAGAAGCGCGGGTGGTCACCGGAGAGCACGGCGCGCGGGCCGTCCGGGTCTTCCGCGGGCTGCACGTCGCCGAGGATCCACGCCGGCACGTGCCGCGCGGTCAGCATCGCGAGCGCGCGATCGACGTCGTCGGGACCGACGATCGCGACCATGCCGACGCCCATGTTGAACGTCTTCTCCAGTTCGGCGCGCTCGACCTTGCCGCGGTGCCCGATCAGCGCGAACACCGGCGCCGGGGTCCAGGTGCCGCGTTCGAGCTTCGCGACCAGGCCGCGCGGCATGACCCGGGCGAGGTTCTGCTCCAGCCCACCACCGGTGACGTGCGCGAACGTGCGGACGTCGGCCTCGGCGACCAGCGCGAGGCAGTCCTTCGCGTAGATCCTGGTCGGCTCCAGCATCTCCTCGCCCAGCGAGCGGCCGAACTCCTCGACGTGCCCGTCGAGCGGCATGCGCGCGATCTCCAGCAGCACGCGCCGGGCGAGCGAGTAACCGTTCGAGTGCAGGCCGGACGAGCCGAGCGCGAGGACGACGTCGCCGGGGCGGACCCGCTCCGGGCCGAGCACCTTCGACGCTTCGACGACGCCGATGCCGGTGCCCGAAAGGTCGTAGTCGTGCTCGCCCATCAGGCCGGGGTGCTCCGCGGTCTCGCCGCCGAGCAGCGCGCAGCCCGCCTGGACACACCCTTCGGCGATGCCGCCGACCAGTGCCGCGATCTTCTCCGGCACGACCTTGCCGACGGCGATGTAGTCCTGCATGAACAGCGGCTCGGCACCGGTGACGACCAGGTCGTCGACGACCATCGCGACCAGGTCGATGCCGACGGTGTCGTGCTTGTCGAGCGCCTGCGCGACGGCGATCTTGGTGCCGACCCCGTCGGTCGACGAGGCCAGCACCGGCTCTTTCCACTTGTCCAGCTTCAGGGAGAACAGCCCGGCGAAACCGCCGACCCCGCCCATCACCTCGGGCCTGGTGGCCCTCTCGGCGTGCGGTTTGAGCAGCTCAACGGCTTTGTCACCGGCGTCGATGCTGACTCCGGCGGCGGCGTACGTGGCGCTCGTGGACTCGCTCACGGAAGCGGACTCCAACTCTGGAAGAAAGGACTAGGGACGCCGGATGGCGTCTTCAGCACCGTACCCGGCAGCGCTGACGGGCTTCGCCGCGCCATTGACCGAGTCCATGCTCTCCAGCAGGTGCTTCCCGATCAGCGCGTCCTCGGGGAGCGCGATCGGGTACTCACCGGAGAAGCAGGCGGTGCACAGGCGCGACTTCGGCTGCTCCGAAGCCGCGACCAGCCCGTCCAGGGAGATATAGCCCAAGGTGTCCGCGCCGATGGAGCGGCGGATGCCGTCGAGGTCGACGCCGTTGGCCACCAGCTCGGCACGGGACGCGAAGTCGATTCCGTAGAAACACGGCCAGCGGACGGGCGGCGACGCGATCCGGACGTGCACCTCGAGCGCGCCGGCTTCCCGCAGCATGCGGACCAGCGCGCGCTGGGTGTTGCCGCGGACGATGGAGTCGTCGACCACGACGAGCCGCTTGCCGCGGATGACGTCGCGCAGCGGGTTCAGCTTCAACCGGATGCCCAGCTGGCGGATGGTCTGCGACGGCTGGATGAAGGTGCGGCCGACGTAGGCGTTCTTCACCAGGCCCGTGCCGTAGGGAATGCCGGAGCCCTGCGCGTAGCCGATGGCGGCCGGGGTGCCGGATTCGGGCACCGGCATGACCAGGTCGGCGTCCGCCGGGTGCTCGCCGGCGAGTTTGCGGCCGATCTCGACGCGGGTGGCGTGCACGCTGCGGCCGGCGATCGAGGTGTCGGGGCGCGCGAGGTAGACGTACTCGAAGACGCAGCCCTTGGGCTCGGGGTTCGCGAACCGCGAGGAGCGCAGGCCCTCGGCGTTGATCGCGATGAGCTCACCGGGCTCGACCTCGCGGACGAACGACGCGCCGCAGATGTCCAGCGCGGCCGTCTCGCTCGCGACCACCCAGCCGCGTTCGAGCCTGCCGAGCACCAGCGGGTGCACACCGTGCGGGTCACGCGCGGCGTACAGCGTGGACTCGTCGGCGAAGACCAGGCAGAAAGCGCCCTTGAGGGTGGGCAGCAGTTCCAGCGCGGCGGCTTCGATGCCCTTGTCCGCGGCGTTGGCCGCGAGCAGTCCGCACACCAGGTCGGAGTCACTGGACGAACCGGTCAGGCCGAGGTGCGGTTTGATGCCGGCGGCGACCGTGCGATCGCGGAGTTCGGCGGTGTTGACCAGGTTTCCGTTGTGCGCGAAGGACAATCCGCTGCCCGTCGCGGTGGTCCGGAAGATCGGCTGCGCGTTCTCCCAGATGGTCGCGCCGGTGGTCGAGTAGCGGCAGTGCCCGACGGCGATGTGTCCCTGCAGCGACTGCAGGACCTGCTCGTCGAACACCTGACTGACCAGGCCGAGGTCCTTGAAGACGACGATCTGCGAACCGTCGGAGACCGAGATGCCGGCCGCTTCCTGGCCGCGGTGCTGAAGTGCGTAGAGCCCGTAGTAGGTCAGCTTCGCGACCTCTTCTCCGGGCGCCCAGACACCGAAGACGCCGCATTCCTCGCGGGGTTCCGGATCGGGTTGGTCGGTCACGGGCTGTCCGGCGAGGGACGGGTCGGAAACCACCGAGGTGCTCCCAGGGGAGAAGAGGGCAGGCCGCCACCAGTGTAAACGGTGGGCCGGAGATCAACGCGCCGTGCGACGTGGCACTGGACACGCTTCAACTGACTACCGTGAGTGAGATCGCGTCCATGATCGCCCGCCGGGACGCAGACGGCATTCAATGACCGTGAGTGACGGGCGGGTGTCAAGACCCGCCACTCACGACCCCCGACCAGCCGACCGCTCCCCCTCGACAGAGGCGGTCGACTGTGCATTGGGTGGGTGTCGGAGATCAGGCCGCCACTCTCAACCCGCGGCCAGCCACTTGGACGTGCCGCCGCGGCCAGGGACCCAGCAGCCCTTGGTCGCGGTCTCCGGGAGGAACAGCGAGCCGGGCGTCCGCTCGTCCGGGAGCGCGAGCAGTGCCGTCAGCACTGTCGCCGCGTCGCCGGCGGATCGCCACAGCCACATTTCCGGTTCGAGGATGTCCTCCTCGGTACCCGGCATACGGGTCGCGACCACGTCGTCCTCGGCGTTGAGCCGGACCACGTCGACCACGTTGTCGTGGACTCGCACGCCGACCACGGCCATGACCTCGCCGTTCGCGTCGCACGGGTGCACGAACTGGTACCCGCGGTGGATCAGTTCTTGCAGGCCGCTTTCGATATCGGTGATTTCCGCGGTGATGGTGTCACCCGAGAACATCATCGAATTCGCCGTCCTTGGCACCCGCGAGGAACGCGGCCATCTCGGCCTGGGTGTAGATCAGTGCCGGCCCGGTCGGGAAGCGCGAGTTGCGCATCGCGATCTCTCCGGACGCGAGCGGAGCCACCTCGACGCAGTTGCCGATAGCGTTGCTGTAGCTCGCTTTGCGCCAGTGCGCACCGGTAAGACGATCGGCCGGGATGCCGTTGTCGAACTGTTCAGCCATGGTCCCCACCTTCCCCGACGAAGCTTTGGGCGATGCATCTGCATGTGCATTTGCCTGTGATCCCAAAGTTAGCACGTGTGACTGCAGCGGTAAATGCACGTGCAGAAGTTTTTGCAGTATTCGCATACCGTGATGACAAAGGTCCCCGCGAGCCCCACTAACGTGTGAGGACCATCGACCCCATTGGGTGAACAACTACCGCTTGTGGCGAGACTTTCGGGTGTACGCAAGAAAACCCCGGCCGTCACCGGGACGGCGGCGAACCCCACAACGGTGAGCGGCTCAGATTTCCGCGCGGCGCTTCAGGAGCATCTGACGGCTGCGGTCCGGCGTCTCCGCGAGCATGTCCAGCGCCCGGCTGTACCGCTCGATCTCGTCGCGCTTGTCGATGTAGTGCGCGCCGGTCAGGTATTCGGTGTAGGCGATGTTCGGCAGTTCCTCTTCCGCGAACCTGAGCAGCGAGAACGCGCTGTCCGCGGAGTAGCCGCTCCGGTCGAACGGGAGGACCTGGACCGAGATGTTCGGCTGCTGGATCATCTCCAGCAGGTAGTCGATCTGGCCCTTCAGCACGTCGCGATCGCCGATCGGACGGTGGAGCACCGACTCGTCGAGCACCAGCCACAACCGCGGCGCGTCCGGCCGGGAGAGCATCTTCTGGCGCCGCATCCGCAGCGCGACCCGGCGATCGATCTGCTCGTTGACCATGTCCTTGCGGCCGTGGCTCATGATCGCCCGCGCGTAGTCCTCGGTCTGCAGCAGGCCCGTGACGTACAGCGGCTCCCAGACCTGGATCCGGGCCGCGGCCTCTTCGAGCCCGACGAGGTCGTTGAACCAGGTCGGCATCAGGTCGCCGTAGCGGCGCCACCAACCCGGCTCGTTCGACTCCTTGACCATGTCGAGGAACAGCTGCCGCTCGTCGGGATCGGTCATCCCGTACATGGTCAGCAGATCGGCGACGTCGCGTTCCTTGAAACCCACGCGGCCGAGTTCGAGACGGCTGATCTTCGACTCGGAGCCGCGGATGCTGTAGCCGGCCTCCTGGCGAGTGATCCCCGCGTCTTCGCGCATCCGCCGGAGCTGTGAGCCGAGGATCATCCGCCGCGCGGTGGGACCCAGGGACTGCTCACCGCCGGACGGGGTGACCGCGTTCATCGACCGGGGACCTTTCGTACGCAACACTCGCCAGGGAACTAGCCGATTACTGAAAGTACACGTTTGGACCTCGACACGACAGGGATGGCTCGGTTTACCCGCCGCGTACGTGGTTCTACTCTACGTAGAGTCCGAGACTTCCGACACAGTTTTGTGAGGTTCAAGATGCCCGACGCCCCGCCCCGGACGGAACGAGTGCCTGTGGGTGTCGACCCGACGCGGGCCAGCATCGCCCGGGTGTACGACGCCTTCCTTCTCGGCAAGGACAACTACGAGATCGACCGGGAGGTGCTGCGGAAGGTCCAGCAGGCGGCCCCCGAAGCGCAGGACCTGGCGACCGAGAACCGCGGCTTCCTGATCCGCGCGTGCCGGTTCCTCGCCAGCCAGACGGGCATCACCCAGTTCCTCGACCTGGGATCCGGCCTGCCGACGGCCGAGAACACGCATCAGGTCGTGCAGCGGATCAACCCCGAGATCAAGGTCGTCTACGTGGACAACGACCCGGTCGTGCTCGCCCACGGGCGGGCCCTGCTCGAAGAGAACGAGAACACCCACTTCGTCTCGGACGACATCTTCGAGCCGGAGCGGATCCTGGCGAACCCGGACATCGTCCGGCACATCGACTTCACGCAGCCGATCGCGTTGCTGCAGCTCGGGACCCTGCACCACTTCAACGGGCCGAAGGACCAGCCCGCCAAGATCATGAAGAAGTACATCGACGCGCTGCCGTCGGGTTCGTACGTCGCGATCTCGCACTTCTCCGACCCTCAGGACGACTTGTCCGAGGTCGCGCGCAAGATGGAGGACTTCTTCATCCACAGCCCGATGGGCTCGGGCACCTTCCGCACCCAGGAAGAGATCAAGGAGCTGTTCCACGATCTCGAGATGATCGAGCCCGGCGTCAAGCTGTGCGCCGACTGGTGGCCGGACGGCCCGCGGATCAAGGAGCTGAACACCGCGCAGCGGACGATCTCGGGCGGGATCGGCCGGAAGGCGTAAGACCAGGTCCCGGGTGTGCAATGAAAGTCCCCTTCATTGCGAAATTTGCAATGAAGGGGACTTTCATTGCATCCGGGGACGGGTTCAGAGGCGGACCAGGGGCAGCCAGTGAGCCAGATCGGCCCGGCTCCCGGAGGCGGTGACCCGCCCCGACTCGACGGCGTCGGCCCAGCCGAGCCGCCCGGTCGCCAGTTCCAACCACGTGCGCGGATCCGTTTCGACGACGTTCGGCGGCGTCCCGCGCGTGTGACGCAATCCTTCGACACACTGCACCGCCGCGAACGGCGGCACCCGCACTTCGACACTCTTCCCCGGGGCGTCCGCGGCCAGCGTCCGCAGACTCAGCCGCACCGCCGCGGCCAGCTCAGGACGGGTGGGCTCCGGCCCGGATCCGCTCAACCAGGGGGAAATCGCCGTGATCGCGGCACGTAACTCAGCGGGGTCGACCGAACGCGAAGAGGCCATGGGAGAACAGTAGAGTGAGCGCGAACAAACCTTCAGGCACCCGGAACGTGGGGATGGCGATGGCGCAGCGGGACGAGGCGGATCGGTTGGCGTCGAGCCCGGCGGGCAAGCGGAAACCGGGCAAGCCGAAGATCACCGAAGAGATGCGCGCCAACGCCAGGGCCAATCCGAACAGCTGGCTTTACGTCATCGACGAGGCCTTCGACCCCGACGGCCCGGTGCCGTCCTGGGCGGTCGTCGGCGCGTACCCGGTGAACGGCGCGGGCGAGATCGTCGAGGACTTCCACCCCAACGACCGCTACCGCCCCTCGCCCAAGGCGCTCGGCTTCCCGGAGCCGCGCAACGAGCTCGAGCAGTTGCTGCAGCTGGTGCGCACGAACCACCGCCCGTCCGCCGACCTGCCGCGGGTCTTCCTCGACTCGACGCTGTTCGTCTACGCCCTTTCCCCGGTGCAGCGCACGGTCATCGGCTTCCACAACACCGACGGCCAGGTGCTGGTGCCCGCCTACACGGCGAAGGCGCTGGTCCCGCGCGAATGGCCGCACGCCCGCGCGGTGCTGGGCCGGGACATGGTCCCGCTGCTCGCCGGGCACCCCGTGACCATCAATCCGCATGATCGGCTCACCGCGATCGTCCCCTCGGAGCACCTCGACAAAGCCCTTTCGGACGAGCGTCGCTAGGGCTCGATTAACCCACTCGGCCCAATTTTTTCCGCCTGAAGGCAACTCTTTCGAGTGATGTTCGAGTCGCTGATTCCCTTGTCCCGGGGGATCGTGGCGACGTGATGAGTCGCAGAGTGTGTTCAAAAGGCTGGGGGGCCGTCCTCGCGGCGGGGGTCTTGCTGCTCGCACAGACCCCCGCCATCGCACGGGAAGCGGGGCCCAGATACGACGGGGCCGAGGAGCACTACGCCGGTTCACAGATCGCGCTGCACGAAGGCGTCAATGTGTCGGTAGGGCCGCTGTACGGCGGCGAAGCGCAGACGCTCGGTCATGACGTCAGCGGACACCAGGGTGAAGTCGACTGGCCCGGCGCGGCCAGAACCGGCGCGAAGTTCGTCTACGTGAAGGCGACCGAGGGCACCGGATTCGTCAATCCCCGGTTTCCCCAGCAGTACAACGGTTCTTACGGTGTCGGCATGATCCGCGGCGCATACCACTTCGCGCGTCCCGACATCTCGGACGGCGCCGCGCAGGCGCATTACTTCGTCGACCACGGCGGCGGCTGGTCCAAGGACGGCAAGACGCTGCCGGGCGCGCTCGACGTCGAGTACAACCCGTACGGCGAAACCTGTTACGGCAGGACGCCGGCGCAAATGGTCGCGTGGATGGCGTCGTTCGCCGAGACCTATCTCTGGCGGACCGGACGGCATCCGGCGATCTACACGTCGACGAGCTGGTGGAAGCGCTGCACCGGGAACAGCAACGTGTTCTGGCAGAACCCGCTGTGGATCGCGCGCTACAACACGGAGATCGGCGAGCTGCCCGCCAGCTGGAAGACCCACACCATTTGGCAGTTCTCGAACAAGGGCAGCCTGCCCGGCGATCAGAACTGGTTCAACGGCACGGAAGATCGCGTACGCGCGATGTCGATCGGCTGAACTCTCACCCGACCGGGTGTTACAAGATCACAGAACACCGTCCAGATGGAAATGAAAATCACCCACGCATAGCACCAATTTCACGGAAGTTAGTGACAAACCCGGCACTCGTCGTCAACAATCGTGCCCGGACGGCTACCTGCAGTTAGTCGTCCTCAGCGAGGGTTATCCGTGAAGGGATTGTCGTATGCGCACTTCCCGAAGAGTCACCATCGCCGTCGGTTCCGCGCTGCTCCTGCTCAGCAGCACGGTCCAGGCGTCGGCCGCCCCGTCCCCGGAGATCATGTCGATCGAACAGGATCTCGTGCAGAACGACCACACGATCGGATCGCAGATCCGGCGGGTCGAGGGCGACACCTCCACCCCGGAATCCAAGGAGAAGGCGGCCCGGCCGCAGCCTGAAGCCGGCGTGCTCGCGACCGTCGCGGGGATGGACGTCGCCAGCTACCAGCAGAACGTCGACTGGGCCTACTGGTGGGGTCAGGGCAAGCGCTTCGTGTGGACGAAGGCCACCGAGGGCACGAGCTACAAGAACCCGTACTTCGCCCAGCAGTACAACGGTTCCTACGGCCAGGGCTTCATCCGCGGCGCGTACCACTTCGCCCTGCCCAACGTCTCCGGCGGCGCGGCGCAGGCCGACTTCTTCGTCAACAACGGCGGGGGCTGGTCCAAGGACGGCAAGACGCTGCCGGGCGCGCTGGACATGGAGTACAACCCGTACGGCGCCACCTGTTACGGCCTGAGCCAGGCGTCCATGGGGGCATGGATCCGGGCGTTCCACGACCGCTACCAGCAGCGCACCGGCCGCTGGCCCGTCATCTACACCTCGACGAGCTGGTGGAACACCTGTGTCGGCACGTCGCAGAACTTCGGTGGCACGGTCCCGCTGTGGGTCGCGCGATACGCGTCCACCGTCGGTGCCCTTCCCAACGGCTGGGGCTTCTACACCGTGTGGCAGTACACCTCGAGCCCGCTCGACCAGAACACCTTCAACGGCGCCTACGACCGCTTGCAGGCACTGGCCAACGGCTGAGCTGCGCATTTCGTGAACAACCGGCTCCCGGCCCGCTCGTCCCGAAGGACGAGCGGGCCGGGAGCCGCTTTCTCGCGCGAGGTACCTTTCCGAGCAGAAACCCCTGGCACGGGCGGATCCGGAACCAGCGCCGACCGCCGGCCGTCTGATCTCCAGCCTCAGGCCCCAGCACGGAAGGCGTGACCGATGACCTACCCACCCCAGCCAGGCCAGCCCTACGGCCAGGATCCCCAGGGACAGCAGCCCGGCGGGCCTCCGCAGCCGGGTGGCTGGGACCAGACGCAGCAGTACGGTCAGCCTCAGCAGTACGGGCAGCAGCAGGGCTGGGACCAGACCCAGCAGTACCAGCAGCAGCCTCAGCAGGGTTGGGACCCGAACGCGCAGCAGCAGCCTCAACAGGGCTGGGACCAGACGCAGCAGTATCAGCAGCCCCAGCAGGGCTGGGACCCGAACGCCCAGCAGCAGGGCTGGGACCCGAACAACCCGGGCTACCCGCAGGGTTACGGCGGCCCGCCCGCGCCGCCGTCGAAGAGCAAGACCGGGCTGATCATCGGGATCGTGATCGGCTTGGTCGTGCTGATCGCCTTCGGTGTCACCGGCTTCCTCGCGCCGGGCTTCCTGCTCAACAAGGACGACGGCAACAACACGGCCGCGCCGCCGCCCGCTTCGTCGTCGAGCAAGGCGCCGACTTCCGCGCCGAAGAGCAGCCCGAAGTCGAGCGCGCCCAAGAGCAGCCCGAAGAGCACCGAAAGCGGGGGCACGGGTTCCGAAGGCAACCCGAAGGGCGTCCAGAACCTCAAGGACTTCCTGGCCAAGGTGAGCGCCGGGGACAAGGCGGGCGCGCTGTCGCTGGTCTGCGCGGACATGAAGGCGACCATGGGCGACTCGATCGACATCATGGCCCCGGCGCCGTCGCAGCTGGAGGTCACCTCGACCGCGGGTATCGGTGACGGTTTCATCACCGGTGACATCGAGGGCACGGTCAAGGGCAAGAAGGTGAGCGGGTCGGGGATCTCTTCGGACGACAACCCGGACAAGTCCTTCTGTGTCCGCAACTTCTTCGTATTCTGAGCGAATGAAGCGGTTGCTCCGCTCCCCGTTGCTCTGGACGTTCGTCGTCTCCCTCGTGCTGCTGCTCGCCGTCGGCGGCTGGTTGCTGACCGATCCGGCGACCAGCCGCAGCGAGGCGCTGAAGACCGGCGGCATCGCCGGTGGCGCCATCGTCGCGCTCTACGCCTTGTGGCTCAACGACCGGCGGCGCCGGGTCGAGGAGCGACGGCAGGAGATCGAGCGGCAGCGGCAAGAGCTCGAACTACGGCGGGCCGACCAGGACCGGGACCGGATCTCCGACGAACGGTTCGCGAAGGCCGTCGAACTGCTCGGGCACGACGCCGACCAGGTACGGGTGGGGGCCCTGCACGCACTGGCCGGGCTGGCCCGCGGGCGGGCGATCTACAAGCAGACCGTGCTGGACATCCTGTGCTCGTACCTGCGGCGGCCGTTCGAGCATCCGCGGTACGAAACGGCGAAGCGGCAAGGGAACACGCCTCCCCAAGAAGGAAGCGTGGAGCAGGCCCAGGAACTCCAGGTCCGGCAGACCGCCCAGCGACTCATCGGGGAACTGCTCCCGGCCGCGGATTCCGAGGGCACCCCGGGATACGACCTCGACCTGACCGGGGCGGTGCTGGAGTACTTCGACCTTTCGGAACGGAAGATCGGCAAGCTCCTGCTGCGCTACGCGGGTTTGTACAGCAGCACCAACCTGTCCGGCTGCGTGTTCCTCGGGCCGGTGTACCTGACCGGAGCGGGGACGGCCAAGAAGAAGCTGATCGGCTTCTTCCGCTGCGACAAAGCCCGGTTCGAGCAGCGGGCGTGGTTCAGCGGAGTGCAGTTCAGCGAAGACGTCGAGTTCCGCGGCACGGTGTTCGCGGGTGAGGCTTCCTTCAAGGACAGCGTCTTCGCGAAGGACGCCGTCTTCGCCGGAGCCGAGTTCAAGGAGACGCTGGATCTGCGCCGCGCGCGGTTCGAGGGCTACAGCGACCTGAGTTTCCGCGAGCCGCCCGGCACGGTGTCGCTGTACAACACGACGGTGGAACCGGCGAGGGACCACGAACTCCCGGCGGGCTGGACCGTCGAGACCCTGCCTGACGGCCGTGCCCGGCTGACGGTGAAGGACTCATGAAACGTCTGCTCAGGTCACCGCTGTTGTGGACGTTGCTGTCTTCGGTCGCCGTGCTGGTCGGGGTCACCGCCTGGCTGCTCATGGATCGCGCGACGAGCCGCGGGGACGCGCTCAAGACCGGTGCGCTGGCGGGCGGGGCGATCGCCGCGCTCTACGGGCTCTGGCTCAACGACCGGCGGCGGCGTACCGAGGAGGACCGGCACGAGATCGAGCGCAGCCGGATCTCCGACGAGCGCTTCGCCAAGTCGATCGAACTGCTGGGCAACGACGCCGACCAGGTCCGGGTCGGGGCGATGCATTCGCTCGCGGGCCTGGCCAGAACGCGGCCGGAGTACCGGCAGACCGTGCTCGACGTGTTGTGCGCCTACCTGCGGCGGCCGTTCGACCATCCGAAGTTCCCGAGTGACACCGAGTGGGACAAGGAAAAAAAGGCTGAGGCCGAACGTGAGCGGCTGGTCCGGCGCGCGGCCGAACGGCTGATCCGCGACATCCTTCCCCACACCGGGACCACCGGGCCGACGCTTTCGCTCAATCTCAGCGACGCCCGGCTCGACAAGCTGGGACTGCTCGGCAGGCGGGTCGGCTGGTTCGGCGCGGATCGCTGCGAGGTGCTGACGTATCTCGACCTCACCGACACCCAGCTCTCCGGGAAGTTCCTGCTGGAGAACGCGACGATCCACGGCGAGTTCGTGCTCACCCGCTCGAGCTTCGAGCGGAAGGTGTCGCTGGTCGACACGGTCGTCTCGGCGCCTGTCGACTTTAGTGAAGCTACTTTTGTGGAGCCGCCGTCGCTGGAGGGCGTGAAACTCGCGACCGGGTCGGTTCTGCCTAGAGAAAGCTGAAGGACGCTTTCCCCTCATGTGATGGGAGGAAAGCGTCCTTCGCCGCGTCCTATGCGGGGAAAGGCCCCTTCAGCTCAGTTGAAGAGCGCCGGGAGGGTCTTCTCCCAGGTCTCACGAAGCTCGTCCAGGGTGAACTCGGTGATGTCCTGGAGTTCGAGCGAGCCCGACTCCGGGTCCACCACACCGGTCTTGCGCCACGGCAGGCCGCGCGCGGTCAGCATCTCGGTGAACCGCAGTTCCTCGGTGCGCGGCACGGCGACCAGCACCCGGCCCGCGGACTCGGAGAACAGCTGCACGAACGGGTCCTGCTCCGAGTCGAGGAAGACGCGGGCGCCGCACTGTCCGATGAGGACGGTCTCGACGAGCGTCTGGATCAGGCCGCCGTCGGAGACGTCGTGCGCGGCGGAGATCATGCCGTCGCGGGAACCGGCGATGAGGATGTCGGCGAGCAGCTTCTCGCGCGCCAGATCCACGCGAGGCGGGAGTCCGCCGAGGTGGCCGTGCAGTTCGCGCGCCCAGGCGGAACCGTCCAGCTCGTCGTGGGTCTCGCCCAGCAGCAGCAGGGTTTCCCCGGCCTCGGCGCCGATGCCGGTCGGGATGCGGCGGGTGACGTCGTCGATCACGCCGAGCACGCCGACCACCGGCGTCGGCAGGATGGCCACGTCACCGGTCTGGTTGAAGAAGCTGACGTTGCCGCCGGTGACCGGGATGCCGAGCTCGACACAGCCGTCGGCAAGCCCGTGCACGGCCCGCTCGAACTGCCACATCACGCCCGGGTCGGTCGGCGCGCCGAAGTTCAGGCAGTCCGACACCGCGACCGGCTTCGCGCCGCTGGTGGCGACGTTGCGGTACGCCTCGGCCAGCGCGAGCTTCGCGCCCTCGTACGGGTCGAGGAAGACGAACTTGCTGTTGCAGTCGGTCGAAACGGCGACGCCGCGGCCGGTCGACTCGTCGATCCGGATGACGCCGGAGTCCGACGGCTGCGCGGACACGGTGTTACCGCGCACGTAGCGGTCGTACTGGGAGGTCACCCATTCCTTCGAGGCCTGGTTCGGCGACGAGATCAGCTTGAGGATGTCGGCGCGCAGTTCGGCCGGAGTGGACGGACGCGGCAGCTTCGCCGAGGTGTCGGCCTGCAGGGCGTCCTGTGTGGACGGACGCTGGATCGGGCGGTCGTACACCGGGCCCTGGTGCGCCACGGTGTGCGCCGGGACGTCGACGACGATCTCGTCGTCCCAGGTGATGACCAGGTGCTCGCCGTCGGTGACCTCGCCGATGTCGGTGGCGATGACGTCCCACTTCTCGCAGACCTTCATGAACGCCTCGACGTTCTCCGGCGAGACGACCGCGCACATGCGCTCCTGCGACTCGCTGGACAGCACCTCCGCCGGGGTCATCCCGGTGGCGCGCAAGGGAACCCGGTCGAGGTAGATGTGCATGCCGCCGTCACCGGCGGCCGCCAGCTCCGAGGTCGCGCAGGAGAGCCCGGCGCCGCCGAGGTCCTGGATGCCGACGACGAGCTTCTGCGCGAACAGTTCGAGACAGCACTCGATGAGCACCTTCTCGGTGAACGGGTCGCCGACCTGGACGCTGGGCAGCTTCTTGCGGCCGCCCGAGGATTCGTCGCCGGAGAACGTGTCACTCGCCAGCACGGACACGCCGCCGATGCCGTCGAGGCCGGTGCGCGCGCCGAACAGGATGATCTTGTTGCCCTTGCCGGAGGCGAAGGCAAGGTGCAGGTCCTCGACGCGCATCGCGCCGACGCACAGGGCGTTGACCAGCGGGTTACCGGAGTAGCTCGGGTCGAACACGAGCTCGCCGCCGATGTTCGGCAGGCCGAGGCAGTTGCCGTAGCCGCCGACGCCGGCGACCACACCGGGCAGCACGCGGCGCGTGTCGGGCGCGTCGGCCGGGCCGAACCGCAGCGCGTCGGCCACGGCCAGCGGGCGCGCGCCCATCGCCATGATGTCGCGCACGATGCCGCCGACGCCGGTCGCGGCACCCTGGTAGGGCTCCACGTAGGACGGGTGGTTGTGGCTCTCGACCTTGAAGGTGACCGCCCAGCCCTCGCCGATGTCGACGACGCCGGCGTTCTCGCCGATGCCGGCGAGCATCTTCTCCTTCATCTCGGGAGTGGCCGTCTCACCGAAGTAGCGCAGGTGCTTCTTCGAAGACTTGTACGAGCAGTGCTCGCTCCACATCACCGAGTACATCGCCAGTTCGGCGTCGGTCGGACGGCGGCCGAGGATCTCCCGGATCCGGGCGTACTCGTCTTCGGCGAGGCCGAGCTCGACGTACGGCTGGGTCTGCTCCGGAGTTGCCTCGGCGCGTGCGGTGGTGTCGACGTCGGTGCTGGTCACGGTGTCCACATCAGGGTTCGCCACGGCCGCCAGAATAAGGGAGAGGGTTGTTCACCTTGCGGTCGCCCACGCATAAATCGGTCGCGCCGATGGTGGTGATCCGCTTACCGTCGATAATCGTGCTTTCCGCCACATACCCCCTTCCGCGACTACGCCTGCCCGCCAAGCCGACGGCCTGGCGGTACCTCGTCAGGATGATGCTCGCGCGCCCGGGACTGCTCGCCGTCTCGGCGATCAGCGGTGCGCTCTGGTCGCTGCCGATCGCGCTGCTGCCGGTCGCGATCGGCCGGGGCATCGACGCGATCGGCCGCGGTGACTCGGCCGACGTCTGGCAGTGGGGGCTCGCGGCCGCCGGGCTCGGGATCGCGCAGACACTCGCGGGCACGGTGCAGCACTTCGCGTCCTACGGCTGCTGGATCCACGGCGCCGGGGTCACCCAGCGGCTCGCCACCGAACACGCGGCGAAGCTGGGCGTGAACCTGCGGGACACGACCACCACCGGTGACGTGGTCGCGATCACCACCAGCGACATCAACCCGATCGGCGACTCCTTCGAGGTACTCGGCCGGGCCTTCGGTTCGCTGATCGCGTTCATCGTGTGCGCGACGGCGCTGCTGACGACGTCCCCGCTGCTCGGGCTGGTCGCGCTGGTCGGCGTGCCGCTGGCGGTGGTGGGCATCGGCCCGCTGCTGAAGCCGCTGGAGAAGCGCCAGACGAAACAGCGCGAGGAGAAGACCGACGTCAACGCGCTGGCCGCGGACATCGTCTCCGGCCTGCGGATCCTTCGCGGCGTCGGCGGTGAGAAGCAGTTCCTCGACCGCTTCCGCCGCTCCAGTCAGCGGGTCCGGGCGGCCGGTGTCCAGGTCGGCCGCAGCGAGGCGTGGCTTTCGGCGGCGGAGGTCGCGCTGCCGGGGCTGGTCACGGTGGTCATCACCTGGCTGGGCGCGCAGCTGGCGATCAACGGCAGCATCGGCGTCGGCGAACTGATCACGTTCTACGGCGTCTCGGTGTTCCTGGTGATCCCGGTGACGACGGCGACCGAGTTCGCGGGCGTGCTGAGCGCCGCGCTGGTTTCGGCGCGCAAGGTGTGCAAACTGCTGACCACCGAACGTACGCTCGCCGAACCGGAGTCGCCGGTCCCGCTGCCGGAAGGCCTGCTGGACCTGTACGACGGGACGTCCGGGATCAAGGCAGAGGCCGGGAAGCTGACCGTGATCGACGTCGGCGCCGATGCCGAGGCGGTGGCTTCGCGGATGGCGCGGTTCACCGATCCGAGTGAACCTGCCCTGGTCGGCGGGGTCCCGGTGGATCAGGTCGCCCTCGGCGAACTGCGGCGTCGGGTGGTCTACGCCCACAACCAGGACATCTGGTTCTCCGGGGTGCTGCGCGAGCAGGTCGCCCCCGCGGAGCCTGGCGACGTCGAGATCACCGAAGCGCTGTACGCGGCGGACGCCGACGACATCGTGGAGGCGCTGCCCAACGGCGTCGACGAGGTCATCGGCGAACGCGGACGCGAGGTTTCCGGTGGTCAGCGGCAACGGCTGAACCTGGCCCGCGCGCTGGCGACCGACGCCGACGTCCTGCTGCTCGACGAGCCGACTTCGGCCGTCGACGCGCATACCGAAGCTCGTATAACCGAACGCGTCGCGAAGCTGCGGCGCGGCAAGACCACCGTCGTGTTCAGTCAGAGTCCATTGTGGACGCATGTGGCCGATGTGGTCGTGAGTACGAAAGTGGTGGCCTGAAGACGGAGTTGCCGCGCCCGCCTTTGGCCGAAGGCCTCGCGAATCCGTTGGCGGGCCGAAGGCCCTCCGGCGGGTTCGCGACGACCACCTCGGGGGTAAGGAAATGACAGCATGAAGAAGCTGCCGCTGGCAGACAAGAAAGACGTCCGACGCTGGATAAAGGAGACCGCGCGGGACAACAAGCGCGAGTTCTCCGTGATGCTCGGCCTGTTCTGCGTCGCGACCGCGATCGGGCTGGCCGGGCCGCAACTGCTGGGCTCGCTCGTGGACGAGGTCGTCGAAGGCACGACGACCACCACGATCACCTGGCTCGCGGTCGCGTTCGTGGTCGTACTGGGCGCGCAGGCGTGGTTCAAGGGCCTCGCGCGGCTGCGCGCGCGGGTGTTCGGCGAGCGGATCCTGGCGCGCAACCGCGAGGAGTTCGTCGGGAACGCGCTGAACCTGCCGCTGGGCACGGTCGAAGCGGCGGGTACCGGTGACCTGCTCAGCCGGGCGACCACCGACGTCAGCCGCATCGACCACGCGGTGCGGTTCGGCGCGCCGGAGATCCTGATCGCCGCGGTCACGGTGGTGTTCACGGTGGTGGCGATGGTGATCACGTCGCCGTTCCTGGCGCTGGGCCTGCTGATCGCGCTGCCGCTGCTGGTGCCGGTGAACATCTGGTACCAGCGACGGGTGCCGGACGTGATGCGGCGGATGCTGGACCGCTGGTCCGAGCTGCAGTCGACCACGCACGAGACCGCGGAGGGCGCGCGGACGGCCGAGGCGCTGAACCTGACCGGCCGCCGGGTGAAGAGCGGGCACGACGGTCTCGACGAGGCGATGCTGGGCGAGCGCAAGATCCGGGCGCTGCAGATGTGGTGGATCCCGTCGCTGGAAATCAGCTACGTGCTGCCGGTGCCGGTGATGCTCGGGCTGGGCCTGCTCGCCTACTCGAACGGCTGGGAAGGGCTCGGCACGATCACCGCGATGCTGCTGTATTCGCAGGTCATGACAGGTCCGCTGAACGAGGCGCTGTTCTGGCTCGCGGACATGCAGGTCGCCGGGGCCTCGCTGCGACGGCTGCTGGGGGTGCGGCCGTCTTCCTCGGCGGCTTCGGTTTCGGAAGCTCCGCGCGGTCAGGACATCGAGGTCCGCGACGTGCGCTTCGGCTACAACGCGGACCGCGAGGTACTGCACGGGATCGACCTGCGGGTGCCCGCCGGTGAACGGCTGGCGATCGTCGGGCCGTCGGGTGCGGGCAAGTCGACGCTGGGACGGCTGCTGGCCGGGATGTCGGCGCCGACGTCGGGTTCGGTGCGGATCGGCGGGGCCGAGGTGTCGACGCTGCCGGACGACGTCCTGCGCGGTGAGGTCCTGCTGCTGACCCAGGAGCACCACGTGTTCGCGGGAACGCTGCGGGACAACCTCACGCTGCCCGCCGGTGACTGGTCCGACGAGCGGCTGCTGGCCGCACTGGCCTCGGTCGGCGCGTCGGAGTGGGTGGCCGGGCTGCCGGACGGGCTGGACACGAAGGTCGGGGCCGGGGCGGTCGCCGTCCCGGCGGCGATGGCGCAGCAGCTGGCGCTGGCGCGGGTGGTCCTGGCCGACCCGCACACCCTGGTGCTGGACGAGGCGACGTCGCTGCTGGACACGGGTTCGGCGCGGGAACTGGAGCGGTCGCTGAGCGCGGTGCTCGAGGGGCGCACGGTGATCGCGATCGCGCACCGGCTGCACACCGCGGCCGCGGCGGACCGGGTCGCCGTCATCGAGGGCGGCAAGGTGACCGAGCTGGGTTCGCACTCGGAGCTTTTGGCGGCGGATGGGCCTTACGCGGCTCTGGTGGCCGCTGCCTCCTGAAGTGCTATGAAAGTCCCCTTCATTGCAAATTTTGCAATGAAGGGGACTTTCATAGCACGCGCTCAGGCGGAAACGGTGTCTCCCCAAGGGCGCCCCGCGCCCGACGGAGACTTCACATCGCGCGCCGCCCTTCGGCGCGTTTACGTCAGCGCGCGATCAAAGACAGGGCGTCCACGGCGCTATAGAACATGCCGAGGCCGTCATCGGAGGGCCCGGTGAGAGCGTCGATGGCGTGCTCCGGATGCGGCATGAGACCGACCACACGGCCGTTCTCGCTGCGGATCCCGGCGATGTCGTTGCGCGAGCCGTTCGGGTTGCCGCCGGCGTAGCGGAACACGACGCGGCCTTCGCCCTCCAGCTCGTCGAGGGTGGCCTGCTCGGCGACGAAGCAGCCGTCGATGTTCTTCATCGGGATGAGGATCTCGGCGTCTTTGTCGTACCGGGTGGTCCACGCGGTGTCGTTGTTCTCGACCCGCAGCCACTGGTCACGGCAGATGAAGTGCAGGCCCGCGTTGCGGATCATCGCGCCCGGCAGCAGCCCGGCCTCGCACAGGATCTGGAAGCCGTTGCAGATGCCCAGCACCGGCATGCCCTGGTGGGCGGCCTCGATCACCGACGACATCACCGGCGCGAACCGCGCGATGACGCCGGCGCGCAGGTAGTCGCCGTAGGAGAAGCCACCCGGGATGACGACCGCGTCGACCCCCTTGAGGTCCTCGTCGGCGTGCCACAGCGGGACGGCTTCGGCGTCGGCGTAGCGGACCGCGCGGGCCGCGTCACCGTCGTCGAGCGTGCCCGGGAAGGTGATGACCCCGATCCGCGCGCTCACGCGTCGACCCGCTTGATGGTCCACTGCTCGATGACGGGGTTCGCGAGGAAACCTTCGGCGATCTTTTCGAGTGTCGCATCGTCGACGGAGTCGTCGACCTCGATCTCGAAGTGCTTGCCCTGGCGGATCTCAACGATCCCCGTGAAGCCGAGACGACCGGACGCGCCGAGCGCGGCCTGCCCCTGCGGGTCGAGGATTTCGGGCTTGGGCATGACGTCGACGACGACTCGGGCCACGGCAGGCTGCTCCTTATTCACGCAGGTCGTGGGTACCGCCCGAGCCTACTTCACTACGGTTGCCGCATGACCTACGGGCAGTACGCGCCGCCGAAGAAGCCGAAGACCTGGCTCTGGATCACCCTCGTGCTGGTCTTCGTCCTGATCGCGGGAGGTGTCGCGTTCACCGGCTTCGTGACGCCGGGGTTCTTCAAGTCGAAGGCCGACACCACGTCACGCGCGACGCCGGAGCAGCTCAGCCAGTCGTTCGTGAACGGCGTCAACGAAGAACGGGTCAGCCAGCTCTGGTGCGCTATCCGGTCGAAGCGGTCTTACGCCTTCGAGCAGGCCATGGCCACCGCTGCGGGCGCACAGCTCAGCACGCCCGCGCACCAGCGTGCGGCACAGGAGTACTCGGCCGCGTTCACCTCCGCCGGCCTGGCCGTCGGGATCGCGATGATCCCCGGCGAAGGCGGCTGGTGCGTGCGCGACGCCAAGGTCGGCGGCGAGCCCGAGCCCCTGCCCGGCATCGAAACGCGGCCGTCACCGCGCCCCGACGTCAAGACCGGGGAGGAGGCGGGGACCAAGTTCGTCGACGCGATCAACGCCCGTGACATCCCGGCCGCGTTGTCCGTGCTGTGCGACAAGGTGCCCGACACCACCCGCGACGGCGTTCAGCAGGTCATCCACGGTGAGGCGAGCTACACCGTCGACAAGGCCGACGTGCTGACCACCGCAGAGCAGACGATCCTGCACCTCTCCGGTCTCATCGACGGTGTCCAGGGCCCAGGGCGGGTCGAGACCGAGGACGGCGCCGAAGGCGGCCCCTGCGTGACCTCTTTTTCACCCGACTCCGACTGAGCGCGCCTCAATCCTTCGACTGGGGGATGCTCGGAGCGCGGCGCTGGGCCAAGATGAGCCCATTGGCGGGGCGCCAACACCGGGTGAGCAGCAGCAGGAGGCACCGTGGCCGATCAGGACTCCTTCGACTACGTCATCGTCGGCGCGGGCAGCGCGGGATGCGTGCTGGCGAACCGGCTGAGCGAGGATCCGTCAGCACGGGTGCTCCTGCTCGAGGCGGGCGGCGAGGACGACGCCGACGAGATCCACATCCCCGCCGCGTTCCCCGGCCTGTTCAAGACGAAGTGGGACTGGAACTACGAGACGGTCGAGCAGAAGCACACCGGCAAGACCCTGTACTGGCCGCGAGGGAAGACGCTCGGCGGCTGCTCGTCGATCAACGCGATGATCTACATCCGCGGCAACCGCGCGGACTACGACGGCTGGCGTGACGGGCACGGCGCCGAGGGCTGGGGTTTCGACGACGTCCTGCCGTACTTCAAACGGGCGGAGGGGAACCAGCGGCTCGGCGGGCCGCTGCACGGCACCGATGGGCCACTGAACGTCGAGGACCGCCGCTTCACCCACGAGCTTTCCCACGCCTGGGTGGATTCCGCGGTCGCGTGGGGTCTCAAACGCACTGACGACTTCAACGGCGAGTCACAGGAAGGCGCCGGCGTCTACCAGGTGACGTGCAAGAAGGGCCGCCGCTGGTCGACGGCCGACGCGTACCTGCGGCCCGCTTTGACCCGCCCGAACCTCACCGTGCGAACCCACGCGCAGGCGACCCGCATCGTCTTCGAGGGCACGCGCGCGGTCGGCGTGTCCTATTTGGACAAAGGCGTGGAGACCACGGTGCGCGCGTCCGCCGAGGTCCTGCTCAGCGGCGGCGCGGTGAACTCGCCGCAGCTGCTGATGCTGTCCGGCGTCGGCCCGGCGGAACATCTGCGGGAGCACGGGATCGACGTCGTGGCCGCCCTTCCCGGCGTCGGCGAGAACCTGCACGACCACCCGGCCTGCGGGATCATCTGGTCGACCCGCGGCACCAGCGACCTGGTGGACGCGGCGACGCCGGGCGGCCTGGTGCGCTACCAGCTCACCAAACGCGGCCCGCTGACCTCGAACATCGGCGAAGCGGGCGCGTTCTTCCCCGCCGCGGACGGCGCTTCGCCGCCGGACATGCAGATCCACGTCGCGCCGACGTTGTTCTACGACAACGGGATGCGCGAGCCGACGGTGCCGGGCTTCACGTCGGCGGCGACCCTGGTCGACGTCGCGAGCCGGGGCCGCCTGCGGCTGAAGTCGTCGAATCCGTTGTGGAAGCCCGAAATCGACCCGGCCTACTACGCCGAATCCGTGGACATGGAGAAGATGCTGGCCGGGATGCGGGCCCTGGTGGAGATCGGGAAGTCCGGTCCGCTGGCGCGTTACCTGGACAAGCCGTTCCTGCCGGAGCGCCACGACCTGAGCGACACCGAACTGGCCGACTACGTGCGCGAGAAGACGCAGACGCTCTATCACCCGGTGGGGACCTGCTCGATGGGGACGGGCGAGAACGCCGTCGTCGACCCGTCGCTGAAGGTGCGCGGGGTGGACGGGCTGCGGGTGGTGGACGCGTCGGTGATGCCCGTGGTGCCGCGCGGGAACACGAACGCGCCGACGATCATGGTCGCGGAGAAGGCGGCGGACCTCATCCGCGGCGGGTGACCGTCCCTTTCACGCTCCCGGGAATGCTATGAAAGGCCCGTTACTTGCAAAATTTGCAAGTAACGGGCCTTTCATAGCGCGCGCTGGGGGGGTGACGAACGGGAGGCTCAGCGCTTCCCGTGCAGGACGGTGATCAGCTTCGCCACCAGGGCATCGGTCTTTTCCTTGCGGGAGAACGAGGTCAGCACGATCGGCGCGGTGAACCGCTGCCGCGCGACGGCCTTCGGCCTGGCGAACTCGCGCAGGCCTTCCGGGCCGTGGATCCGGCCGAAGCCCGAGTCGCCGACGCCACCGAAAGGCAGCGAAGCGATACCAGCGAAGGAAAGCGGCGCGTTGATCGACGTCATGCCGGTGCGCAGGCGGGCGGCCAGTTCGAGGCCGCGCGACTTCGAGAACACCGTCGAACCGAGGCCGTACTTCGTGTCGTTGGCCTTCTCGACGGCCTCGTCCATGTCGCGGACCTTGGCGATGGTGACGGTCGGGCCGAACGTCTCCTCTTGGACCGCCGAGGAGTCTTCCGGCACGTCGACGAGCACTGTCGGCTGCACGTAGCGGTCTCCGACCGCGTCGACGCCGCCGACCAGCGCCTTTCCGCCGCGTTCGATGGCGTCCGCGATGTGGCGCTTGATCACCGCGAGCTGCGAGGGCATCGTCACCGGGCCGTACTGCGCGGCCTCGTCCGAACCGGCCCGCACGTCCTTCGCCTTCTCGACGACCTTCGCGACGAACTCGTCGTGCACGCGCTCGTGGACGTACACGCGCTCGACGCCGATGCAGGTCTGGCCAGAGTTGGAGAACGCGCCCCAGACGGTCGCGTCGGCGGCGGCTTCGAGGTCGGCGTCCGCGTCGACCAGGACGGCGTCCTTGCCGCCGGCCTCGATGATCACCGGAGTCAGGGTCTCGGCGGCCGCAGCCATGATCTTCTTGCCCGTGCCGGTCGAGCCGGTGAAGGCGATCTTGTCGACGTTGGCGCTGACGAGCGACGCGCCGGTCTCGCCGAAGCCGGTGATCAGCTGCAGCACCGGCCACTCCGGGACGACCTCGGCGAAGGCGTCGACCAGCCATTTCCCGACGCCCGGTGTGTACTCGCTCGGCTTGAAGACGACGGTGTTGCCGGCGGCGAGGGCGTAGGCGATGGAGCCGAGCGGGGTGAAGACGGGATAGTTCCAGGGGCCGATCACGCCCACGACGCCGAGCGGCTGGTACTCGACCGTCGCCGCCTGGTTCGACATCATCAGCCCGGCAGCGCGGCGCTGCTTGCCGAGGATCTTGCGCGCGTTCTTGCCCGCCCACGCGATGTGCTCGATGGCGAGGACGCTCTCCAGCTGCGCGTCGGCGAGCGGCTTGCCGGTTTCGTCGCGCACGACCTGGCACAGCTGCGGCAGCCGCCGGGTGATGACGCCCTTCCAGCGGCGCAGCCGCTCCGCGCGCCCGTCGTAACCGAGCCCGGCCCACCACTCGGCGGCGTCCCTCGCACGGGCGACGGCGGCGCGGACGTCCTCCCTGCTGTGCACCGGGTAGGTGCCGACGACCTCGTCGGTCGCCGGGCTGAGGGAATCGAAGGTCTCCCCCACGCTGTGCGCGGTCGGCTTCGGCTGGACTGCGGTCATCGACTTCTCCCGTGTCTCGGCTCAAAGCCCAGGCTACGACGTTACTGACGGCGTGCCAATAGCTCTGGGGTGTGCCACCAGCATTCCACAGGAGACAAGGGCCGCGAGGACACCGAGCAGCGGGCACAACCACACCGGCAGCACCCCGATCGCCAGCGAACCCAGCCCGAACCCCGAAGCCTGCACGGTGAAAGCCAGCGAGAAGCCCTCCGCCCGGCGTCGCTCCGGCAGGAGTTTCTGCAGGTTGACCGACGAAACGGCCATCAGCGGGCCGGTGCAGAGCCCGATCAGCGCGACCCCGCCGAGCAGCCCGGCCCATCCGAAGCCCGCCGACACCACGATCCCGCCGAGCACGAAGCCCGCCAGGAACAGCCGAGGATCGCCGACCTTCCCCCGCGCCGCGTAGAGCGCGCTCCCGGTGATGCTGGCGACACACAGCACGATGATGACGATCGCCGTCGTCGAATCGGGGGCGCCGAGGCGCTGGACGAGCGGCAGCAGGCCGACTTCGATGGTCGACAGCAGCAGTCCGACGGTGAACAGCCCCATCAGCCAGGGCACACAGGCGGCGATCGGGATCGCCTGGTGCTCGACCGTCCTTTGTGGATCACGGGAGATGGTTCGCCGTGGCACGAACAGGGCCGCGAGCAGCGCGACGACGGCCATCGCGAGCACCGGGACGGCCGGACCGGACGTCGCCAGGAGCGCCACCAGCAGCGGCCCTCCGACGATGACGCCTTCGAGGATCATCGCGTCGATCGAAACGGCGCGAGGCAGTTCCTCCTCGGTCACCGTTCCGGCGAGCAGCGTCCGGAAGCCGCCGTTCAGCCCGCCCGCGACCAGGCCCGGCGGGATCGCCAGCGCGAGCAGCACCAGGTCCGGGGCGCCCGCGGACGCGACCGCGGCCAGCAGGAACAGTCCCGCGGCGACCAGCGACAGCATCACGACGAGACCCCGCGCGGGTCCGACGCGGTCGAGCAGCCGCCCGGTCGGCACGGCGCCTGCCATTTCGGCGGCGACGAAGACGGCCATCATGATCCCGCCGAGCCGGTACGAGCCGGTCGTCGCGGTGGTCAGCACGGTGAAGGCCAGCGGCGCCATCGTGGCGGGCAGCCGGTTCAGCTGCACCCCCGCCGACCAGCGCCAATACCCGGAGTTGCGGAGCAAGGTCATAGCAGGAGACCCTGCCGGACGCGGCCTGGCGAGAACCATTGATTAGGGCATAGCCTAATCAGATGATCGAGCTGGTCCTGACCGCCGAGAGCGCCAACCGCGTCCGCTTCGGCATCTCCCCGCTCGACGAGACCATGGGCGCGATGCAGACCCTGCTCGGACGGCGCGGGCATCCGAGTCACCTGCCGTGGCTGCGCGAGGCCGCCGCGAAACTGCCGGACCTGCCCATCGACGACTTCGCCAAGGTGATGAGCGCGCGGCACTACATCACCGACTTCCTCAGCCCACCGCCGAGCGGGCCGGAGACCACCGCGTCGGCCCAGCTCGCCGAAATCCGCCGCACGCCGACGGAGCAGGTCGCGCGCGAACTGTCCAAAGTGGACGCCGACCTGAGCGGGCTCCCCGACGACCCGGCCGAGGCCAGGGATCTGCTGGCCGCCCAGATGGAGATCGCCTGGACCGAACTGGTCGAACCGCACTGGCCGCGGATGCGCCGGTTCCTCGTCGCCGACATCGAGGAACGCTCGCGACGGCTGGCCGCGGGCGGCGTCGCGCTGGTGCTGGACGACATCCACCCGCGCGTGCGGCTCGTCGACGACGTCCTGGTGATCGAGATGAAGGAACGCAGCCGCTTCCCCCTCGACCGGCGGGGGCTCCTGCTGATCCCCGGCGTCTTCGCCTGGCCGTCGGTCGGGGTGATCACGATGGAACCGTGGCAGCCGTCGCTGCTCTACCCGGCGCGCGGTGTCGCCGAACTCTGGTCGGAGCCCGGCCGCCCGTCCGGTGCGCTGGCCGGGGTGCTCGGCCGCACCAAGGCCGCGCTGCTCACGACGCTCAACGAGCCCGCGAGCACCACCGAGCTGGCGCGAAGGCTGGACTTCTCCGCGCCGACGGTCTCACAGCACTTGACCGCGATGCGCGCGGCGGGCCTGCTGGACACGCGGCGGCGCGGGCGCGAAGTCCGCTATCTGCGCACCGAACTTGGCGACGCCCTCCTCCGGGCATAGGCTGGAAATGACCTACCGCGAAGGAGAACACCGATGCGTATTGTCCACTTTGGACACGCTTGCACCCTTCTGGAGACCGAGGGCGCGCGGATCCTGATCGACCCAGGCACCTTCTCGGTGGGTTTCGAAGGCGAACGTGAGCTGGACGCCATCCTGATCACCCACCAGCATTTCGACCACCTCGACGCGGAGAGGCTGCCCGCGCTGCTGGAGGCGAACCCCGGCGCGCAACTGATCGTCGACCCCGGCTCGGCCGACGCCGTGCGGAAGCTCGGCGCCGAGTTCCAGATCGCGAATCCCGGGGACGCCTTCGGTATCGGCTCCAGCGGCGTCAACGTCGTCGGTGGTGAGCACGCGGTGATCCACGAGGACATCCCGGCGATCCCGAACGTCGGCTACATCGTCGACCACGGCGCCTTCTACCACCCGGGCGACTCGTTCTTCGTGCCCGAGCAGAAGATCGACGTCCTCGGCCTGCCGACCGGCGCGCCCTGGCTCAAGGCGGGCGAAGCGGTCGACTACCTGCGCGCGGTCTCCCCGCGTCTCGCGGTGCCGATCCACGAAGCCGTCCTGGCGCGGCCGCAGATGCACTACGGCCTGTTCGCCAACCTCGCCCCGGAAGGCACCGAGGTCAAGGTCCTCGACGTCGGGGAGCCGGTCAAGCTTTAGCGCGCCGGTAAGCGAGCTTCCGCACCAGGATCTCCGCCGGGCCCCGGTAACCCTTGCGGTGCATCAGGTACGCGACGACGACCGACAGCAGCCACACGCCCAGACCGCAGGCGGCCGCCACGAACGTCGGATCACTCGCCTGGCCGCCCAGACCCAGCATGAACGGGGGCGCCAGGATCAGCCACGCCACCGACTGGAACAGGTAGGCGCTCAGCGTGCGCTGGCCGAGGGCGGAGATCGCGGTCACGACCACGCCTCGCTTCTTGTCGACCGCCATGCCGATGAGGCCGAACAGGCTGATGTAGCCGACGGCGCCGAACAGACCGCCTCCCTCGTACAGCATTTTGGCGAATCCGGCGGTCTCGGCGTCGAGCTGCAGGTAGTCACCGGCGAAGAGGCCCATCGGCAGCCCGGCCGCGATCGCGACACCGAATCCGCCGAACACGCCGACGAGGAGAAGGTTCCGATTCGGCTCCTCCAGAATCCGCTTTTTCGCGGCCCACGCGCCGACCCAGACGAAGAGGATCGAAGGCAGCAGGATCGCCGTGATGGCAGGCCATTCCGTGAGGCGCGCACGCAAGGCATCGCCATAGGTCGGTGCCAGGGACGACACGTCTTCGGGTGACGGGACCGGCGCGTTCCCGGAGTTCCCGGTGAGCACCAGATACATCAGCACGGCGAGGTAGCAGCCGGCGAAACCCAGGTACAGCGCCGGAATTCGATAGAACCCTTTACCGCGTCGCAAGAGCAGCAGAACGAACACGACGCCGATGAGCCCGTACGCGCCGAGCACGTCACCGGAGAAGAACAGCACCCCGTCGACGGCACCGAAGGCCAGCAGCCACGCGTGCCGCCGCAGCAGGACGCCACGCGTCCGCGTCCACGACTGCCCCAAAGCCTGCTGCCGGTCGGCGAACTGCACCAGCCCGTAGCCGAGCATCATGCCGAACAACGGCAGCGCGCACGCGTGCACGAACACGAACAGCACCACGAAGTACGGCCGTTCCAGCCCTTCCGGTGTCTGATCGACTCCCGGTGAGTTCCCCAGAAAGATGCTCGCGGTATGCGCCAGCGCGACCAGCAGGAGCGCGAAACCCCTGGCCAGATCGGGAGCGAGCACCCGCTCACTCGTCGGCAACGACTCCATGTTTCCCCCCTTCGAACCCCATTAGTATCCAACGTACACTAAATAGTGTCCGACAGATACTAATGACGAAGCGGGGCTTGTCAGTTCGCGTCGATGAGAGCGGCCACACCGTCGAGGACGACGTCGAGGCCGAAAGTGAAGTCCGAGTCCTCGGGCTGCTCGGGCCCGCCGAGTCCGGCGGTCAGGAAACCCACCGCGTCGGGGAAACGCTCCGGGTCGATCAGTTCGGCGAGCCCCTTGCCGTAGGCCTGCTCGGCCTGGGCCTGGCTCAACCCGCTGTCCTTCCGGCCCTCGGCGAGCTGGATGGCCTGCGCGCACGCGAGGCGGACATAGCCGCCGATCAGGACCAGGACGCCGCCCTTGGTACCCCAGTCGAGGCCGGTATCGCGCAGCGTACGCAGGATCGCGTCCATCCAGGCGACCGAATTCGGGCCCGCCGGAGGACCGGAGAGCGGCAGTTCGACGAGCCACGGGTGGCTCATCAGCACCTCGCGGTTGGCCTGGGCCAACCTGGTCAGCCCGGCCCGCCAGCCGCCCGACGGCACCGGTGACGGCGGATCACCGATCGCGAAGTCGGCCATCAGCTCCAGCAGCTCCGCCTTCGAGCCGATGTGGCGATAGAGCGACATCTTCGTGACGCCCAAGTCGTTCGCCACGTTCGCCAGCGTCACGTTCGAGACGCCTTCGCGGTCGGCGAGGGCCACCGCGGCCGCCACCACACTGTCGATGTCGAGCACCGACGGCCTGCCGCGCGTCGGACGCTCCGACCGCCGCCAGAGCCGCATCAGCGTCGCCTGTGCGTCACTCCGGCCGGCCTCGTCGGTCATCCCGTCAATTTAACCCGCGTTCGCGAGAGCGAGCCGTAGGTGGTGCCGAACGCGCGGTTCTCCAGCGAGACGTCGACGGCGTCGAGGAACGCCTGCCGCAGTCCCGGCCGGGCGAGGTCCGCGGCGTCGATGCCGAGCCGCACGAGCCCGCCGCGGCGGGCGGCCCGGGCGGCGGCCAGCACCAGCGCGAAGCACCGGACGGTCTCCGTCCGGTGCGACGGGCCGCCGAACTCCTGCACCCTGGCGCGCTGGACCCGGCCGGACACCAGGTCCCGCACCGAGACCAGGTCCGCGCACAGGGTGAAACCGTGCTCGCGCAGGGCCTGCACGGTGCCCTCCGACGCGATCCAGCGCGGTGGCGCGAATCCGTCGACGGCCATCCCGGTGGTGTCGAGCGCCGCCTTCGCCGCGATCAGCCGCAGCCTCGCCTCGTGGGCGGGAAGAGCCGCGAACTCGGCGCGTTTGCCCAGGTAGACAGCGCGATGGGTAGGGGTGATCTGGTGGTCGTAGCCGTGAAGGAGGACAGAGTCGCCGCGGGTGCGGCGGGTCCGTACCCACTCGGTCACCGGGCCCTCGCCGGTCCGAGCGGCGTAGAGCACGGACAACGGGACCTTGCGCCTGTCGAGCTCGGCCGCGAGGTCGGCACAGCGGTGCAACGTCCGGGTGGTCACGCCGGACAGGGAAACCAGCAAACGTGCGTCCACGGTGCCCATTGGGCCAGACCGGTCTTGCGCCGGACTGACGGCGGAGTAAACGCGGCAGGTCAGCCGGGCGAATCAGGTGGGCCAGTCGTCGAGCGAACAGCCGGTGATACGTTCGTACGCTTCGATGTACCTCGCCCTGGTGGCGGCGACGATCTCGTCGGGCAACGGTGGCGGCTCCGGTCTCTCGAGGCGGTGCCAGCCCGACAACGGACCGGTGAGCCAGTCGCGCAGCGGTTGCTTGTCGAACGACGGCCGCGGGCGGCCCGGTGTGCAGCCTCCCGCGGTCCAGTAGCGGGACGAGTCCGGGGTGAGGACCTCGTCGGCTAGCACGAGGTTCCCGTCGGGGTCGATGCCGAATTCGAGCTTCGTGTCCGCGAGCAGGATGCCGCGTTCGGCGGCGAACTCCGCCCCGCGGCGATACACCGCCAGGGTCGCCTCGCGGACTTCCTCGGCCCGTTCGCGGCCGAGTTGCCCGACGACGTCGGCGAAGGCGATGTTCTCGTCGTGCGAGCCGTGGTCGGCCTTGGTCGCGGGAGTGAAGATGGGTTCGGGGAGCCGGGAGGATTCGGTCAGACCGGGCGGGAGTTCGACCCCGCAGACGGTGCCGTGCGCGCGATAATCGGCGAGGCCGGTGCCGGTGAGATAGCCGCGGGCGACGGCTTCGAACGGCAGCATCGCCAGCCGTCGCACCAGCAGCGCCCGGCCGCGGACCTCGGCGGGGATGCGTTCGTCGTCGTAGGAGACCAGATGGTTGGGGAGGACATCGGAGAGCTGGGAGAACCAGAACACGCTCATCGCGGTGAGCACCCGACCCTTGTCCGGGATGGGCGTGGTGAAGATGACGTCGTAGGCGGAGATCCGGTCCGAAGTGACGAGCAGCAGATGCTCGTCATCGACGGCGTAAAGCTCACGGACCTTGCCGGCGGCGATCTTCGGGTATTCGAGCGTCGTCACGGCTGCACCCTAGCGATCAAGGATGATGGCTGATCATGCCGATCCACTGCGTTTCGTTCACCACCGACTACGGGCTGAGCGACGGTTTCGTGGCCGCGTGCCACGGGGTGATCGCGCGGATCGCGCCCGCCGTCCGGCTGATCGACGTGACCCACGAGGTGCCTCCGCAGCAGGTCAGGACCGGGGCCGAAGTGCTCGCGCAGACCGCGCCCTTCCTGCCGGAGGCGGTGCACCTCGCCGTCGTCGACCCCGGAGTCGGCACCGCGCGGCGCGGTGTCGTGGTGGTCGCGGAGCGCGGAATCCTCGTCGGGCCCGACAACGGACTTCTGCTCCCGGCGGCGGATGCACTCGGGGGAGTGAAAGCCGCCTTCGAATTGACGGCCCCGGAATACCGCCTTCCGGTGATGTCGTCGACGTTCCACGGACGCGACATCTTCGCCCCCGCGGCGGCGCATCTCGCGCTCGGCGTCCCGCCCGGCAGTTTCGGCCCCAGCGTCGAAAACCTCGTGCGGCTGCCGGATCCGTTCGTCGCGGTGTTCCCCGGCAAGCTGGTGTCCGAGGTGCTCACGGTCGACCACTTCGGCAACGTCCAGCTCGCCGCGAGCCCCGCCGATCTCGCCTTGTCCGGGCTGTCCGGCACGGTCTCGGTCAGCAGCGAACACGTCCTGGTGAAGGCACTGGTCGGCGACACCTTCGGCACGGTGCCGCCGGGCTGGAACGTGCTCTACACCGATTCCGCGGGACGGCTCGCGGTCGCCGTGAACGGCGGTTCGGCCGCCGACGTGCTCCGGCTGGGGCCCGCCCAGGAGTGCACGATCACCTCGTCGCCGACGGCCAGCTGACCCGGCCCGGTCACCGCCATCTTGATGCCGAACGAGACGCCGCCCTCGGGTTCGCGCCGGTAGTCGGCGAGCGAACGGATCGGCTCCGGACCGGCCTTCTTGCCGGTTTCCTGGTCGACCATCGGCACGGTGCAGCGGATGCAGACCTTGGCGTAGCCCAGCTCCAGGCCGCCGATGGTGAGCGAGCGGACTTCGTCCTCCCGATGCGGCTCCGGCCAGCCCGCCACGACGATGTTGGGCCGGAAACGGTCCATCGGCACGGCCTCGGCGCCCCGGGACGCGATCCGCTCGTTCAGACCGTCCAAAGAGGACTCTGAGGTCAGCAGGATCGCGTGCGCGTCGGCGAAGGCCGCGGTGCCCGCGATCTCGCCGTTGGTGACGCGCTCGTGCTCCGGCGAGAGCCCGACGAACACCGACGGCAGACCGAGGACGTCGGAGAACCACTCGGCGGCCTCGTCGCCCTGGTGGACGCCCTTGCCCTGCCAGGTGAACGTCGCCGCGGGATGCCGCGGCCCGTCCGGGATCACCTCGACCAGCAGATCTTCGGCGCCGGGAGCGGCGAGCCGCAGGCGGGCGCCGTCATCGAGCACCTCGGCCCGGATCGAGGCCATCACCGGATGCTTCCGCTGGCTGCGGAACTCCCCCTCCGGGGACACGACCATCCAGGCACGATCGAACCTCAGACCCGCCGGGGTGACGTCGGCCGTTTCGACCGACGTCCCCGCGCAGCCTTTGACCGGGTAATAGACCAGCTTCGCCACTCTCGCCATGGCCGCAGATTAGCGAGTCGCCCGCGTCAGAGCACCTGGGATAGGAAACGCTGCAGGCGGTCGCTCTGCGGAGCGTCGAAGATCGCCTCCGGAGCGTCATGTTCGACGATCTTCCCGTCGTCCATGAACGCGACCTCGTCGGCGACTCCGCGCGCGAAGCCCATCTCGTGGGTGACCACGAGCAGCGTCAGCCCGCGCTCCGCGAGGCCGGCCATCAGGTTGAGGACCCCCTTGACCAGCTCCGGGTCGAGAGCGCTGGTGGCCTCGTCGAACAGCATGACCTCGGGCTCCATCGCGAGCGCCCGCGCGATCGCGACCCGCTGCTGCTGCCCGCCCGAAAGCGCGCTCGGCCGGTACGGCGCCTTGTCGGCGAGGCCGACCTCGGCGAGGCGGGCGTGCGCGATCTCGGCCGCCTCCTCCTTGCCGAGCTTCCGCACGCTGCGCAGCGGCAGGGTGATGTTGTCCAGCACACTGCGGTGGCCGAACAGGTTGAAATGCTGGAACACCATCCCGACCCGCTGGCGCAGCGCGTCCGGGTCGGCGGAGATGACGCTCTCGCCGCCCAGCAGGAGGTCGCCCGAGTCGGGCTCCTGGAGGCGGTTCACGCAGCGCAGCAGGGTCGACTTGCCGGAGCCCGACGGCCCGATGATGCAGGTCGTGCGGCCCTTCTCGACCTTGAGGTCGACGCCCTTGAGCACTTCGAGGGTGCCGAAGGAGACGTGGATGTCGCGGAGTTCGACGCTCGACGAACGTACTGCGGCCGTCATGACATCGGCACCTTTCCGGCGTTCAGGAGTCCCAGCTCGCCGCCGTCGTCGTCAACGCGGACCTTCTTGCCGGTGCGCAGCTTCTTGTCGATGTAGTTGACCAGATGCGTCAGCGGCACGGTGATAACCAGGTAGACGACGCCTGCCGCGACCAGTGGCGACAGGTTCCCGGTGTTGGCCGCGAGGTCCTGCCCGATGCGGAACAGGTCGCGCTGCTCGGCGAGGAAGCCGAGGAAGTACACCAGGCTGGAGTCCTTGACCAGCGCGATGAACTGGTTCACCAGCGCGGGCAGTACCCGCCGCACCCCCTGCGGGATGATGACGAGCGCCATCGACTTGGTGTAGCTCATGCCCAGCGCGCGGCTGGCCTCCATCTGTCCTTTTTCGACACTCTGGATACCGGCGCGGAAGATCTCGCCGATGTACGCGGCCGCGATCAGGCTCAGCGCCAGAATGCCCAGCGGATAGGGATTCCGCGACAGCGACGGGATGAGGATCCCACCGCCCTGCCCGATCACCAGGATGGTCAGGATGGCGGGAAGGCCCCGGAAGATGTCGGTGTACACCCGGGCGGGCCAGCGCAGCCACGCCTTGCTGGACAGGCCCATCGTGGCCAGCAGCATGCCGAGCACGGTGCCGATCAGTGCCGAGAACACCGACAGGATCAGCGTGTTCAGCAGGCCCGTGCCGAGGAGGTCCGGGAAGACCTCCCAGATGTACTCCCATTTCAGGAAGGTGTTGAAGAAGTCGTCCACTTACTGCTTCCCGGCTTTGAATTCCGCGGGCACCGGCGCGTTCGGTTCGAAGCGCTGGTGCACCCTTTCCCAGGTCCCGTCGGCGATGACCGCCTTGAGCCCGGCGTTGATCTTGCCGGCCAGCTCGGTGTTGCCCTTCTTGACCGCGAAACCGTGCGGGATGGTCGTGGTGATCGCCTTGACCACCTTGAGTTTCGCGTCCGGGTTCTTCGCCGCGTAGTCCTCGGCGGTCGCCTGGTCGAAGATGGCGCCGTCGATCGCGCCGGTCTTGAGCGCGGCCAGCGTCGCCGCGTCCTGCGGGAACCTCACGGCCTGCGCGTCAGGCGCGTTGGCCGCCAGCCAGCTGTCCGACACCGTGCCCTGCACGACCCCGATCCGCTTGCCCGCCAAGGATTTCTCGTCGGTGATGCCGGCGCCCTCGCGGGCCTCGATACCGAGCGACTGGTAGTTGTACGGCATGGAGAAGTCGACGGTCTTGCGGCGCTCGTCGGTCTGGGAGATCCCGGAGCTGCCGATGTCGAACCTGCCGGTGGCGACCTGGCTCAGCAGCGTCGCGAACTCGGTGGAGACGAACTCGAGTTTCAGGTTCTGGTTCGCGGCGATGGCCTTCAGCAACTCGTTGTCGAACCCGGTGAACACGCCGTTTTCCTGATAGGCGTTGGGTTTCGAGTCGCTGAGCGTACCGACGCGGAGCGTGTCACCGCTCGCGCTCTCACCGCCGCCGCACGCCGCCAGTACCGCCAAGAGAGCGGCACTGACGACGGCGGCGAGTGACTTCTTCATCGTGATCCTCACGCCTTGAACTGGTCCGGCACCGGGGCGGTCGGCAGGAACTTGTCGTGCAGCTTGACCCAGGTGCCGTCGGCGATGACCTGCTTCAGGCCATCGTTGATCTTCGTCTGCAGTTCGGTGTTGCCCTTCTTCACCGCGAACCCGTGGGGCACGTCGGTGGTGAAGGACTTGACGACCTTGAGCTTCGTGTCGGTGCTCTCCTTGACGTTCGTCTCCGCGATCGCCTGGTCGAGGATGTAGGCGTCGACGGCGCCGCTCTTGAGCGCGGCCAGCGCCGGGGCGTACCCCGGGAAGCGCACGGCCTGCGCGTCGGGAACGGTCGAGGTGAGCCACTTGTCGCCGACGGTCGCCTGGATGACCGCGACCCGCTTGCCCGACAGGGCCTTCTCTTCGGTGATCGGCGAGCCGTCCTTGGTCTGGATGCTCATCACTTCGAAGTTGTACGGACTGGAGAAGTCGACGTTCTTCTTGCGCTCTTCGGTCTGCGCGATGGCCGAGCTGCCGATGTCGAACTGGTTGCTCGAGACCTGGCCGAGCAGGGAGGAGAAGTCCGTCGAAACGAACTCCAGCTTCAGGTTCTGCTTGGCGGCGATGGCCTTCAGCAGCTCGTTGTCGAAGCCGGTGAAGTTGCCGTTCTCGACGTAGATGTTCGGCGGGGCGTCGCTCAGGGTGCCGACGCGCAGGGTCTTGTCCGCGGCGGACTCCCCGCCACCGCAAGCGGCGAGCACGGCGACGAGACCGGCGGCGAGCGTCGCGATCAGGGACTGCCTCATAGGCCGCCCGCTGATGTTCCGAATCCTTGGTGTCGTCTTCATGATTTTCAGACCCCCGGGTTCTGGACGGGCAGGCCGGGGCCGCCCTGCTCGAGTTCCTTCGGCAGCGGCTCGGTCTTGAAGAACTGAGCGTGCAGGCGGGCGACGGTGCCGTCCGCCACGGCCTTCGCGAGGCCGTCGTTGAGCTTCTTCAGCAGGTCCTTGTTGTCCTTGCGGACGGCGAACGCGGACGGCGTGTCCTTGGTCTCGACGGTGTAGCCGAACTCCAGCGGCACGCCCGGGTTCTGGTCGATGTACTTCTGCCCGATGTCCTTCGGCACGACCCAGCCGTCGAGGCTGCCGGCCTTCAGCTGCGCGAAACCGGCGTTGTAGTCCGGGAACCGGACGACGTTGGCGCCGGGGACCTTGCCGCTCGCGAAGTCGTCCTGCACCGACGCCTGCACGACGCCGAGCCGCTTGCCGTTGAAGGCGCCGACATCCTTGAGGCTCGCGTCCTTCTTGGTGAGGATCGTGGTGAACCCGGTGCTGTAGCCGTTGCTGAACGCGACGGTCTTCTTGCGGGCCTCGGTGGTGGAGATCGTGGAGCTGCCGATGTCGAACTTGTTGGTGGCGACGGCGGCCAGCAGACCGGCGAACTCGGTACCGACGAACTCGACCTCGAAGCCCTCACGCTTCGCGATGTCGCGGAGCAGTTCGTTGTCGTAGCCGGTGAAGTTGCCGTTCTCCAGGTAGATGGACGGCGGCGCGTCGGTCAGGGTGCCGACGCGCAGCTTCTGGCCGCTCGCGGCGGTGTCGCCGGAGCCGCAGGCGGCCAGGGCGAGGGTGGCCGCTCCAGCCGTGACGACGGCGACGATTTTCGACAGCGTGGATCTCATCGCTTCTTCCGTGGGTTTCGGCGCCAAGGCGCGATACAAGCACGTCAGGCCGCCTCATGGGCGGCCTGGCGCTCCGGGTTCAGCGATCGAGATTAGGCATTTCGCCCGATCGAGTAATGTCGTCCCACTATCTGATATCGCGCGACCGGGATCACGCTGCCAGGACGCAAACTGCTGAAATCGCAGCTCACAATGGTCTTCCGGGCGCCCTGCCATCGTGATCCCGGGGGCCTGGCGGCCCAAAACGCGCGACTTCAAGGGATCAAGAGACCTTGGTCACCGAGGCTCTAGTCACCGCTGGTCAGAGGATAGGCGCGGGCGAGTAACCGGCGGCCTCCGGGAAACGTTCCAGGACCGCCTGGACGCGCGAAGCGATCGCGGCCACCTGACGCGGCGCGACACCGGTGAACGAGATCCGGTCGGCGAGGAGTTTGTCCAGCTCACCGCGGTCGAGCGGGATGCGCTCGTCGGCGGCGAGGCGGTCGAGGAGGTCGTTCTCCGCCAGCCCCTGCTCCCGCATCGCGAGCGCGACGCCGACGGCGTTCTCCTTGATGGCCTCGTGAGCGGTTTCACGCCCGACGCCCGCGCGGACCGAGGCCATGAGCACCTTGGTGGTCGCGAGGAACGGCAGATAGCGATCGAGCTCACGTGCGATGACGGCCGGGAAAGCACCGAACTCGGCCAGCACCGTGAGGAAGGTCTCCAGCAGGCCGTCGAGCGCGAAGAACGCGTCGGGCAGCGCGACCCGGCGGACGACGGAGTCGGAGACGTCGCCTTCGTTCCACTGGTCGCCGGAGAGCTCGCCGATCATCGACAGGTAACCGCGCAGCACCACGGCGAGGCCGTTGACCCGCTCGCACGAACGCGTGTTCATCTTGTGCGGCATGGCCGACGAGCCGACCTGGCCCGGCTTGAAGCCCTCGGTGACCAGCTCGTGGCCCGCCATCAGGCGGATCGTCTTCGCCAGGCTCGACGGCGCGGCCGCGAGCTGGACCACCGTGGACAGCACGTCGAAGTCGAGCGACCGCGGGTACACCTGGCCGACGCTGGTGAATACCCGCTCGAAGCCGAGGTGGGTCGCGACCCGCGACTCCAGTTCGTCCAAAGTGGACTCGTCGCCGAGGAGGTCGAGCATGTCCTGCGCGGTGCCGACCGGTCCCTTGATCCCGCGCAGCGGGTAGCGGCCGATCAGCTCGTCGAGCCGCTCGAACGCGACGAGCAGTTCGTCGGCGGCGGTGGCGAACCGCTTGCCCAGCGTCGTCGCCTGCGCGGCGACGTTGTGCGAACGTCCCGCCATCACCGTGTCGGAGTGTTCGACCGCGATCGAGGCGAGCCGGACGAGTACCGCGCCGACGCGGCTGCGGACCAGCTCCAGCGAGCGCCGCACCTGCAGCTGCTCGACGTTCTCGGTGAGGTCACGCGACGTCATGCCCTTGTGGACGTGCTCGTGCCCGGCGAGCGCGTTGAACTCCTCGATCCGGGCCTTGACGTCGTGGCGGGTGACCCGCTCGCGGGCGGCGATCGAGTCGAGGTCGACCTGCTCCAGCACGCGCTCGTAGTCGGCGACGACACCTTCTCCCACCTCGACGCCGAGGTCGGCCTGCGCCCGGAGCACGGCGAGCCAGAGCTCGCGCTCCAGCACGACCTTGCGTTCCGGGGACCACAGTTCGACCAGCTCACGCGAGGCGTAGCGGCCGGCGAGCACGTTGGGGATGAGGGGCTTGTCCGTCACGCGGCCAGACTAACCGGCCGCCATCCGGCCTAGGCCAGGGCGGCTTGCAGCATGCGCGCGGCGGCGGCCCTCGGTTCCGGGTCGACCTCGATCAGCGCGTTGACCACGGCGCCGTCGACCAGGGCGACCAGCCGCTCCAGTTCGACGCCGTCCACCGGCGTGCCGGAGCGCTCGAAGATCTCGTGGAGCAGTTCGTACAGCTGCGCGGACAGCGTCCGCATCAGGGGGCGAAGGTACGGACGACGCCCTGTCCCGACCAAACGCTCGTAGCGCAGGAGGACCGCTTCGGCGTCGGCTTCGCGATCCGGGCGGAGCGGGCCGAGGAGCATGTCCAGCACCAGGTCGACGGTGGCCTCGACACCGCGGTTACGGGTCGCCAGCTCGTCGAGCCGTCGCCGTCCGGTTTCGAGTTCCTGGTTCGCGTGGTGCTCGACAGCGGCGGTGACGAGCTCGTCGAGCGAGTCGAAGTAGTACGTCGTCGAGGCCAGCGGCAAACCCGCGCGCTCGGCGACCGCACGGTGCCGCACGGCGTCGAACCCGCCTTCGGCGAGCAGCGCCGCGGCGGACTCGATGAGTTCGGCGCGCCTTCGCTCACCCTTCGGCGTTGTCGCTGCGACGGTCATGACGGGCTATTTTGCCAGGTGCTTTCAGTAGCGGGCGGCGAGCACGGCGACGAACCTGTCGACGTCGGACTCGGGGAAGGCAGGCCTGCCGGAGCCGTCACCGAGGCTCACCACGACCACCAGCGATCCCTTGGCCGTCGTCCGCTGCGCGCTGGACGCCCCGATGGGCGCCGGCGGCACGGACGCGCCCGCCGGGAAGACCGCGACGGCGACCGAGCCACCCGGCACCTGGAACCCCGCGGACCTGGCCCCCGTCGTACAGATGTCGCCGGGCGTCGACTTGGCGACATCCACGGGGACCGGGAGCTCGCCAGCGAGGGCGGTGGCGAGCTCCCGGTCCACCTGGTCGCACCCGTAGGTGCCTTCGGCCGTCATCTGGCCGGTCTTCTCTGGCCCGCCGCCCCCCTGCTGAGGCGGCGGGTTCGAGAAGTTCGAGGACTCCCCGCTGTCAAGAGGACGTGCGGACGCCGCCCCGGGTTGCCCCGGGGAAGCGGCTTCGTTGCCGGACTTGGCCGCGGTACCCATCTGGAAATCGGTTCCGCCGAGCACGCCGAACATGCCCACTCCGGCCAGCACCAAAACCACCGCGCTACAGGCGACCGCGATGCCGTTGCGGCGCCGGGCGGTCGCGCGCCGGGAGGCGTGGACGACGTCAGAGGTGTCGAAGCTCGACGCCGGGGCGTCGCCGGGGGCGTCACGGAACAACGCCTTCAGGTCATTCTCGTCCATCCCGTGCCACCTCCTCCTTCTCCATGACCTGCCTGAGGTTCGCCAGCCCGCGTGCGGTCTGGCTCTTCACGTTTCCTTCGCTGCAGCCGAGCACCTTCGCCGCGGCGCCGACGTCCAGCCCCTCGAAGAACCGGAGCACCAGCACGGCCCGCTGTTTCGGGGGCACTTCACGCAACGCGGCCAGCAGGTCTTCCCTGGTGACGACCTGTTCGCCGAGGTCGAAGCCGTCCTGCGGCGGTTCGGGCAGCTCTTCGGTCTGCCACTCCCGCCGCCACGGCCGCCTCGACTCGTCGATGGCCGCCCTGACCAGCGTCTTCCGCACGTAGGCGTCGGTCGCCGCCCGTTCCCTGATCTTCTTCCACCTCCGGTGCAGCGCGACGAACGCCGTCTGCGCGAGGTCGTCCGCGCGATGCCAGTCACCGCAGAGCATGTACGCGGTCCTGCGCACGGAGTCCCGCTTCGCGGCGAAGTACTCCGCGAACTCTTGTTCGTCGCGCTGGTTCACGCGGTTGTTGTCTCCGCTCTTGCCTCGTCGATGGGTAGGACGGAACCGGGGGCGTCCACGGTTGCATGAGCGGGCTCAGCGGACCAGCCGGGGAGGAGATTCATGGCATGCCCGTCGATGTGATGTGATCGTACCGTGACCTCGAGCCCGCTTTCGCTGATCGATTTCCGCTCCGACACCGTGACCCGGCCGGACGACGTCATGCGCCAGGCCATGGCGAACGCCGAGGTCGGTGACAACGTCCTCGACGGCGATCCGACCGTCACCGCCCTCGAACAGCGCGCCGCGAAGGTCCTCGGCATGCCCGCCGCGCTCTGGACGCCGACCGGCACCATGGCGAACCTGATCGCGCTGTGCCTCCACCTCCAGCGCGGCGACCGGTTCCTCGCGCCGCGCGGCGCGCACGTGATCACCGACGAACTCGGTTCCGCCGCCTGGCTCGCGGGCGGCATGGCGGAGGCGCTGGAGCACGACGCCGGCCCGGGGCGGCCGACGCCGGACACGCTTTCGGCGGCGATCGGCATCCCGCGCGGGCCGTACTACGCGCTGCGCACGCCGCTGTTGTGCCTGGAGAACACGCACAACTCAGCGGGCGGCGCGGTCACCCCGCCCGACGAGCACGCCCAGCTGGTCGCGGTGGCGAAAGAGGCGGGCCTGACCGTGCACCTCGACGGCGCCCGCATCTGGCACGCGGCGATCGCGCTGGGGGTTCCGCCCGCGGCTCTCACGGTCGGCGCCGACACCGTCTCCGCTTGCTTCTCCAAGGGCCTCGGCGCGCCTGTCGGCTCAGTGGTGGCGGGCAGCCCGGAGTTCGTCGAGAAGGCGCGGCGGATGCGGCAGATGCTCGGCGGCGGCGTCCGGCAGGGCGGGGTCCTGGCCGCGGCCGGGCTGGTCGCGCTGGACCGCGTCGGCGACCTGGCCGAGACGCACGAGAACGCGACACGGCTCGCGGCCGGGTTCGCCGAGCACGGCTGGGAGGTCAACACACCCGAGACCAACATCGTGCAGGTCACCGCGCCCGACCTCGTCGGCCGCCTGGCGTGGCTGGACCGGCTCGGGATCCAGGTGCTGCCGTCGGCGGGCCGGATCCGCTTCGTGCTGCACCGGGACCTTTCGGCGGCCGACGTCGAAGAAACCATCGATCGCATCAAGACCGGGGGCTGAACATGAACTGGATCGTCTTCGACTACGGCGACGTCATCAGTGAGCACACCGACGCGTTGCCCACCCTGGCCAAGGCGTTCGGCCACGAACTCGCCGATTTCGAGCCGCACTACTGGGCCGAACGGGACCGATACGACTTCGGCGGCTCGGACCTCGAGTACTGGCAGAGCGTCGGCCGCGCACTGGACGTCCCGGTCGACAAGGCTTTCGCCGAAGAACTGACCCGCGTCGACGTCGAGGGCTGGTCACACCTCGAACCGGACGTGCTGGAGTTGCTCCAGGGCCTGCACGAAGCGGGCGCGGCGCTCGCGCTGCTCTCCAACGCGTCGTCGACCTTCGGACGTTGGGTGCGCGAGCAGAAATGGGCGAGCCTGTTCCGCGTGACGCTCTTTTCCGGCGATCTCGGCTGTATGAAACCCGACGCGAAGATCTTCCGGATCCTGCTCGGCGAACTCGGCGCCGAACCGGCGGACTGCCTGTTCTTCGACGACCGTCAGTCCAATGTGGACGGTGCACGGGCGGTGGGGATGAAGGCGGAGCGCTGGGTCGGCGTGACAACAGCGCAATCTGCCTTCGGCTCTTCGGAGGAATAATTCACCCTCGCCGTTCATCCGCTTACGCGCGGTGATCCGGATGACCTAAGCTGATCTGTGTCCCGAACCGAGTTTTCACGGTAGGTGCCCATGCCAGGTCCCGACGACCGGCGTCCGTTCGTGCCCGTCGATTTCGACCGGCCGAGCATCGCGCGTGTCTTCGACGCGCTCATGGGTGGCCAGGACAATTACGAGGCCGACAGGGTGGTGCTGCGCCAGATCCTGGAGCTCGCGCCGGAGTCGCAGGTCATGGCCAAAGAGGTCCGGCACTGGCTGGTCAGGACCGTGCGCTACCTGACCGACCGGGAGGGCATCGACCAGTTCCTCGACCTCGGTTCCGGCTTCCCGACCGTGGACAACACGCATCAGGTCGCGCAGCGGTACAACCCCGAGGCGCGGGTCGTCTACGTCGACCACGATCCGGTGGTCCAGGCACACGGCCGCGCGCTGCTCGCGGCGAACGACTTCGCGCATATGGCGGGCAACGACCTGACCGAACCCGCCGAGGTCATCGAGGGCCTCGCACGTACTCACCGGCTGGAGTTCGACCGGCCGGTCGGGCTGATCCTGTGCGCGATCATCCATCACATCCAGGACCTCGACCAGGCACGGAAGATCGTCCGCGCCTACGTCGACGCGCTGGCCCCGGGTTCGTTCGTCGCGCTGCTGCACCAGCACAACCCCGCCGACGGCTCCGAAGCCGCCGACGTCGCGACGTCACTGGAGAAGCGCTTCAACGGCACCGGCCTCGACACGCTGTACCGCTCACGCGAGGAGATCGAGTCGCTCTTCGAGGGGCTCGACCTCGTCGAACCCGGGCTGACGTACCCGCATCTGTGGTGGCCGGACGGCCCGCGCTTCACCCCGCTCTCGACCGTGAACTTCACGTCGCTCGGCGGGGTGGCGCGCAAGCCCTAGCCCTCGGTGACTCAGCGGCTCAGTGACTCAGCGGCGAAGCTGCTTCGGGGTGCCCTTGCCCTTGATGGCGCCATAGGCGGCCGTGCCGAGGAAGACCGCGCCACCGATGACGGCGATCCAAAAGACGGCCTTCACGAGGAAACCGAGCACGGACCCGAGCACCATGAAGGCCACCCAAGCCAGAATCAGCCCGCCGACGATCTTCCAGAACATGGCATCCTCCGATTGCCTCACCGTGCCCAAGCGGGCCCGGTGAGTCCAGGTTGTCAGGCTGAGCTCGTAATTGCCTGCGTTCTGCCTAACGTTCAGGGTGAATTCCGGGTTCCCCCTGAGCCGTGAGCCAGTCACCGAGCCTGCGGATGCCCTCGTCGATGTCCTCGCGCGAGCCCGCGAAGGAGAACCGCACGAACCGGCCGCCGTCGACCGGGTCGAAGTCGATACCGGGAGCGATCGCGACGCCGGTGTCGGCGAGGATGCGCTGGCACCAGCTGAGACTGTCGTTCGTGTACGCGGAGACGTCGGCGTAGGCATAGAAGGCGCCGTCGGCGGGCGCGAGCTTGTCGATGCCGATGCCCTTGAGACCGGCGAAGAGCGCGTCGCGGTTGGCGCGGTAGCGCTCGACGTGGCCGTCGGCCTCCGCGTACGACTCCTGGGTGAACGCGGCGATCGCGGCGTGCTGGGAGACCGCGGGCGGGCAGATGGTGAAGTTGCCGGTCAGGACGTCGATCGCGCGGTGCAGCCGCTGGGGCGCGAGCATCCAGCCGAGCCGCCAGCCGGTCATGGCGAAGTACTTCGAGAACGAGCCGAGGACGAGCGCTTCGCTCCCGTACTGCCAGGCGCAGTCGAGTCCGGCGCCGTAGGAGATCCCGTGGTAGATCTCGTCGCTGATCAACTGCACGCCGTGTGACGCGCACCAGCCGCTGATCGCGGCCAGTTCACCCGGTGGCAGGACGGTGCCCGTCGGGTTGCTGGGGCTGGCCACGATGAGCCCCTTGATCGGACCGAGTTCGTCCAGCAGGGCCGTCGTCGGCTGGAAGTTCGTCTCCGCCCCGGTGGCGAACTCGACGACCTCGCAACCGAGCACCTTCAGCAGGTTGCGGTAGGCCGGGTAGCCGGGACGCGCCATCGCGACCCGGTCGCCCGCCTCGAAGGCACTGAGGAACGAAAGCAGGAAGCCGCCGGAAGAACCGGTCGTCATGATGACGTCCTGCGGGCTCACGTCGACCGAGTACGTGCGGTGATAGTGCGCCGCGACGGCTTCGCGCAGTTCCGGGATGCCGAGCTGTTCGGTGTAGCCGAGGGTCTGGTCCTTCAACGCCCGCTCGGCGGCTTCGAGCACCGGACGCGGCGCCGGCGCGGACGGCTGCCCCGCGACCAGCGGGACCAGATCGCCGTGGCTGCGCTGCCGTGCCTGCGCGGCCGAAAGGACGTCCATGACATGGAACGGCGGGACGTCGGAACGAGCGGCGGGACCGGGGAAGGACATGGGGTGAGGCTAACTCGCCTTCGCCAGGAGAACCGAGAAACCGTCGAGGAGTCGTTGGAGGCCGAACTCGAAGAGCGTGTCGAGGTCGTAGTCGAACGGGGCGCGCGAGGCGACGTCGGCGAAGTTCGGGAACCGGCCACCCGCGACCAGGTCCCGGAGGATCGGCTCGTGCACGGCGAGCCAGGCGTCGGCCGAGACGGCCGTCCCGGATTCGCTCTCGGCCTCGGACTCGAAACTGAGGGCGATACCGCGCACGTGGTTGAAGATCGTGATGTGCGCGTACATGATCGTCGACGCCGGGAGGCCGTGACCGTCCAGCGCGCGGGTGGCCCAGTCCGCGTGGCGCAGCAGGTTCGCCAACGGTTGCGGGCGGGTGATCGAGAGCGCCTGCGCCAGCCAAGGGTGCCGCCGGAACAGCGCCCACTGGGCCCTGGCCATCAGCTCCAGCTGAACCCGCCAGCCGGGCGGCGGTTCGGGCGGGAAGCGGATCTCGCCGAGCGCCATGTCGGCCATCTCGAGGATCAGCTCCTCCTTCGCGGTGACATGGCGATAAAGCGCCATCGTCGCGACGCCGAGACCGGACGCGATGCGGCGCATGGACAGGGCGCGGATGCCCTCGGCGTCCGCGATCCGGATCGCGGCCTTCACCACCCGATCGCGGGAAAGCTCCGCTTCGGTTCTCGGCGCGGCCGTCCTGGCGCGGCCCGCGACGACCGTGCCCGCACCGGGTTTGGCGATGACCAGGCCGTCCCGTTTGAGCGTGGCGAGCACCTTCGTCGCGGTCGCCATCGCGACCCCCCACTCGGCGATGATCCCGCGCGTCGACGGGACCTTGTCGCCCTCGCGCAGCTCGCCGGTGACGATGCGGCGGCGGATCTCGGCGGCGATCCGCAGGTAGGGCGGCTCGGTCATGGTCGACTCCTTGCCATAGTGCACTTTGCGGGCACCGCACCCCGATCCAGCCACCGCACTAGCTCAATCGCACTAGTGCGATCGATGCTTTCTCGCTGTTTTCCTCGGGCAAGGGCGTGCTGTCCATACGTTGTACGCAGTGCTTCAAAACAGCGTACACAGGGGAGTTCACATGCAGAAGGTGCTGATTTCGGGCGCGGGAATCGCCGGTACGACGCTGGCGTACTGGCTGCGGCGGCACGGTTTCGCACCGACGGTCGTCGAGCGGGCACCCGCACCCCGGACCGGCGGGCACGCGGTCGACATCCGCGGCACGGCGCTCGGCGTCGTCGACCGGATGGGGGTGCTCGGGCGCCTCCGGGAGCTGGGCACGGACACGCTAGGGATGTCGTTCGTGAACGGGGCCGGGAAGACGCTGGTGAAGGTCACCGACCACACGCTGACCGGCGGGCTCACCGACAGCGAAGACGTCGAGATCCTTCGAGACGACCTCACGGACACGCTGGCCTCGGTCGCCCAGGACGGCGTCGAGTACGTGTACGGCGACTGGATCACCGGGATCGCGCAGCGAACCGACGGCGTGCGGGTCACCTTCGCCCAAGGCGGGCCGCGCGATTTCGACCTCGTCGTCGGCGCTGACGGACTGCACTCGGCCGTGCGATCGCTGGTTTTCGGGGCGGAGAAACAGTTTTCGCACCATATGGACACCTACCTCGCGGTGTTCACCGTGCCGAACTTCCTCGACCTGGACCGCTGGCAGACCTTCCACATGACACCGGGAAAATGGCCGGTCTGTACAGCGCGCGGAACAACACGGAGGCGCGGGCGATACTCGGATTCCAGTCTCCGGAGCTCGACTTCGACCGGCATGACCTCGCGCAGCAACGAAAACTCCTCGCCGACCACTTCCTCGGCCACGACTGGGAAGTGCCGCGACTGCTCCGCGAAATGGAGTCGAGCGAGCTGTACTTCGATTCGATGACCCAGATCCGGATGGACAGCTTCAGTGAAGGGCGGATCACGCTGGTCGGCGACGCGGGCTACGGTCCGTCGCCACTTTCGGGACAGGGCACCAGCTTGGCGCTCGTCGGAGCTTACGTGCTGGCCGGGTCACTCGCGTCTTCGCCGGATCATCGCGCCGCTTTCGCTTCGTACGAAAAGGAAATGCGGCCGTTCGTACTCAAGAACCAAGCACTGGCCTCGATGAACCAGAAGAAGCAGACCCGGTTCGCGCAGTGGAAGCAGATCCAGTCGATGCGGGCGCTGCCGTATCTGCCGTTCCGGGACCGGATCATGAAGGCGGCCATGCGGCCGTTGACCGAGGCGGCGAACGCCTTGGTACTCAAGGAGTACTGAGACGGCTCGTGAGTGGCAGGGACGGTTAGTGCCGAAGGGGCCTTAGGTACCTGCTGCTTGTGGCTGGTTGGTCGCAGGTCCGTGAAGGCCTCCTTGCCTACCCTGAAGGTAGTGAAGGAGGGGCGGATTCAACTGGTGGTTGCAATGCTGGTTGTTTCGTCTGGGAAGAGTAGCCGCCGCAGGCACTCGGCTGGTGTTAGCCAGCCGAGTGTCTTACGCGGTCGTTCGTTGAGCTGTGCGGCGGCCGCGGCGAGGTACTCCGCGGAATAGACCGAGAGGTCGGTTCTCTTGGGAAAGTACTGCCGCAGCAACCCGTTGGTGTTCTCGTTGGTCCCCCGCTGCCACGGCGAGTGCGGATCAGCGAAGTAGACCTGCACCCCGGTCTCCGCGGTGATCCTGGTGTGGTGAGCCATTTCCTTGCCCTGATCCCACGTCAGCGACGCCATCATCGACTCGGGCAGAGTCGCGATCATCGCCGCCATCGCCTCGGCCACCGTCGCCGCGTCACGCCCGTCGGGCAAGTGCAGCAACATCACGAACCGGGTGGTGCGCTCCACCAGCGTCCCGATCGCCGAACCGTGCCCGGTCCCGCAGATCAGATCACCTTCCCAGTGTCCCGGCACCGCCCGGTCCTCAACCTCGGCGGGACGCTCGGAGATGTTGACCATCCCCTGGATCCGTCCCGGCGCCCGTTCCCTGCGCACCTGAGCCTGACGCTGCGGTTTACGCAACGCCCGCCCGGTCCGCAGACATGCGGTGAGCTCACGGCGCAGCGCGCCGCGGGATTGCACGTAGAGCGCTTGGTAGATCGTTTCGTGCGACACCTGTAACTCCGGGTGGTCCGCGTAGTTCTCCCGCAAGACTTTACTGACCTGCTGAGGAGACCATTTCTGCAACAACCCGTCCTGCACCAGGTCCCGCAGGTGACCGTCGACGGCGAGTTTGGCGACCTTCGGCCGCTTCGCTCGCCGCGCCGCCGCGGCCTGGGCCACGCTGGCCCGATACTCCCGACCCGCCACGGTGTTACGGGCCAGCTCCCGAGAGATCGTCCCAGCGCTCCGCCCGAGAATCCTGCCGATCTCCGCCTGGGACTCACCCCGCGCCCGCAGAACCATGATCTCCTCGCGTTCGGCCAGCGACAGGAACCGGTCCGACAACAAGCGGGGTGCGTTGCTCATCACCCCGCCAGCCTCACGGAACCACCGTGAACACGTCGTATGACCGATCCCGAGCACCTGGGCCGCCGGCTTCGCCGGCAACCCAGCCCGCACCAACCCCCAGAACCCGACCTTCACCTCACGCGGCAACTCCCCAACACCCAGCACCCGCAACACCCACCCACCTCAGAGCATTGCAACCACCCCATGAACCCAAGAGGCCTTCACGGACTACGTGATCGCCCTCCGAAGCCTCAGCGACACCCGCCAGCCCAGCAGTCACGGGCGGCGGCGCGTGAAGGGCCACTTCCCTCGGCAGTACATGAAGGCCCCCTTCCTGTACCTAGGCGCAAGGAAGGGGGCCTTCATGTACCGCAGAGGAGAGCCTTCGCGACAGTGGCGTGGTGGGTCGAGTCGTTGCGAGGGCCGCGCCAGCCAGCCCGGGTGTCGCGAAAGCCACTTTCGCGACGTCTGATGTCCCGAAAGTGGCTTTCGCAACACGACCCCTGGCCATCACGAACTCGCGAACACTCGCACGCAGAATCCAGTAGGTACCCTTGGCTCTAACTGTCCTTACCACTCACGAAGTCTTTAGTAGCCCTGGTATCCGCCGCCACCGGCCATCGACTTCAGGCCCGGGTGCCCTTCGAAACCGCCGTACCGCGAGAACGTGTACCGCACGCCCGCGATGATGTTGTCGATCGGGTTGTAGATGTCGTCGTGCCCCGGAAGCTTGTGCGCGTTGAAGGTCGGGTCGATGCACTGCATCAGGCCCTTGGACGGAGTGCCCTTCGCCGCGTTGGAGTCCCAGTTGTTGATGGCGTTGGGATTACCGCCGGACTCCTTCTCGATGATCGTCCAGATCTTGTTGATGTCGGCTTCGGTCACCGGGATACCGGCCGCCTGCAGGATCTTGATGGCTTCCTGGATCCACTGCTGGACGTTGCCCGGCGGGGTCGTCGACGGCGGACCGCCACTCGACCCGAGGCCGCCACCCCCACCGCCACCACCGCCGCCGCCCCCTCCACCGCCACCTCCGGTGTGGAGACCACCGGTGCGCTTGGGAACGGAGCCGTCCTTGCCGGGCATCGGGACCTTGGAGTAGCCGCCGCCCTCCACGTCCTTCTTCATCAGCTCTTGGGACTTCTTGATCAGTCCGTCCGCCTGGGTCAGCAGTCCGCCGATGGATTCGACGGCTCCGCTCGCCGTCTTCAGGTTGGCGGCGTTGGCCGCCGTGATGATCTGGTCGGCGCTCGGGTTCGGCGGCTGCACCTTTTTGTCCGGATTCGCGGCGTCAGCGGCCTGCTGACGAGCTGCCGCGACCTTCGGGTTCTCCGTGTCGATGCACTTCTGAATCGTGTCGTGCGCCGTCTTGTTGGCGTCCTCGATCTTGCGCTTGATATCGCTCAGCTGGACTTGGAGTTCGCCAAGGTCCTTGCTGATCTCGTCCAGGTGTCCCTTTACGCGGTCCCCAGCGGAGGTGATCTGCTTCACGTAGTCGAAGAAGGCGTCGGCGGCGGGACCTTTCCAGACGCCACCGTTCAACGCGTCGGTCGACGATTTCAGCGAGGCACTGTGGTCACCGGCCTGCGTCGCGGCCGCGTGGAATTGGTCCGCGGCCTTCTGAATGGACTCCGGCTTGATGCCTTCGACCTGCTTCGCCTTCTCGGTGACCTGCGGCCAGTTCGGCGGAAAGTCAATATCGGCCACAACGCCCCCTTGGAATCAGGCCCCCCAGAGCCGTCTTACGCGTGCTCACTGCTTGCCGTGCTCGTGCAGCTTGAGATTGTCGACGTGCACGGCTTCGGTCTCCTGGATCAGCCCGGCGGCCTTGCGCAGCACGAAGGCGGTCGCCTCCATCAGCTTCCCCGCAGAGTCGAACTCGTTGTGCACGCCGTCCTTGAAGGAGCCCACGGCACCGTGCACGTCACCCGAACCGCCCATCGTGCCGAACGGGCTTTCCTTCTCGTCATCGACGCCGGTGACCTGCTTCTTGGACTTCTCGAACTCGTCCTTGAGCTTCTCCACCTGACCGGCGGCGATCCCCATGGAATCCGGGTCGTACACAGGCACGGTTCGTCATCCCCTTCACGGAAAACTTGTGTCCGCCCGATCAGACGCGCGGCCGATCAGGACGGTTCCCGCGCATACTGTAAGACCTCGACAGCGGGCCGTGTGCGTTTCCACGCCGACTTCCACCCCGCCGATATCGACTTCCCGAAACGGCTGAATCGGGGTGAACCTCATTAAGCCGGACGTAACTCAGAAATCGGCGACTTCCCGGATCCGCGTCGCCAGCAGGTGGTTGTCCGCCGGGGTGATGGTCGCCCAATCCCGTCCGTCCCGGTTCCGCGCGACCTGGAACAGGTACCGCCCGGCGTCCGTGTCGTAGAAGGCGACCACGCTGTCCGCGCGGCGAGGGCGGCCGTCCCGGCCCGCGCGTTCGATGCCGAACTGGCCGCGTGCCTCCTGGCCGAGCAGCATGCCCGCCACTTCTTGGGCCTGCCAGAGGGGGACGTCGAGGTCTTCCAGGGCGGTGACCATCGCTTTCGCGTCGCCGCGGGCGGCGGCATCGGCGTCGCGGAGGACGTCGTGCGGGATGCTGATCGACTGGCCGACGCCGGGGCCCAGATCGCCCGCGACCGAGACGGCGGCCTCGGCGAGTGAGCTTTCGCGGGCGGGGATCAGCCATACCTGGCCGGAGTCGATCACGCCGAGCAGGGCCTGGTTGCCGACGCTGACCGCCTGCCCCTTGATCTCGCGATCCGTCCACACCCAGACGTCGATCGCGAACCGGGGATGCGCGAACAGGTTCAGCATGTCGACCAGCTCGCCCGACGCCTGGTGCCCCCGCGCGAGGCCTCGCTCGCGCAGGGATTCCCAGGCCTCTTCGATCAGTGCCGCCCGCTCCGTATGGGTCGTTCCGGGGCTCGGCACGTCGAGTGCGACATGGCGGCGGGGCAGCCGTTCGGCTTCCCAGAGCATTTCGAACTCGAGTGCGGACAGCACCAGGCTGCCGTTGTCGTTCGGCACAGGTTCAGCGCGCTTCCCGGTTGCCGTGGTCACCGATCACGTCGGGCGACACCATGCGCTCGTCGGTGAACAGGTCCTTGTCGTCGACGCCGTAACGCCTGATGTGCTCGGCGTCCTCTTCGACGTCCTGAGTGGCCGCGCGCTCCATGAACTTCGACTCGGTCTTCGGCTGCTTCGCGCCGATCTTCTCCGAGCGCCGCATGGCCTCCTCTTCGGGAAGCTCGCCGATCGGCAGCTGACGGGTCGGCTTCACGACGCCGCCGCCTTCCTGACGAGAGCGGCGGTCACGTTCCTTGTCGCCGCTCAGCGCACCACCCGCGACACCGGCGCCGAGCGCGGCCGCACCGGCGCCCAGGTCGCCCGCGGCCGGGCCGGTGATCTTCGGGACGGCGGGGAAGCCGCGGCCGGATTCGTTACCCGCGGCCAGCGGCGCCTGCGGTCCGGCGCCGACCGAACGGCCCTTGCCGAGGGCCTGGTCTCCGCCACCCTGGCCACCGCCGACACCGAAGACGCCGGGACCGGAGCTGGAGCCGGGGCCCTTGCCGAGGGCGCCGTCGATACCGGGGCCGGTGCCGAACGATTTGCCCGGCGGCAGCGAGGACGTCGAGCTGTTGCCCGGCGGCAGGCTTCCGGTGGACTGGCCCGGCGGGACGTTCGTGGAGCCGGGAGGCAGGTTCGGCGCACCCGGCGGGATGAACGGCGGCGAGGCGGGCGAGCCGGTGATCGGGTACGACGGCCTGCCCGGTTCGGGCTGCGGGGAGGGCCGGTTCGGCGTCACCCAGCCGCTGCCCGGGGCGGGCGCGGGCCTCGAAGTGCCGGACGGCGTGGTCGGGGCGGCGGCCGCGGGGGCCGTGGCACCGCCATGAGGCACCGAGGAGCCGGTCTTCCGGGCCGGAGGGTTGCCGACGGCGACACCGTAGGCCGGGGTCGGCGCGTCGTAAGACGGCGACTTCGGGTTGCCGACGGGCTGCACGACCGGCGGCACGTACTTCGACTCGACGGCGGCCGACGCGGGCCGCACGCTGCCGTCCGGGGTCAGATCCGTGGCCGTGCCCGCGAGGTCGAGCGTGCCCGAACCGCCGCCCGTTCCGGCGGCGATCGTGTTCTGGGTCAGGTTCATCGTCTGCGGATCGGCCAGCGTGTCGGTCGTCAGCAGGTTCTCGCCGCTCGTCTTGGCGTAGTCGTTCAACGCCTCTTGCGCCTGCGCCCGCGCGTTGTTCGCGGCGCTGACGCTCTTGGCGTGGTCGGTCTCGAACCCGATGAGGCTCAGCACGACGTCGCCGAGGGTCAAGCCGCCCGCGCCCTTCCGGACCACTTCCGGGTCGGGAAGCTTGTGCAGCGTCCGGTTGAAGGCCTCACCCTGGGCGAAGATCATCTCCGCGGAGTGCGAGACCTTCGAGTTCGCGTCCTGGGAGAAGCCCGCCTGCTCGGTGAACACCTGACCGGCGGCGCCACCCGCCTCGCTCTGCCATTCCACGCCGAGCTTGCCCAGCTCGTCGCGCAGCGTCTTGTCGGTGTCGGCGAGCGCGGACGCGACGGACTTCAGCGCGTCGACGGCGATGCCGATGCTGCCGGTGCCGTCGCCGCTGCGGAAGCGCTCGATCTCGGTCGCGATCCCGGTGTCGGTGTAGCCGTCGAACCGGAGATCGCGGAGCTTGCCCGCGAGGTCGGAAACGTTCACGGCGCCCTCCCTAGTTGCGTGCTTTCAAGGTCTGCAAAGCCAGATCGGCCGCCTGCGCGGACATCTCGCACAGTTGCGGCATGGTGAACGCGCCGGCGGTGACGGTGACGGCCCGCACCGCCAGCGTCTGTCCCCGGGCGACACCGACGAGCGTTTCGCAATCGCCCGGTTTCCCGGCGTCGCGGTAGCTCGTGACGGCGGGAAACCCGCCGACCGCCTTCGGTTCCGTCGTCATGCTGTTCTTGCGGCGCTTGCCCGTGAACCACTCTTCGACGTCCGCGGTGACCGTGCGGACGTAGTAGGTGTGGAAGGGTTCCGCGGCGTCCGCGTCGAAGACGCAGGTCGGGCCGTCGATCGGTTCCGTGGCCGCGCGCGGCTTGCTGTTGATCTTGAGCTGGTCGAGCTGCGGCGTGGTGACCAGGGCGCACGGATCGACACCCTGCAAGCTCAGTTCGGCTGGCCTGGCGGGCAGCGCGGACGCCTTGGCGCCCTGCGTGGCCGAAGCCAGCGCCGGTTCGTTGGGGAAAGCCTGCCCACCCGTGTCCGTGGCGCATCCGGCCAGCACGAGGGTGAGCACCCCACCGGAGACCAGCACGCGAGGCCTACGCCCGGTGTACACCACGGTCCCCGAACGCGGCGGCCTTGTCCGCATCACTGGTCTTGTACTCCTTGGCCGCCGTGCGGAGCTGGTTGACCAGTCCCCGCAGACCGGCCACGTAGGCCTTGACCTGCGCGGCGTACGACTGGTCGCCGTCGGCCACCAGCTCGTTCCAGACACTGGTCGAGTGCACGCTCACGGTGTCGTTGGCCGGGGTGTCGATGCGCAGCTGGTCCAGCCGGGTCAGAAGCTTGTCCTGCAGCGCGTCGACCTGCTCTTCGACGATCTTCGCCACTTCGAGCAGCTTCGACGGATCCACTCTGATGTCGGCCACCGACGGCGGCGTCGGGACCGCCGACGTGAGGTCCTGGATCTTGCCCGATGCTGCCATTCCCCACCCCTTGGAATACGGACGGTGACCGTTCGCCCCGTCGAGGCTACCAACGCCGATGTATCGAGCGCCTAAGCTTCACAGGAAATACCGGGTTAGACGTACCCAGGACCGGGACGGTTCCGCCCGAATTCAGGAGACCGGGGTGGCGATCTCTCCCTTGGCGGCGAGCAGGGCGATGTCGGTGCGGTGGTGCGAGCCGGCCAGGTGGACCTTCTCGACCGTCGCGTAGGCGTCCTTGCGGGCGGCCTTCAGGTTCTTGCCGGTGCCGACGACCGACAGCACGCGGCCGCCGGAGGAGACCACGGCGCCGTCGTCGCGGCGGCGGGTCCCGGCGTGGAGCACGCCTTCGATCTCGCCACCGGTGATGACGTCACCGGTCCTCGGCTTGCCGGGGTAGCCGTCGGCGGCGAGCACGACGGTGACCGCCGCGCCCGAGTCCCAGTCCAGCGGCGGCAGGTCGGCGAGCTTGCCGGTCGCCGTCGCGTGGAGGACCTGGCCGAGCGGGCTGCGCAGCAGCGCCAGGACGACCTGGGTCTCCGGGTCACCGAAGCGGCAGTTGAACTCGATGACCTGCGGGCCTTCGGAAGTCAGCGCGAGACCGGCGTAGAGCAGGCCGGAGAAGGTGGCGCCGCGGTTGTCGAGTTCGTCGACCACGGGCTGGACGATCCGCTCGACGACGTCGTCGACCAGGTCCTTCGGCGCCCACGGCAACGGCGCGTACGCACCCATGCCGCCGGTGTTCGGACCGGCGTCGCCGTCGCCGACGCGCTTGAAGTCCTGCGCGGGCAGCATCGGGACGACCGTGCGGCCGTCGACGAAGCAGAAGAGAGAGGCCTCCGGGCCGTCCAAAAAGGACTCCAGGAGCACGGGGTGCCCGCCGTCGAGCAGCATGAGGGCGTGCTTGCGCGCGACGTCGACGTCCGTGGTGACCACGACGCCCTTGCCCGCGGCGAGGCCGTCGTCCTTGACCACCCAGGTGGGGCCGAAGCGGCTGAGCGCGGCGTCCAGGCGAGCTGGGTTGTCGACGACCTCACAGTGCGCTGTCGGCACCTTCGCGACGGCCATGACGTCCTTCGCGAACGCCTTCGAGCCCTCGATCCTGGCCGCGGACGCGGACGGGCCGAAGCAGGCGATGCCCGCCTTCCGGACCGCGTCGGCGACACCCGCCACCAGCGGGACCTCGGGACCGACCACCACCAGGTCCGCCTGCCACTGCTTGGCCAGGGCGGAGACCGATTCGGGATCGGCCGCGTCGACACCGAGTTGCTCGGCCACCGAAGAGGTGCCGGCGTTGCCCGGGGCACAGGCCAGTGCGGTGACGGAAGGGTCTTCCGCGACCGCGAGGACAAGTGCATGCTCACGGGCGCCGGACCCGATTACCAGTACGCGCACGACGCACAGGGTAACCGTGCCGGTGAGCCCCGAACACGTCGCCGTCCTCGAGCGGGTGGTTCCATCCGGCGTTCACCCGGCGGTCAGCGCTCCGCCGGTCCGTCTTCGCCGTCCGGACGCCTCCTGCGTCAAGGGTGGCGCGGTACCCCGAGTTCAAGCGAAAGAGGTTACCCACCATGCGAAAGCGCCTGGGCGTGCTCGCCCTGTCCGGTCTCGCCGTACTCAGCGTCACAGGGCTGGCCGGCGCCGCCGAGCCGGGTGCCCAAGATGTGTCGGCACAGGCCAGGGGTCACGATGGGCCGGTGATCGTCGGACACCGCGGCGCGCCGGGCTACCGCCCGGAGCACACGCTCGCCTCGTATGAGCTCGCCTACCGCCAGGGCGTCGACTGGGTCGACGTCGACCTCGTGCCCACCAAGGACGGCCAGCTGGTCGCCCGGCACGAGAACGAGATCGGCGGGACCACCGATGTCGCGAAGCACCCCGAGTTCGCGAACCGGAAGACGACCAAGGTCATCGACGGCGCGTCGTTCACCGGCTGGTTCACCGAGGACTTCACCCTCGCCGAGCTGAAGACGCTGCGCGCGACCGAGCGGATCCCGCAGCTGCGGCCGAACAACAAGATCTACGACGGCCGGTACCGGATCGCCACCTACCAGGAGGTGCTCGACCTGACGCGCCGGCTGGGCCGCGAACTGCGCCGTGAGCTGGGGACCTACCCGGAGATCAAGCACTCGACGTACTTCTCCTCGATCAAGAACCCGACCGAGCCGAAGCTGGTCGAGCTGCTCAAGCGCAACGGGCTCAACCACCCGAAGGCGCCGGTGATCATCCAGTCGTTCGAGGTGTCGAACCTGATCGCGCTTTCGCGTCAGGTCCGGGTGCCGCTGCTGCAGCTGACCTCGGCGACCGGCGCTCCGGCCGACTTCGTCGCGAAGGGCGACCCGCGGACGTACGCCGACCTCGTCACCCCGGCGGGCCTGAAGGAGATCTCGAAGTACGCGGACTACCTGGGGCCGGAGAAGGCGCAGGTCATCCCGGTGGTGAACGGGGCGCTGGGCGCGCCGACCAAACTCGTCGCCGACGCGCACCAGGCCGGGCTGAAGGTCGGGCCGTACACGTTCCGCAACGAGAACAACTTCCTCCCGCAGAACCTGCGCTCGTCGGCGAACCTCGCCGAGTACGGCGACGCGTTCGCCGAGCAGGAGGCGTTCCTCAAGGCGGGTGTCGACGGGTACTTCGCCGACCACCCGGACACGGCGCTGGAGGCCGTGAGGGCGTTCCGGGGGGCGCTGAACCTCACCTGAAGCGCTAGGAAAGGCCCGTTCCTTGCAAAATTTGCAAGGAACGGGCCTTTCCTGGCGTCCGGGGGGATGGGTTTCTTGACGGGACCTTGACATGCGCAGGTCGGCGGGCCTAATTTCGGCGGATCTCAATGGTCTGTCCGCATACCTTTTAAGTGGGTGCCCGATGGATGTCTCAGACGCCCGTGCCGCCGAACCCGCCGACGAAGACAGTGCCCGGCTCCACCAACTCGGCTACGCGCAGGAACTCCGGCGCACGATGTCGACCTTCTCCAACTTCGCGGTCTCGTTCACGATCATCTCGATCCTCTCCGGCTGCCTGACCCTCTACGGGTTCGGCATGAAGACCGGCGGTCCCGCCGCGATGATCTGGGGCTGGCCGCTGGTCGGGCTGTTCGTCATCCTGGTCGGGCTGGGCATGGCCGAGGTCTGCTCCAGCTATCCGACCGCGGGCGGGCTCTACTACTGGGCCGCGAAGCTCGCCCCGCGCAACGGCGCGGCGTGGGCGTGGTTCACCGGCTGGTTCAACCTCATCGGGCAGATCGCGGTCACCGCGGGCATCGACTTCGGCGCGGCGCTGTTCCTCAACGCCTTCCTCGACCTGCAGTTCGGCTTCGAGGCGACACCGGGCAACACGATCCTGCTGCTGGCGATCATCCTGGTGGTCCACGGCCTGCTGAACACCTTCGGCGTCAAGATCGTGGCGCTGCTGAACACCGTCAGCGTGTGGTGGCATCTCGCGGGCGTGCTGGTCATCGTCGGGGTGCTGGTCATCGTGCCCGAGAAGCACCAGGACGCGTCGTTCGTCTTCGGCGAGTTCGTGAACAACACGGGCTGGGCGTCACCGGTCTACGTCTTCTTACTGGGCCTGCTGCTCGCGCAGTACACACTCACCGGCTACGACGCCTCGGCCCATATGACCGAAGAGACCAAGAACGCGGCGAAGGCCGGGCCTCGCGGGATCGTCAACTCGATCCTCGTCTCCCTGGTCGCGGGCTGGATCCTGCTCATCGGCCTCACCTTCGCCATCCAGGACTACGAGGGCGCCGCCGGTTCCGAGACCGGGGTGCCGCCCGCGCAGATCTTCATCGACGCGACCGGCGCGACGACCGGCAAGTTCCTCTTGCTGATCTGCATCGGCGCGCAGCTGTTCTGCGGGATGGCGTCGGTGACCGCGAACTCGCGGATGATCTACGCCTTCGCCCGCGACGGCGCGATCCCGGGTTCGAGCTTCTGGCACCGCATCAACAAGCGCACCCAGACACCGACCAACGCGGTGTGGCTGGCCGCGGGCGGCGCGCTCCTGCTCGCCCTGCCGTATCTGTGGAGCGCGACCGCCTACGCGGCGGTGACCTCGATCGCGGTCGTCGGCCTTTACGTGGCCTACGTGATCCCGGTCTTCCTGCGGGTGCGCAAGGGCGACGACTTCGAACCCGGACCGTGGAACCTCGGCCGCTGGGGCAAGCTCGTCGGGACCATCGCGACCGTCTGGGTGTGCTTCATCTTCGTGCTGTTCATGCTCCCGCAGGGATCGCCGATCACCATCGACAGTTTCAACTACACGCCGATCGCGTTCCTCGTCGTCCTCGGTGGTGCGGCCGTGTGGTGGTTCGCCTCGGCACGCAAGTGGTTCACCGGCCCCAAGGTGCAGGGTTCGGAGGCGGAGCTCGCCGCTGTGGAGAAGGAACTCAAGGAACTCGGCTGACGGCCTCCCGGGTGCGGCCGGCGCGAACTCCGGTCACCGCGGCCGCACCCAGGACACCCACGGCGGCGAAGGCGTAGAAGCCCCACGGGTACGCGATCCCGGCGCTCAGCAGCGCGCCGCCGAGGATCGGCCCGCAGATCGCGCCGATACGGCCGACGCCCGCCGCCCAGCCGATCCCGGTGGCGCGCATCGCGTCCGGATACGTCTTGCCGATGTACGCGTACACGAGCACCTGCGCGCTGAACACGAATCCGCCGGTGAGGAACACGGCCACGTACAGACCGGCCGCGGGCAGCTTCACGCTCAGCAGCGCCAGGAACACCCCCGCGCCGAGGAACCAGGCGATCACCGACGGCCGCACGCCGACCTTGTCCGCCACCCGCCCCGCGATGAGCAGGCCGACCACGCCGCCGAGGTTCAGCGTGAGCAGCAGTCCGAGCGCCGCGCCGAGCGGGTACCCGGCCTGGCGCATGATCTCCGGCAGCCAGGTGTTGAGCCCGTAGACCAGCAGCAGGCCCATGAACGACGTCACCCAGAACGCGATGGTGGCCCGCAGCAGGCCGCCGCGGAACAGCCCGCCGACCACCTGCGTCGCCGACTTCTCCTGGGTCTCCCGCACTCGCTCGAACGACTCGGACTCCGGCAGGTACTTGATCATCAGCGGCACCAGCACGAGCGCGGGCAGCGCGCCGGCGACGAACATCGCGCGCCAGCCGAGCGGCTGGATCAGCCAGATGCCCAACAGCGCCGTGAGCACCGCTCCGACGTGGTAGCCGGTCATCACCGTGGTTGTCGCGCTGCCGCCCTTTTCCTTGCGGGCGTACTCGGTGACCAGCGCGATCGCCGTCGGGAGACAACCGCCCAGGCCGAGCCCGGCGAGGAAGCGGAACAGCCCGAAGAAGAACGCCGAGGGCGCGATCGCGCAGAGCGCGGTGCACACGGAGAAGGCCGCGACCGCGATGATCAGCGCCTTCCGGCGGCCGATGACATCGGTGATCGTGCCGATCGCCATCGCGCCGATCATCATGCCGATCAGGCCGAACGTCGAGATGACCGAGGCCGTGCCCGGCGTCAGCCCCCAGACGTGGTCACGGAGCAGTGCGGGCAGCACCGTACCCAGGACGACCAGGTCGAATCCGTCGAGCAGGACCGCCGTCCAGGCGAGCGGTACCACCCACGAACGGGCCGCGACAGGGGACATGGGGACCTCCAGCTGTGTTCGCTATGCGCACGAGTATGCACAATACGAACGCTGTGAGCAAGGCCACTGGACCCCTGGATGTCAGCTCTTCACGAGATCCCCCAGGACACGCCAGGTGCGGAGTCGCTCCTCGGAGTTGCGGATGCCGCTCTGGGTCGCGACGACCTCGGTCGCCCCCGCGTCGAAGTACCGGCGGATCTCGGCGGCGACGGTCTCTTCGTCCCCGGCGATCACCAGCTCCCCGGCGGAATCCACCCCCTGGGCGTCGAAGACCGCGCGGTAGGACGGGATGTCGCGGAAGAACGCGTACTGCCTGTCGACGATGGCGCGGATGGCGTCGGGTTCATCGGTCACGACGACCGGGACCATCGCGATGACCCGCGGCGCCGGACGTCCCGCGGCCGCCTTGGTGATCTCCGGGACGATCAGCTCCGAGAGCGCCTTCGGCCCGGCGAGGAACGGGATCGTGCCGTCGGCGAGTTCGCCGGTGACGCGCAGCGCCTGCCGTCCCATCGCGGCGATGATCAGCGGGATGTCCGAAGATCCCGCGACCGAGAGCGAAGCCGCGAAGCCCTTGGCGTGCGCGCTGACCGTCTCACCCTCGAAGTCGACTTCGGCGCCTTCGAGCACTTGCCGGAGGATCGTGAGGTACTCGCGCAGGTGCTTGATCGGCGACGGGTACTCGATGCCGTACGCCGGTTCGAGCCAGTTCTTCGCGCCGGTTCCGAGGCCGAGCGCGAACCGGCCGCCGGTGGCGGCCTGCGCCGTCTGCGCGAGGCCGGTGATCAGCAGCGGATGTCGCGGATAGATCGGGACGACGCCGGTCCCGACGGTGATCCCCGGCACGGCGCGGCCCGCGAGGGCGGCGACGGTGATCGCGTCGTGCTCCATCTGCTGGGAGAACCAGGCGGACGTCAGCCCGGCGTCGGCGGCCTGCTGGGTCTGCGTGACGAGTTCGTCGACGATGTTGACGGCGTTCGCGGTGTCCCCGGACGGGAGTGCCACTCCGATGGTCATGTTCAACGCCAACCACGGTGCCGAAAGGATATTTCGCCGTTCACCAGCTGAGATCACGCGCGCGGTTTCGCGCGTTGCCGCACCCTGGGCGACGTCCGACACCTCGATCCTGGAGAGACCCGATGTCGCTGACCGATGTCATCGAAGGAACCAAGACCGCCGTCGACGCCGACCCGCGCAACGCCGCCGTCTCGTTCAGCGTCGCCAACGCGCTGAACCCCGGAACGGCGACACAGGTGGACGTGCGGGTGCGCGACCACGCGTTCACCGTCGACGAGCCCGCGGCGCTCGGCGGGGGCGACACCGCGGCCAACCCGGTCGAATACGCGCTCGCCGCGCTGGGCTCGTGCCAGGTGATCACTTACCAGTTCTGGGCAGCGAAGCTCGGTGTGCCGCTCGAAGGCGTGAAGGTGACCGTGGACGGCGACATCGACCTGCACGGCTTCTTCGGGTTCTCGTCGACCCGGCCGGGCTTCGGGGACGTGCGCGTTTCGGTCGAGCTGAGCGGGCCTGCGGGAGCGGAAGCCTACGAGGACCTGAAGCGGCAGGTGGACGAGCACTGCCCGGTGCTGGACCTGTTCCGGAACGAGACTCCCGTCAAGACCTCGCTCGCCTGAGACGCTATGAAAGTCCCCTTCATTGCAAATTTCGCAATGAAGGGGACTTTCATAGCGCGCTTGAGGGCACTCAGAGGACCGGTCAGACGAACTCGTGGCGCACGATCGTCTGCTCCCGGCCCGGGCCGACGCCGATCGCCGAGATCCGCGCGCCCGAAAGCTCCTCGAGCCGCTCGACGTACGCCCGCGCGTTCGCCGGGAGCTCCTCGAAGGTGCGGCAGCCCGAGATGTCCTCGAACCAGCCCGGCAGCTCTTCGTAGATCGGCAGCGCGTGGTGCACGTCGGTCTGCGTCATCGGCATGTCGTAGGTGCGGAACCCGTCGACCTCGTAGCCGACGCACACCGGCACCTTCTCCAGCCCGGACAGCACGTCCAGCTTGGTGAGGAAGTAGTCGGTGATGCCGTTGACCCGCACCGCGTAGCGCGCGATGACGGCGTCGAACCAGCCGGTGCGCCGCGAGCGGCCGGTGGTGACGCCGAACTCGCCGCCCTGCTTGCGCAGGTACTCGCCGGACTCGTCGTCCAGCTCGGTCGGGAACGGGCCGGAGCCGACGCGGGTCGTGTAGGCCTTGAGGATGCCCAGCACGGTGGTGATCTTGCCCGGGCCGATGCCCGAACCCGCGCTCGCGCCGCCGGACGTCGGGTTCGACGACGTCACGAACGGGTAGGTGCCGTGGTCGACGTCGAGCAGGGTGCCCTGCGAGCCTTCGAGCAGCACGATCTCGCCGCGTTCGAGGGCCTGGTTGAGCTGCAGGCGCGTGTCGGCGATGCGGTGCGCGAACTTCTCGCCCGCGGCCAGCACCTCGTCGGCGACCTGGTCGGCGTCGAGCGCCTTGCGGTTGTAGACCTTCACCAGCACCTGGTTCTTGAACTCCAGGGCCGACTCGACCTTCTGCCGGAAGATCTTCTCGTCCAGCAGGTCCTGCACGCGGACGCCGACGCGGGCGATCTTGTCCTGGTAGCAGGGGCCGATGCCGCGGCCGGTGGTGCCGATCTTGCGGCTGCCGAGGTAACGCTCGGTGACCTTATCGATCTCCACGTGGTACGGCATGATCAAATGCGCGTCGGCGGAGATCAGCAGCTTGCTGGTGTCGACGTCGCGTTCCTCGAGCCCGGCGAGCTCGTCGAGGAGCACGCCCGGGTCGATCACGACGCCGTTGCCGATGACGTTGGTGACGCCCGGCGTGAGGATCCCCGACGGGATCAGGTGCAGTGCGAAGTTCTGCCCGTCGGGAAGGACTACGGTGTGGCCCGCGTTGTTACCGCCTTGGTAACGCACGATCCACTGGACGCGGTCGCCGAGCAGGTCGGTGGCCTTGCCCTTGCCCTCGTCCCCCCATTGGGCCCCGATCAGCACGATGGCCGGCATGTGACACTCCAGGTGTTCGGCGACTTGTGGTTTGGCGCTGGTAAATGCCGGTGCATGAGCGTAACGGAGGGCCTTCGGGTGCGCGGAATAGTGGTGGTCTGTCCAGAGGGCGAGCCCACACTCCCGGAGATCGACGACGTCGAAATGGTGCGCGTCCCGAGCCGCCCCGGCAAGGCGGATATCGACCCCTTGCTGGGGGAACACGATCACCTGGTGGTCGCGGGCACCGACGCCGACCTCGCGGCCGTCGCGCTTCGGCTGTTACGAAAAGAACAGCTCTCCGGCGTGTCGCTCGGCTTCGTGCCCGCCTCCCCCGCCTCGGACGTCGCCCGCATCTGGGACCTGCCGACCCAGCCGTTGCGCGCCCTCGCGCTCGCGTTGCGCGGCGAGGTCGACCCGGTGCCGCTGATCCGCGACGACACCGGCGGCGTGCTCGTCGGCCGCGGCGTGGTCGGCATGGTGCGCGGGGTGGCCTACTGCGACGAGCACACCGTGCTGCGCGGGCCCGCCCGCTCGATCGAGGTCGAGCCGGACACGAGCGGCCCCGGGCTGATGGTGCGGGTGACCAAGGGGACGCTGTTCAAACGGCCGTCGACGCAGCACGCGCGGGCGTTCCAGCTCGGCTGCATCCCGACCCGGCCGAGCAGCGACGGCGTCGTCCACCCGCGTGCGATGAGCAAGTGGACCTGGTACCGGCACACCGAGGACCTCCGGCTGGTCCGCGGGCTGCTGTAGGCCGTTCGGCCCAGAACGATCCGCTGGACTTTCCGAAACTTTTTCGGCGGGTGCACACCGAGTCCTGCCTGCTCGCGACACCCTCTGTTCACGAATGGCCAGCAGAGTGTCACCCGATGGTGTTGCGCAGGCCATATCCGTGTCGCAAGGTGACTTGGTCCCCACACCTGACATGGAGGCAGCAATATGCCAACTGCGCTTGCTGTTCGTCGCTCCTTCACCGTTCTCGCCGTCTCGGCGATCGTCTCGGCCGGAGTCGTCGGCGTCGCCGAAGCGACACCCCCTGGCATCCCGTCGACAGCGACCGCCAAGACCCAGCTCGCCTCGCTGACCGTCCAGCCGGACGGTTCGTCGAGCGGGTACAGCCGCGAGAAGTTCCCGCATTGGTCCGACCAGGGCAACAGCTGCAACACCCGCGAGGTCGTGCTGAAGCGGGACGGCACGAACGTGCAGCAGGACGGCAGTTGCGCCGCGGTCTCCGGCAGCTGGTTCAGCCCGTACGACGACGCGACCTGGACCGCGGCGTCCGATGTGGACATCGACCATGTCGTGCCGCTTTCGGCCGCGTGGCGCACCGGTGCGTCGTCGTGGACCACCGCGCAGCGGCAGGCGTTCGCGAACGACCTCAGCGCGCCGCAGCTGATCGCCGTGACCGACAACGTCAACCAGGAGAAGGGCGACAAGTCGCCGGACGCCTGGAAGCCGCCGTCCACCGGTTACTGGTGCACCTACGCGAAGATGTGGACCACGGTGAAGGCCAAGTACAAGCTCACCATCAAGTCGGCCGAGAAGACCGCGCTGACGGACATGCTCAACCGCTGCTGACCACCCGAGTACATGAAGGCCCCCATCCTGTACTCAGGCGCAAGGATGGGGGCCTTCATGTACTTCCCTGGCTGTCAAGCGGGGTCTTGGGAGGTTTCGCAGGCTGGGAGTGGCGCTCAGCATGTGGGCCGCCCTCAAGGTGCGTGATTAGCGTGAATCGGGTCGGCGCAAGCACAAGAGCGCCCCGTTCCCGCTGGAGGCCACCCGGTGTCCCGTACCGCCGCCACATCCCTGCTGGCCTTGTCCGCCCTCGTCCTCACCGCCTGCTCGTCCGCAGGCGGTTCGACCGGCGCCGATGCCGGGCCGCCCAAACCCGGGGGCACGCTTCGCCTCGGGATCTCGTCGAGCCCCGACTGCATCGACCCGCAGCAGGTCGGCACGAACGCGTCGCTCAACGTCGGCCGTCAGCTGGTCGATTCGCTGACCGACCAGGATCCGTCCACCGGTGAGATCAAGCCGTGGCTGGCCGAAAAATGGGAGAGCAACGCGGATTCGACCGCGTTCACCTTCCATCTGCGCGACGGCGCGACGTTCTCCGACGGCAGCCCCGTCGACGCCGCAGCGGTCAAGACGAGCTTCGACGCGGTCAAGGCCCTCGGCCCGAAATCGCAGCTCGGCTCCGGCTACCTCGCCGTGTACAAGGGCACGACGGTCGTCGACCCGAAGACGATCAAGATCGAGTTCTCCGTTCCCAGCGCCCAATTCCTGCAGGCCAGCTCGACGATGTCGCTCGGCATCCTCGCGCCCGCCGCGTACCGGAAGACCGCGGACCAGCGCTGCCAAGGGGACGGCCTGATCGGTTCGGGCCCGTTCGTCTTCGAAAGCCTGAAGCAGAACCAGGAAATCGTCCTCGCCAAACGCAAGGGCTACGGCTGGGGCTCGTCGCTGTTCAAGCACCGGGGTGAGGCGTACCTCGACAAGATCGCCTACAAGATCGTGCCGGAACCCGGCGTCCGCACCGGAAGTCTCGCGTCCGCGCAGCTCGACGCCATCACCGACGTCCAGCCGGTCGACGAACCGCAGTTCACCGGGAACGGCTTCACCGAGCCAACCCGCCCGAACCCCGGTGTCGTGTTCAACCTGCACGCCAACGTCACCAAGGGTGTGCTCACCGACGAGAAGGTCCGCCAGGCGGTGGTCAAGGGCATCAACCGGCCCGAGGTCACGAACACCGTCCTGACGCCGAACTACAAGCCGGCCACCAGCATCCTCGGCTCGGCGACACCGTTCTACGCCGACCTTTCGCCGCTGCTGGCCTACGATCCGGCCGGGGCGACGTCGCTGCTGGAGAGCGCGGGCTGGGTGCCCGGCCCGGACGGGATCCGCACGAAGAACGGCCAGCGACTGACCGCGAAGGTGCTCTTCTCCCTGGTGTTCAACCAGAACAAGAGCGTGCTCGAACTCGTGCAGCAGCAGTTGCGCAAGATCGGCTTCGACCTCCAGATCGAACAGCGCACCACCGCCGAGACCGTGCAGGTCACGCAGAGCGGCAACTACGAGTACCTCTGGTACAACACCACCCGCGCGGATCCGGACATCCTGCGCAACCTGTTCTCCACCAAGGCGAACAACCGCAGCAAGCTCCCCGCGGGCAATCCGGTCGACGCGCCGCTCGACGCGCAGTCGTCCACTGTGGACCCCGCCAAGCGGAAGCCCGCCGCCGAAGAGGCACAGCGCGCGATCATCGAGCACGGCTACTCGGCTCCGGTGTTCGAGCTGACCCAGGTGCTGGCGCACGGGCCGAACGCGCACGGCGTCGGGTTCGAAGCGTCGTCAAGGCTGCAGCTGTTCGACGCCTGGGTGTCCGGCTCGTGACGCGGTATCTGCTCCGGCGGATCCTGCAGGCCGTCTTCGTCCTGTGGGCGGCGTTCACCTTGTCCTTCGTGATCCTCTACCTCCTGCCGGGTGACGCGGTCAGCGCGAAGCTCGGCGGGGGCGAGGCCGGCCTTTCCGTGACACCGGAGCAACTGGCCGTGGCGAAGGCGGAGTACGGACTCGACGACCCGCTGCCGCTGCAGTACGGGAAACGGCTGTTCGCCGCGCTGCAGGGTGACTTCGGCCGCTCGATCGCCACCGGGGACGACGCCACGAACATGGTCGTCTCCGCCCTGCCGCCGACGCTCGCGGTCACCGGATTCGCCCTGGTGCTCGCGGTCCTGTTCGGCGGCGGGATCGCGATCGCCGGCACCTACACCCGGCATCGCTGGCTGGGCAACGCCCTGCTCGCGCTGCCGCCGCTGGGGATCTCGCTGCCGCCGTTCTGGGTCGGGTTGCTGCTCATCCAGTTCTTCTCCTTCCAGCTCAGGCTGGTGCCCGCGCTGGGGTCGAACGGCTTCGAGTCGCTGATCCTGCCCGCGATCACCCTCGCCATCCCGACCGGCGCGATCATCGGGCAGGTGCTGGCGAAGAGCCTCCGCACGCAGCTCGCCGAGCCCTACACCGAGATCGCGCTGGCGAAAGGGGCGAGCCGCTTGAGGGTCCATTTCGGACATATCCTGCGCAACGCGGCGGTGCCGACGCTGACCATCGCCGGGGTGGTCGCGGGAAACCTGATCGCGGGGTCGGTGATCACCGAGACGGTGTTCTCCCGTGACGGCATCGGGCGGGTGACGTCGTCGGCGGTCACCGCGCAGGACATCCCGGTGGTCCAGGCGGTGATCGTGCTGGCGGCGCTGGTGTTCGTCGTCATCAACCTCGCCGTCGACCTCGTCTATCCGCTGCTGGACCCGCGAATCCGACACCGGGAGACGGCCGATGCCTGACGTTCTCACCCGCACCCGGCAGCGACCAGGGCTGGTGGTCGCGATCGCGATCCTCGCGTTCGCGCTGCTCTCCGCGCTCGTCCCGGACCTGTTCACCGGGCAGGATCCGCTCGCCGGTGTCCCCGCCGAGAAGATGCAGGGCCCTTCGCTCGCGCATCTCTTCGGCACCGACGAAACCGGGCGGGACATCTTCGCACGGGTGGTGCACGGCGCCGCGCTTTCCCTGCAGGCGACCGTGATCGCCGTCGTCGTCGCGCTCGTGGCCGGTTCCGCGCTCGGCCTGCTCGCCGGGTTCCGGGGCGGTGCGCTCGATTCGGTGATCATGCGCTGCGTCGACGTGCTGCTGGCGATCCCGTCCATCCTGCTTTCGCTCGCGCTGGTCACCGCGCTCGGCTTCGGGACGACCAACATCGCGATCGCGGTGGGCGTCGCGAATCTCGCGCAGTTCGCCCGGCTGATGCGTGCCGAAGTACTGCGTGTCCGCAGCGGCGTTTTCGTCGAGGCCGCCCGTGCCGGAGGCGTGCGGTGGACCGGGGTGCTCGGACGACATGTGCTGCCCAACGCGCTCGGCCCGGTGCTCGCGCTGGCGACGCTCACCTTCGGCACGGCGGTATTGGAGGTGTCCGCGCTGAGCTTCCTCGGCTACGGCGCCACCCCGCCGACCCCGGAGTGGGGCTCGCTCGTGGCGGGCGGCCGTGGCTTCCTCGCCACCGCCTGGTGGATGACGACCTTCCCCGGACTCACCGTCGCGGCCGTGGTGCTGTCCGCGAACCGGCTGTCCCGAGCGATCGAAGGAGACGAGCGGTGAGCGAACTGCTGACCATCCGTGATCTCGCGGTTTCCTACAAGGACATACCCGCGGTGGACGGCGTGAACCTTTCTGTCCACAAGGGACAGATTGTCGCGGTCGTCGGCGAGTCGGGCTCCGGCAAGAGCACGACGGCGCACGCGGCGATCGGGCTGCTGCCTCGCGGCGGGAGGATCGAGCGCGGCGAGATCACTTTCGACGGTCGTGACCTCACGAAACTCTCCGACCGCGCTTGGCGTTCCGTGCGCGGTCGCGAGATCGCCCTGGTCCCCCAGGATCCGACGGTGTCGCTCAATCCCGTGCACCGGATCGGCGACCAGGTCGCCGAGGTACTGCTGATCCACGGCCTCGCGGACAAGCGCACCGCGGGCACGGAGGCGGTGAAGTTGTTGCGCAAGGCCGGGATCAGCGACCCCGAGGCACGTGCGCGGCAGTATCCGCACGAGTTGTCCGGTGGGCTCCGTCAGCGCGCGCTGATCGCCTCCGCGCTGGCCGGGCGGCCGAAGCTCATCATCGCCGACGAACCGACCAGCGCGCTCGACGTCACCGTGCAGCGGCAGATCCTCGACCACCTCGAAGAACTCGCCTCGGAAGCGGGCACCGCCGTCCTGCTGATCACCCACGACCTCGGTGTCGCGTCCGACCGGGCGTCGCGGATCGTCGTGCTGTCCCAGGGAAGCGTCGTCGAGGAGGGCACGACGGGCGAGATCCTTTCCGCGCCGTCACAGAAGTACACCCGGGATCTGCTCGCCGCCGCGCCCAGCCTTTCCGACACGCCGCTGCGGGAACCGAAACCACCGTCGTCCGACGTCCTGGTTTCGGTCCGCGACCTCGGCAAGAGCTTCGGGACGACCCGAGCCGTCGACGGCGTTTCGTTCGACATCGCCCGCGGGCGGACGCTCGCGCTGGTCGGCGAATCCGGCTCGGGCAAATCGACGACGGCGCGGATGATCCTCCGCTTGGAGAACCCGTCCGACGGGGTGGTCGAGTTCGACGGGCAGGACATCACCACGCTGCGCGGCGAGGAACTGCGGCGGCTTCGACGCCGGTTCCAGCTGGTGTACCAGAATCCGTACGCCTCACTGAACCCGAAGTTCAGCATCGAAGACGTCGTCTCCGAGCCCCTGCGGGCTTTCGGTGTCGGCACGAAGGCGGAGCGGCGGGCGCGCGCGGCGGAACTGATCGACCAGGTCGCGCTGCCGTCCTCGGTGCTCGAGCGCAAACCCGCCGAACTTTCCGGCGGGCAACGGCAACGGGCGGCCATCGCGCGGGCGCTCGCCCTGCGCCCGGAGCTGATCGTGGCCGACGAACCGGTTTCGGCGCTGGACGTTTCGGTGCAGGCACAGATCCTACGGCTGCTCGCCGACCTGCAGGACGAACTCGGGCTGACCTACCTGTTCATCTCGCACGACCTCGCGGTGGTCCGCCAGATCGCGGACACCGTCGGCGTGCTGCGCGGCGGCGAGCTCGTCGAACTCGGCCCGGCGCAGGACGTCCTCGACCGGCCGAGCGCGGAGTACACCCGGGAGCTGCTGGCCGCGATCCCGGGCCGGAAACCGTTGGAGGCACGATGAAGTTCGGGCTCTTTTCCCTCGTCGCGAACCACCCCGACCCGGTGAGCGGGGTGACTCCGAGCCAGTACGAACGTCTGCGTCGAGTTGTCGACGAAGCGATTTTCGCCGAGGAACTCGGCTTCGACGCGTACGGCGTCGGCGAACGGCACGGTGAACCGTTCCTCTCCTCGGCGCCGCCGGTGATCCTGGCCGCGGTGGCCGAACGCACCGAGCGGGTCCGGCTGCTGACCACGCTGACCGTGATCAGCGTCCTGGACCCGGTCCGCGTCGCCGAGGACTACGCGACGCTGGACCAGCTTTCCGGCGGGCGGCTGGAACTCATGATCGGGAAGGGCAACGATCCCCGGCATTTCCCGCTGTTCGGGCTCGACGAGGAACGGCAGTGGGAGTACCAGGCGGAGAAGTTCGCCCTGCTGCGCCGTCTCTTCCTGGAGGAGGGCGTGACCTGGGAGGGCGAGTTCCGCGCGCCGCTGACGGACGTCACGACGCAGCCTCGTCCCTTCCACCCGCGGCCGCGGATCTGGCACGGAAGCGCGTCGAGCACCGAGTCGACCGAGCTGGCGGCGAAGTTCGGCGACCCGCTGTTCACCGCGAACGGTTTCCACCCCAAGAAGAAATACGCCGATCTGATCGACCACTACCGGCGGCGGTGGGTCGAGTACGGTCACGACCCGGCGGACGCGCTCGTCGGTTCGGGCGCGGGCGGGCTGTACGTCGCCAAGACGTCGCAGGCGGCGCTGGACGGCTACCGGCCGTACTTCGAGGCGCTGATGCAAACGCCCGCGTACCAGCACAACAAGTCGGAGTTCACCTCGCTGGAGGACAAGATCACCAACGGTTCGGCGCTGGTCGGGAGCCCGGAACAGGTGATCGACAAGATCGGTGACTATCACGCGTCGTTCGGGCACGAGGTGCAGGCGGTCTCCGTCGACGGCCTGACGTCCGAGGAGGCGCGAGACGTTCTGGAGCTCTTCGCTGCCGACGTCATCCCGATCGTGCGGAAGGAACTGCCCTCCCGGGTGTGGGAAGGCTAGGTCAGCTTCAGAATCTCGCGGGCGACGATGTCGTTCTGCCGGAAGGGAAGCGCGTTGGTCCGCGGCCGGGTGAACGCCCCCGCGGACCGCGCGGACGTGTGCGGGCCGAGTGCGAACCGGCGCGGATGCGGACGGCCCTCGCCGTCGAGCATCCGGCCGTCGGAGACGCGGGTGTGGATCCGGCCGGCGAGCAGCCGGTCACCGGTGACCGTGTCGAGCACCGCTTCCTCCCCGAGCGCGCCGCTGTCGCGCAACTGTCGTAAAAGGACATCCGAGGCGCGCTCGATGCTCGGCTCGGGCAACCGCGCCTCGACGAGCGTCCGCGCCTCGGTCTCTCCCGGGAAACTCGCACCGGACGCGACGAACGCCCGCCGTTCCTCGTCGGCCGACACCCGCATTTCGGCGCCCAAGAAGGAGACTAGTCCGGCTTCCTGGAGTGCGAGCAGTTCCTCCAGCCGACGCGAAGGCGGCCCGCTGGCGAAGTAGGAGAAGAAACCGAGGAACCATCCGTCCAAATCGGACAGTTGGGAAGCGGCGTCGAGCCGCCCGGTCTGCACGAGCGCGGGAAGCTGGCCCATCACGGACAGCAGCGCCATGAACGCGCCCAGATCCGCGCTGTACTCGGCGTCGGCCCGGCGGCTCAAGTCCGCCTCGACGTACTCGCGCAGTTCCTTGCCGTACTCCTCGGCGGTGCCGAACTCCGAGCCCGCCATCGGCCGGTCGAGCCGGTCGAGGTCGAGCCGGTCGTCCGGCGCCGGGACCGCCCGCGCCACCAGCGCGCCGAGGTCACCGGGTGCCGCGTCCGCGAAAGCGTCGGCGAAGACGGCGAACTCCATGCGCACCCGCTCGGGATGGGCGGTGAACAGTTCGCTGTAGTAAGCCCAGGCGATCTCCTTCGAGATCAGCGGCCAGACGTCGCGGCGGAAGTCGATCCGGCCGGGCACGGCGCAGAGCTTCTCGATGGCGTACGCGTCGAAGAACCGGGGAAGCTGCAACGGCTTTCCGCTCAGCCGGTAGCCGATCTTCGCGTGATACGGCACCCCGCGGCGCGACCCGATGTGCAGTACGGGCTCGGCGCCGCTGGGGTGGTACTTCAACCCGCCGCACGCCTGCTCTTCGAAGCGGCCGCCGCGGCCTTCGGTCAGCAGCAGCATCAGGTCGACGAACGCGAGACCGAATCCGCGCACCAGCACGGTTTCCCCGGGTCCGATCGCCGAATAGTCGACGTCGGCGGTATATCCGGCCGGGTAGTACGCGAGATCGTGACGGGCGGCGAACTCCGCGAGTCCGGTCTCGCGGGCGTCCGGCTCGGCGTCCAGATGCCCGACGGTGAACAGGACCGCGTCCACCTTCAGGGGATCCGACCGGTCTTCCAGCCAGAGCGACTGCGGCTCGCCGTCTTCGAGCCGCACCGCGCGGGTCCGGTGCTCGACGACCTCGATCCCGCCGGGGAGTTCGGAGCGCACCTTGCGGTGGAACCAGGCGAGATACGCGCTTTGCAGCCGCCGCGTCGGGAAGTGATCGCTTTGCAGCGCGCCCAGTTCGGCGCGCAGGCTTCCGTCGACCTCGGCGTCGAGCGTGCCCGCGCGGACCTGCCGGGCCCACTCGATCAGCGACGGACCCGGCCGGATCGGACCGTCGATCTCGACGGTGTCGTCGGTGAAGACCGTGACGTCCTCGGGCATGGAATTCATCCGCAGCAGCGGCGACTGCTCGTATCGCCAGACCCGCCCGGCCCCGGCGGGAAAGGGATCGACGAGGTGCACCACCAGCCGGCGCCCGCCGAGCAACTCGGCGGCGTTCGCGCCGAGTCGTTCCAGCACGCCGACCCCACGCGGACCGGCGCCGACCACCGCGAGCACGTAGGGAACGTCTGGAGTACTCACGAGGCCGAAGCTACGCCGGGATCCCGGGGCGCGTGCGGGTTCTCACGGAGCGGAACTCGTTGCCACACCGGGGAACCCGGGCGTACTCGTCGTGCAGGGGGACACGGACGAGAGGGACGGACGATGCCGGTCGAATTCCTGGGTATCGGAGGCACCAACGACGGTTCGGAGACGCAGACGCGGTCGGGCGGCGTCTTCGACAAGGACTACACGCTGCGCCTCGCGCGGGCGCACGAGGACTTCGGCTGGGACCGGGTGCTGTTCGCGTACGGCTCGAGCGGGCCGGATCCGGCACAGGCCGCGGCCTACGTCGCGGCGAAGCTCGACAAGCTCCAGATCCTGCTGGCGCACCGGCCGAACGTCTCGTATCCGACGTTCGCGGCGAAGACGTTCGCCACGCTGGACCAGCTTTCCGACGGGAAGCTCACGGTCCACTTCATCACCGGCGGCAGCGACCACGAGCAGCAACGCGAAGGCGACTACCTCACCAAGGACGAGCGCTACTCACGCACGCGCGAGTACATCCAGATCGTGAAGCAGGCGTGGACGTCCGAGGAGCCCTTCGATCACGAAGGCGAGCACTACCGCTTCGCCGACTTCGTCCTCGATGTCCGTCCTGCACAGCAGCCACGGCCCGGCGTCTCGTTCGGAGGTTCGTCTCCGGCGGCGTACGCGGCGGGCGGGGCCGAGGCGGACATCTTCTGCCTGTGGGGTGAGCCCCTCGCGCAGACGGCCGAGCAGATCGCTTCGGTCAAGGCCGCGGCGAAGGCCGCCGGACGGACCGACGTCCCGCGGATCCAGGTCGCGTTCCGCCCGATCATCGCGCCGACCGAAGAACTCGCCTGGGAGAAGGCCTACCGCACGGTCGACGCGATCAAGGCCCGGACGAGCGGGGGAAAGCAGCTCACCCGGCGGCATTCGCTCACGAATCCGGAGAACACCGGCTCGCGGCGGCTCCTCGCGGTCGCCGCCGAGGGCGAGCGGTTCGACCGGGCACTGTGGACGCCCACCGCGACCGCGACCGGCGGCGCCGGGAACTCCACCGCGCTGGTCGGCACGCCCGAAACCGTCGCGCAGGCCCTGCTCGACTACTACGACCTCGGCGTCGACATCCTCTCGGCGCGCGGTTACGACATGCTCGGCGACACGATCGACTTCGGCCGTCACGTCATCCCGATCGTGCGCGAAGAGGTCGCCAAACGAGACGCGGCGAAGGTGGCCCCGGTCCGGGAAGTGCTCGCGGTCGACGGCTGAGCCGTTCACTCCACCGAGTGCGGTTCGATCATCCGTTTGGCGGTTGGCGCCGGAGTCGCGTTCGGTTGCTCAGCGGAGTCGAAGCGCGGTCGGGCGCCTTCGGCGGCCCAGCGGTGCGGATCTCTCTCCGGCTGGTCCGCGTGAACGGGAATCCCGAGCCGGACAACACGGCCGAGTCCGGATTTCACTGACGACAGACCCGAAACAACCGAAAGCCGCTGGTCTGGACCTTAGTCCCGGCCAGAGGGACATCGGCGCCGTCAGGCCGCCCTTCACCGAAAAAGATCTCTAACTCCAGAAACCCGGCGAAAGAACCTAGCCAATCACCAACAGTCAGGAGACACTTACGTGAACGAATGACGCTTCGTGACGAGCTCGTGACCGCGTTACTCTCGGTCACGAGTTTGTCGCGTAATAAGGACCCTATTGGGGGCAACATGGCTTCGGCCGGACGGGTCACCTACCGTGAGGTGTTCGGTGTAGCCGAGTTCCGTTCGCTCTGGTTCGCCGAGCTTTTTTCGATCTTCGGCGATCAACTCGCCAGAGTCGCGCTCTCGGTCCTCGTCTTCACCGAAACCCGCTCCGCGACCCTGACCGGCCTCACGTACGCGCTGACCTACGCCCCTTCGCTGCTCGGCGGCATCTTCCTCACCGGCTTCGCGGACCGCTTCCCCCGGCGGACCGTGATGGTGGTCGTGGACCTGCTGCGGGCCGCGCTGATCGCGCTGGTCGCCGTCCCGGTCCTGCCGTTCTGGGTCCTTTGCGTCCTCGTCGGCGCCGTCTCGTTGCTGAATCCGCCGTTCAAGGCCGCCCAGCTGGCCCTGCTGCCGCAGATCCTCGAAGGCGACCGGTTCGTCGTCGGCATGGCGATCCGCAGCATGACCGTCCAATCGGCGCAGCTGGCCGGATTCGCCGGCGGCGGTCTCCTGCTGACCGCGCTCGAACCCCACATCGCCCTCGCGCTGGACGCGATCACGTTCCTGATCTCGGCGCTGTTCGTCCGGTTCGGCCTCGCCTCGCGCCCGGCCGCGGCGGCCGGCGAGAAGCGCAAGTCGTTCTTCGCGTCCATCGGCTCGGGCGGGAAGATCGTCTTCGCCAGTTCAGGGTTGCGCTCGCTACTGCTGTTCACCTGGCTGATGGGCCTGCTGCCGGTGTACGAGGGCATCGCGGCGCCTTACGTCGCCTCGTCGGGCGGTGGCCCCGAAGTCATCGGCCTGTTGCTCGCCGCCGACCCGATCGGCAGCGTGATCGGCGCGTTCATCTACTCGCGCTGGGTGCCGGCGCATGCCAGACCGAAGCTGATCGGACCGCTTTCGGCGCTGACGGCGATCCCGCTGCTGCTGTGTTTCCTGCAGCCGGGCCCGCTGTCGTCGATCCTGCTGTTCGTGGTCTGCGGCGGTTTCGGCACGGTGGCGCTGATGCAGGCGACGGCGTCACTGACGCTGGCCGTGCCGGACGAGAGCCGGGCACAGGTGATGGGGCTGTCGAACACCGGGCTGACCACGACGATGGGCGTGAGCCCGCTGATCGGCGGCATCCTGGCGGATCAGGTGGGCCCGCAGTCGACGGTCGGCGTCTTCGGGCTTGCGGGATTGTTGCTGACGATCCCGCTGGCCTTGAGCTGGCGGCGGAGCCTCAACGGTGACCCGGAACGGTGGCAGGAAAAAGACGCCGCACGCGCGGAACATTGAGGTGTTCCACGCGCCGGCCCGATCGCGCGGCCGTCTGGCGCGCGCCCCAGTTCACTGATCCCTACCGGCCATCGCTGGCACCTTTCCCTCGACCTCTCAGAGAAAAGTACACACCTAGGGAGCTTGTCGACAGCCCGCAAGTCGGTAGAAGCTGTCCGTAAGTAGGGGGTTTCGGAGAATGACGCAAGAGTCAGGGGGAAAGATGATCACATCGGAGGAACGCGCTGGACATCGTTCGGCTCTCACGGTAGCGACGTGGGAGCTGTGGAAGAGGCCTAAGCACTGGATCGCCTACACAGGGCTTTCCGTGGCGACGATGCTGGCACTGACGGGGGTCTTCGCAGCATCCATCGCCATCACGTCTTCGCAGGTCTTGCTTTGTTTTCTGCTCGCGGGACTCGCCATCGCGCACACCGAGGCGACTCGCCGGATCGAGCGGCAGCGGCGCAGCATGAGCGTCACTCCGCACATCAACATGACCTCGGTCTGGGTGCTGCCGGGCGCGATTCTGCTGCCGCCGCACTTGACCGCGCTTCTCGTAACCGTGATCTATCTTCACCTCGGATACCGCAGTTGGGCAGGTCTTCGCACGGTCAACCCCCATCGAACTGTGGCGAACGCCACATCGATGACGCTGACCGCGTTCGCATCCTGGGCGGCCGTGCAGGCCGTCGGCGCCGACCCGGCGTCGGTGACCGCGATCTGCGTCGCGAGCCTCGCCTTCTTCCTGATGAACGCCGTCTTCACCGGCACCGGCCTGTACTACGCGGCGCCCAAGAAGGCGACCGTCCAGACGCTCCTCGGCTCCTGGGACGACAACATCCTCGAAGCCTCGACGGTCTGCATCGGCGCGCTGGTGCTCGCCGTGCTGCCGCAGCAGCCCGTGCTGGTCCTGCTCGTCTTCCTGCCGCTGTACCTGCTGCAGCGTTCGGTGCTGATCAAGCAGCTGGAACAACTCGCGACCACCGACCAGAAGACCCAGCTGCTCAACGCCACGACCTGGCAGCAGGGCGCCGTCCGCGAGGTCGCCCGCGCCGAGCGCGAGAACGGCCAGTTCGGCGCGCTGATGATCGACCTCGACCACTTCAAGAGCATCAACGACACCTTCGGCCACCTGGCGGGCGACGACGTGCTCAAGAGTGTCGCGGCGCTCGTCAAGGCCGAAACCCGGACGCAGGACCTCGCCGGCCGCTTCGGCGGTGAGGAGTTCGTGGTGCTCCTGACCTCGTCGTCGAAGCAGGAGTCCGTCGCGGTCGCCGAGCGCATCCGGCAGCGGATCAGCGAGATGGTCATCAAGACCCAGGACAACGAGGGCAACTCCGTGGTCATCGAGCAGCGGACGGCGTCGGTCGGCGTCGCGACGTTCCCACTCGACGGCAGGACGATCGAAGAGGTCATGGCGTCGGCCGACGCCTCCGTCTACGCGGCCAAACGCAACGGCCGCAACCGCGTCGTGTCCTCACCGGACCTGGCGGCGGTAGCCGAAGAGGCTGGAAGGCCTCTGGAGGCTGTCGCGGCTTAACGCAACCGTTCCATCACGTCGGCGGCCGCGGTCCTGAGGCGGACCACGCCGCCGACGGTGAATTCGGTGAGCAGGTCGATGAGCGCGTCCGCGTCGGGCGGCTCGCCGTCCCAGCTCGCCTGGACGAGTGCCTCGGTCATCGCGAAGAACAGGGTGACCAGTGCCTTGTCCGCGCGGCCGGAGTCGACGCCGTGGCGCGCCCAGCGCTGCCTGCTCGCCTCGGTGTAGACGCCCGCGAGCCGTTCCCGAAGCCGGGTGAGGGCCGGATCGCCCATGCGTTCCGCCTCGCGCAGGACCGGGAACGCCTCGGGGTTCGCCGCGACGAAGGCGAACATGTTGGCGTAGTTGGCGCGCGCCCACGACCGGAGTTCGGGCTGCGAAAGGTCGAGGGCGGGCGCGCCGATCGCCTCGAAGGCCCGCTCCTCGATATCGGCCACGACCTGGGCGAACAGCGTCGCGCGGTCGCCGAACTGCTCGTAAACGGCCTGGCGGGACACCCCCGCGCGCCGGGCGATCTGCTCGATCGTCGCGGCCTGCGCGCCGTGCGCCGCGAAGACACCCGCCGCCGAACCCAGCACCCGCGCGCGTTGCTCGCCGACCGGGAGCTTGCGGGGCCTCCCTCTCGGCGCCGGACTTGACATCGTGCGCCACCTCACTGACTCTCTTTTTCGACACCCCTGTCGAAAATGTTTCTGCTCAACGAGGAGCAAGCATGCGTCCAGGTTCCCGGCGCGGTGTGGCCGCCGCCGTCTCAGCGGCCACCGTCGCGGCCTTGCTGACCTTCGGGGCACAGCAGGCCATCGCCGCCCCGTCCTTCTACGATCCCCCGTCGCCGCTGCCCGCGGGTGCTCCCGGCGACATCATCCGGCACGAACCGTCCGTGTTCTACGTCGATCCCGTGAAACTCATCAAGGCCGACGCGGACGTCCAGCGGATCATGTACCGCAGCACCGACACCCACGGCAAGCCGAACGCCGTGACCGGCACCGTCCTCACCCCGAAGAAGGCGTGGACCGGACCGGGCGAGCGCCCGCTCATCGGCTACGCGGCCGGGACGCAGGGCGTCGGCGACCAGTGCGCGCCGTCGAAGGCCCTCTCGGCGGGCATGGAGTACGAAGGTCCCTTCATCGCCGGGCTGCTGCTTCGCGGCTACGGCATCGTCGTCACCGACTACGAAGGCCTCGGCACTCCCGGCGTCCACACCTACGTCAACCGCGCCGCCGAGGGCAACGCCGTCCTCGACTCGATCCGCGCGGCACAGCGCCTGCCCGAAGCGAACCTGCCGGACAACGGCCCGGTCGCGACCGCGGGCTACTCGCAGGGCGGCGGGGCGTCGGCGTCGGCCGCCGAACTGCAGCCGTCTTACGCGCCCGAACTCAAGCTGAAGGGCTCCTACGCGGGCGCCGTCCCGGCGGACCTGGCCGAGGTCGGCAAGAACATCGACGGGCACTACGCGTTCGGTTTCCTCGGATTCACGCTGGTCAGCATGGACGCGGCGTATCCGGAACTGAAGATCCCGGCCCTGCTCAACGCGAAGGGCGTCGAGGCGTTCGAGAAGGTCAAGCAGGAGTGCACGGTGGGCGCGATCTTCGGGTACGCGTTCACCCAGTCGAAGAACCTGACCAAGGACGGCAGGCCGCTGACCGCGTACCTCGGCGAGGAGCCCTTCAAGACGCGGGTCGACGAGCAGCTCATCGGAGCGCGTAAGCCGGGCGTGCCGACGCTGGTCGTCCACAGTGCACTCGACGACATCGTGCCCTACGCGCAGGGACGGACCATGGCGCGCTCGTGGTGCGCGAAGGGCGCGAAGGTGCAGTTCTCGACTTCGCTGGTTCCGACTCACGTCGGCGGGGCCATCCGGGCGTTCCCGGAGGCTTTCGCTTGGCTTGAGGGGCGCTTCGCGGGGCTCCCGGCCGTGGGGAACTGCGGGTTGTTCTAGGGGTCACCGGTGCAATGAAAGGCCCGTTACTTGCAAATTTTGCAAGTAACGGGCCTTTCATAGCGGCTCACTTGAGGCCGGTCGCCTCCGCGGCGGCGGGGTCCGAGTCGCTGAGGAAGGTCCGGCAGCGGTCGTACTCCTCGGTCTCGCCGATCTTTCCGGCGGCCTTGCCGAGGACGGCGAGCGCGCGCAGGAAGCCCTGGTTCGGACGGTGCGCCCACGGCACCGGGCCGTGTCCCTTCCAGCCCGCGCGGCGGAGCTGGTCGAGGCCGCGGTGATAGCCGGTGCGGGCGTACGCGTAGGCAGCGACGGTCTCGCCTGCTTCGAACGCCTTCTCGGCGAGCGAGGCCCACGCCTCGCTGTAGTCAGGGTGCTCGGCGGCGACGGCGGCCGGGTCGCTCCCGGCGTCCAGCGCCGCCTGGGCCGCGGTGTGCTCGGGGAGATGCGTCGGCTGGGGGCCGAGGAGGTTCGTCATACGGACCATTGTGCTCGTGCCCTGTGATCAGAAGAACAGGCTCCCGAGAATGCCCCCACCGGCCAGTACCAGAGCGGCGACGAGGACCGCCGCGACAAGTCGTTTCGGCATCATGGCGGCACACCTTGCCCTGCTTCGCACGCCGACCGCAAATCCGCCACCCCTACGGGTGAACCCCGATTTTCGACCCCAAATGCCCATCTCGTGACCTGGAGCAGGGAAGATACCGGCATGACAAAGGCGACAGAAGTGACCGGGGACCTCTCGCCGGGTGTCATCCCCCGCAGTCCGATCGCGAAGACGAAGCTGTTCTTCAAGCTGCACTGGCATCGCGGCGCGCCAGGACAGGCGACGCCGGACTGGGTGCTGAACTTCTGCTACGGCATGTGGCTCGCCGCGTTCGCCTTCAAGCTGGTGGGCTCGTCCTGGGACATGTCGTGGCATTTCATGTGGCTCCGGGACGACCTCGCCCCGCCGCATCTGATCAACACCGTCGGCACGGTGATCATCATGGTGCTCGTGGCGATCCACAGCTACACCGGGATGGGCGCCGATCGGCGCTCGCTGCGGCTGATGCAGATCGGGCTCGTGGTGTTCCTCATCGCGGCGCCGCTGGACGTCATCAACCACCGCGTCAACGGTCTCGACCTGACCGCGTGGAGCCCGTCGCACATGATGCTCTACATCGGAACGGGCATCATGCAGGCGGGCGTGATCATGGGCTGGCTGAAGTACGCCAAGCCCGGCCGGATGCGCACCGGTGTCCTGATCGGACTGTGGGCGTTCTTCCTGGAGAACACGTTCTTCCCGAACGGCCAGCAGGAGTACGGCATCCTCGGGCTGCGCGCCTGGGAACGCGGCACGCCCGAGGCCGAGCCGGAACTGCTGAACTTCGCCGCCAACCAGATCGGGCATCCGGTCGACAGGGTGGCCGTCGAGTACTTCACGATGCCGATCGACGACTGGGTGTACCCGCTGTGGGGCATCGGCGTGATGGCGCTGATCTTCGCGCTGGCGCGGCACACGACCGGCTTCCGCTGGGCGGGGACGACGGTCGCCGCCGCCTACCTCGGCTACCGGCTGGTGATGTGGCCGCTGCTGCTCGGGATGGGCTTCCCGATCTCGGTCGTGCCGTTCTACCTGCTCGCCGTCGGCCTCGCGGTCGACCTGGCGTTCCGCATCGGGCGAGGACATCCGCTGCTGACGGCGGGCGTCGGCGCGCTGCTGGTGACGGCTTTCGGGTACGGGATGTTGTGGGTGCAGTCGCAGTTCCGGCCGTGGATCCTCGGCGACGCGCATACGGAGTCGGCACCGCCGGTCGCGTATTGGACGGCCGCGGTCTGCCTGGTCGGAGTCGGCGCGCTGTGGGCCGCCGCCGGGCCTGGGACGCGGGCGGTGAACTCGCTGCTGGAGAAGCGCCGGGGCCGCACGGAGCTCCCGGCCGCCTGAGGCTCAAGACGAGTCGTGTCCGGCCAGCCACAACGAAGCGAGCGGGAGCGCCATCAGCCGATCACCGAAGCTGATGGCGCTCTGGCTTCCGGTGTGCAGGACGATTCCTAGCGTGAACTGATCGCCGAGAAGGTCCCGTAACTGCGCGAGCCCGCGGAAGTCCGCCGCGGTCACCGTGTCACGCGCTTTCGATTCGACACCGACGACCTGCCCGTCGTCCCGTTCCAAGACCACGTCGACCTCCGCACCACCGCTCACTCGCCAGTGGTGCAGCCGCACCTCGGCGTCGCTCCACGTGGCCTGCTTGGCGAGTTCGTTGACGATGAAGGTCTCGACAAGAGGGCCGCGAGTCGGCGCCACGGGCTTCGCCAGGGACTCGGAGGACACGCCCAGCAGAGAAGCGGCGAGCCCGGTGTCGGTGAGGTGGAGCTTGGCGTGTTTCACCGCCCGGGATGTCAGGTTTCGTGACCACGCCGGGAGACGGTGGACCAGGAACACCGCTTCGAGCAATTCGACGTACTTGTTCACCGTGGTGCGATGAAGGCCGGTCCTGGTCGAAGTGTTCACGCTGTTGTGTTCTTGAGCCGTGATGGAGGCCAAGTAGGCCAACAAGGCCGTCATGGCGCTGGGCTCGTTGACTCTGGACATTTCCCGGATGTCGCGCTCCGCGATGGCCTGTACATAGGCGCGGAACCAGGCCTTGCGCGCACGCGCGCTGCCGAGAAGCGCCGGTTCGGGAAAACCGCCTCGGCAGATACGCGCGAAGTAGTCCGTGCGATCGACGTTCACGGTTCCGAGGTCGAGCAAGCGGCCGGGTTCGTCGAAAGCGACATCGATGAACCGCTCGAACCGTCCCTCGAACTCACCCTGCGAAAACGGCCACACGTCGACGACGACGCCCCGGCCCGCCAGGGATTCCGAAAGGCTGGGCGTCGCCAGGAAGCGAGTGGACCCTGCGAGGACGTAGCGTCCCGGGCCGCCTTCCGCGTCGACTTCCGCCTTGATCGCCCTGATCAGCGGATCCCCCGCTCGCTGCACCTCGTCGATGAGCCTGGGCTCCGGACCGGTACCGGCGAATCCGACGGGATCTTCGATGGCTGCTTGCAGAAGCTGCTCGTCGTCCAGATTGAAGGAGGTCCCACCGTGACGCCGGTGCAGATGCCTGAGCATGGTCGTCTTGCCGGCCTGACGAGGACCGTTGATGATCACGACGCGGAAGCTCGCCAGATACTCTTCCGCGACGGCGCAGCCGGCCCGTACCAGGTCCGATTCGGCCATAGCTCCTCGAAATGCCGGGGTCGTGTACATCTCACAGTACCGTCAGTCGACATTTCACGACTGGGTGAACCGACATTCCACAGTGCAAGTGACCGACATTTTGCTGATCTTGAAACCGGTGCTCCCTCCGTCACCCCAGTGCTGTGAAAGGCCCGTTACTTGCAAAATTTGCAAGTAACGGGCCTTTCATAGCACGCGAGTGAAGCGGATCAGGAGAGCTTGTTGCCCGCCGAACCCAGCGACTGAGCGGCCTCGACGATGCGCGCGGCCATGCCGGCCTCGGCGGCCTTGAGGTAGCTACGCGGGTCGTAGACCTTCTTGTTGCCGACCTCGCCGTCGATCTTCAGGACGCCGTCGTAGTTCTTGAAGAAGTGCTCCGCGATCGGACGCGTGAAGGCGTACTGCGTGTCGGTGTCGACGTTCATCTTCACGACGCCGTAGGACACCGCCTCGCGGATCTCCTCCGGCAGCGAGCCCGAACCGCCGTGGAAGACGAGCTCGAACGGCTTCGAACCGGCGGGGAGGCCGAGCTTCTTCGACGCCGCCTCCTGGCCGCCCTTGAGGACGTCCGGGCGCAGCTTCACGTTGCCGGGCTTGTAGACGCCGTGCACGTTGCCGAAGGTCGCGGCCAGCAGGTAGCGGCCGTTCTCGCCGGAACCGAGCGCGTCGATCGTCTTCAGGAAGTCGCCCTCGGCGGTGTACAGCTTCTCGTTGATCTCCGCCTCGACGCCGTCTTCCTCGCCGCCGACGACACCGATCTCGACCTCGAGGATGATGTTCGCGGCCGCGGCCTTGGCGAGCAGTTCCTGCGCGATCTCGAGGTTCTCGTCGAGGTCGATCGCGGAGCCGTCCCACATGTGGCTCTGGAACAGCGGGTGCTGACCGTTCTTGACCCGCTCCGCCGAGATCTCGATCAGCGGGCGGACGAAGCCGTCGAGCTTGTCCTTCGGGCAGTGGTCGGTGTGCAGCGCGACGTTGACGTCGTACTTGGCGGCGACGACCTGGGCGAACTCGGCCAGCGCGACCGAACCGGTCACCATGTCCTTGACCTTCTGGCCGGACGCGAACTCCGCGCCGCCGGTGGAGAACTGGATGATCCCGTCGCTCTCCGCCTCGGCGAACCCGCGGATCGCGGCGTTCAGGGTCTCCGACGAGGTCACGTTGATGGCCGGGTAGGCGAATTCGTTCGCCTTCGCCCGGTCGAGCATCTCCGCGTAGACCTCGGGGGTGGCGATGGGCATCGTTTACTCCTCCTCGAAGCAGGCTGGTGCACCTCTCGGCCGCATCGTACGAGGTCGGCCGGGAGGTGCCTACAGCCGTCGCGTCAGAGAAGGACCGCGGCGAGCGCGCGGTAGACCGGCAGGGGGTCCTGGTTCAGTACCTGGATGTTCACGTGGTCCGCCCCGGCCTCGATGTGCGCGGTGACGCCGCGGGCGACCGTCTCGGCGTCGCCGTGGACGGCCAGCGCGTCGACCAGTTTGTCACTGCCCTCGCCTGCCAGGTCCTCGTCGGTGAAACCGAGTTTGCGCAGGGAGTTCGTGTAGTTGACCAGGCCGAGGTAGAACGCCACGGACGGACGGCCGATCGCGCGGGCCTTCGCCGGATCTGCCTCGAGGACGACCTTCTGCTCGGGCGCGAGCAGCGGTCCTTCGCCGAGGATTTCGCGCGCCTGGCGCGTGTGCTCGGGCGTCATCAGGTACGGGTGGGCTCCCGCTGTGCGGTCTCCTGCGAGTTTGATCACCTTCGGGCCGAGAGCCGCCAGCGCACGAGCTTCGACGGGCACCCCGGCCTCGTCGAGAGCGTCGAGATACTCCACCAGGGCGGTGTACGGCTTCTTGAACTCCGCGGTGTGCTCACGGTGCCCGGCGCCGACACCGAGCAGGAAGCGACCCGGGTGCTTCGCTTCGATGCGCTTGTAGGACTCGGCGACCGTGGCCGCGTCGTCCTTCCAGATGTTGACGATGCCGGTGGCCACCTTGATCGTCTTCGTCGCGTCGAGGAGCTCCTCCGCCTTCGCGAGGTCACCCGACGGCGAGCCACCGAGCCAGATGGCGCCGTAGCCGAGTTCCTCCAGTTCGCGCGCGAGTTCCGGGGTGAACACACTTTCGTGCTGCCAGATGCCGATCCTGCCGAGTTCGATTCCCATGTTCCGAGCTAACACCGGCCTCGGCCGAAGTCTTCCCTTATGTTCGAGGCATGGCGAAACTCGGGAATACCGACCTCGACGTCCGAGGGATCAACCTCGGCGGGAACGTCTTCGGCTGGACCGCGGACGAGCAGCAGTCCTTCGCCGTCCTCGACGCCTACACGGCGGCGGGCGGCAACTTCATCGACACCGCCGACCTGTACTCCAAGGGCGGCTCCGAGACGATCATCGGCAACTGGCTGACCGAGCGCGGCAACCGCGACGACGTCGTCATCGCGACCAAGACCGGGATGTGGGACGAGCGCAAGGGGCTCTCGGCGGCGAACATCGCGGCGGCGGCCGAGGACTCGTTGCGGCGGCTCCGGACCGACCACATCGACCTCTACTACGCGCACATCGACGATCCGGAGACCCCGGTCGAGGAGACGCTTCGGGCCTTCGACACGCTCGTGCGCGCGGGCAAGGTCCGCTACGTCGCGGCGTCGAACTTCTCCGCGGAACGACTGAGCGAAGCACTGTCCACTTCGGACCGTGAAGGGCTCGCGAAGTACGTCGCGCTGCAGCCGCACTACAACCTCGTCGAGCGGGACTACGAACGCGACCTGGCGCCGACGGTCGAGCGCGAAGGCCTGACCATCCTGCCGTATTTCTCGCTGGCCAAGGGTTTCCTCGCCGGGAAGTACCGGTCGAAGGACGACCTCGGCGACAGCCCGCGCGCCGCCCGCGCATCGTCCTATTTGGACGAACGCGGAGAACGCGTGCTCACCGCGCTGGACGCGATCGCGGCCGACCGCGGTGTCACGGTCGCGGCGGTGTCGCTGGCGTGGCTGTTCGCCCAGCCGACCGTCACCGCGCCCATCGCGAGCGCCCGCTCGGTCGAGCAGCTGACCGACCTCCTGCCCGCGGCCGACCTCGCTCTCACCGCCGACGAACTCGACGCCCTCACCACCGCTTCGCACTGAAAATCCCCGCATTCAGTCCTCTGGTCGCAGTAGTTCGCACCACCAACTACCGCGACCAGAGGACGAACCGCGGACTTACTTGCGGGTAGCTTACTCCGGGTAGGTTGGGGTACCGTCCGAAAGTCTTAGGGCTCGGACGAGGAGGCAACGTGGCCAAGAACAGCGTGAACGGCAAGGTCGTCCTGATCACCGGCGCCGCGAGGGGCATCGGCGCGGGACTCGCCGAACGCCTGGCCGCGCAGGGCGCGAAGGTCGCCCTGGTCGGCATCGAAGCCAAGGAACAGCAGGCCGTCGCCGACAAGATCGGCGCGAGCGCCCACGCCTGGGAAGCCGACGTCACCAGCTGGGACGACCTCGAACGCGCCACCGCCGGCGTCGTCGAGCACTTCGGCGGGATCGACGTCGTCATCGCGAACGCCGGCATCGCGACCTCCGGTTTCGTCCGGTCGGTGGACCCCGTCGCCTTCGAGAAGGTCATCGAGGTCGACCTCCTCGGCGTCTGGCGCACCTTCCGCGTCACCCTTCCGCATGTCATCGACCGCAAGGGCTACCTGCTCGCGATCTCGTCGCTGGCCGCGATCACCCACGCGCCCGGCATGGCGAACTACGCCGCCGCGAAGGCGGGCGTCGAAGCGTTCTCCAACAGCCTCCGCGCCGAAGTCGCCCACCTCGGCGTGAAGGTCGGTGTCGCGCACCCGACCTGGATCCGCACCGACCTCGTCGAAAGCGCCGACCAGCACCCGGTGTTCGGCAAGCTCCGCGCGGGCATGCCCGGCCTGCTCGGCAAGACGTACCCGCTGAAGGTCGCCCTCGACCTCCTCCAGGCCGGGGTCAACAAGCGCGCCCGCACCATCCACGTCCCGCGCTGGGTCGGCGGGCTCAAGCTCATCCGGGCGTTCCTGCCCCCGATCATCGAGATCGGCTCCCGCGGCCGGATCAAGAAGGCCGACGCGGCCGCACTCGTGGACATCGAGCAGCGTGGCGCGTACGAATCTTCAGTGACCGGTCAAGCAGGCCGGGCCGCCACGAAGAAGGGCTGACCGAATGTCCCGTCGCGACCAGATCCGCATGACGCCCGACGAGCTCGCCGCGTACCTCGACGAGCAGAAGGTCATCAACGTCGCGACGGTCGGGCCGAACGGCCGCCCGCATCTGGCCCCGCTCTGGTACTACCCGCACGAGTCGGGCGTCGCGACCTGGACCTACGGCTCGTCGCAGAAGGCGAAGAACCTGGAACGCGACCCGCGCGCCACGGTGCTCATCGAGGACGGCGAAAGCTACGACAAGCTCCGCGGGGTCTCCCTGGAAGCCGACGTCGAGGTCATCACCGATACCGCCGTGGTCACCCAGATGGGTATCAACCTCATGCAGCGGTACGCAGGCGCGAAACCGGGCGACCCGGTGCCCGACGAGCTCGCCGGCTTCATCGGCAAGCAGGCCCCGAAGCGAATCGGGCTGATCTTCACGCCGACCAAGATCGTGAGCTGGAACCACGGGAAGCTCGGCGGGACATACTGACGGGTAAGTCGTACTAGCAAGTAACTGTTACTTCCGGTAACGTCATCCGCGCAAGAAGCCTCGACGCGGAGGGCGCAGCAGATGACCGAGCGATTCAAGGTCGTGATCGTGGGCACCGGGTTCTCCGGGCTCGGCCAGGCCATCCAGCTCGAAAAGGCCGGGATCACCGACTACGTGATCCTGGAGAAGGCGGACGAAGTCGGCGGTACGTGGCGCGACAACTCGTACCCCGGCTGCGCCTGCGACGTGCAGTCCCACATGTACTCGTTCTCGTACGAGCAGAACCCGGACTGGTCGCGGTCGTTCTCACCCGCCCCAGAGATCTTCCAGTACCTCAAGGACGTCACCGACAAGTACCGGCTGCGGCGCAAGATCCGGTTCGGCGTCGAACTCACCGGCGCCGACTGGGACGACACCGCGCGGCTCTGGCGCGTGCACACGAAGGCCGGTGAGTTCGAAGCCCAGTTCGTCGTCTCCGGTGTCGGCGGCCTGCACATCCCGCAGGTCCCCAAGCTGCCCGGGATCGAGAAGTTCCAGGGCCAGACCTGGCATTCCGCGCAGTGGAACCACGAATACGACCTGCGCGGCAAGAAGGTCGCCGTGGTCGGCACCGGCGCCAGCGCGGTCCAGTTCGTCCCGCGGATCGCCCCGGACGTCGACGAGCTGACGCTGTTCCAGCGCACGCCGCCGTGGATCATGCCGAAGCCCGACCACGCCATGCCGGGCTGGGCCAAGACCGCGTTCCGCCGGATTCCCGGGGCGCAAAGGCTCTACCGCAACGCGCTGTACTGGTTCCTCGAAGTGCGCGCCGTCGGCTTCAACGGCCACCCCGCGATCATGAAGGCCGGCGAGGTGATCGCGAAGCGCCATATCGGCAAGGGGATCAAGAATCCCCGGCTGCGCAAGAAGGTCACCCCGGACTACACCATGGGCTGCAAGCGGGTGCTGATCTCCAACGACTACTACCCGGCGCTCAACCGGTCCAATGTGGACGTCAACACCGAAGGCGTGCGCGAGGTCAAGGCGCACAGTGTCGTCGACGGGAACGGTGTCGAGCACGAAGTCGACGCGATCATCTACGGCACCGGCTTCAAGGTCACGGATGCCTTGGAATACCTGGACATCACCGGGATCGGCGGTCGCGACCTCGCCAAGGAATGGGCCACCGAGGGGATGCACACGCACAAGGGCATCAGCGTCTCCGGCTTCCCGAACCTGTTCTTCCTCCTCGGCCCGAACACCGCGCTGGGCCACAACTCCGTGGTGTTCATGATCGAATCGCAGGCGCGCTACGTCGTCGACGCGATCAAGCTCGCCGGCTCGCGGGGCGCCGCCGCGCTCGACGTCCGCGCCGGTGTCCAGGAGAAGTTCCAGCGCGGGATCCAGGACAAGCTCGTCAAGGGCGTGTGGACCCAGGGCGGCTGCAAGAGCTGGTACCTCGACGCGAAGGGCGTCAACCGCACGATCTGGCCGGGGTTCACCTGGCGCTACTGGCTCGAGACCCGCAAGGTCGACCCGGCCGACTACGAACTCAGCGGGAGGGCGTCATGACGGCTCAGCACGAAGACCACGAGCAGATCGTCCTGCACGCGCGCGACGTCAAGTTCGACTGGGCCTCGCTGCCGATGCACTGGATCCCCGGCGAACCGCAGGCGACGCACACCATCAACGTGCTGCACCTGGCGCTGCCGGAAGGCGAACGCTGGTTCGTCGAGGTGTTCAAGCAGGCCGTCCCGCTGATCCGCGACGAGCGGCTCAAGGAGGACGTCCTCGGCTTCATCGGCCAGGAGGCCATGCACGCCGAGGCGCACGACGGCGCCGCGGAGCACCTCGAAGCGGCGGGCGTCCACGTGCGGCCGTACATCGCGCAGATGGAGTGGATGTTCCGCCGTCTGCTCGGCGACCGCGAGCTTTCCGCCAAACGGCGCGAAGAATGGCTGATCGAGCGGCTCGCGGTGATCGCCGCGATCGAGCACTACACCGCGTTCCTCGGCCAGTGGATCCTCGACGCCAAGGCCCTCGACGACGCGAACGCGAACCCGACGATGCTGGATCTCCTGCGCTGGCACGGCGCCGAGGAGGTCGAGCACCGCTCGGTCGCCTTCGACCTGTTCATGCACCTCGACGGCCGCTACGGCCGTCGCGTGCGCAGCATGCTCGTCGTGACGCCGGTGCTCGCGTGGGTCTTCCTGCGCGGCACCAGGTTCCTCATGAAGAACGACCCGACGCGGCCGGGCAAGACAAGTTTCCGGACATATCTGCGAGTGGCGAAGCTCGGGTTGCTGCCTTCGGGCAAGCAACTGCGGCGCGAGATCAAGCCGTACTTCAAGAAGTCCTATCACCCCACGGAAACCGGCAACACCGACCAAGCCGTCGCGTACCTCGCGAGTTCCCCGGCCGCGCTGGCGGCCGACGAACCACAGTGACGCCGCCGACGCGCCCGCTGCGGCTCGACGGCAGCGGGCGGACCGACCGCGCGATGGCGTCGTTGACCGGGGTCGTCGCGGCGTACCGCAGGCTCAGCGGCGTGAGCGGACGCCGCCGTCCGCCGGTGGCCGCCGTCGACCGCGATCTCCCGCTGGTCGTCGACGATCTCCGTGCCGAAGCCGACGGCGTGGTCAGCCTGCGGCTGGTGCACGAACGCGGCGAACCGCTGCCCCGGTGGCGGCCCGGCGCGCACGTCGACCTCTCGCCGCGGCCGGGACTGGTCCGGCAGTACTCCCTGTGCGGCGATCCGGACGACCGCTCGGCCTACCGCGTCGGCGTCCGGTTGCTGGGCGAGGGATCGACGGCGGTGCACGCCCTGAAGAAGGGCGCGCGGATCACCGCGCGCGGCCCGCGCAACGCGTTCCCGTTCGTCGCGAGCCCGGCGTACCTGTTCATCGCCGGCGGTATCGGGATCACGCCGATCCTGCCGATGGTGCGGCAGGCGGCCGCGTCCGGCGCGGACTGGCGGCTGGTCTACACCGGTCGCGACGAGGCTTCGATGCCGTTCCTGGATGAATTGTCCGAATTCGGCGACAGAGTCTGGGTTCGGCCGGACACGGACTACGGGATTCCCGCCTCGGGCGCGGAACTGCTCGAAGGGGCAGAAAAGAGTGCCCCGATTTACTGCTGCGGCCCGGTTCCGATGATCGTCGGCGTCCGGACGGACGCGGCGCTGCGCACTTCGGGACCGGTGTTCTTCGAGCGGTTTTCGACGCCGCCGATCGTCGGAGGCAAGCCGTTCCGCGTCGAACTGGCCCGCAGCGGCCGGACGCTGGACGTGCCCGCCGACCGGACCACGCTCGACGTCCTGCGCGAAACCGTGCCCGGTATCGCGTATTCGTGCAGGCAGGGGTTCTGCGGGACCTGCGAGCTGCCGACGGTGACCGGTGACCGCGTCCGGATCTGCGTCGAACGCGAGCCGGTCACCCTCGACCTCTGAGCTGTCAGGCTTCTTGCGGCAGCCAGGCGCCGATCACCGGCTTGAACTCGCGCACGGTTCGCTGGGCGACGACACCTTCGAGGTGGTACGGGTCCTGATCGATGATCTCGGTCAGCGCCGCCTCGTCGGCCGCCTGGTAGAGCGAGACGCCGCCCGAGCCGTCGCCCAGCGGGCCACCGAGCGCGACGACGCCCTGTTCGGCGAGGTCGGAGAGGAATTTCCGGTGCCGGGGCCGCACTTCCTCCAGCTTTTCCTGCACGTACCGGATCTCCACCAGGAACCAGGCCATCGACGTCTCCAAGATCGCTTCAACGGGTCGGTGGTAGACGCTATCCGACCCCCGCCCACGTTCTCAGGATCCGATCAGGCGGGAGTCTCGCCCCACCCGATACGCTGATCGGGCGCCACGCACAGGTTGTGCTTCAAAGGGGTAAATGAACAGGTAGGGGTACATGCTCGAGGGCAACGCGGAACGCAGTGTCGAGGTGACCCTCGGCCATCTGCGCACCATGGACGGACCGGTCACGCCACCGCCGCCGGCGGCGCCGCTGACCCTTGAGGATCTCTATCGCCAGCACCGGATGCGGCTCGTCCGGCTGGCCATCCTGCTCGTGGACGAACCGGCCACGGCCGAGGACGTCGTCCAGGAGGCGTTCACCGGGCTCCACCGCAACTGGGGAAAGCTGCGGGACGCCGCCGCGGCCGTCGGCTACCTGCGCACCGCGGTGGTCAACGGATCACGCAGTGTGCTGCGCCGCCGCAAGACCGCTCGCGAGTACGTCGCGCCGCACGCCGTCAACGCGCGTTCGGCCGAAAGCCTCGCCATGCTGTCGAGTGAACATCAGGCCGTTGTGAGCGCTTTGTCCAAACTGCCGCCCCGCCAGCGTGAAGTTCTGGTGCTCCGTTACTACGGTGGGCTGAGTGAGGCCGAGATTTCCGAGGCCGCCGGTATTTCGAAAGGTACCGTGAAGTCAACCGCCAGCCGGGCGCTGGAGGCACTGCAGAAAGCGATGCAGTCGCCGAACTGACACCCGGCTTTAATCTCGACCGCTGGGTTGTGCCGCCATGCTTGGTCCAGACCAATATATGCTGGGGGGCGTGAGAGGCGCCGGAGATTTCGTGATCGTGGGCGGCCGGGTAGTGACCCCGGACCGTGTACTCGACGACGGCTGGCTGGCTATCGCCGGCGGCACGATCGTCCAAGTCGGTTCCGGGACACCCCCGGACATCGACCGCGTCCATGTCGACGGGGGCCTGGTCATCCCCGGCTTCATCGACACCCACTGCCATGGCGGTGGGGGCGGGTCGTTCTCCAGTGGAAATCCCGAGGAGCTGTTCCGCGCCGTCCGCGCGCACCGGCGCCATGGGACCACGACCATGCTCGGCAGTCTGGTCTCGGATCCCATCCCGGTGCTCAGGGACCAGATCGCGGCCCTCCGAGAGCTGGTCCAAGAGGGTGAACTTGCCGGGATTCACCTTGAAGGACCCTTCATCTCCAAAGCGCGGTGCGGGGCACACGACCCGGCGACGCTGATCGAGCCGGACACGGCGACGGTGAACGCGCTCCTCGGCGCGGGCCGCGGCGACATCCGGATGGTCACGCTCGCCCCGGAACTGCACGGTGGCGTCAAAGCGGTACGGCAACTGGCCGAATCGGGCGTCATCGCCGCCATCGGGCACACCGACGGCGTGGAAGACCAGATCATCCCCGCGATCGACGCGGGCGCCTCCGTCGCGACCCACCTCTTCAACGCCATGCGGCCCCTCCACCATCGCGAGCCGGGCCCGATCGGCGCCCTCCTCGACGACGAGCGGATCACCGTCGAACTGATCTGCGACCTCGTCCACGTGCACCCGACGGTGCTGCGGCTCGCCGCGCACCACGCGGGCAAGGGCCGGACGGTGCTCATCACCGACGCCATGTCGGCCACCGACGCCGCCGACGGCAGCTACATCCTCGGCCGCCTCGAGGTCGACGTCCGCGACGGTGTCGCCACGCTGGCCGGGAACGGTTCACTGGCCGGCAGCACGCTGACCATGGACGCGGCCTTCCGCAACCTGGTCCGCGGCGCGGGCATCGACCTGCTCGACGCCGTCCGCGCGACCTCCGGCCGGCCGGCCGAACTGCTCGGCATCGCCGACCGGACCGGGTCGCTGCGCGCCGGGCTCGCGGCCGACGTCGTCGTGCTGGACCGCGACCTGCGACCGGTCAAGGTGCTGCGCCAGGGCGAGTGGGTCGAGGACGACGCTGCGGCTACATTGAGCGCCACGGCCCCGCTGAGCGGCGCGGTCGAAGGCGGTGTGTCGGTCAGCGACGGGTAGCGGCGAAGGGAGCCTGGATGAGCGAGCCCAAGGACCCGGAGAAGCTCCTAGCCGACGCCTTGCGCGCTCAAGCCGTCTTCGCCCCTTCGGCGGAGCGGATCACCGAGGCTTCCACTGAGAAACCGGTCGAACCGGACACCGAGATCAATTCGGGCACGCAGAGTGATTCGGATGACTCGGACACTGTCGAGTCCGCTCCGGGGGAGCACGAGCTGCCTCTCCAGTACGGCCTGCTTTCCGGTGCGAGCGCGGACTCGCTCGAACGGGAGCGCGTCGCGCTGGAGAACGCGGAAACGGCCAGGCTGGCGGAACGTCCGACACCGCCTCCGGCGCCTTCGCCCGGCAGTGCCCCGCTGCCCGCGTATTGGGTGTTGCTGCTGGCCGTGCTCCTGGGACTGGCCGCCGGTTCGGTGATCGGGCTGCTCACCCTGATCTGAGCCGCCCTCTCCCGTCGGGTTAAGGCACTCTGCGTCACCCTGTACCGTTTTGGTGTGATCCTGGCGCAGAACACCGTGACGACGATGGGGCTCCTGCCCGAGTGGCTGGACCCGAAGATCCTGTTGAGCGGGCTGACCGTCCCGGTCATCACCGTGCTCTGCCTGATCATCTTCATCGAAAGCAGCGTCTTCCCGGTGCTGCCCGGCGATTCCCTGCTGTTCACCGCGGGCCTGCTCATCGCCAACGGCTCGATCAAGGCCCCGCTCTGGCTCGTGTGCGTGCTGGTCACGCTCGCCGCCCTGATCGGCAACATGCTCGGCTACGGCCTCGGCTGGAAGATCGGCCCCTGGCTGTTCCGCAAGCCGGATTCGAAGTTCTTCAACAAGAAGTACGTCGACCAGACACACGCCTTCCTGGAGAAGCACGGGCCGAAGGCGGTCGTGCTGGCGCGGTTCGTGCCGTTCGTGCGGACGTTCATCACCTGGATCGCCGGCATCGGCAAGATGGACCCGAAGAAGTACTTCACCTACACCGTCATCGGCGGCATCCTGTGGGCCGCCGGGATCACCGCGCTCGGCCACCTGCTCGGCGGGGTCGCCTTCATCGAGAAGAACATCGACGCGATCTTCATCCTGATCGTGCTGGTGTCGGTGGTGCCGATCGTGATCGAGTACCTGAAGGCGCGCCGCGAGAAGAAGCACGCGGGCACCGACGCCGCTCCGGCCGTGGACATGGACGCGACGCAGCAGATCCCGCGCGTGCGCGACTGACCCTTCCGACGTGCCAGGAAAGGCCCGTTACTTGCAAATTTTGCAAGTAACGGGCCTTTCCTGGCGTTCGGGAGGGGAATGGCGTCCGCGACGGGGCCGGGTTGGTCGTGAGTGGCGTTTCGGGTTAGAACACGAATCGCCACTCACGACCACCCGGGCCGAGACGCCCCACCCGACCCGCCGGGAACGACCGCGCTTGGCTTCTCGACACGCCTAGCGGACGTTTCACACATCCTCTAGAGGACGATTCCCCCAGCTCTCGCCGTTCAGAGGGAGAACATCGAGTCCGGGTTGAAGAGGTTCCCCGGGTCGAGAGCCTGCTTGATCTGGCGATGCACGCGAAGGCCGACTTCGCCGATCTCCTTCGCCAGCCACTCGCGTTTGATCCTGCCGATGCCGTGTTCGCCGGTGACCGTCCCGCCCAGCGACAGGGCGACCTCGAGAATCGCGTCGAACGCCGTCCGCGCGCGGGCGAACTCCTCCTCGGAGTCCGGCGAGTAGACGATCGTCGGGTGCATGTTGCCGTCGCCGGCGTGGCCCACCACGGCGATCCGCAGCCCGACCTCTTCGCTGATCCGCTCGCAGCCCGCGATCAGCTCGGCGATCCGGGTGCGCGGCACGCAGACGTCGTCGGTCAGCCAGACGCCGTACAGCTCCAGCGCGGTGAGCACGACCCGCCGCGCCTGCAGCAGCATCTTGCCCTCTTCGAGATCTTCGGTGGCGTAGGCCAGATCCGCACCGCAGTCGACGCAGATCTGTTCCAGGGCGGCGAGTTCCCGCCGTGCGACCTCGCCGCCGGAGTCGGATTGCGCGAGCAGCAAGGCTTTGCAGTCCGAGCTGGTGCCGAGGTCGGTCTTGAGATAGGCCTCGGCGGCCTTGATGGACGTCGCGTCCATGATCTCCAGCAGCGACGGCACCAGCCCCTCGCGCACGACTCGCGCGACGGCTTCCCCGGCGGCCTCCGTGCTGTTGAAGGCCGCGACGAGCGTGGAAGGCAGCTGCGGCAACGGTTTCAGCGCGACCGTCGCCTGTGTGATCACCCCGAGCGTGCCCTCACTGCCGACGAAGAGCCGCGCGAGGTCGTAGCCCGCGACGCCCTTCACCGTGCGGCGCCCGGTCTTCAGCAGCGACCCGTCGGCGAGCACGACTTCCAGGCCCAGTACCGAATCCGTGGTGACGCCGTACTTCACGCAGCACAGACCACCGGCGTTGGTCGACAGGTTGCCGCCGATGGTGCACCAGTCGTAGCTGGAGGGGTCCGGCGGATAGAACAGGCCGTGTTTCTCCACGGCGGTGCGGAAATCGAGGTTCACCACGCCGGGCTGCACGACGGCGAGCCGGTTGCCCTCGTCGATCTCGACGACCTGGTCGAGTTTGGTCAGCACCAGCACGACACAGCCGTCGATCGCGTTCGCGGCGCCGGACAGACCACTGCCGGCGCCGCGGGGCACGATCGGGACCTCGAATTCCGCGCAGGCCTTGACCACGGCCTGCACCCCCGCCGTGTCGGCGGGCAGCACCACCGCGAGGGGCCTGCCCGACTCGGCGAGCGGCATCATGTCGCGCGAGTACGCGGCCGTGACGTCGTAGTCGGTGAGTACCGCGGCCTCGCCGAGATGCTCGCGGAGCCGGATGACCAAGGCGTCGTTGCTCATACCCTTATCGTAGGCTCATCAGATCCGCACTGCGGAATCTTTCTTCCGATTGAGCAGAATGTACGCTTGAACACCCGTATAGACGAGCACGACGACGCCTGCCCATGCGGTGACGTGCATCCCCTGGGTGAAGGCTTCACGCGCCGACGCCAGTAGCGCCTGCCCCTGCGCGGGGTCGAGCTGCTGCGCGGTGGCGACGGCGCCACCGAGCGTGTCCCGCGCGGCCTCGGGCGTGCCCTCCGGCAGGCCGGAGCGGTAGACCGCGGTCGCGACACTACCCAGGATCGCGGTGCCCAGCGCGCCGCCCAGCTCGAAGCCGGTCTCGGAAATCGCCGACGCGGCCCCGGCCCGTTCGGCCGGTGCGGCCGAGATGACCAGGTCGTTCGTCAGCGTCTCCGACAGGGCGACACCGCCCCCGAGCAGCGTGAACGACACCACGACGTACGCGAGCCCGCCGCCGGACGAGACCTGCGTCAACGCCAGGAACCCGACAGCGGCGACCAGGAGACCGACACTGACCAGCACGGAGACCCGGATCCGCTTCGCGAGCCAAGCCGCGAGAAGCGCGCCGGTGATCCCGGCGACCGTCGCCGGGAGCATCCACAGCGCGGCGACGACCGGGGTCAGCCCGAGCACCAGCTGCAGGTACTGCGGCACCAGGAACAACAGGCCGACCAAGGCGAACACGCCGAGCATGTTCGTCACGACGGACCCGCTGAAGGCCCGGTTCGAGAACAGCTTCAGGTCGAGCATCGGCTCGTCGAGACGGTTCTGCCTGCGGACGAACAGCACACCGAGCGCGAGACCGATCAGGATGCTGATCGCGGCCTTGAGGGTGAAGCCGTGTTCGGCGACCAGCTTGATGCCGTAGACCACCGGCAGCATCGCGGCCAGGGACAGCAGCGCCGACAACGGGTCGAAGCGGCCCGGCTTCGGGTCACGCGCCTCCGGCAGCACGAACGGTCCGACGACCAGCAGCACCAGCATCACCGGGACGTTGATGAGGAACACCGAACCCCACCAGAAGTGCTCCAGCAGCCAGCCGCCGAGCACCGGTCCGAGCGCCATGCCGCCGGAGAACCCGGCACTCCACACCGCGATCGCGGTCCGGCGCTGTTTGGGGTCGAGGAAGATGCTGCGGATCAGCGACAGCGTCGACGGCATCAGCGTCGCGCCACCGACCCCGAGCAGCGCCCGGGCGATGATCAGCATGAACGCGCTGGTCGAGAAGGCCGCGAGCACCGACGCGGCGCCGAACGCCGCGGCACCCATGAGCAGCAGCTTGCGGCGCCCGATGCGGTCGCCGAGCGTGCCCATCAGGACCAGCAGGCCCGCCAGCATGAACGAGTAGATGTCGACGATCCACAACTGCTCCGCACCGGTCGGCGCCAGATCCTCGGACAGGAACGGCAGCGCGAACCCGAGCACCGTCATGTCCACGCTGATCAGCAGCACCGGAAGCACCAGTACCGCCAACGCCCACCACTGCTTGCGCCCCGCCATGGCGCACTCTCCTCAATTAGGTAAACCGTCTGGACGGTACAGTTACCGCCTGGTTCGAAGGTAAACCGTCCGGACGGTATAGTCAACTGATATGGCGAAGCCCACGGCGAAGGAACGCATCCTCGACTCGTACGAAGAGATCCTCATCGAGCAGGGCCCCGGCGGCATCACCTTGGAAGCCGTCGCCGCGCACGCCGGAGTGTCGAAGGGCGGCTTGCTCTACCACTTCGGCTCGAAGGAAGCCCTGGTCGACGGCCTGTTGGAGCGCCTCGCCCTCTTGTCGGAGGAGGACCTCGAGCGGGCACGAAACGCACCCGAAGGTGTCGTTTCGTGGTACCTGCGCACCGCGATCACCGACGTCACCCAGCGCAAGCCGCTGCATCGCACGACCATGGCGACGATCCGGATCATGCTCAACGAGCCGCGGGTCTCCGAGGTCGTGCAGGTCTACAACCAGCGGGTCCACGACCTGATCAGCGAGCACGTCGACGACCCGCTGACCGCCGAACTGGTCATCCTGGTCGGCGACGGCCTCTACCTGCGGGCGGCACTCGGCCGGGACGACCCCAGCCCCCTCCTCGACCGGATCGACGAGATCAAGGCCCGCATCCAGCGCTGATTTCCTCGCGTTTAGTCCTCTAGTTGCGGTCGAGGCCGTAGACGCGCTCGATCGGGATGGTGAGCAGGACCCGCTGGTCGGCGACCATGGCGTCCCGGAACTCGTCCCAGTCCGGATGCTCGCCCCGAGCCCGCCGGTAGTGATCCACCAGCGCGTCGACGGTCGCGTCGTCGCGCGAAGCGGCGGTCGGCGTGAGCACGGCCGGACCCTCGACGACGACGTAGCTGCCGCCGCTCTCGGTCGCGACATGGAACGTCGCCCGCGGGTCGCGCTGGAGATTCCTGGTCTTGGCGCGCGGCGCGGTGATCGAGATCAGGATCGCGCCGGCGTCCGCGTCGTAGAGATAGTTGACGGTCGAGAGCTGCGGCCTGCCGTCCCGTTTGATGGTGGCGAGGGTGCCGAGGTTGTGGCCGGCGAGGATCGCGAGAAGCGCGGAGTCGGTCATGACTTCATCAAAGCGCGACCGGTCCGGCTTGTTCCCCTGGCGACAAAACACCTGCTCAGCACCCCAAGACGGGCGAACCGGACAAACATGCACGAATAAATGTGCTTGCATGCGGCAACTAAAGTGTTGTCCGACACACCCGGTCACTTTCTCCTTGCGAAGCACCCTTGAGAGGAACATCCTTGCTCTAGGCAACTAGTTGCAGTGACCAAGCAACCGGCGAGAGAGACCACCATGACACCCACGACACCCGGCACCAGGTCGAAGTCCGACCTCGATCTGGCCGACACCCTCGGGCACGAGCTCGTGCGGCTCGTCCGCCTGGTCAACCGGGCCAAGTCCCAGGTGTCCAAGCAGGGGCCGGACGGCATCGAGCGGGCCGCGTACGCGATCCTCTTCTGCCTCATCCACGTCGGGCCCCAGCGGACCAGCAAACTCGCCGAGTTCCTGCACTCCGAGATCTCGACCATCAGCAGGCAGTCGAGCTCTCTCGTCCAGCACGGGCTGGTCGAGCGCCTGGCCGACCCCGAAGACGGCCGCGCCTGCCTGCTCGCACCGACCGCCGAAGGGCTCCGGGTGTTCGAGGAGAACCGCAAGCAACGGAATCAGTGGCTCGCCGAGGTCCTCGGCGACTGGTCCGACGACGACCGGGAAACCCTCAACTCGCTGTTCCACCGGCTGAACGACGACATCGAAAAAACATCTCCACAGTTCGCCGACCCCGCGTCGGCGTCGAAGGCCAAGGGGGCCTGAACAATGAGTTCCACCGTAGAAAGTCCACCAGCCGTCGAGGAGGACGGGCCCCGGCTCAGCCACCGTCAGATCGTCACGATCCTGATCGGCCTGATGTCGGGCATGTTCCTGGCGGCGCTCGACCAGACGATCGTGGGCACCTCGATCGTCCGCATCGCGAACGACCTCAACGGGTTCGACCTGCAGGCCTGGATCACCACGGCCTACCTGATCACCTCGACCATCGTCACGCCGATCTACGGCAAGCTGTCCGACATCTACGGGCGCAAGCCGTTCTACATCGCGGCGATCTCGATCTTCCTGATCGGTTCGATCGCCTCGGCGTTCGCGACGTCGATGTACGAGCTGGCCGCGTTCCGCGCGATCCAGGGCCTCGGCGCCGGTGGTCTGATGTCGCTGGCGATGACGATCATGGGCGACATCGTGCCGCCGCGGGAACGCGCCCGCTACCAGGGTTACTTCCTCGCCGTGTTCGGTATCTCCACCGTGCTCGGCCCGGTGCTCGGCGGGTTCTTCGCCGACTTCGACAAGCTCGGCAGCGTCTTCGGCTACGACATCGCCGGCTGGCGCTGGGTCTTCCTGATCAACGTGCCGATCGCGATCGTCGCGCTGTTCGTCGTCGCCAAGGTGCTCAACGTGCCGCACCAGCGCCACGACCACAAGATCGACTGGTGGGGCGGGCTCGCGCTCGTCGTCGCCGTGGTGCCGTTCCTGATCGTCGCCGAGCAGGGCAACAAGTGGGGCTGGGGCTCGCAGAACGCGATCATCTGCTACGTCATCGGCGCCATCGGCGTGGTCGCCTTCATCTTCATCGAGAAGCTGATGAAGGACGCGGCGCTGATCCCGCTGCGGCTGTTCAAGAACTCGACCTTCACGGTCGCGATCATCGGCGGCGTCATCGTCGGTGTGGCGATGTTCGGCGCGATCATGATGATCCCGCAGTACATGCAGGTGGTTCAGGAGTTCTCGCCGACCGAGTCGGGTCTGCTGATGATCCCGCTGATGGCGGGCATCATGAGCGGTTCGATCATCTCGGGCCAGATCACCAGCAAGACCGGCCGCTACAAGGTGTTCCCGGTGGTCGGCACGCTGCTGATCGCGGCGGGCGCGTTCTTCTTCGCGCAGGTCGAGTACAACAGCGCGCTGTGGCACCCGCTGGTCGCGGCCGCGATCATCGGTCTCGGCCTCGGTGCCTGCATGCAGACGCTGATCATCGCGGTGCAGAACGCGGGCCCCCGCAGCGACATGGGCGTCTCGACCGCTTCGGCGACGTTCTTCCGGCAGATCGGTGGTACCGCGGGTGTCGCGGTGTTCCTGACGATCCTGTTCAACGTCCTGCCGGGCAACATCACCAAGGCGTTCGGCGGCAACGCGCCGACCGGGGAAGGCGCCGCGGCGCTGGGCGACATCCAATCGAACACGAGCGGTATCGCGAGCCTGCCCGAGGCCATCAAGACCCCGGTGCTGATCGGCTTCACCGAGTCGATCACCACGGTGTTCTACGTGGCGGGCGCGGTCGCGCTGCTGGCGACGCTGGTGCTGATGTTCATGAAGGAGATCCCGCTGCTCGGCGGCTCGACTCCTTCGGCGGCATCAGCTCTCGAAGGCGGCGAAGCCCTCCTCGAAGAAGAGGAGCCCGCACCTGTCGAAACGGCTTCCGAGAAGACGGTCGTCACCGCTCCGGTGACTCCCGAACCCGGCAAGCACGCGATGACCAACGGGAACGGCAACGGCGTCTATCGGGCGGGATCCGCGCAGATCAGCGGGCACGTCCGCCGGGACGACGCGACGAACGTCGCGGGGGCGGCGCTGACCCTGATCGACCACAACGGCAATCAGGTGGCCAGGACCCACACGAACGAGAACGGCGTCTACTCCTTCGCCGGGATCGTGGGCGGGCGGTACACGATCGTCGCCAGCGGTCGCTGGTTCCGGCCGGTCGCGGCGACGCTGACCGCCACCGGCGCCGGCGTGCTGCGCCACGACGTCGAACTGGTCAGCACGATCCTGCTGAGCGGGGTCGCCCGCACCGACGGGGAGCGGATCGTGCCGGACGCGCGGATCACCGTGCTCGACTCCTCGGGCGGCGTCGCCGCCGTGGCGAGGACCGACGCGGAGGGCAACTACACGATCAGCGACCTGCCCGCCGGGACGTACACGGTGATCGCCAGCGGCTACCCGCCCGCCACCAGCCGGGTGGAGCTGCTGGGCGGTGACCAGGCCGAACACGACGTCCGGCTGAGCTACGACCAGGCGCTCGACGAGCTCATCGAGCACTAGGCGCGAGTGAAATGAACGGGACTTTCATTGCAAAATTTGCAATGAAAGTCCCGTTCATTGCGTCCGTGGGGCGCGTGACCGGAACTTTCGGACACCCCGATTCCACGGTTCGGCCGCATGCGGTTCGCCGAGTACACGTAGGCTCGCGTCGTGAGTGAGGTGTACACCGAGGCCGCGGGCATCGGCGTGAGCTGGCTCGACACCGCCGGGCCGGTGCTCGTCTGGGTGATCGTGCTGAGCTTCATCTTCGTGGAGTGCGCGCTGATCATCGGGCTGTTCCTGCCCGGCGACTCCCTGCTGTTCGCGGCCGGGGTCGTCCTCGCGCAGCACGGCTCCGACCTGAACGCGTGGCTGCTCTCGGCGGCCGCGCTGCTCGTCGCGATCCTCGGCAACCAGGTGGGCTACTACATCGGCCGGACGACGGGCACGAAACTGATCGCCCGGCGCGGGGGCAAGGTGCTGAACCGGCACAACCTCGACCGCGCCAGGAACTTCCTCGATCGCAGAGGCTTCTTCGCCATCGTCGCCGCGCGCTGGATCCCGTGGATCCGCACGCTGGCGCCGCTCATCGCCGGGACCGCGCGGATGGATCCGCGCCGGTTCGCCCTCGCGACGGCGCTCGGCGGGCTGCTCTGGGTGCCGACGCTGGTGCTGCTCGGCTACTACGGTGCCGGCCTGCTGGACCAGCTGCCGTGGGTGAAGACGGCCGCCCTGTGGATCAGCGTCGCGTTCTTCGTGGTGGGCACGGCCTACGGCGTGATCCGCTACCGCCAGGAAATGCGGCGCCCGGCGGACGAGGTCGAGGACCGCGCGACCACTTAGGCCGTGTCCGGTGGGTCTGTTCGATGGGCTTCGTGATCCAGGTGGTTCCTGACGGTGCGGGCGGATCGGCCTCGTACCGGGTCGTACTCGGCCGCATCCGCCCGTGCCGTCAGGGACCGCCTGGGCGCGAAGACCGCGAACAAGACTCGCCGGACACGGCCTAAGCGTCCGCCCAGATCTCCAGCTGGATGCCATCGGGGTCACGGAACACGATGACGGACGAGCCTTCCAGGGTTCGCGATCCCTTCGACGGCGTGTAGACGACGCCGTACTCCGAGAGCCGCGCTTCCCACTCGGCCAGTTCCGACCGCGACGAGACCTTGAACGCCACGTGGTCCAGACCGGTCCGCCGTTCGTCGAACCGCGGCCGCTCGGTGTCCTGATGTTCGACGAGCACCACCGCGAAACCCTCGCTCGGCGAGCGCAACACGACCTTCCGCAGACCCGTTTCGGGGTCTTCGCGACGCGTGAACTCCTCGAGTTCGAGCACGCGGGCGTACCAGGGCACGCTCCGGTCCACGTCGGTCACGGTGAGTGCCAGATGGTGCACAGACATGAGCTTGGACATCGGGGATGACCGTCCTGATCAAGAGCTTGGGGGCGCAACCAGGGTGACACAGGCGCCTGGGGCCACGAGGTGATCCGCCGACTTCCCACATGAATCGTGATATCTGCCGGGAAACCGTGTTAAAAAGTGGCTGAACCGCACGCGGACCCGATATCCGCTCGTAACCGGTCCGTGGCCCCGGGGGTCAACGCCCTCCGCCGACGGTCAGCACCGTCCCGGTGGTGTACGACGCGGCCGGGGAAAGCAGCCACAGCACGGCTTCCGCGACTTCGCCGGGTTCGCCCGCTCGTCCCATCGGAATGGTCGGGGCGATCCGGTCCATCCGATCGGGCAGCCCGGCCGCCGCGTGCAGGCCGGTGTGGATCATCCCGGGTGCGACGGCGTTGATCCGGACGGACTCCCGCGCGACTTCTTGCGCCACGCCGTAGGTCATCGTTTCGACCGCCGCCTTGGTCCCCGCGTAATGGACCCACTCCCCGGGCGAGCCGGTCCGCGCGGCGGTGGAGGACACCGTCACGATCGCGCCGCCCGCGCCGCCGTACCGGGTGGACATCCGGCGGATGCCCTCGCGGACGCACAGGAAGACGCCCGTGATGTTGACATCCACGACGCGACGAACGACGTCGACGTCGTATTCGTCGAAGCGGCCGGGGGTGTTGCCGGTGATGGCCGCGTTCGCGACCACCCCGGCGAGGGGACCGAGTCCGGCGGCCGCGTCGAACAGGGCCAGCACGTCGTCTTCGGACGCGACGTCCCCGCGCCGGGCGATCGCCTGGACGCCGTGCTTCCGGGCGCGCGAAGCGACGTCTTCGGCCGCTTCGGCATCACCCGCGTAGTTGACGACGACGTCGTAACCACGCGCGGCGGCCAGTTCGCAGACCGCCGCGCCGATGCCCTTGCTGCCGCCGGTGACGAGGAGAACACCACTCATATGGCGAAGTTGACCAGCGGAAGATTCTCGAGGACCAGGTCGGCCCGGCCGCTGGTGGACGCGATCAAATCGGCGTTGCGCTGGTCGGAACCGAGGGCGCGTCGACGCGCGTCGACCAGCGAACGGCCGTAGCGGCGGTGGCGCGAAACGAGCCGCTCGATGCGCTCGGGTTCGTCCGGCGCGAGGAACCAAGACTCGGCGAGGATCGGCTTCACGCCGCTCCACGGGTCGTCCTGCATGAGCAGGTAGTTCCCCTCGGTGATGACCAGCGGCACGTCCGGCGTGACCGCGACGGCACCGGCGATCGGCTCCTCGATCTCACGGCGGAACTCGGGCGCGTAGACCGTCTCGCGGCCTTCGGCGAGCCTTCGCAGCAGGTGCACGTACCCGGCGGCGTCGAAGGTGTCCGGCGCGCCCTTGCGCTCCGCGCGGCCGAGCCGCTGCAGTTCCACCTGCGCCAGGTGGAAACCGTCCATCCCGACCACGGCCGCCCTCGTGCCCAGCGCCTTCGCCAGGCCCCAGGCCAGGGTCGTCTTGCCGGACGCGGGGGCACCGACGATCCCGAGCACGCTGCGCTGCCCCGGCTTCGCCAGCGTCTGAGCCCTGCTCAACAGGTCCTCGAACACCGGAGGCATGGCTGTCATGGCAGTCCTTTCTTCGCGACCGCGGCCGTCCACGACCTCGGTCCTTCATGCCGCACCCGTTCGGCGGCCACCTCGTTGGCGAACTCGATCCAGCCGGGGACGTCCCCTGTGTCCCTGGCGACCGCGTACGCGAAAGCGCCGTGCCAGACGTCGCCCGCCCCTAGCGTGTCACGCGCCTGGGTGACGGGAACGGGGATCTCACCGGAGCCGTCCGCCGTCGACCAGCGCACCGGATCGGGGCCCGCGGTCGTGATCACCACCGGCACTCCGTGCGCACGCGGATCGTCCCCGCGGTAGAGCGAGGAGCACGCGGCGATGTCGACCAGCGGCAGGAGTTCGGCGAAGACCGGCTTCCAGCTCCCGGCGTCGAGCACCACCGGCACGCCGCGCTCCCGCGCCCAGCGCGCCGTGTACGTGGCGACCTCCGGATGGTGCCCGTCGAGGAGCACGCACCCGGGCAATTCGTCCTCTGGTTGCGGTAGTTGCGCGTGCAAGGACCGCAACGAGAGGACGAATCGCGAAGAGGCGTGGGCGTTGCGTGAGACGACGGTGCGTTCCCCGTCGGAGTCACGGACGACGATGGCGCTGATCGCGGGCGGATCGGGCCGTGCTGGATCGAGGTCGACGAGGTCGACGCCGTGCGCCTCGAGGTCGGCGCGGGCCAGCGCCGCCAGCGGGTGCGCACCGGCGACCGTGAAGAGCGTCGCCCCGGCGCCGAGCGCGGCCACGGTCACCGCCGCGTTCGTCGCCGGCCCTCCGGCGGCGACGTCCACGGACAGCGAACGCACCTTCTCGCCCGGCGCCGGGAACTCGGCGACGCGCTGAACCTGGTCGACGGTGCACAGGCCCGCCAGCAGCACCCGCCGCACTACAGACCCGTGTGCACGGCTGCGGCTACCTCTTCGACTTCGCCGTTCTCGCCGAGCTTCAGCGCACCCGTGAGCAGGCCGACGACCTGGTTCATCGTGTGCGTCTTCGGCGAGACGACCGCGACGCGCTTGCCGAGGCGGTGCACGTGGATGCGGTCGGCGATGTCGAACACGTGCGGCATGTTGTGGCTGATCAGGACCACCGGCAGACCGCGTTCACGGATCCGGTTGATCAGGTCGAGCACCTTGCCGGATTCGGCGACGCCGAGCGCGGCGGTGGGCTCGTCCATGATCACCGCCTTGGTGCCGAACGCGGCCGCCCGCGCGACCGCGACACCCTGGCGCTGCCCGCCGGACAGCGTCTCCACCGGCTGCGTGATGGATTTGATGTTGATGCCGAGTTCGTCCAGGATCCGCTGGGCGTCGGCCCGCATGGTCGCGGTGTCCAGCTTCCTGAACAGCTGCCCGAACAGGTCCTTGCGCCGCTTTTCCCGGCCAAGGAACATGTTCGACGCGATGTCGAGCGCCGGGGCGACGGCGAGATCCTGGTACACCGTCTCGATCCCGTAGTGGCGAGCGTCCAAAGGGGACTTGAAGTGCACGGCCTGACCGTCCACTTTGATCTCACCGGCGTCCGGGATCACCGCGCCCGAAAGGGCTTTGATGAGGCTCGACTTCCCGGCGCCGTTGTCGCCGACCACGGCGAGCACCTCACCGGGGAACAGTTCGAAGTCGGCGCCGTCGATGGCGGTGACCCGGCCGTAGCGTTTGACGAGCCCCTGAGCGGACAACGTTGGTGTCGTCATGACTGCTGCCTCCTCGCGAAACGGTCGACGCAGACGGCGCCGATGAGCAGGGCACCGGTCGCGACGTCCTGGTAGAGCGCGTCCACCCCGAGCTGGGTCAAACCGGACCGCAGGACCGCGACGACCAGCGCGCCCATCATCGTGCCGAGAACCGAACCCCGGCCGCCGAACAGGCTCGCGCCGCCGAGCACCACCGCGGTGATCGAGTCGAGGTTGCCGAGCTGGAAGGCGTTCGGGTCGGCGTTCGGCACGCGGCCGAGCGCCTGCCAGGCCGCGATCCCGACGATCACCCCGGCGACGATGTACACCGAAAGGATCGTCCGGTTGACCTTGATCCCGGACAGCCGCGCGGATTCCGGCGCGTTGCCGACCGCGTAGACGTGCTTGCCCCACGGAGTCCGCGTGAGCGCGTACCAAAGTGCCAGGTACATCAGCAAAGCCAGCGTCATGCCGTAGGTGATGGGGATGCCGCCGAACAGGTAGCGGCGGGTGCCGAGCCATTTGAGCAGCGAGTCGGCGACCGGGACGGCCTGGCCGCTCGCGAACAGTTTCGCGGCCGCGGTGAGCACCGTCAGCAGGCCGAGCGTGACGATGAACGGCGGCAGTTTGATCCGGGTGACCAGCGAACCGGTGACCATCCCGATCACCACCGTCGCCACGATTCCCAGCAGCAGCGCCCAAATCCCGGAAACGCCGCCGACGACGAGCTTCGCCATGATCAGCGTCGCGAGCACCATCGCGGCCGCGTTGGCCAGATCGATACCCGCGGTCAGGATGATCAGCGTCTGCCCGAGGGCTAGCGTGCCGACCACCAGGGACTGTTGCACCACAAGGGAAAGGTTGTCGAGATCGAGGAAGGTGTCCGTCGAGAGGGAGAACACCACGATCGCGACGAGCAGGGCCAGCGCGGGCCCGACCGCCGGTGCGCGCAGGAAGAACTCACCGATGGTCGGCCGCTCGTTGCCCTTGAGGGTCAAGGTACTCATTTCGTCCCCCAGCAGTTCTCGAGGCCCCACTTGGTGTCCTGGCTTTCCACGCCGGGGATCGGCTTGTCCGTGATCACCGCGGATCCGGTGTTGACGAACCCGCTCGGCTTCTTGCCGGTCTTGGCGTACTCGACGGCGGCGAGGACGCCCTGCTCCGCCATCTTCTTGGGGAACTGCATGACCGTGGCGGCGTACTGGCCGTCGCGGACGTTCTTGACACCTTCGCAGCCGCCGTCGATCGAGCCCATCACGATCTGGTTCACCAGGCCGCGGGCCTGGAGGGCGGCGTAGGTGCCGCGGCCCATCGGCTCGTTCATCGTGTAGACGGCGTTGATGTCGGTGGTGCGCTGCAGCAGGTTCTCCACGCCCTGCTGAGCCAGGCTCTGATCGCCGTTCGCGGGCGTCTTGCCCTTGATCTCGGGCGACGCGTCGGTCAGGCCGATGCCCTTGAGGAACCCGGTGTGCCGCTGAGTGTCCACTGTGGATCCGGCGGTGCCGTCCACCATGAACAGCTTCGGCGGCTTGCCCGCGAGAACGGCCTTCACGTACGCGCCCTGCTGACGTCCGGCCTCGAAGTTGTCCGTGGCGAAGGTGGCGTCGACGGCGGTGTCGGGTTCGGTCGCGGTGTCGAGCGCGATGACCAGCACCCCGGCCTTGCGGGCGCGGTCGATGGCGTCGAGCACACCGGTCGAGGAACTCGGCGTGATCAGGATGGTGTTCGCACCCTGCTGCATGAGGTTCTCGATGGCCCGGACCTGGCCGTCGTTGTCACCGTCGAACTGGCCGGCGAGCGCGTTGAACTCCGCGCCGTTCGCTTCGGCGGCCGCCTTGGCCGCCGCTCTCAGCTCGACGAAGTAGGGATTGGTGTCGGTCTTGGTGACCAGGCCGACCTTGGCCTTGCCACCACCGCCTGCGTTCGATCCGCCACCCCAGTGGCGTTCGACCGTGCACCCGGCCGTGGTCGCCGTGAGCACGGCAGCCAGGGTGAGCGCGACGAGACTGCGCTGTCTCATGGGGGATGCCCTCCGATTCGAGGCTGTCCTGATGGACCGGAAGGTAGACAGGGTTATGCTCACTCGCAAGCGTTTGCGCAAACGCTTGCTCGCAGACCTGATCGAGGATTGGTAATGCCGCCGTCACGCTCCTCCCGCCCCACCCAACGCGATATCGCCGAGCTGGCGGGAGTCTCGATCACGACGGTCTCACACGTGGTCAACGGGACGAGAGCGGTGGCCGAGGAGACCAAGGCCGCGGTCCTGCGCGCGATCGAGCAGACCGGCTACACCGGTGACGCCATCGCCCGTTCCCTGGTCACCGGCGGCACGCGGTCGATCGGCGTCGCGATCTCCCTGCTGGCGAACCCGTACTTCGCCCTGCTGATCCAGGCGATCGAGCGCGAAGCCGCGTCAGCCGGCTACACGGTCTTGCTGGCGGACACGCACGACACCGTCGACACCGAGCGTGAAACCGTACGAACCCTGCGCTCACGCCGGGTCGACGGACTGCTGATCACGCCGTCGCCCGGCGACGGTTCGGTGATCGGCGAGCTCGTCTCGCTGGACGTTCCGACGGTGCTCATCGACCGGCTCTCCACCCGCACCGACGTCGACCAGGTCGGCGCGGAGAACATCCAGTCGACGTCCGCGCTGACGGCGCATCTGGCGTCGCTCGGGCACCAGCGGATCGGCATGATCAGCGGCACGGCGGGGCTGAGCACCAGCGAGGAACGCATCCTCGGCTACCGGCTGGGGCTCGGCCGGTCGGGTTTGACCTGGTCGGAGGACCTGGTCGCGTGCGGACAGTCGTCGCGGGCCGGCGGCGCGCTGGCGCTGAGCACGCTGCTCGCGCTGCCGGAACCGCCGACAGCGCTGGTGGTCGGCAACGACAGCATGATGGTCGGGGTACTGCACGAGCTGCGCAAACGTGGACTGCGCGCCGGGATCGACCTGCCGGTGGTGGTCTACGACGACGTCGAGTGGGCCGATCTGGTCGATCCGCCGCTGACCACGATGGCGCAGCCGATCGAGGAGATCGGCACACAGGCAGTGCGCCTGTTGCTGGCCAGGATCAACGATCCGGCACGCAAGGCCCAGACGATTCGGATTCCGCCTACGCTCCGCCATCGGGCGTCCTGCGGATGCGCGCATGTTCACTCACATTGATGATTGTTGGCCGACTTTCCGGTCTCGCCGCCGAGCGGGGGTCCAACAGCCGTTACCTTCATTCAAGCTCGGATGAAGGCGTGGACCGATGACCGCATTGTCGCCGGCGTTACCCCTGTGGGAGGACACCCCTGTCACCCACCGGTTCGGGGTGGCCATGGCGATGCACGCGAACCCCTATTCGGGTGAGCTCATCCGTGCCATCCGCCGCGCCGGACGACGTCACGGCTGCGAGATCACCCTCGCCGACACCGGGGACAGCGTCGCCGAAGAGGCCGCGGTCATCCGCGCGCTGCGGGCGGACCGCGTCGACGGTGTCCTGCTCGTCCCGGCGGCCGGTGACGAAGCGGTGATCAACGGCCTGGTCCGGATGGGTGTGCCGACCGTGCTCGTCGACCGGATGGCCGGGCGCAACGACGTCGACCAGGTCGGTTCCGAGAACATCCAGGCCGTGTGCGCGCTCGTGCGGCACCTCGCCGGGCTGCGGCACCGCAAGATCGGCTTCATCTCGGGCGAAGAGGACATGGCCACCTTCGAGGAGCGGGCGCTGGGATACCGCCTCGGCCTCGGCCGCTCCGGCATCCGGTGGACGTCACAGCTGGTCGCGTGCGGGCAGTCGACCCCGGGTGGGGCGGCCGCCGCGACGGCGAAACTGCTCGACAGCTGGCCGTCGCCGACAGCGCTCGTGGTGGCGAGCGAGGCGATGATGATCGGTGTCCAGTACGAGGCGCACCGGCTCGGCATCCGGATCGGGCGCGACCTGGCGATCGTCGGGTACGGCGACATGGAGTGGGCGGGCCAGGTGACCCCGGCGGTGACCACGATGGCGCAGCCGATCGAGGAGATCGGGCGCAAGGCCGTCGAACTCCTGCTGGCCCGGATCACCGACCCTGAGCGACGACCCGAATCCGTACGGCTCGCACCGCGCTTCATACACCGTCAATCGTGCGGCTGCTGAGTCACAACTCGCTGGTCAGAACGCCGCCGCCGGGTGAAGATGGCGGAATGACCGAGCTGTGGACCGTGCACACCGCCGACCTCGACGCCGCCGTGCTGAAAGCGGCACGCGCCCTGCTCGACGACGCCTTCGACGGTGATTTCAGCGAAGACGACTGGCAGAACGCCCTCGGCGGCATGCATACGCTGATCTGGGAGGGCGGCGAGCTGATCGGGCACGCGTCGCTGGTCCAGCGACGGCTGATGCACGACGGGCGGGCACTGCGGACGGGGTACGTCGAAGCGGTCGCCGTCCGGTCGGACCACCGGCGGCGTGGTCACGGCGCCGCGATGATGGACGCGCTGGAGCTGGTCCTGCGGAAGGCGTACGACCTCGGAGCGCTTTCGGCGTCCGAAGACGCCCTGGAGTTCTACGCGTCGCGCGGGTGGCTGTTGTGGCGCGGTCCTTCGTCGGCCATGACGCCTTCGGGCGTGGAGGCGACGAAGGAGGACGACGGGTCGATCCACGTGCTGCCGGTGGGGGTCACCATGGATCTGGACGGGGAGATCACCGCGGACTGGCGCTCGGGCGACGTCTGGTGACCCGCAAGTAGTCCTCTAGTTGCGGCTTTGGGTGTGCGGGGCGTGACATGAAAGGCCCGTTACTTGCAAAATTTGCAAGTAACGGGCCTTTCATAGCGCGCGAGGGTCGTGGACAGGCGGCTCAGTGCGGGGCGTGGGTCAGGGTGGCGGCGGCTTCGAGGAGCATCCAAGCGCTGATCTGGACGGACAGGTCGCGTTCGGGGGCGTCGGGGGCGAGGGGGAGCGAAGGCGCCGGAGTCGCCCAGTCGGCGCTGAAGAGCGGCCCGTGCGGCGTCTCGGTGGCGCCGGTCCAGCAGGCCTCGGCCGACCGGATGACCAGATCGCGTGCCACCCCGCTCGGCAGCAGCGGCGCGGCGAGCGCCAGGTAGCGCGCCAGGATCCCGGCGAACAGGCCGCCGTCGCCGTCTCCCTGTCCCCGGATCACCCCGTTCGGCGCGACGTGCTCCGCGACCGCGTGGATCACGTGCTCCACTCTGTCCACTTCGGACAGTTCGAGGCAGGCGCCGAGGTAAACCCCTTGGCAGTAGGTGAAAATATGCTTGACCAGTTCGCCGGAGTCGACGCGGAGGCCGTCCCACACCAGTCCGGTCTCCGGATCGACGAGCCGCTCGGTCATCCAGTCGGTCAGGCCCCGCGCGTGCTGTTCGGCCCCTTCGCGCGCATGGAAGATCGCGGCCGGGCCGTTCGCGGGCGCGTTCTTGAAATCGTCGCCGACGCGCCACCGGATCCCGCCGCCCGCTTCGTCGGTCCAGCCTTCGCGCAGCCGCGAGCTGATCGCCTCCAGCCCGCCGCGGACGTCCAGCCCGAGGTGCCCGACGCGTTGCAGCGCGAGGCCGAGCCAGGCGATGTCGTCGTAATAGTCGTTGATCCACTTGCCGAAGTTGCGCAGTCGCACCGACGCCACGAACCGGTCGATCAGCTTCAGCCTGTCCGGCGAAGGGTCCCGCAGTTGCGCGTCGACGAGGGTGTCCAGCAGGTGCGCCTGCCACCAGTAGTTCCAGTGCCAGTGGACGCGCTGGCCAGCCGACGGCGGCCAGCCGCTGCGGCCGAGCACGGTCCCGGGCAGTCCCCATACCCGGCGCAGATGCCGGTCGCGGACCGCGCGTTCGGCGGCCGCGGCCCGGTCGGCGAGTGCGGTCATCGCGCCATCATCCCTTGCCCGCTGACATACCGCTCAGTATGTTAAGGCGATACCCGACCCCGCGAGGTGCTTCATGACCACGGCGCACGTGACCTGCCCGCTCTGCGAAGCCACTTGCGGCCTGGAGGTGACGATCGACGAGAAGAGTCTCGTCACCCGGGTCCAGGGCGACCGCGAGGACGTCTTCTCCCAGGGCTACATCTGCCCGAAGGGCGCCTCGCTCGGCGCGCTGCACCACGATCCGGACAGGCTCACCGCGCCGCTGGTCAAACGCGACGGCGAGTTCGTCGAGGTCGGCTGGGACGAGGCCTTCGCCGAGATCGACCGGCGGCTCCGGCCGATCATCGAGGAGCACGGCAAGAACGCCGTCGCCGTCTACTCGGGCAACCCGACGGTGCACAACGCGGCGCTGGTGCTCTACGGCCGTGTGTTCTTCAAAGCCTTGGGCACCAAGAACTTCTACACCGCGACCACGGTCGACCAGATGCCGAAGCACTTCTCGTCCGGCTACCTCTTCGGCGACCCGCAGACCATTCCCGTCGCCGACCTCGACCGCACTGAGCACCTGCTCATTCTGGGCGCGAACCCGTTGGTGTCCAACGGAAGCCTGATGACCGCGGCCGACACCCGCGGCAGGTTGCGCGGGATCCAGAAGCGGGGCGGCAAGATCGTCGTCCTCGATCCGCGCCGCACCCGGACCGCCCAGCTCGCCGACGAGCACCACGCGATCCGGCCCGGCACCGACGCGTTGTTCCTGTTCGCGCTGGTCAACGTCCTGTTTGCGGAGAACCGCGTCAGTCCGGGTGAGCACCTCAACGGTGTCGACGAGGTTCGCGCGCTCGCAGAGCCGTTCACGCCGGAGGCGGTCGCGCCCGCGACCGGGATCGACGCCGCCGAGATCCGCCGCATCGCGATCGAACTCGCGAACGCCGAGCGGGCCGCGGTCTACGGCCGGATGGGGACCACGACCCAGTCGTACGGCACCATCGCGAGCTGGCTGGTCGACGTCGTCAACGCGCTCACCGGCAACCTCGACCGCGAGGGCGGCGTCATGTTCCCGCTGCCCGCCGCGTGGAAGCCGCGACGGTCTTCGCCGTTCACCAGCGGCCGCTGGACGAGCCGGGTGCGCGGTTATCCGGAGGTGCTCGGCGAACTGCCGGTGGCCACGCTCGCGGACGAGATCGAGACGCCCGGCGAGGGCCGGGTCCGGGCGCTGGTGACCATCAGCGGCAACCCGGCGCTGAGCACGCCCAACTCCGCGCGGCTCACGGAAGCGTTGCGGCAGCTGGACTTCATGGTCTCCCTCGACGTCTATCTCAACGAGACCACCCGGCACGCCGACGTCATCCTGCCCGGACCGTCACCACTGGAGCGGCCGCACTACGACGTCGCGCTGTACACGCTCGCCGTGCGCAACGTCGCGAACTGGACGCCTCCGACCCTCGACACGGACCTGCCGCAGGAGTGGGTGACTCTGCTGCGGATGGCCGGGATCGCCGCCGGCCAGGGCCCGGACGTCGACGTCGCCGCCTTCGACACGATGGTCGCGGCCGAGACGGCGCGGCGCACCGGCGTCGACCTGTCGCTCGCCGAAGGCCGCACGGGACCGGCGCGGATGATCGACCTGATGCTGCGCGGCGGGCCGTACGGGCTGAAGCTCGCCGACCTCGAAGCCGCGCCGCACGGCATCGACCTCGGCGCGCTGAAGCCGCGGCTGCCGGAGGTGCTCAGCACCGCGAGCGGGAAGGTCGAGCTGGCCCCGGACGCGATCACGAAGGACGTCCCGCGGCTGCGCGCGGAACTCGGCAAGGCGCCCGACGGCGGCCTGCTGCTCATCGGACGGCGGCATCTGAGCTCGAACAACTCGTGGATGCACAACCTGACGCCCCTGGTGCGCGGCGGAAACCGGTGCACCGTCCAGGTTCACCCGGAAGACGCGTCCCGGCTCGGGCTGACCGACGGCGGGCTCGCCTCGGTGACGTCGAGGGCGGGGAAGCTCGAAGTGCCGGTCGAGGTCACGGCCGACGTCCGGCCCGGCGTGGTGAGCATGCCGCACGGCTGGGGGCACGACGTCGAAGGCATGCGCACGAAGGTCGCGACGGCGCACGCCGGGGTCAACTCGAACCTCGTCGCCGACGAGACCCTGCTCGACGTCCCGTCCGGGAACGCCGTGCTGAACGGGATCCCGGTGGAGGTCGCCCCGGTCTAGCCCGGGTTACCAGGCCGTGGCGAGGTCTGCGTGCTGCCGGACCCAGGCGTGCATGACGATCCCGGCGGCGACGCCGGCGTTGATGGAGCGCGTCGTGCCGAACTGCGCGATCGAGACGACCAGCGCCGCGGTCTTCTGCGCCTCGGCCGACAACCCCGGCCCTTCCTGGCCGAACAGCAGGACACACTCGCGCGGCAATTCCGCGGTCTCGACGGGCTGCGAGCCGGGGGTGTTGTCGACGGCGACCACGGCGAGCCCCTTCTCGGCGGCGAAGGTCAGCAGCCCGGAGACGTCCTCGTGGTGGAGAAGGTGCTGGTAGCGGTCGGTCACCATGGCGCCGCGCCGGTTCCAGCGCCGCCGTCCGACGATGTGCACGGCCGCGGCGGCGAACGCGTTCGCCGTCCGGACCACGGTGCCGATGTTGTGATCGTGCTGGAAGTTCTCGATCGCCACGTGGAAGGGGTGCCGCCGGGCGTCCACATCGGACACGATGGCCTCGCGCCGCCAGTAGCGGTACGGGTCGACGACGTTGCGGCGGTCGCCGTTGGCCAGCAGTTCGGGGTCGTAGCGCTCGTCCGCGGGCCACTCGCCCTCCCACGGGCCGACGCCGACCTCTTCCCGCGCCACCCATTCGGTGGGGCCGGCTTCTTCCGAGTTCACCGAGTGATTGTCACTCAGCCCATGCTGACGCGGTGCGCCGGTGCGTCCCCGTCATGGTGGCGGTGGCGCCAGCGCTGGACCGTGCCGACGTAGGAGACGATCACCGTCGCCATCGCGATCAGGACCACGACCGGCAGCATGGAGCGCGGGAACACCGTGTCGTAGAGGTAGTAGGCGTTGAAGCCGCCGGGCAGGTCACCGAGACCCTGCTGGTGGCGGAAGTAGTTCTCGGCCGCCGTCAGCGGGCAGGGCCAGGGGAAGACGTTGACGAGGATCCCCCATGCGGCGAAGAACACATGCACGAAGATCACCTTCGGCCACCGCCACGCGAGAAAACCACCGAATCCGATGAACAGCAGCGCGAAAATGTGCACCGCGACTGTCACGTTCGCCAGGAAACCCGCCACCTCAAGCCCCCTTTCACTCCCCTACCTGCGACGTTACCCCTCTCGTATTGAGAATCGCTCACGAAAAAAGGGGCATCCTCCGTTCGCGAACGGAGGATGCCCCCTTGGGGAAGCTTTAATCAGGACAGACCGAGATCGTCCTTGTTCAGAATGTAACGGTATTCGAGGCCTTCCTTCTCGATGGCCTCGCGCGCTCCGGTGTCCCTGTCGACGACCGTCGCGACGCCGACCACGTTCGCCCCGGCGTCGCGCAGCGCCTTGACGGCGGTGAGCACGCTGCCGCCGGTGGTCGAGGTGTCCTCGACGGCGAGCACCCGCTGCCCCAGCACCTCGACGCCTTCGATCTGGCGCTGCATGCCGTGCGCCTTCGCGCCCTTGCGGACGACGAACGCGTCGAGCACGACACCGTCGGTGGCCGCGGAGTGCAGCATCGCCAGCGCCACCGGGTCCGCGCCGAGGGTCAGGCCGCCGGCGGCGACGTAGTTCCAGTCGTGCGTGAGCTGGCGGAGCAGCTTCCCGATGAGCGGGGCGGCCGCGTGATGCAGCGTCGCCCGCCGGAGATCGATGTAGTAGTCGGCTTCCTTGCCGGACGACAAGGTCACCTTTCCGTGCACGACGGCGAGTTCGCCGACCAGTCTCGCCAGTTCGAGTTTCGCCGCTTGATCAACCCCGGGGTACGCCACGGCCGAGAGTCTTACACACGGCTCGCGGCGCACCACCGGGGTGTTTGCCGTGGTGTGGTCAATCACTGCCGGTGGTCGCGGCGTCCACGGCCTGACCGCGGGTGGCCGCCCAGGCCGGGACCAGGGTCGCCGTCAGCGCGAGCACCGCGGCGAGGCCGATGATGGACAGGTAGATCAGCGGCGAGCCCATCGGCAGCAGGGAATCGGCCGCCACCAGGCAGAACGGGACGATCGCGCCCGCCGAGACGACGGTGCCGAGCACGATCCCGATCAGCGCGACGAGCCCGCCCTCGAAGCCCGCCATCCGCAGCACCTGCGCCCTGGTCGAACCGGTGAGCCGCTGCAACCCGAACTCACGGCGCCGCCGCACGGTCGCCATCACCAGCGTGTTGGCCACCGAAATCACCGTGTAGGCGATGATCATCCCGACCAGCAGGTAGTTGACCCACGCGCCGACGGCCTGGTCCTTCGCGTGCGCCGCGACGAGTGCATCCCGGTCGCCGACGGACACGGGCAGCCCGGCCGTCACCTCGCGAAGCCGTTCGGTCAGCGCCGCCGGATCGACGTCCGGGGTGGCGCGGACCAGCAGCTGCCCGGCGAGCCCGGCGGTGGTGTGCGGGGCCAGGAGATCAGCCGGGAACAGCAGGCTCTCGAAGCCGGGCCGCTGGCTGATCACCGCGACGACCTTGACGTCGGCAGGGGTGCCGTCGCCGAGCCTCAGGCTCAGCGTGTCGCCGATGCCGCGGTTGAAGTCCTTCGCGAAGACCTCGGGGAGCGCGACGCTCCGGCCGGTCAGCGCCTTCAGGTCCCCCTGGGTCACCTTGGTGTCGGTCGTCGCGCCCGCACCGGACGCGGTGAGGCCGATCGCCGGGCGTCCGTCGTCGGAGGAGTCGTACGGATCCTCGAGGAACACGCTGCTGGTGACGTACTCGGACGCGCCGGCGACCCCGGGCACGGCCTGGATCCGCTGGACCAGGTCCGGCGACAGCCCGCCCGCGTTCGAACCGATCACGGCGTCGGCGCGGACGTCCTCGGTGAACGCCTGGTCGGCCAGCTCCTGCTGGGTGGTCTGCAGGTAGATGTTCGCGGTCGCGATCCCGACGGCGAGCATGATCGGGGTGACCGCGCCCGCCGCCCGGACGATTCCGGCACGGGTGTTGAGCACGGCGAGGTGCCCGTCGATCCCGCCGAGCAGGCGCATCGGCCATCGCAGGATCGCCGTCATCACCTTCGCGACGCCGGGGGTGATCATCGCGACGCCGAGTGCCCACAGGATCACCGCGGGCCCGGCGGTGCTGGCCGCGACCGGACCGGTCATCACCGCGACGGTCACGATGGCCAGCGCGGTGCCGCCACCGAAGCAGAGTGCCGCGAGCACGAAACGCGTCGGGGTCAGCCAGCGGCGGGTGACCGCGGCCTCGGCGAGCGCCTCGGTCGGCCGGATCTTCCCGGCCCGGCGGCCCGCCATGAAGGCGGCGATGAACACCGCGAGGATCGCGGCGCCCGCGCCGACGACCGACGGCAGCCAGCCTTGGTAGAACCGCAGAACCCCGGGCACCACACCGTTCTCGACGAGCTGGCCGAACAGCCACTCGCCGAGGAGCGGACCGAGGGCGGCGGCGAGCGCGGTGGCGAGCAGGCCGACGGCCAACGCCTCGCCGAGGACCATCCGGCGAAGCTGGCGCGGCGTCGTGCCGATCGCCCGCATCAGGGCGAGTTCCCGCGAACGCTGCTGGGTGGACAGGCTCAGCGTGCTCGCGACGACGAACATCGCGACCATCACCGAGAGCCCGCCGGACACCGCGGCGATGACGATCAGGTTGGAACCGCTCGACTCGGCCTCGGGGAATTCCGCGACGCCGCGGTCGATGCCGCTCAGGACGGTCGCCCCGGCCGCGGCCTTGGCGACGTTCGCCTGCACCTCTTCGAGATCGGCGCCCGGCTTGGTGAAGACGCCGATGACGTCGGCCTTGCCGGGGTGCCCGGAAAGCCGGGCGGCGTCGGTGGCGGAGAAGAACACGGCGGCCTGCGTGATCGACCGCGGCGCCCCCGCCACCCCGGCGACCCGGAACGATTCGGTCTCGCCGCGCGCGGCGATGTCGACGAGATCGCCGGGCTTCAACCCGGACGCGGACTCGACGACGACCTCGCCCGCGGCGGGCACGGCACCCGCGACCAGCGCGTACGGGGTCAGCGCGGCGGAATCCCAGGCGTGGCCGAGTGCCGGTCGCCCGCTCGCCGCGAGCGGGAAGCTCACTTCGCCGACAACGTCCGAAACGCCGGGCACGGACCGCAGCCGGGAGACCAGGCCGTTGTCGAGCCGGACGCGCTCGGGGAGCCGCGCGTCCTCGAACTTGCGCTTGTCGTCGGCGTCGAGGGAAGCCGGGTCCTTCTTGGGCAGAGCGAAGGTCTGCCCGCCGGTGACGAGGATCGGGGCGGCCGCGAGCCGCTGGGGTTCCGCGTTGCTGCGGATCCCGGTCTCCATCAGGCCACCGCAGGAGGCGACGATCAGCGCGCCGAAGAAGACGGCGATGAAGGTGCCGATGAATCCGCCCTTGCGCAGGCGCAGGGTCCGGAAGGCGAGTCGCAGCATCACGCACCCGCCCGCACGGGGCTGCCCCAGGCACCCAGGTGGGTCATGCGCTCGGCGACGACGTCCGCGGTCGGTGCGTGCAGTTCGTCGGCGATCCGGCCGTCGGCGAGGAAGATGACGCGGTCGGCGTAGGAGGCGGCCATCGGGTCGTGGGTCACCATGATCACCGTCTGGCCGGTCGTGCGGACCGAAGCACGCAGCAGTTCGAGGACTTCGGCGGCGGTGCGGGTGTCGAGGGCGCCGGTCGGCTCGTCGGCGAAGACCACCGCGGGCCGGGTGACGAGCGCTCGCGCGATCGCGACGCGTTGTGCCTGCCCGCCGGAAAGTTCACCGGGAAGGTGCTTGCGGCGGCCGGAAAGCCCGACGCGGGTGAGGATCTCCTCGACGACGCGGCGGTCCGGCTTGGCACCGGCGAGTTGCTGGGGGAGCGTGACGTTCTGCTCGACGGTCAGCGCCGGAAGCAGGTTGAAGGCCTGGAAAATGAAGCCGACCCGGTCGCGGCGCAGCTTCGTCAGCTTCGTCTCGCTCATCCCGGCCAGCTCCTGCCCGTCGAGCACGACGGACCCCGACGTCGGCCTGTCCAGCCCGGCCGCGCAGTGCAGGAAAGTGCTCTTGCCCGAACCCGAAGGTCCCATCACCGCGGTGAAGCCGCCGCGCGGGAACGCCAGCGTCACCCCGTCCAGAGCGATGACGCCCTTGCCGTATTCCTTGCGGACGCCGTCGAGCCGGACCGCGTCACCGTTCCACCCAGTGTTCATGGTGAAAACCCTAGGAATCCCAGGTCGGAAGCACCCTGGGGCAAACGTGCGTCTCCTTGGTAGGGCGCGCCCTACCTCACCTCGCCGGTCTTGGCGTCCACGATGACCTCGTGCTCGGTCGCCGTACCGTCGCGAAGCCCGACCTCCCAGACAACGGTGCCGTCGGCGGCGCGATCGATCTCCATCTCGTCCAGCTCACCGGGCTGACGCTGCTGCGCGGACCGCAATGCCTTGACCGCGTCGACACTCGCTTGTTCGGCCTTCGCCAAGTCGTCGCTCGGTTTGGCCGTTTGCTGCTTGCCGAGGATCCGAGCACCGTCGCGGCTCACGCGCACCTTGTGTTCCTGCCCGTTCGACGCGACCTTGATCTCCCAGCCGTCGTTGGCGTGTTCCACGTCGAAGACTTTCCCGTCGGGCAAGGCGCCCGCCGCCGCTTCGATCGCCTTCACCGGCTGCGCGCTCTCTCCGCCCGGCGCCGGTGGCGGCGGGCCCGCCGGCGGCTCGGTGGAACAGGCGGCCAAGGCCAGCGTCAGCACTCCGGCCGCGACAAGACGTGATGACCTCATGATCGGAGAGATACCCGCCCGGCACGGGCTCGAACCGCCATGCGGCGAGGTGCCGGTCTCACACCCCCGATCACACCGCCGCTCCCGGTGTACTCGCGGAGGCCAACGGAGTGCGGTCGATCGACCGACGCCGGATCGCGTTCCTCACCGTGTGGTTTTTGTGGCGTTGGATGACCCAAAATCCACACGGTCCCGCGCGACAGTCCCTGTGATCACCGGATCCGAGGGGGGTGTGTGGAAATAGGGACACTCAACGTCCCTATTTCCACACACCCCCTCAGGTACGGCCCTTGCCGCCGAACCCACCGCCGAGTTTGCGCAGCACCGCCCTCGGCAGCAGCCCGCCGACCGCGACGAGCGCCTTGTACTGCAGGCTCGGCACCGAGATCACCTTGCCGCGGCGCAGATCCGCGAGCGCCTCGTCCACGACCTGGTCGACGCCGAGCCAGAACGCCTTGGGACCCGGCCGGTCCAGCCCGGCCCGCTCGTGGAACTCGGTGGTGGTGAACCCGGGGCAGAGCGCCATCATGCGGATGCTCTTCGGCAGCGAGGCCGCGATGCCCTCGGTGAACGAAGTGACCCAGTTCTTGCTGGCCGTGTACGTCGAACCGCGGCCGCTGAAGAAACCGGCGACCGAGCTGACGTTGATGATCGCGCCTTCGCCGCGTTCGATCATCCCTGGCAGCGCGGCGCGGGTGAGCCGCAGGACCGCAGTGACGTTGACGTCGAGCTGACGCTGCAGCGCGTCCGGCGGAATGGTCCAGAAGTCCCCGTTGAGGCCGAAGCCCGCGTTGTTCACCAGGAGATCCACGGGCTCGTCGGCGAGCCGGGCCTCGACCAGCGCACGTCCGTCCACTTCGGACAGATCGGCGGGCAGCACGACGACGTCGACCCCGTGCGCCTCGACCAGCTCCGCGGCGAAGCTCTCCAGCCTGTCGACGTCGCGGGCGACGAGCACGAGGTCGTACGCCTCGGCGGCGAGCCTGCGCGCGAACTGCGCGCCGATGCCGGCGGTGGCGCCGGTGATCAGGGCGGTGGATGTCATACCGGGAACCTACTCGCCGGTCGCCCGGTCGTGGGCTGCCACAGCAGGGACTTTCCCGATAGAATTCGGACAGCTCGAGGGAATCGCGTTCGGAGATGGGCCGGGGGGCCACATCGTTCCGGAGCCCGAATGCGAGGCTTGCGGTGTAATGCTGGACATGTCCACTTAGCCAGCGGCCAACCGCTCCGGAGTGGTCGCCGGATGGGTGCGCCATGTCCTGGCTGCTGGGCTCGTGGATTTCCGTCGGGCTTCTCCTCATCACCACTTTGGGCACGCTCGCCCTCTTGCGCACTCTCCTGGCGAGACTTCCGGAAATCGCCAAGGACAAGGACGTCAAAGCCAGAATCCGACCTTTTCGCGGGATCGACCTCGAACTCACGTCGTCGAAGAAGTCACCGGAGCGGCCCGACGAGCCAGCGTGAATGTCACCCACCGTGGGGACTTGACGTGCATCGGCCCAAGCCGGGAAGTATCGTCCCGCACCATGGGGAAGCACAGCAGGCGCAAGCCGAGCTACCTGCCCAAAGTCGCGGCCGGCGCCGCGCCGCTGGCGTTGTTGTTCGCCGGTCCGGCCACCGCGCTCGCCGCCCAGACGGATCCGGCGATCCCGCTTCCTCTCGATCATCAACGCGAAGGCACCCTCGAACGCGGGGTCGGCTTCACGAGCGAAGGGGACACGTCCGTCCTTCGCGGCTTCCTGACCAGCACCGAACGGAACGTCTACAGCAAGGACCTCGGCGACGCGAAGATCGTCGCGGACGTCCGCCGGTCGGCGAGCGAGACCATCGAGACCCGCGACGGCGTCACCGTCCGGCCCGACAAGGTCGGCGCGCTCGCCGCGGCGAAGACCGCTGAGGCTGTCACGCAAGGCCAGCGGGACACGGTGAAGCTCGACCGTTACGGCAGCGTCGTGGCCGGGAACGAGACCAAGCTCGAGCGATCCGGCGCGCGGCTGACCGAGGCGGCGCTCGACCCGCGCACGGGCACCCCCAGCCTCGTCTCCCAGGACAGCCGTGGTGTCGGCGCTTCCGAGGGGACCTATCACTCCGTCCGCCCGCTGCCCGGCGTCGGCGTGATCAACGAGACCGAACAGCACGCCGCCGGAGGACTCGGCAGGGCCCTGCGGCTCGACGGCGGATTCTCCGGCGACCTCGGCGGAATGCTGGAGACGGGACGGTCTTCCGGGCACGCCGTCGACCTCGGTGACTTCGCGGCCGTCGGGACGACGTCGGCACAGCACGGCGGCGGCCGGTTCGAGGGTGTCCTGCCGCTGGACGTCGGCTCGGGCGCCGATTTCGGCCAGGAACACGCGCTCGGCGGCACCGTCGGCCCGGCGACGGGGCTGGTGACCACCGGGCAGGACGCGGATCTGGCGCAGCGCGGCGCGGGGCTCACCGGATCCGGCGCGAACACGATCAGCGGCGACCTCGGCATCGGCGAAGTGGCGTCCGCCCGCGGCACCGCGACGACTTCGCTGCGCGGAGTGCTGCCCACGACCGATCCGGCACAGGCCGGGCGTCTGACGCAGTCCGGGACGCTCGACCTGACCGTGCTCGGTCAGCCGGCGCACACCGGCATGACCGCGAGCGCACTCCCGCTGGAGCTCAAGCCGTCCTAGCCCGGACCCCCGCCCCGCCGCCACCCTCAATGGACAGGCTGCGCCTGACTACTCAGCTCTTGGGCTCGATGTCATCGGCGGCCTCGGCCTGCCAGTGACGACCCGGGGCCTGGGCGTTGTCGTACTCCTCGTCGAACGGGTCCACGATGTCGGCGATCTCGCCGAGGTCGCGCAGCAGCCGCTCGAGCCGCGACGGACCGGCGTTCGGCGCGACGCTCGCGAGCACCCACTCGTTCTCCAGCCACGCCACGCCGACGTCGCCGCCGAGCGAGTCGGCCGCGTCGACGAGTTCCTGGGTGATCACCTTGCGGGCACCCTCGGAATCGTCGGCGAAGGCGTAGCGCTGGCCGATCGGGCCGAGCATCTCGGGCATGTCCTGGCGCTGGAACGGCACGCTGGACAACCACATCTCCAGCGGCGTCTCGTGCACGCGGTTGCAGCGCACGGCGACCACGACCGCCGGGATCTGGCCCTCGGTCTCGATGTCGAAGATGAAGACGGGGCGCCTCCCGTCGGAGGTGAAGGTGGACCCGGCCACGACGTTGACCGCCACCTGCGCGCCGAAGTACCCGATCGCGCCGCCGGACCACTGCCGCGGCAACCGCTCGTCCTCCTCGACGAACTGCCAGCCGCGCAGCTCGGCCCAGCGCATTCGCTCGCGATTGCGCGAGCCCTCCTTCGCCCGGTCGGCCGCGAGCAGCGCCAGCCCCGCCACCAAGGCGACGGCGGCGATGACGAACCAGATCCACGCCGGAATACCCACGACGGTCAGGGTATCCCCCTGCCCTCACCGGATGTGATCGCCGGGCGCCGTGTCGCGCCCACCTTTCGGTGGCGGGCGCGGGAAAGACCACGAAAGACGCGGGAAAACGTCGACAAGTCGCCGTGTCGCCAAGGCTCGTGAGTGGCAAGGACGGTTAGAACCGTCCTTGCCACTCACGAGGCCGCTGTCAGTCCACCCGGGTGACCGTCAGGGCTTCCGACGCCTCCTGGGCCGGGATGTCGACCCGGACCGTGTCGCCGTCCCGGACCTCACCGCCCAGCAACTGTTTCGCCAGCTTGTCGCCGATCGCCGACTGCACCAGCCGCCGCAGCGGCCGCGCGCCGTAGATCGGGTCGAAGCCGTTCAGCGCGAGCCACTCGCGCGCCCCGGCGGTGACGTCCAGCGTCAGGCGGCGCCGCGCCAGCCGCGAGGCGAGCCTGTCGATCTGGATGTCCACAATGGACGTCAGCTCGTCGGTGCCGAGCGCGTGGAAGACCACGATGTCGTCCAGCCGGTTCAGGAACTCCGGTTTGAACTGCCGCTGCACCACCGACATCACCGCGTCGTTGCGCTGCCGCTCGTCGAGCGACGGGTCGGCGATGGCCTGCGAACCGAGGTTCGAGGTCAGCACCAGGATGGTGTTGCGGAAGTCCACCGTGCGGCCCTGGCCGTCGGTGAGCCGTCCGTCGTCGAGCACCTGGAGGAGCACGTCGAACACGTCCGGGTGCGCCTTCTCGACCTCGTCCAGCAGCACCACCGAGTACGGCCGCCTGCGCACGGACTCGGTCAGCTGCCCACCCTGGTCGTAGCCGACGTACCCCGGCGGCGCCCCGACCAGGCGCGCCACCGAATGCTTCTCGGCGTACTCGCTCATGTCGATCCGCAGCATCGCGCGTTCGTCGTCGAACAGGAACTCGGCGAGGGCCTTCGCCAGCTCGGTCTTGCCGACGCCGGTCGGGCCGAGGAACAGGAACGAACCGGTCGGCCGGTCGGGGTCCGCGACGCCCGCCCTGGTGCGGCGCACCGCGTCCGAGACGACCTGCACGGCCTCCTTCTGCCCGATGACCCGCCTGCCGAGTTCCTCCTCCATGCGGAGCAGCTTGCCCGTCTCGCCCTCCAGCAGCCGTCCCGCCGGGATGCCGGTCCACGCGCTGACCACGTCGGCGACGTCGTCCGCGCTGACCTCCTCCTTCAGCATGACGTTCTGCTGGCTGACCTCGTTGGCTTCGGTCGCGGCCTGGAACTCCTTCTCCAGCGCGGGAATCCGGCCGTAGCGGAGTTCGGCGGCCTTGCCGAGGTCGCCGTCGCGTTCGGCGCGTTCGGACTCGCCGCGCAGCTGCTCCAGCTGCTCCTTGAGTTCGCGGACGCGTTCGATCGAGCCCTTCTCGTTCTGCCAGCGGGCGGTCAGCGCCGTCAGCGTCTCCCGCTTCTCGGCCAGTTCCGAACGCAACGCGGCGAGTCGTTCCTTGGAGGCGACATCGTCCTCTTTGGACAGCGCCATCTCCTCGATCTCCATCCGCCGCACCGCGCGCTCGACCTCGTCGATCTCGACCGGCCGGGAGTCGATCTCCATGCGGAGCTTCGACGCGGCCTCGTCGACCAGGTCGATCGCCTTGTCCGGCAGGAACCGGGCGGTGATGTAGCGGTCGGACAGCGTCGCGGCGGCGACCAGCGCGGCGTCGGTGATGCGCACCCCGTGGTGCACCTCGTACCGCTCCTTGAGCCCGCGCAGGATGGCGATGGTGTCCTCGGGTGACGGTTCGCCGACCAGCACCTGCTGGAAGCGCCGCTCCAGCGCGGCGTCCTTCTCGATGTGCTGGCGGTACTCGTCGAGCGTGGTCGCGCCGACCATCCGCAGCTCGCCGCGGGCGAGCATCGGCTTGATCATGTTGCCCGCGTCCATCGCGCCCTCGCCGGTCGCGCCCGCGCCGACGATGGTGTGCAGCTCGTCGATGAAGGTGACGACCTCGCCCGCGGAGTCGGTGATCTCCTTGAGCACGGCCTTCAGCCGCTCTTCGAACTCGCCGCGGAACTTGGCTCCCGCGACCATCGAACCGAGGTCCAGCGCCACCACGCGCTTGCCCCGCAGCGACTCCGGCACGTCACCGGCGATGATCCGCTGGGCGAGCCCCTCGACGATGGCGGTCTTGCCGACGCCGGGCTCGCCGATGAGCACCGGGTTGTTCTTGGTCCGGCGTGAGAGCACCTGCACCACGCGGCGGATCTCGGTGTCGCGGCCGATCACCGGGTCCAGCTCGCCGGCACGGGCGCGCTCGGTCAGGTCGACGCCGTACTTCTCCAGCGCCTTGAACGTGCTCTCCGGATCCGCGCTGGTGATCCGCGCGGAGCCGCGCACCTTGGCGAACGCCTCGCGCAGCGCGTCCGGGGTGGCGCCGTGCCGTTTGAGCAGGTCGGCCACCGGGCCGCCTTCGGTGGCGAGGCCGACGAGAAGGTGCTCCGTCGAGACGTACTCGTCGCCGAGTTCGGTCGCGAGCTTCTGCGCGTGCGTCAGCGCCTTGACCGCGTGCGCGTCGAACTGCGGGCTCGACACGGTGGCGCCGGTCGCCGACGGCAGCGCCGCGATCAGCGGCTCCAGCTCCTTGTGCACCTGCGCGGGGTCGGCCCCGACCGCGGTCAGCAGCGGTGCGGTGAGCCCCTCACCCTGCGCCAGCAGGGCGCCGAGCAGATGCGCGGCCGCCACGTGCGGGTTCCCCGCCATCGTGGCCGCCTGTGCCGCCGACGAGATCGCCTGCTGGGTCTTCGTGGTCGGGTTGAAAGCGTCCATCCCTCACCTCGTACTAGCTGTTTCCAAGTCTGTCGACAGGTACAACGTCAGAAAAGTTGAGTCTGTTCCGCTCAACTCTGAATAGGTCGAACTCCGGTCGGCGAGACGGCTTCCGCGGGCAACCGCGGGCCCACCCGGCCGAGGCCGACGACGGCCGCGCAGGCGCACGCGGCGACGAGCACCCACGGGATCCAGACTGCCACGGAGAACAGCGCGACGACGGCCGGAGCGATCACCGCGGCGAGGGTGAACGCGTATTGGAAGGCCGCCAAGTACCGGCCTCGCGCCTCGGGTGGTGCCGCGGCTTCGGCGAGCGCCCCGGACCGCGGGCCGAACGCGAGATCGCCCGCGGCCAGCACGAGGGTCGCGCCGAGCAGGTAAACCGGCTGGAGAACCTTCGGCACGAGCACCACCGCGAGGCACGCCAGGCACCACACCGCGAACAGCGCCGAGCCCGCGCGCATCGCGGCGATCCGGGTCAGCCTCCGGGTGAGCCGCAACCCGGCGACACCACCCAGACTGGTGACGACGGTGAGCAGCGCGATGATCGCGCCGGGAAGCCAGCCAGGACCCTGCAGCGCGTTGAAGACGTACACCGGCATTCCGATGAGGAAGAAGTCCATCGTGAGCGCGAAGAGCCCGCTGAACACGATCAGCGCCAGGTAAGGGCGATTTCGCCAAACACCGGCGGGGTTCGAAAGCCGTCGCACTCGCCGCTGGACCGGCGGCACCAGCGTCGCGAGGATCGCCGCGGCGACGACGAACGTGAAGACGTCGAGGATGACGGCGACATACAGTCCCTCGCGCCCGACCCACACCAGCAACCCTGCGGCCGCGAGCCCGCCGAGCCCGAAGCCCGCGGAGCGCACCATCGCGGCTTCGGCGAACGGCCGGTCCTTCGGCCCTTCGCCCGCGACGTCGGCGATGAGCGAGAACTGCGAGCTGTAGAACAACTGTTGTCCGGCCGCGAGCATGACCGACGCCCCGACGACGCCGGTGAAACCGCCGGCCAGCAGGAACGCGCCCGCCCCGGCGGCCTGGAGGAGGTGGGAGCAGATCATCACCGTCCGCGGGCCGAAAAGATCCACGAACCGCCCCGCGAACACGGGGACGAGCAGACCGGCCAGCGCACCGAGCGTGACCGCAGCCCCCGCCTGGGCGAGTGGAAGACCCACCACACGGATGACGAAGACGAGGCCCAGCGGGAGGAAGAGTCCCGAGCCGAAGTTGTCGATTCCCAAAGCGACCAGCAACGCGACCCTGCTCCGCACAACTTCGACGCTACCGGCGCCACAGCGCTACGAAAGGTCCGTTCAGTCAAGACCGACGGGTAGCAATGGCCGCCGTCAGACGTCGCAAGTCCGTACCGACAGGACAGCGCGAACGTCGGCGTTCATCTCCGCCAGGCGCGTGGTCAGTTCGAGGACCTTCTCCTCGTCCCAGTCACCGAGCGCACGCTCCATGAACTTCAGATAACCGGCCCGGCGGCGGCCCAGTTCCTCGTGGCCCTGTTCGGAGATGCTGATGATCGACGCGCGGCCGTCCTCGGGCGCGGGCCGGCGGTCGACCATGCCCGCCGCGGACAGCTGGGAGATTTGCCTGCTCACGACGGAGAGGTCCACAAAGCGCCGTTTGGCCAGTTCCGAGGGGCGCGCCTCGCCATGCTTCGCGAGGTCGGACAGCAGCATCGCGGCCGCCGGATGCAGACCGGGGTCGTCCTGCCAGGCCTGCATGATCCAAGCGTGCTGCAGCTGGGAGGCGGCCTTCAGCTCACGCATCAGTTCGACCCTGGCGTCGTCGGCGGAGCTCATCGTTGCCTCCCAGCTACTTGTACAGTACAACTTTATTCGGCGACACTTGCGTAAGGCAACTATTTACCTCGTGAGATCGCCCACTGCGACCCGGATTCGAGTACACCCGTCCGGAGCAACGATGCAGGCAAAAGGTCTCCCGGCGGCTAGTCTCGCGAGCGAGCCGGAACCAGCCGACCGGCCGACAGCCACTGACCGGAGAGGTGAATGATCCGTGAATTCTTCTCCAGTGGTCCCCCGTCCGTGATCCAGCGGATTCCCCTTCCGGTATGCACTTCCCGATCAGCGACTCCCAGCCCGTGACGGCCGACGCGGTCAGCCCGGTCCCTCGATCCTCGGCACCGAGGGAGGCCCCGCCCGCGGTCACCGCGATGGTGCGGCTCATCCGTGACACGTGGGCGAAGTCGGAACCCTTCATCCCGGAGATCTCCCAGTTCTTCTACGGGATGCTGTTCACCCTCGCGCCCGCGACCCGGGACTTCTTCCCGATCAACATGGAGGTCCAGCGCGGCAGGCTGGTGCGGGCGCTGGTCCACATCGTGCAGATGGTCGACCGGCCGGACGACCTCGTGCCGTTCCTGACGCAGCTCGGCCGCGACCACCGCAAGTTCGGCGTCATCCCGCGGCATTACGAGGCCGTCGGCACCGCGCTGCTCGCCTCGCTCAAGAACCACCTCGGTCCGGACTGGACACCGGAGGTCGAACGGGCCTGGGCGGAGGCGTTCACCATCGTCGCCCGGGCGATGCAGGAGGCCGCCGCGGCCGACATCAACCCCGCGTCGTGGTCGGCCACCGTGCTCGAACACCGGCGGCTCACCTGGGATCTCGCCCTGGTCCGCGTCCAGCCCGAATTCCCGGTGCCGTACCAGCCGGGGCAGTACATGAGTGTCGAAGTCCCGCAGCGGCCGAGGCTCTGGCGCTATCTGTCGCCGGCGAACGCGCCGCGCGAGGACGGCGGCATCGAGTTCCACGTGCGCGCCGTCGACGGTGGCTGGGTGTCCCGCGCGATCGTGAGTCACACGCAGCCGGGCGACGTCTGGCGGCTGGGTCCGCCGCTGGGCAGGCTTTCGATCGACCGCGCCGACGGCCGCCCCGTCCTGATGATCGCGGGCGGCACCGGCGTCGCGCCGTTGCGCGCCATTCTGGACGACCTCGCGCAGTGGGGCGAGAATCCCAAGGTCCAGCTGTTCTACGGTGGACCGTCGCGTGAGGACCTGTACGACCTCGACGAGTTACGCGCTCTCGCGGCCACGAACCCCTGGCTCACCGTGACCCCGGTGGTCGAGCGCGGCGAGGAAGCGCCCGGTTGCGTCCAGGGCACCCTCGCGGAAGCCGTCACCCAGAACGGATCCTGGCCAGGGCACCGCATTCTCGTGTCCGGTTCGCCGACGATGATCCGCGCGACGGTGTCCCGGATGCTGGTCGCGGGCAGCGCGCTCGACCAGATCACGTACGACCCCTTCACCATCGACTAGACCCCGGTGAATGCGACTCCACAATGGAGATCAGCAAAACACCGCCTGCCGTTACGTAACCGGCTAATCGCGGAAAGAACGCCACCCGATCGGCGGATCATGTTTCGCCGCGAACTGGCGAAAAAAACACTGGTGAGCAACGGAAATCGCTCGCGCATGATCACCTTTACTTAGTGCCAGATGGGGTTGACGGCGTGTATATCGTTTGGTCCGTTCGAGCGGGAAACATCCATTCGCGGATCCTTTTACGACTTTCGGGCATACAGTCGAGAACCTTCAGAGGAACAACCGCACCATCACGACATCGGGTCTGGAGAATATGCCCGATCAAACAGGAGAACATCGTTCACCCATGACAGCAGAAACAGTGAAATACGAACATCCACCGAGTTCGTCGAGATCTTCACCGGTTCCGGTCCCGCCCCTGGTCGAAGCACCCGCCGCGGACAAGACCGTCCAGATGGCGAAGCTCATCCGGGAGAGTTTCGCCTCCGTCGAAACGAGAGCCGAAGAGCTGTCCCAGTACTTCTACGGGGTACTCTTCTCCGTTTCGCCGGACGCCAGGGCATTGTTCCCGATCAACATGGCCACGCAACGAAATCGTTTACTGCGCGCCCTCGTCTACGTCGTGCAGATGGTGGACCGGCCCGACGAACTGACCACCTTCCTCGCCCAACTCGGCCGCGACCACCGGAAGTTCGATGTCCTCGGCCGCCACTACGACGCTGTCGGCGTCGCGCTCATCGCCGCGCTGAAAAGGTTCCTGAAGGACGACTGGACGCCGGAGGTGGAAGACGCCTGGGTCACCGCGTACGGCGTCATTTCGAAGAGCATGCGCGAAGCCGCGGGCAAGGAGGTCGGGCCCGCGTGGTGGAAGGCGACGGTCATCGAACACCGTCTCGCGTCCCGCGACGTCGCCATCATCAAGGTGCGCACGGATCAGCCGCTCCCGTACCGCGCCGGCGGTTACGTCAGCGTCGAGGTCCCCCAGAGGCCCCGGATGTGGCGGTACTTCTCACCCGCCACCGCGCCGCACGACGACGGGACGATGGAGTTCCACGTGCACGCCGTGCGCGGCGGCTGGGTCTCGCGCGCGATCGTCCGCCACACCCGGGTCGGTGACGTCTGGCGTCTCGGCCCCTCTCTCGGCGCACTTTCGGTGCACCACACGGAAAGCCGTCCGCTGCTGATGGTCGGCGGGGGCACCGGGATCGCGCCGCTGCTCGCCCTGCTCGACGACATGTCACGCTGGCGGAGCAACCCGCCGGTGCACCTGTTCTTCGGCGGCCGGAAGCCGGAAGACCTCTACGCCCTCGACGAGCTCCGCGGGCTGACCGTCACCTGCCCCTGGCTGACGGTGACCCCGGTGACCGAGGAAGGCACCATCACCGGCGGTGACCGCGGCACGCTGGCCATGGCTGTCACGCAGCGCGGCGACTGGAAGGACCGCGACGTGTACGTCGCCGGGTCACCGTCGATGATCCGCGCGACGATCGCGAAACTGCTCGCCGCCGGCACGGACCTGGCGAGGATCAAGTACGACCCCTTCACCCTGGACTGATCCAGTGGTTCGTTCGTATTAGGCCGTTCGGCTGTTCTACCTGGGCTCTATGCAGCAGTAGGTCTGTGAATCATTGACCACGGTCACCGTCGGATTTATGGTCTAGACCACATTGCTCCCCCTCACGGGAACACCGTCGTTCCACCCCAGGAGCCGGCATGACCGTCAAACGCAAACTCGTGGCAGCCGCCGCCGGTGCGATCCTCGCCCCGATCGCCATCGTGGCCATCCCGCAGGTGGCCAGCGCGCACGGCTACGTGCTGACCCCACCCAGCCGCCAGGCGAACTGCGCCCAGGGCAAGGTTTCGGGCTGCGGCAGCATCGTCTACGAACCCCAGAGTGTCGAGGGCCCCAAGGGGCTCCGCAGCTGCAACGGCGGCGTCCCGGGGTTCGCGCAGCTCAACGACGAATCGAAGTCGTGGCCCGCCGCGTCGGTCGGCAACAGCGTGACCTTCAACTGGAAGTTCACCGCCTACCACCGGACCACGAACTACGAGTACTACATCGGCGGCACCAAGATCGCCGACATCAGCGGGAACAACTCCGCGCCGAAGGACCCGACGTCCCACACGGTGAGCTTGAACGGCTTCAGCGGCCGCCAGAAGGTGCTCGCCATCTGGAACATCGCGGACACGCCGATGGCCTTCTACAGCTGCATCGACCTGCAGATCGGCGGCGGCAACCCGCCCACCAGCACCAGCAACCCGCCGACCACGAGCAACCCGCCGTCGACGTCGAACCCGCCGACCAGCACCAGCAACCCGCCCGCCGGCGGCACCTGGGCGACCGGGACGGCCTACGCGGTCGGCAGCACGGTGACCTACGGCGGCGCGAGCTACCGCTGCCAGCTGGCACACACGGCGATCCAGGGCTGGGAACCCCCGAACACCCCGGCGCTGTGGTCTCGGCAGTGAGGACACGGCAGTGAAGCTCGCCCTCGTTCTCGTCGCCGGTCTCGTGGCCCTCGTGGGCTGCGGGGCCGGCGATGGCTCACCCAACACCGCAGGCGCCCCGATCTCCCCGGTTCCCCAGTCGGCCACGGGCGCCCCGGCGTCCGCGGAGTACAACGACGCCGACGTGATGTTCCTGCAGATGATGCTCGCCCACAACAGCCAGGGCGTGGAGATCGTCAAGCTGGTGCCCGCCAAACAGGCGCAGAAGGAGGAGCTCAAGAATCTCGCGGCCGCCATCGAGGCGACGCAGCAGACCGAGAGCACCGACATGCGGAACTGGCTGAAGGCCTGGGGCAAACCCGAGACGGGCTCGATGGATCCGCACGCGCACCACCATCACGGTGGCGACGGGCTCACGGACAAGGGCCTGCTCGAGGCACTGTCCAAAAAGGACGGCCAGGAGTTCACGCTCGACTTCGCCGACATCTTCGTCGCGCACCAGCACAACGGGGTCGCGCTGGCGAGGACCGAGCTGAAGGACGGCAAGAACCCGGAGTCGAAGGCACTGGCCCAGCGGATCATGGACTCGCGTACCGGCGAGGTCCAGCAGATCCGCACCCTGGTCCCCGGCCAGTGAACCTCGTGAGTGGTAAGCACGGTTCTGGTGGACCTGTATTTGCCTGCCCACTGGATCCTGATGTCATCTCGGTGAGCTTGTAAACCTTGTTCTGGATGCCGATGTGGGCGAGTGGGGAGGATTTGAGACGTTCAACGTCTCAAATCCTCCCCACTCGAACCTGACACGGTGAGATTCCGTTCTAACCGTCCTTACCACTCACGAGCCGAGTAGGACGGGAAGTTCGGTGACGCCGCGCGAGATCAGCGTGCGCCGCCAGGAGCGGTCCTGCCCGGACGCCAGGGCGAGATCCGGGAACCGGGTCAGCAGGACCCGAAGCGCGGTGCTCACCTGGATCCGGGCCAGCGGCGCGCCGAGGCAGTAGTGGATGCCGTGGCCGAACGCGAGGTGGCCGGTCGCGGCGCGGTGGATGTCGAAGCCGCCGGGCCGGGGGAAGCGCTCCGGATCGCGACCCGCCGCGGCGAGGGCGATCATCACCGTCTCCCCGGGCGGGACCACCGTTCCCGATTCGCCCACCGGCCAGTGCGTGGTCGTGAACCTGCGGGTGGAGAACGGCTGAGGTCCGTCGTAGCGCAGGATTTCCTCGACGGCACGCGGCAGCAGATCCCAGTCGGCACGCAGCGCGGCGAGCTGATCCGGGTGGTCGAGCAGCGCGAGGACTCCGTTGGCGATCAGGTTCGTGCTGGTGACGTGCCCCGCCACGAGAAGCAGGAAGGTCGTGGCCCGGAGTTCGGCCTGGCTCAACCGGTCGGCGTCCTCGTCGGTGGTCCGGATCAGCGCGCTGAGCAGGTCTTCACCCGGGTCGGCCCGTTTCCGCTCGATCAGGCCGTCGAAGTACCGGTTGATCTCCTCGACGTCGATCGGGCCCGCCGAGGCGTCCCCGGCGGAGGCCATGATCCGGCCGCACAGCGCGGAGAACTCCGCCCTGTCCAGGAACGGCACTCCGAGCAGTTCGGAGATGACCGAGACGGGCAGCGGAAAGGCGAACTCGGCGATCAGGTCGCGCGGGCCGACGGCGGCGGCCATCCGGTCGGCGAGTTCGACGGCGATCGCTTCGACGCGCGGGATCAGCGCGGCGACCCGGCGGGCGGTGAACGACCGTGAGACCAGCCTGCGCAGCCGGGTGTGGTCCGGCGGGTCACTGGAGATCATGTTGGCCCCGATCGCGCCGGGCCCGATCCGGCCGGTGGCGCGCAGCCAGTTCTTGATCAGGGTCGGCTCCGCCAGCGCGTCGAAGGCCTCGTCGTAGCCGACGACCAGCCAAACCTCGCCGCCGTTCGGCCACCGGACGCGATGCACCGGTCCCCGCTCCCGGAGTCCGGCCAGCACGGTATACGGATCGCGGTAGAGATCCTCGGGCAGGTCGATGATTTCAGAACTGCTGATCACAGTGCTCCTTCGGAAGGTCTTCGGCGTGCAGTACTCCGGCGCGCAGCCGCCACAGGCGCGCCGATCCCGCCGCCCGGCGCAACTCCCCGGGCATCGTTCGCGCGCCGGGTACCGGCGACGGCGGTACCAAGGCCAGTTGAGCCCGGCCGAGCGGCGAAACACCCGCGAACGCCCGTTCCTGGTACTCCCGCCGGTCGGCGCCGTGCCAGGCCGCGACGCCTTCGTCCTCGGCCGCGAAGGCGCTCGTCAGCGCGTCCCGCAGCCGACGGTCCGACCGTTCGTCACGCCAGCACAGCACGGTGACCTCGTGTTTCTCGGCGGCGATGACGGTGGAGCCCACCAACGGGAAACCGGCACGGGCGGTCCGCGTCGCGAGCGGGCCGGACGGTGAAGTCAGGGCCCGGACGGCCGAGCGGCCCACGAGGTCGCTGACCGCGCACGGCAGGGTGAGCACCGTCAGTCCGTCCACATCGGACGGAAGGACGAGCGGAAGCCTTTCCGCGTCGCCATTCCCGGGTGTCACCGGCGCGCTCGGTGACGGCAGGGCGGAGGCGATGACGTCCAGTACGCGTTCCCGGTCCAGCGAAGGCGCCGCGAGGACCAGGACCGCGTTTTCGGGCCGATAGTGCTCGGCGGTGAACCTGGCAACGTCGTCGAGGGTGATCCGGTCGAGGCTTTCCCCGTCGGCGCGGGCGGTATCGGCCGACCGTCCTTCGGGCACGGCGGCTTCGGCGGCGGCAGGACCGAGCAGTACCAACGGATTGACCGCCCCGGCGCGCATTTCCAGCGCCACCGCGTGCCGTTCGGCTTCGAGCGCGGCGGCGCCGGACCGCGCCGGGTCGAGCAGCCGGACCAGCGTCCGGACGACCCGGTCGCCGTGTTCGGGCACCGCGGCCACGGTGAAGCGGGTCTCCGCGTTGCCCGTGTGGCCGGTGAGGTGCGACCGGGAACCGCCGTCCAGCGCGGCGGCGATCCGGAGGTGTTCGGTCAGATGGGCCGTTCCCCAGGGGAACGGGGGATCCACGCTGGATCCGGCGGAAACCCGCAGGCAGGCGCCGACGGTATGCGCGCCGGGCACCGGAAGCAGCCGGATGCGGAGCCCGGAAACCACGGTCTCTTCGGGCACGGTCATGTCAGGGACTCCAACCGGGAAAGCTGGTCCGGGCGCACTTCGCCGGTGACCGCGACGGCGGGCGGAGCCGAGTCGGGGACGCCGAGGTCGAGACCTTCCTCCGCACGTTCCGCCACCGCTTCGGCGAGCCGTCCCAGAGGGAGTTCGCCCCTCGCCCGACGTCGCCGGTCGGCCACCGCGCCGAACGGCTCGTCGGCTTGGACGAGCAGCAACGTGCGGCAGCGCACCGCCGCGTCGGCCAGTTCGGCGGAAACCGGCTGGCACAGCGCCTCGCGCACCACGTCGAGCAGGAGCGTCGCGGTTTCGGCCACGCGCCCGGGATCCACGAGCGCGTAGCCGCCCACGCTCGCCCCTCCGGCGCCTTCGTCCCAGCTCAGCGCGGCGACCCCGTAGGCGAGACCGCGCGCCCCGCGCAGCAGCCTGATCAACCGGCCCTCGGCTCCCGTGCCCAGCGACTCGACCAGCAGCGGTAACGCGCCGTCCGGCAGCGTGTCCGCCCGCAGCGGTAGCCGGACCGCGACCCTGGCGCTGGTCTCCCCGGGTACCGGCGCGGTGACCAGGCCACCGCGCCAAGGGTTCGCGGCATCGCTCCGATGGACGACCGGGCCGAGGGACGCGCCACTCGCGTAGTGGACGTCGATGCCCGTCTCCCGGCAGCGGTCCAGGTACTCCTTGACGTCTTCCGCCGAGACCCGCGCCATCGATTCGACGTCGCCTAACGGTCCACAGTGGACTTTCCCGGAAGCCGCTGTCTCGATCGTGTCGAGCATCCGCAGATAGAGGTTCCCCGAGCGGTTGCGCAGCAACCGCGTCTGTGCCTCGCGCAATCCGGCCAGCTGCCGGGTGGCCGGTCCGCCGAAGCGGGACTCGTAGTGACCGGCCAGCCTGCCCAGATCACCCATCGCCGTCCAGTAGGAGAACGAGGAAACGTGCGCTTCGAGCCGGTGCCGGGTGTGCCAGCCCAGTTCCTCCCGCAGCGAACCGTCCGGAGTGGCCGCGATCCACCGCGCCGCCAGCGCGGCCAGGCCCTCGAGACCTTCGGGGTCGTCCCGGTGGCCATAAGGGAGATCGACGATGGCCGCGTCGGATGCGGGACTCACGCCGTCACCGCCTTCGGCAGGTTCCGGGCCAGTCGCGCCGCGAAGAGGGCCGTCGGCAGGGCGATGACCGTGGCGGCGATCCCGGCGACGGCGAGCACCGGCCCCACCCCCCAGATGGGTGTCAGGAAGGTGACCAGGGCAAGGGAAACACACTGCGCCGAGACGACGAACGACCGCCGGAACGCCAGCACCCGACCGAGCGTGGCCGGATCCGCGTGTCGCTGGCACAGCAGCGTGTTGGGCATCGCGAAAAGCAGATTGTGCGCCCCGGCCACGAATCCGGCGAGAAAGACCCAGACCGGCGAGGCGTGCGCGCACAGGACCACGAGGCCGATCACCGGCGCGGCCAGCGCGGCGCCCACGGTCACCATCACGGCCGGGTTGAGCGCGCCCCGCCGTTTGGCCACCGACGCCGACATCGTCAGCCAGCCGACGCCCATCGCGGAGGCGAACAGTCCCGCCTGCGCGGTCCGGCCGTCCGCGCCCACCAGCACCACCGCGAACTGCGGAACGGCACCGAGGCAGGCGAAGAGTGACGCCTCGGCCAGCACGGCCGTCCGAAGTAGACGGTCGCCGGTCAGGGCCCGCACGCCGTCACGCAGCATGGCGAGCGGGCTGCTCCTGCCCCGTGCGGCGGGCTGTTGACGCGGTATCGGCAAGGTGAGCAGCGCGGCGAGCACGAAACTGGCCGCGTTCGCCGCCACCGCACCGGAAAAGCCGAGCCCGACCGCGACGGCCGCCCCCAGCAACGGGCCAAGAGCGAGGATCGCGCCGTTGGTCACCTCTTGCGCGGCGTCGGCGGCGGCCAGGCGCGATGCGGGCACCAAGGCGGGCGTGAGGCTGGGCAGCACCGCCGAGTTGAGCGTGCTGACCGTGCCGAGCAACACGGTCAGCACGTAGTACAGCGGGATGTTCCGCAGTTCCACCACGAGCAGCAGCACGAGGGTGACCGCACCGGCGAGGAGATTGAGCACGATGGACAGTCCGCGCCGGTCGAACCGGTCGGCCAGCACGCCGGCCCATGGCGAGAACACGATCCGGGGCAGCAGGCCGGCGACGAACGCGCCGCCGGTCAGGCTCGCGGAACCGGTCACCTGCAGCACCCACAGTGGCATGGCCAGCGACTGCGCCGTGCCGCCGAGCCCGGACAACGACTGCCCGGCCCACAGCCACCAGAACGGCCGCCCGAGCCGCTCCTTGACCTCGGCGCCGGCGACCGCCGTCATCGTGGAAGCCGCGCCGCGTCCGCCGCGGCGACCGCCAGCTGCGCCTTGGTCCGCGATTCCCGCGGCGAGCCGAGCCATCCGTCGACGGCCCCGCAGAACTCGTCGAAGGCCTCCAGGCACGGCAACGAGGACTGGTTGACCTCGGCCTCCAGGCAGGTGTACCGGCCGATCGGCGTGATCTCCCCGTCCGGCCGCCGGAACTCGACGAGATCGACACTGAACACGCACGGGTGGCCGCCGGCGAGCGTGCCGAAGCGCTTGATCCGCCGCTGGCTGGTGATCCCCACCGTCTCCAGCGGCCCTCGCACCAGTCCGAGGTTCCGGAGATGGCGCAGCGGCAGGACGTCCCCGGCGGTCAGCACCGCCGTCAGCTCGCCGGGATCGATCCGCTCGGAGATCTCCAGCGCGTCCCGGCGGCCCTCCCAGTCGATGGTCTGCTTGATCCCGATCCAGCCGATCCCGGCCAGCGCCCCCTGGTTCGCGGCGATGCGCAACGAGTGGCCGTCGGTGGTGAGGCTGCGCTCGGCGTCGTCGAGGTACAGGATGCTCTGGGTCGCGATCACCGTCTCGGTGAGTTCGGTGAGGTTCTCGCGGACAGCGGGGGAATCGAGCCACCGCAACGGATCCGCGCCTGCTTCGGCGTGGTCGAGTGCCCATTTGCTTTCGTGCTCGACACCCACGATCCGGGTCATCGGCCCGTCCTTTCGTCCGGCGAGGCAGGCGGGAAGAGGTGGAAGACGTCGATGTCCGGCTCGGTCAGCCCGAAGACCCGGCGGAAGGTCTCCCGCACCACCGCGACCGACTGCAGGGGCGGCTGGAAGTGCCCGGACTTGGTGTTGGCGACGACCATCGCGACCCGGTCCGCGCCGATGAGCACGATTTCGCCCGCCGCGCGGGCGAGCAGGCGGTCGGGGACCAGCATCGGATGCGCGACCGGGACACCGTCCACGCTGGCGCGGTTGCGCCCGAAGATCAGATCGACCAGTTCGAACGGCCGCGTCCAGACCAGCAGCCGCTCGTCTTCGTCGATGACGAACATGTAGGAGATGCCGGAAGTCAAGTGCCGCAACGGTTCCACCGGATCGCGCAGCTCGATCGTGTCCGCGAGGACGGCGTCGCAGACGGAACGATAGCGCTCCTCGAACAGTTCGCGGTCGAACTCCAGCAACGGTGGATCCGCCGAGAGCACCCTTCGCCGGGGAGGTGGCGCGGCGCCTGCGGAGGAGAGATAGGCCTGGCCGATCAGCGCACTCAGCTCGCGGATCCGGGTGGCGACCCGCTCCTCGCCCGGGTCCGCGGTCAGCACCGTCCGCAACGCGATCAGCTCCTCGTAGAGGACGAACACCCTCGCCTGCGAGTGCGGGCCGTAGGAGTCCTCGGTCCGCCTGACGACCTCGGCGAACCGGGACAACAGCAGGCCGACGGAATCGGTGGTGGGCAATCCGGCCCCCTTCCGTGCAGGCACGGGCCGGGGATCGCTTCCCGGCCCGTGCCTGCGGAGCACTTACAGGTCGTCCGGGTGGGTGAAGCCCGCCTGCGCCATGACCAGGGCCTGGTGGCCCTCGTCGGTGGCGTCGAGCTCACGAAGGCCGGTCACGATGGCCTCGACCTTCAGCAGCTGCTCCGCGGTCACCAGATTCGCGTTCATGCACTTGCTCCTTCCTGGTGCGGCTGCGCCACGACCGATGACCGGCGTGGCGCGTTGGCAACACCGATCGTCGTGACGGCGGATCTGCGCCCGCTCGCAGTGGTCGTAGATCGGACGTAGATCGACCCGCGAGAAGGTGGAAGGGCCCTGGGGAGAACGCGAAGGAGCTACTGCGTGATCTTGGAAGACGGCGGCCGGGGACGATCTCGGCGCGCGACGGTCGTCGTGCTGGCCACGACGGTTTTGCTGACGATGTCCGGATTTTCGGCCGCGGCCGCGCAGGCGAGCACGAGCGATCCCGGACCGTCCTGGAACAACACCATCTCGGATACGCCGCCACCGTCGTCGGCGAGCTGAGAACTCACCGCGTGAGTTCCTCGATCGCGCGGATCGCGTCATCGGCTTCGGGGAGTTCGAGATCGACGAAGAGCAGATGCGCCTGGTCCAGCCGTGCCACGGCGTCGGCGGATCTGCCCAGCGCGGCGAGGGCCCTGCCGAGCACGAGCAGCGCGTTGGCCTGGTCGCGCCGGGTTCCGAGTTCTTCGCAGAGCCGAAGGGCCGACAGCGCCTCTGTCTCGGCCTCTTCGGCCCGGCCCAGCGCCAGCAGGGTTTCGGCGAGCCGGTAGAGGGCGTGCGCCGCCCGCTCCCGGATTCCCGCCGCCAGGCAGCTCTCCACGCAGGCGGTGAACCGCTCGGCCGCGGCTTCGTGGCGCTCCAGCGCCTGGTTCGCGAGGCCGAGCACGTAAAGCGCGTACCCGATCCCCGACGCGTCGCCCATTTCCCTGGCCAGGGCGAGAGCCGACTCGCAGACGGCGAGGACGTTCGCGGGGTCTCCGCCACGCAGCATGGCGTGCGCGGAGTTCAGGCTGCTGGTCACCGCTCCCGAACCGTGGCCGAGCTGCCGCGCCAGCTCGGCGGAGCGATCGAAACACCGGACCGCGAGCAGGTAGTCGTGACGGAGCTGGGCGGCCAGCCCGAGATTGTTGAGCGCCTGCCGGAGGATCACCGGATCGTCGCCCGCCGTCGCGGCGTCGACCGCGCGCCGCGCGTGCGCCTCGACGTCGGCGTGGGTGGCCGTGCGCAACGCGACGGTGCTGGCCAGGAATTCGGCCCGGCCGACGGTGCGGTGATGCTCCCGCCGTCCCGGCCCCATCGGCTCGGGGAGCCGGGCCACCGCCTTCGTCAGGTTCGCCGCCGCGACGTCCAGTCGTCTCGCGCCCGCTTCGGCGGTGAACGGGCTCATCGCGATCAGCAGGTCGACAGCGGTGCTCAGCAAGGGCGCGGTGCCGATTTCGACGCCCCTGGCGCAGGCCGACACCACGGTGTCCCCCACCGACGACGCCCACTCCCTGGCCGCCCGCAGGTCGGCGATCGGCAGTCCGGCGCCCGCGGGCGACCGCGTGCCCAGCACGTCGCCGGTCGGATCACCCGGGACCGCGTGCGCGAAAGCGTTGCGTGCGGTGGCCACCAGCAGCGACAACAACCGGTCGAGAGCGGCGGCCTCGTCGGCCGGGTCCCGGTCACGACTGCGGCCGAAGGCGACCAGGAGCTCGTGGACGCGGAATCTGCCGGTGAAGGTGTCGTCCAGGATGGAGGCGTCCACGAGGCCCTCCAGCCGCGCTTCGGCCTCGGCCGGATCCACGCCGAGGACGGCCGCCGCTTCCGGCAGCGTGAACTCGGCGCCGGCGACCGTGGCGAGCAGCACGAAGTCTCCGGCGAGTGGCTCGGGAAGCTGTCGATAGGCCACCTCGAAGACCGCTTCGATGGCGAGCGGCCCCGCCCGCAGTTCGGCTATCCGGCGGCGTTCGTCCCGCAGCCTCTCGACCATGGACGCGAGGGTCCAGTGAGGGCGCGCCGCGAGCCGCGACGCCACGATCCGCACGGCCAGCGGGAGCAGCCCGCACGCGGTCACGAGGTCGAGCGCGCCCGCCGGTTCGGCCGCCACGCGGTGCGCGCCGACGCACTGCCGGACCAGGCCGAGCGCCTCGTCCGGGGTGAACACCTCCAGGCTGACCTGGGTGAGCAGCGGCAGCCCGTCCAGCCGCGCGCGGCTGGTGATCAGCACCGCGCAGCCCGGCGTACCGGGCAGCGCGTCACGGATCTGCGCGGCGTCGAAGACGTTGTCCAGCACGATGAGCATCCGGCGGCCGTCGACCAGCGACCGCCACAACCCGCGACGCTCGGCGAGGCGTTCGGGCAGCCGGTTCGACGGCACGCCGAGCCCGGTGAGCAGCACTTCCAGCAGCTCCGGGCCGGTCAGCGGATCGCCGACCTGGTCGAGATCGCCGAGATCGGCGTGCAGCTGACCATCCGGGTACCGCTCACGGAGTCCGTGGGCCAGATGCACCGCGAGGCTGGTCTTGCCGACCCCGCTCATCCCGGTGATCGCCACCACCGCGGGCGTCGCCCGGTCGGCGGCGGTCAGCACCTCCCGCAGCGCGGTGAGCTGATCGGCGCGGCCGGTGAAGTCCGGCAGATCGGGAGGAAGCTGCGCCGGGGTCGGCCGCCAGGCACCGGCGGGCGGTTCGGCGGGCGACGGGACGACGACCGGCGGCTCGGCACGCGGGGCCGCGTCGTCCCCGCGGAGGATGCGTTCGTGGAGTTCGACCAGTTCCGCACCGGGGTCGATCCCGTGCGCCTCCACCAGGGTCCGGCGGGCATCGTGGAACACGCGCAACGCGTCGACCTGGCGGCCCATCCCGTGGAGCGCGCGCATCAGCAGGACGTACAGCCGTTCCCTCATCGGGTGTTCCGCGATCATCGCCGTCAGCCGCGGCTGGACCTCGTAGTAGTGACCGAGGCGGAGTTCCGCCTCCAGGTACTGCTCGGTGAGCGCGGTGTGCAGCTCGTCCAGCCAGCTCCGGCTGTGCTCGGCGAACAGTCCCGGCACCCCGGCGAGCGGCTCGCCGGTCCACAGCCCGAGTGCTTCGGACAGCACGTGCCTGGCCCGGTGCGCGTCGCCCGAAGTCAACGCTTCTTGAGCCACGGCACCGAGTTCTTCGGCGCGGGAGGTGTCAACGGCCGAGGAGGGGACGACCAGCCGGTAGCCGTCGCCCGCCGTCACCAGCAGTTCGTCTTCGGCTCCGGAAGTGGCGAGCAGCCGTCTCAGCCGCCAGGCGTAGGTCCGCACGATCGAGGCGGACCGGGCGGGGATGTCCTGGTCCCACAACGTGTCCGTCAGTCTGGCGAGAGACAGCGCCGTTCCGGGGGCCAGCGCCAACGCGGCCAGCATCGCCTGCTGTTTGGGTGTCCCGACGGGGACCATCACGCCATCGGGCCGCCGCAGCCGCATCGGGCCCAGCAGAACGAATCCCACCCCAGGCAGTGCCGCCGTCATCCGCGCCGCCCCTTTCGGTCGCGACGATACACACGGACGGTGAGCGTCGGCCCGAACTCGGAGAACGCTGCCCGTTAGTCCTGTCTCCCGCGCCGAAGCGGGCAAGAAAACGATTCGGCACCTGGTCGGAACCAGGTGCCGAATCGGGTCCTGCTCGGTGGTTCAGATCCTTCTGGGCTTGGGCTTCCAGACCACCAGCGCCGTCTGCTGCCGCAGCGGGACCAGGTCCTTGCGGTAGGAGGCGTGCACGGCCGCGGCCGTCTGTTCGGCGGTGAGGTACGCGGCCGTGAGTTCCTCGGTCAGTTCGGCGATCCGGTCCCGCAGGGCGTCGACCTGGTTCTCCAGCTCGATGATCCGCTTGATGCCCGCGAGATTGACACCGTCTTCTTGGGACAGTCGCTGCACTTCGCGCAGCAGCGCGATGTCCCGCATGGAGTATCGGCGTCCCCCACCGGAGGTCCGGCCCGGCGACACGAGACCCTGCCGGTCGTAGGACCGGAGGGTCTGCGCGTGCAGGCCGGAAAGCTGCGCCGCCACCGAAATGACGAACACCGGGGTGTCCTCGTCCGCGCCGTGCGGCAGCCCGCCGAACATCCTGCTCACCTGCCTTCGAGAAGTTCGGTGATCTCCGGTCGTGGATCGTGGTCGGACATGGCTTCCGCGTAGGCCTCGAGGGCCTCACGGGCCTTGTCGTCCAACTTGGCCGGGATGGCCGCCTGCAGGGTGACCAGCAGGTCGCCCTGCGCGCCGTCCCGTTTGGCGATTCCCTTGCCGCGCACGCGAAGCACGCGACCGCTCGCCGTGCCTTGCGGCACCTTCAGCGAGACCTTGCCCTCGAGCGTCGGCACGGTGATCGTGCCGCCGAGGGCCAGTTCCGCGAAGGACACCGGCACGGAGATCGTCAGGTCGAGGTCCTGCCGCCCGAACACCGCGTGCGGTGCGACGTGCACGCGGACGTACAGATCGCCCGCCTGCGCGCCACCCCGGCCCGGTTCGCCCTGGCCCGCCAGCCGGATCCGCTGGTCGTCGGCGACGCCCGGCGGGATCCGCACGGTCAGGGTGCGGGTGCGGGTGGAAACGCCCTCGCCCGCGCATTCCGGACAGGGGTCGTCGATGATCGTGCCGCGGCCGCGGCAGTCGCGGCACGGCTCGGAGAACGCGAACGCGCCCTGGCTCCGGCTGACCAGTCCGCTGCCCTGACAGGTCGAACACGTCCTCGGGGAGGTCCCCGGCTTCGCGCCGTTCCCGCCGCAGGTGGAACAGGTCGCCGGGCTCGACAGCCTCAGCGGCAGGGTCGCGCCCTTGACCGCTTCGGTGAAGTCGATCCGGACGTCGGTCTCGACGTCCGCGCCGCGCTGCGGCCGGTTCGCCGTGGCACCGGCCGCGGCACCGCGGCGGCCGAAGAGACCGCCGAGGATGTCGCCGAGCCCGCCGAAACCGGCCTGCTGCTGGCCACCCGCCTGACCGAAGATGTCGCCGACGTCGAAACCGCCCGCGCCACCGCCGCCACCCGGGAAACCGAAGCCACCGGGACCGCCGGAGCCGAAGAGGCGGCGTGCCTCGTCGTACTCCTTGCGCTTGGCCGTGTCGGACAGGACGCCGTACGCCTCGGAGACCGCCTTGAACTTCTTCTCGGCCTCCGCGTTGCCCGCGTTGGCGTCGGGGTGGTTCTCCTTGGCCAGCTTGCGATAGGCCTTTTTGATCTCGTCCGCGGTGGCGTCGGAGGAGACGCCCAGCTCACGGTAGAAGTCCTTACCGATCCATTCCCGTGCACTCACCGAACGTCTCCTCCTTTCACGCCGTATCGCCGATCAGCGGTCGTTCTCATCGAAGAGCTCGCCCTCGAGCGGCAGCTCGCCGCCGACGGGCGGGTCCACCGGGGCGGCCTGCGCCGCCGGTGCTCCGGCGGCACCCGGCTCGTGGTCGGTGACCCCGACCAGCGCCGCGCGCAGCACACGCTCGCCGAAGCGGTAACCGCGGCGCATGACCGTGGTGACCGTCGGGCCCGCGACGTCCGGTGACGTGCTGTGCTGCACGGCCTCGTGCACGCTCGGGTCGAAGGCTTCGCCCTCGGTACCGAACGGTTCGAGACCCGACCGCTGCAGGCTCCCGACCAGCTTCTCGCCGACCGCCTTGAAGGCACCGGTCAGATCGCCGTGCTGCTCCGCGCGCTCGAGGTCGTCGAGCAGCGGGAGCAGGTCGTTGACGACCGACGCCTTCGCGCCGGTGACGACCTGCTCGCGGTCGCGATCCACGCGCTTGCGGTAGTTGGCGTACTCCGCCTGGAGACGCTGGAGGTCGGCGGTGCGCTCCGCCAGCTCCTTCTCCAGACCGGTGGCCACCGCCACCGAATCGTCCACAATGGAGTCCCCGAGGCCGGGCCCCGCGTGGGTCACGGGGGGCTCCGGCGCGGACTCCAGCGGCTCCACGGTGTCTTCAACCGGGGCGGCGTGCTTCGGACCGTCCTGCGGTTCGGCAGCCGGGGCAGCCGGACGGACTTCACCGGTCAGCGGATCGATCCGCCGACGGTCCCGCACGACCACCGGTTCCTCCGGGCCCCGGCCCTCGGTTTCGTCGTAGCGTCCCGTCACTTCTTGTCCTTCTCGTCCTCTTCGACGATCTCGGCGTCGACGACGTCGTCGGCCTTGGCCTGCGAACCGGTGCCCGCGCCCGCGGTCCCGGCCGCGCCTTCACCGGCGGCGGCACCATCGGCGGCGTTGCCCGCCGCGTTGGCGTAGAGCGCCGTGCCGAGCTCCTGCGAAGCGGTGTTCAGCTTCTCGATGGACTCGCGGATCTTCGCCGAGTCGGTGCCCTTGAGCGACTCGTTGGCCTCGTCGATCGCGGACTTCACCTTGCCCTTGAGCTCCTCGGGCAGCTTGTCCTCGTTGTCCTTGACGAACTTCTCCGTCTGGTAGACGAGGGTCTCCGCCTGGTTGCGGGTCTCCGCTTCCTCGCGGCGCTGCTTGTCCTCTTCGGCGTGCGCCTCGGCGTCCTTGACCATGCGCTCGATGTCGTCCTTCGGCAGCGCGGAGCCACCGGTGATCGTCATCGACTGCTCCTTGTTCGTGCCGAGGTCCTTCGCGAGGACGTGCACGATGCCGTTGGCGTCGATGTCGAAGGTGACCTCGATCTGCGGCACGCCACGCGGGGCGGGCGGGAGACCGGTCAGCTCGAACATGCCGAGCTTCTTGTTGTGCGCCGCGATCTCGCGCTCACCCTGGAACACCTGGATCTGCACCGACGGCTGGTTGTCGTCCGCGGTGGAGAAGATCTCCGAACGCTTGGTCGGGATCGTGGTGTTGCGCTCGATGAGCTTGGTGAACACACCGCCCTTGGTCTCGATGCCCAGCGAAAGCGGGGTCACGTCGAGCAGCAGGACGTCCTTGACCTCACCCTTGAGCACACCGGCCTGCAGTGCGGCGCCGACGGCGACGACCTCGTCCGGGTTCACGCCCTTGTTGGGCTCGCGGCCGCCGGTCAGCTCCTTGACCAGGTCCGACACGGCGGGCATGCGGGTGGAACCACCCACGAGCACGACGTGGTCGATGTCGCCGACGGCGACACCCGCGTCACGGATGACGTTGTTGAACGGCTTGCGGGTGCGCTCGAGCAGGTCCGAGGTGATCTTCTGGAACTCGGCGCGGGAAAGCTGCTCGTCGAGGAACAGCGGGTTCTTGTCCGCGTCCACGGTGATGTACGGCAGGTTGATGCCCGCGGAGTTCGAGCTGGACAGCTCGATCTTCGCCTTCTCGGCGGCCTCACGGATGCGCTGGAGCGCCATCTTGTCCTTGGTGAGGTCGATGCCGCTGGAGGCCTTGAACTTGTCGACCAGCCAGGTGACGATGCGCTCGTCCCAGTCGTCACCACCGAGGTGGTTGTCACCGGAGGTCGCGCGGACCTCGACGACACCCTCGCCGATCTCCAGCAGCGAGACGTCGAACGTACCGCCACCGAGGTCGAAGACCAGGATGGTCTGTTCCTTCTCGCCCTTGTCCAGGCCGTACGCCAGCGCCGCCGCGGTGGGCTCGTTGACGATGCGGAGCACGTTCAGGCCGGCGATCTGCCCGGCCTCCTTCGTGGCCTGCCGCTGCGCGTCCTCGAAGTAGGCGGGGACGGTGATGACCGCGTCGGTGATGGTCTCGCCCAGGTACGCCTCGGCGTCGCGCTTGAGCTTCATCAGCACCCGGGCGCTGATCTCCTGCGAGGTGTACGCCTTGCCGTCGATCTCGGTCTTCCAGTCGGTACCGACGTGCCGCTTGACCGACCGGATGGTGCGGTCGACGTTCGTCACGGCCTGGTTCTTCGCCGGCTGACCGGTCAGCACTTCGCCGTTCTTGGCGAAGGCGACGATGGACGGGGTGGTGCGTGAACCTTCCGAGTTGGCGATGACCGTCGGCTCGCCGCCCTCAAGGACAGCGACGACCGAGTTGGTCGTGCCGAGGTCGATGCCGACCGCTCGCGCCATGGTGTGTTCCTCCTGCTATTCGTGACCTGCACGTTCGCCCCCATGTTGAGTGGGCGTCACGCAAGTTCTATCGGGATCGTGGGGTTTCCGTCAAGCCGGACTTGAGCCGACTGCACTCAACCTTGTATCCGGCTCAACGAGCGGCCGGGGCGTCTTGTTCCCGGACTACCGGCAGACCTTGCCCGGAGCGGGTGTGACCCCGCTCACCAGGTATTTCACCTCTTCGGTGCGCACGCAGGCCGAGTTGAGCAGCCCCGTGTGCCCGTATCCGGTGTCGACCAGCAACGTCGAGTTCTCGATGTTCTTCGCGAGCCCCCGGGCCCAGGCCAGTGGCGTCGCCGGATCGTGTTCGCCGCCGACCACGAGGATCGGCGCCGCGCCCCGCACCTTCTGCGGCTGGGGCGGATACGCCGGGGTGACGGGCCAGCCCGCGCAGCCGCTCGTGATGTCCCAGAACTCCGAGTAGCGCCAGCTGTGCGGGGCGAGGGTCTTCACCAGCCCCTGCATGACGCGCATGTCGGCGTAGGAGGTGAAGGCCGGGCCGAAGTCGTGGCAGCCGATCGCGCGGTACGCGCCGTAGGACGGGTCCAGCTGCGAGTACGGCGCCAGCCCGGTCGCGTCCGGCTTCTCCGCCGTCGCGGCCGAGATCGCCTTGCTCAGTTCCGGCCAGAACGCCGGCAGGATGAGCGCGCCGTAGACACCGGACGCCATTTCCTCGGCGGTCACGTTCCGCCCGAGCTCGCTCGCCGGGACACCGCCGGGCGTCGCCATGAGCGTGTCGTAGGTGGCGAGGACGTCCTTGCCGCGAAGCGCGCACTCGTCCGAGGTCGGGCACCACTTCGCGAAGTCGCCGAGCGCGCTTTCGGTCGCGATGGCCTCGTCGAGGATCGCCTTCTTCGTCGGCAGGGAATGGTCGATGGCGCCGTCGAGCACCATCGTGCGGACTCGCTTCGGGTACTTCTCCGCGTACACGGCGCCGAGTTCGGAACCGTAGGAGACGCCGAGCCAGCTGATCTTCGGCTCACCCAAGGCGACCCGGATCGACTCGATGTCGTCGGCCGCGTGCCAAGTGTCCACTTGGGACAGTACGGGTCCCGTCCTCTTGAGACACTCCGCGCCCGAAGCGCGGTTGTGCGCGATGAACTTGTCGTAGTCCGCGCGGCTCTTCGGGAACCGGCCGATCGCCGGGTCGTGCAGCGTGGGCGCGCAGGTGACCGCGGGCCTGCTGTCGCCGACGCCGCGCGGGTCGAATCCGATGACGTCGAACCGCTGCCGCAGCTCGGCCGTTTCCGGCTTGTCCAGCGCGAAACCGCGGCCGCCGTACTTGAGCACGGTGACCCCGGCGCCGCCGGGACCACCCGGATTCGTCAGCAGCGAACCGATCCGGCGCGCGGGATCGGTGGCGGGCAGTTTCGCCAGCGCGATCGAGATCGTCCCGTTCACCTGGAGGTTCGCGCATTCCAGCGTCGGCGCGTACTCGGTCGCGCACGGTTTCCAGTCGAGCCGGGGCGTGGCGGACGCAGGCAGCGCGGACAGCGGCAGGAGGGTCAGCGCCGTGACGGCGGCGAGTGCCTTCGTCCTCATACGGGCCGCACCGTGACCGTGCCGGTGCCGGACTTGAGGTCCAGCACGTTCGCCGAGGCCTGGTCCTGCCGCACGCCGACGGTCTCGACCTTGCCGGTCTCCGAGCTGGCGTTGATGCGGTACGCGCCGTCGGGAACCGTGACGGTGACCTGCCCGGTGTCCGCGCTCGCGGTGACCGCGCCCGGTTTGGTCAGCCCGACCTTGATGTCCCCGGTGCCGGTGACGATTTTCACCGGCCCGGTCGAGTTCAGGACCTCGAGATCCCCGGTGTCACCCCGGAGGTCCACCGCGGCGGCGCGGGTGAGCGTGATCTTGCCGGTGCCGATGGACCCGGAGATCGCGAGCTCGCGCGGGACCACGACGTCGTAGTCCACGCCGCATTGGCTGCACCCGCCGAGAACCAGCGTGCCGTTCTCGACACTGTGCGTCTTGCCGGGATTCCGGCCGGTGTAAGTGACTTCGCGGTGCAGCGAGACCGGTGCGCCGTCCTCGACCCGGAGCTTGAGCCCGCCGACCGGGACGTCGACCCGGATCGCGGTGATCTGCTCGGTGACCGGCGTCCCGTCGCTCAGCGTCTCGCGGCCTTCGCCCGTGCAGCCGACGACGCCGAAGGCCACCAGCGCGCCGAGAGCGAGCGCGCCGAGGACGCGCCGCTCTTTAGTGAACAGAGCTTTGCTAACCATGAGAAAGTGTTCCCCCGATAAGTGCGTCAGGCCGCTTTGACCGAGACGCTTCCGCTGTCCGTGGTGAGATCGAGCTTGTGCTGGGCCGAACCCGACTGGTTCACGTCGATGTCGCGACTGCCGCTGTCGGTGGTGCCGGTGACGTTGTAGTCGCCGGAGGGCACCTTGACCTCGATCGAACCGCTGTCGGTCCGCGCGGTGACGTCCGCGCCCTTGACCAGTTCGAGTTCGATACGGCCACTGTTGGCGTTGGCCTTCACATTCCCGCCGAGCCGCTCGCCCTTGATGGCGCCGGAACTCGCGTGTATGTCGACGTCCTGCCCGATGTTCTTCAGTTCGACGCGGCCCGAGTCGGCCTGGACCTTCACGGTGCCGGGTACGTCGCGTACCTCGACCCGTCCCGAGTCGACCTGGATGTCCACAGTGGACACCCCGGCGATCTCCACCGCGCCGGAGTCGACCCGGCCGGTGACCGGGACCCCCGCCGGGACGGTCACGTCGTAGTCGACCTCGCAGTGGTCTCCGCAGCCGGCGAGGACCAGGGTGTCGCCTTCCACGCGATACGCGTCGCCGGGCTTGTTCCAGCGGTAGGAGAAGTCCTGGCGGACCACGGCCTGGCCGCCGCCCGAGCGGATCTTGAGCGCCCCGCTGTCGTTCTCGACGCGGACACTCTTGATCGACTGGGTCAGTTCGGTGGTCGCCGACGCGTCGGACGGCCACCACCAGCCGAGGCCGGTGAGGACGCCGACGCCGATCAGGGCGATGCCTCCGATTGCGAGGAGTGGGCGCGCCATGGTCTTGAGTCCCTCCAGAGCAGGTTTTCGTCTGTCTCGACGCTAAGGGGCGCGCGACGGGTTGGACATAGGGGTAACCCCCGGAATCGTCCCTGAGCCCGCGCCAGGGTCGCCGGGGTCATAACCTGGCGGGGTCATCGGTTCCACGATCAGGAGGACGCATGCCGCAGGCACCCGATCCGTACGATTTCCTGCCCGATCTGCCTGCCTTCACCTTGAGCAGCACCGACATCGAAGAAGGCGGCTTCCTGCCGACGCCCCAGCTCTCCGGGATCTTCGGCGCGGGCGGCGAAGATCGTTCCCCGCAGCTGTCCTGGACCGGCTTCCCCGCCGAGACCAAGAGCTTCGCCGTCACCTGCTACGACCCCGACGCCCCCACCGCGAGCGGATTCTGGCACTGGGCGGTGTTCGACATCCCCGCTTCGGTGAACGCGCTGGCGGCGAACGCGGGCGACGAGGCGGGCTCCGGCCTGCCGGCGGGTGCCGTCACCCTGAAGGGGGACGGTGGCGTGAAGCAGTTCCTCGGGGCCGCCCCGCCGCCCGGGCACGGGCCGCACCGGTACATCTTCGCGGTGCACGCTGTCGACGTCGAAAAGCTGGACGTCGGCGAGGACGCCACGCCGGCTCTTCTCGGCTTCAACCTCTTCAGTCACGCCATCGCCCGGGCGTCACTCACGGCGCTGCACGAGAACAAGGGCTGACCTGCTTTTCCGTGAAGGCCTCCTTACCTACCCTGAGCGTAGGGAAGGAGGCCTTCACGGACTTTGGTCACTCTTCGGACCCTCACGCCCGACGGCCACCTCCCAGGGCACCGACCGTGTGGATTTTGAGACGTCAGATGACCCGAAATCCACACAGTCCCCGCGTGACCGGTCCGGTCGCGACAGCCGGGGTGCGGGGTGCTGGGTGGCTGGCGCTCCCAATGTGACATTGGGGACGTTGAGCGTCTCCGATGCCACATTGGGGGCATCGGTCGCGAGGTCGTCGTGACAGGAAAGGCCCGTTACTTGCAAATTTTGCAAGTAACGGGCCTTTCCTTGCACGTGAGCGGGGGAGGGAGGGGGAGGGGGTCGCGCTAGGCCTGCCCGTTGGCCCGGGACCGCTCCATGTACTGCCCCTCCGGCGGGTCCCCGAAGCCGAACGGCCGGTACAGCTCGTGCGCGTCGGCGGTGTGCAGCATCCACCGGAACTCCGCGCCCGGGCCGTTGTCGATCATCTCCCGGACCAGTTCCTTGCCGAGCCCCGCGCCGCGCGCGTCCTCGAGGACGAAGACGTCCGCCAGGTAGGCGCTGCCGATGGTGTCCGAAAACGCCCGCGCGAAGCCGACCAGGCGGCCTGTCGAAGCCTCGTACGCGCCGACGACGCGCCACGCGTTCCGAAAGACCTTCTCGATCAGCTCGCGGTCTCGCCACTTGCCCCAGTAGACGCTGGTGGACAGGCACTTCCACACCACGTCGAGGTCCACCCGAGCCGGGTCGTCGTCCAGTTCGTAAGCACCGACAGTCCTCATGATCCGCAAGTTACCCGGCAGGTCAACGAGGTTTCAGCAGGTAGTCCACCACCGGCCGCAGCTCGTCCGCGGACGGCGGCTCGTCGTCGATGAGGCCCTGGATCAGAAGGCCGTCGATACCGGCGAGGAACACCCGGAACGCGACCTCGTCGTCGTGCCGGACCATCGAGGTCAGCACGTCCAGCCAGCGCCGCGCGGCGGGCCGCAGCTCGGGTTTGCGCGCGGCCAGCAGGTACAGCTCGTACTCGGCCATCGTCCGCCCGCGCCGCGGTCCCAGCGCCTCGGCGAGCAGACCGGCGACCTCTTCCGCGCCGCGGCTGCCGCGTGAACGGGCCCTGTCGATCATCCAGTAGACCTCGGTCGCCATATCCCTCGCGCACGAGATGAGGGTCGCGATCAGCAGGTCGTCGAGGCTGGAGAAGTGGTAGGTCGTCGAAGCCGTCGGCACGCCCGCTTCGGTGGCGACCGTCCGATGGGTGACCCCGGCGACGCCGTCCCGCTCGATCACCCGCAGAGCGGCCGCGATGATCTCCTCGCGCCGCTTCTCGCCCCTGGCCTTCCGGCCGTCGACCTGGATCTTCACTTAGTGCGCGCTCCCTACCTCGATCAACACGACACCGCCGACCACCAGCGCCAGCCCGGCGATCACGGCGAAGTTGACCGGCTCCTCGAAGAACACGATGCCGACGGCCGCCACGAGCGCGACACCGGCCGCGGCCCAGATCGCGTAGGCGACGCTCACCGGCACGCCCGCCTTCAGAACGTACGCGAGCGCGACGAACGCGAAGGCGTATCCGGCCACCACGAGGATCGACGGGCCCAGCTTGCTGAAGCCCTCCGAGAGCTTCAGCGAGACCGTGGCGGTCACCTCGGCGGCGATCGCGAAAGCGAGGAGAAGGTATGCACCCATGTCACAAAAACTACCTGGACGATCGTCTTAAAACAAAGAGAGGCGTACACCACATCGGTGGGACTTGGGCGCGGTCAGTGGGTTACCCATCAGTAAGAAGCATTAGTCTGCCCCCACCACCACACGCTTCACTCGGACGAAAGGCACCCGATGATGGGCGCTGTACAGCTGACGCTCGGCGGGATCGCGGTCCTGCTCGGCGTCGTCGCCTGGGGAATGTTCTTCGCGACCATCGCCCGCTTCGTGCGGGTGATCCGCCTCGGTCAGCCGGACTCGACCCGCAACGGCCCGTTCATGCCGCGCATGAAGACCTTGATCAAGGAATTCGCCGCGCACACCCGCATGAACAAGGTCAAGAGCGTCGGCCCGGCGCACTGGCTGGTCATGTGGGGCTTCCTGATCGGGTCGCTGGCCCTGTTCGAGGCGTACGGCGAGGTCTTCGTACCGACCTGGGGCTGGCCCATCCTCGACGACTGGTCGCTGTTCCAGCTGCTCATGGAGCTGCTCGGCGTCGGCACGATCGTCGGCATCCTGGTGCTGATCTGGGTCCGCCAGAAGAACCACCCGCGCCGTGCCGACAGGCAGTCACGCTTCCAGGGCTCCAACTTCAAGTGGGCGTACTTCATCGAAGCCGTCGTGCTCATCGAGGGCATCGGCATCATCGGTGTCCGCGCCGCGAAGTCCGCGCTGAACGTCCACGAAACCCCGGTCTGGGCCGCGTTCGTCTCGCATCCGATCGGTGAGCTGCTGCCCGCCAGCCCGAACCTGGTCTCGGTGTTCGCGTTCGTCAAGCTGATGAGCGCCACGATCTGGCTCATCGTCATCGCGCGCACGATGACCATGGGTATCGCCTGGCACCGGTTCAGCGCCTTCTTCAACATCTACTTCAAGCGCGAGGCCGACGGCGGCGTCGCGCTCGGCGCGCTCAAGCCGATGATGAGCAACGGCAAGGTGCTCGACCTCGAAGAGGCAGACCCGGACGAAGACACCTTCGGCGTCGGCAAGGTCGAAGACTTCAGCTGGAAGGGCTGGCTGGACTTCTCGACCTGTACCGAATGCGGCCGCTGCCAGTCGCAGTGCCCCGCGTGGAACACCGGCAAGCCGCTTTCGCCGAAGCTGCTCATCACGCAGCTTCGCGACCACGCCTACGCGAAGGCGCCGTACCTGCTCGCGGGCGGCAAGCGCGACATGGCGGGCGACGAGGTCGGCTTGTCCGGGGACGACATGTACGCGGGCATCGACGTCCTCGCGATCGCCGAGTCCCAGAAGGCGCTCATCGGCGACGACGGCGGCATCATCGACCCCGAGGTGCTGTGGTCCTGCACCTCCTGCGGCGCTTGCGTCGAGCAGTGCCCGGTGGACATCGAGCACGTCGACCACATCGTCGACATGCGCCGCTACCAGGTGATGATCGAGTCCGCGTTCCCCAGCGAGCTCAACGGGATGTTCAAGAACCTGGAGAACAAGGGCAACCCGTGGGGCCAGAACGCCAAGGACCGGCTCGCCTGGACCGAGGACCTGGAGTTCGAGGTGCCGGTGTTCGACGGCGACCTCGGCGAGGCCGAGTACCTCTTCTGGGTCGGCTGCGCCGGCGCGTTCGAGGACCGCGCGAAGAAGACCACGCGGGCCGTCGCGGAGCTGCTGCACATCGCGGGCGTCAAGTACACGGTGCTCGGCTCGGAGGAGTCCTGCACCGGTGACCCGGCCCGCCGCGCGGGCAACGAGTTCCTGTTCCAGATGCTGGCGCAGCAGAACGTCGAGATCCTGAACTCGGTCTTCGAGGGTCGCGAACGCAAGGCACGCAAGGTGGTCGTCACCTGTGCCCACTGCTTCAACACCCTCGCGAACGAGTACCCGGAACTGGGCGGCCAGTTCGACGTCGTGCACCACACGCAGCTGCTCAACCGCCTGGTGCGGGAAAAGCACCTGACCCCGGTGGCCCCGGTCGCCGAGGACGTCACCTATCACGACCCGTGCTACCTGGGCCGCCACAACAAGGTCTACGACGCTCCCCGCGAGCTCGTCGGGGCCACCGGCGCGACCCTGCGGGAAATGCCGCGGCATGGCGACCGGTCGATGTGCTGTGGCGCCGGTGGCGCGCGGATGTGGATGGAAGAGAAGATCGGCAAGCGGATCAACGTCGAGCGCGTGGACGAGGCGCTCGGCACCGCGCCGTCGAAGATCGCGACCGGCTGCCCGTTCTGCAAGGTGATGCTCAATGACGGCCTCACCGCGCGGCAGAGCGACGGCCAGGCGAGCGAAAAGGTCGAGATCGTCGACGTCGCGCAGCTGCTGCTGACCGCCGTCAAGCGCAAGCCGGAACCGCAGCTGGTCCCGGCGGGAGCGCCGTCCTTGGACGCCGTCCCAGATGCTGAACTCGACGAGAAGGCCGAAGCGCCTGCCAGCGAAACGCCGCCTTCGGAGGAAGACAAGTAGAACCTCGAGGCCGGAGGGGACATTCTCTCGCACATAATGCGAGAGAATGTCCCCTCTTGTTTTATCCCGTCCGGACCATTCCGTCCCGTTACCCGTTCGGCGGTACACGGCAACGATAAGCTGGCGTTTCCTCGTTGCCGTTGTCGTCTGCGAGGTTTCTTTAGGCGGCACGGCTCTGGGTCTGAAAAAAAGGGGCGAGGAAATCAATGGGCAACCGGCACGAACTCCGTCAGCGCAAGGAACACCGCCTCGCGACGCCGGGATCGTCGACCCTTCGCCCGATGGCCCGCCTCCCGTCGGCCGCGGCACTCGCCCGGATGGCGCAGGAAGCGACCATCCCCAGCATCCCGGCCGCCCGGCGGCCGCCGCGGCAGGAACGGCAACGCACGCGCGTCCGCCCGTACGTTCGCACGGGCGGACGCACGCAGTCCAAGCGGAACTTCGCCATCGAAGCGATGATTTCCGTCCGGAACGACGCGCCTTGGAGCGCTCCGGGGTTCAGCGTCGAATTCCATTCGGTCCGATCACTGTGCCGCCGTCCGACTTCCGTCGCGGAAGTGGCCGCGTCACTAAGCGTTCCACTCGGCGTTGCAAAGGTCCTTTTGGGTGACATGGCCGAACTCGGCTTGGTTACCGTTCATGAAACGCAAGCTGAATTCGACGGTCATCCGGCACTCGCCTTGATGGAACGCGTGCTGCAGGGTTTGCGTCGTCTGTGAGATCGGCGCACTCGCACTACGCTACGCAAGGTGAGTGAAGAATCCGGCGACGAAAGCACCTTGACCGTAGTGCTGGCGGGTGGGGTGAACCTCGCCATCGCGGTGCTGAAACTGATCGCCGGGATCATCACCGGCTCCGGTGCGATGCTGTCCGAAGCCGCGCACTCGGTGGCCGACACGATCACCGAAGTACTCCTGCTGACGGCGCTGAAACGCTCGGACCGCCCCGCGGACCGCGTCCACCCCTTCGGCTACGGCAAGGAACGGTACTTCTGGTCGCTGCTCGCGGCGGTGTCGATCTTCGCCTCCGGCGCGATGTTCGCGCTCTACGAAGGCTTCTCGACGGTGTTCGGCGAAGCGACCGAGCAGACCGATCCGATCGTCGGCTACGTCGTCCTCGCGATCGCCTTCGTCCTCGAATCCGTCTCGTGGTTCCAAGCCGTGCGGCAGGTGCGGCGCGACGCCGCCGAAGCGGGCCAGAAGATCTCGGTCTACCTGCGGATGATCGACGACCCGGCGCCGAAGACCGTCCTGTTCGAGGACTCGGCGGCGCTGATCGGCCTGCTGCTCGCGTTCGCCGGGATCGGGCTGCACCAGCTCACCGGATCGCATGTCTGGGACGGTGCGGCGTCGATCGCGATCGGGGTGCTGCTGGCGCTCGTCGCCTACGTGCTCGGGCGCACCAACCGCGGCCTGCTGATCGGCAGGCAGGCGGATCCGAGGCTGGTGCGCGCGGTGCGGGACCATCTGGTGGGCGCGCCCGAGATCGAGGCCGTCGTCGACCTGCAGACCATGCTGATGGGCACCGACCAGGTGCTCGTCTGCGCTCGCGTCGACTTCGACGACGCGCTGGGCGCGGCGGAGGTCGAACGCGCCTGCGTCCGGATGGCCGCCGAACTGACGCGGACGTTCGGTGACATCACCGAGGTGTTCATCGAACCGGTCCCGCGCACGGATCCCGAGCTTCGCGCGGCGGTTCTGGCCCGCTACGGCGACATCGCCGAACGATGGGACAAGGGTCAGTAGCCGAAGTTCTGCGTCCAGTACATGCCCTTGGTGTTGACGCCGACGCCGATCTTCTTCAGCTTGCAGTTGAGGATGTTCGCGCGGTGGCCCTCGGAGTTCATCCAGGCGTCCATCACCTTGGCGGCGTTCGACTGTCCCTTGGCGATGTTCTCCGCACCGGGCTTGTCGTAGCCGGCGGCCCGGATGCGCTGGTCGAACGTGGTGCCCTCAGGCGTGGTGTGCGAGAAGTAGTTCCGGGCAGACATGTCGTCACTGTGTCCCTGCGCGGCCGCGGCGAGATGCGACTCGTTGCTCACCGGCGAGCAGCCCGCGTCGGCGCGCTCGGCGTTGACGAGGTCGATGACCTGACCGGCGAGCGAACTGTCCTGCGAGCGGGGCGGCGCGGGAGCCTTGCTCGAAGTGGGCTTCGGAGCCTCGGAAGTCTGAGCGGGCGGCTCGGCCGCGGCGGAGGACGAGCTGGGCGGGGCGGAGGAGGTCGTGGGAGCCTCCGAAGACGGCGCCGGAGCGGGCTGACCGGACGCGGGGTCGCCTGGCGCCGGAGCGGTCGTCTGGCCGAAGTAGGCGGGAGGCTTCGCGAGCGCGTCGCCGGAGCGGCCCTTGGTGTCGGGGACGCTCAGCGAGAGGTTGCTCAGCGCGGTGCCCTGGAACCGATCGGTCACCATCAGGTAGCTCGCGCTGGCGATCACTCCGCCGAGCAGAAAGCTGAGCGTGACAAGAAGTAACCGGTTTCTTGCTCTCTTGGGGGACACGAGGCCGAAAACTATCACGAACTGGTTACGGCAATACCCCCGAAAGTAGTAATACCGGTCAACGGTTGCGTTGAGTGATCAAACCTGTGGACTCGTTCGTGATCGTCGTGGCGTCGCCCAGGAACCGGATCACCGTCTCCAGCTCACTGTCCGTGTACTTCTCGCAGGCCTCGCGGACCGATTTCACCAGGTGATCCCACAGCGGGGCGGCACCGGCCATCATCGCCCCGTCGATCTCGATGAGCACCTTCCGCCGATCCTCGGGGTGCGGCTTCCGCGCGACGATCCCCTTGCTCTCGAGCCTGTCGATGAGCGCGGTGATCGACGCCGGCGCGAGCCCCGAGAGCTGCGAAAGCGCCTTCGGCGTCTGTGGACCGAAGCGGGCGAGGTAGTCGGCCACCTTGCTCTCCACCGCCGAAAGGCCGCTCCGCTCGGCGATCGCCGTATGGAACATGACCGTCTCGGTGGACAGCGCCCGCGACCCGTTGAGGATCCGCTCGACCAGTTCCGCCCGCTCGCTTGACACGTCGGCCAGTCTAGCGGAGTCTTTAGTTCGATAGAACGAATTAGTTTCTAAGAGATTCGATGGGGTGAACGATATGGCGAAGGTACTGGTCGCCGGCGGGGGTATCGCGGGCACGATCACGGCGATCGCACTGCACGAGACGGGTCACGAGCCGGTGATCCACGAGGCGTACGACCGGACCGCCGAGGGCGTCGGCGCGTTCCTGACGCTCGCGGTGAACGGCCTCGACGCGCTGGCACCGCTGGGCCTGAAAGAGCTGGTCAAGGACCTGGGGTTCGACACGCCGCGGATCAAAATGCACCTGGGGAACGGGCGCGAGGTGGCGGATTTCGCGCTCGGCGGGCGCCTGGAAGACGGCACCGCGAGCCAGACCGTGCTGCGCTCAGATCTGTACGTCGCCCTTCGCGACGAAGCGGTGAGACGCGGGATCGAAGTCCGCTACGGCAAACGTTTGGCAGACGCGCGAGAGACCGCTTCCGGCGTGCTCGCGACGTTCGAGGACGGTTCGTCGTCCGAGGGCGACCTGCTGGTCGGCGCGGACGGGCTCAGGTCGCGAGTGCGGGAAATCATCGACCCGCGGGCGCCCTCGCCGCGCTACGTGCCGTTGCTGAACACCGGCGGGCTGGCCGAGGGCCTGCGGCTGGACGACGAACCCGGCGTCATGCACATGACCTTCGGCAAACGGCTGTTCTTCGCGCACGTCGTCCATCCGGACGGCGGCGTCTGGTGGTTCGCCAACGTCCCCCGTAAGCAGGAGCCGTCCGCCTCCGACCTCACCGCGACGACCGGCCGGCGCGAGGACCTGATCCGGCAACTCGCGGTGGACCGCACCCCGGCCGTCGAGATCGTGCGCGCGACGCGGGAGATCTACCGGCCGTGGGCGACCTACGACTTCCCGACCGTGCCGACCTGGCGGACGGACCGGATGGTCATCATCGGCGACGCCGCCCACGCGACCTCACCGGCGGCGGGCCAAGGCGCCGCGATGGCCATCGAGGACGCCGTCACGCTGGCGCGCTGCCTGCGTGACGTGCCCTCGATCCCGAAGGCTCTCGCCGCCTACGAAGGACTACGACGAGAGCGCGTCGAGGCCGTCGTCGAGCGCGGGAAGCGCAACGGCGACGCGAAGGCGGTCGGGCCCGTCGGACGGGTGATCCGGGACTTCTTCATCGCGCGGGCGTTCAAGAACCCGCCGAAGGAGGATCCGAACGCCTTCATGTGGCAGCACCGGATCGACTGGGAAGCCCCGGTGAGCTGACTCGCTTCTCCCCTTCGGCGGGTTTCCGTCAGCGCTCGACAGATATCACCGCCAGGTGTCCACGCGGTGGAAGTTCTTGTACGCGCGGCTCGGGGTCGGTCCGCGCTGCCCCTGGTAGCGCGAGCCCGCCTCGTTCGAGCCGTACGGGAACTCCGCGGCGCTGGACAGGCGGAAGATGCAGAGCTGGCCGATCTTCATCCCCGGCCAGAGCGTGATCGGCAGGTTGGCCACGTTGGACAGCTCCAGCGTGATGTGGCCGGAGAAGCCGGGGTCGATGAAGCCCGCGGTGGAGTGCGTGAGCAGCCCGAGGCGACCGAGGGAGGACTTGCCCTCCAGACGGCCGGCGAGGTCGTCGGCCAGCGTGACGGTCTCGTACGTGGAGCCGAGCACGAACTCGCCGGGGTGGAGCACGAAGGGGTCTTCGCCCTCCTTCTCGACCAGCGACGTCAGCTCATCCTGCTGGAGCTGCGGGTCGATATGCGTGTACTTGCTGTTGTCGAACACGCGGAAGAAGCGGTCGAGGCGCACGTCGATGCTCGACGGCTGGACCATCGTCGGGTCGAACGGGTCGACGCCGAGACGGCCGGCGTCGAGCTCTTTACGGAGGTCACGGTCGCTGAGGAGCACGCGATCAGCGTAGTCAAGCGGCCTTCATGTGCCTGCCGTAGGTGGGGTCGAGCCGGAAGACCTTGGTGACCTGCCGGAGGTAGTGGCGCCGCCCGGCCGCTCCGATCAGTTCCTGGAGGGCCGTCGCCCCGGGCACCACCCGCCGGACCGTCTCGGCGGCGAAGTTGACTCCAGCCACCGCGACCACGGCCGCCTGCGCGATCGGATCGTCGGGCAGCTCCAGGAAGTCGGCGTTGGACTTGCCGAGGAGAAGCCTGCTGATCGCCCCGTGCCCCGCGACCGACATGTGGGCGAGGACTTTGCCGAGCGCGCCCCGGCCCTCTCCGATCCCGGCATGGGACTTCATGAGCGCCGCGGCGAGCCGCTTGGAGTCGTCGTCGGGGATGAACTCGGTGGTGGCGAGCAGCCACAGCAGACGCCAGGCGTCTTCCTCGCCGGCGGGCAGGAGTTCCTCGTCGACCCCCATCAGCCAACCGACGTAACGCCAAAGGTGCAGGATGTCGGCGCGCTCGCGGTCGCTGTAGCGGAGCCCGAGCAACTGCGTGCCGAAGACGTAGACGAGAGAGAAGAGCAGGAGCGTGCCCGCGGTCTGGACCTGGTTGACCGGCCTGTCCCAGGCGGCGTAATCCCAGTCCTTGCGGCGATTCATGGCCGCGCGGACGTGCGCGTGCACCACCCGCACCCGCAACGCGGACTCGTACCCGCGCCCGCCGGACACCAGCGCGCCCGGCGTGGTCACGTGAATCCACCAGGTCGCCGTCTCGACGAGCCGTTGCGCCGCCTTGTACTCGATCTCACCGGTGCCGACGAGCGACTTCGTCGCGCGCGACGCGAGATACCCGCCCATCAGCGAAACGTCACCGAGCGGGAAGAGGCCGAGCAACCCGGCACGCGTGATCGCCCGCGCCCCGCGATCGAGGCGATCCTGGTCGACCCAGTACGGCATCGCCTCGACGTTGCGAAAGAAGGCTTCGAGCTCCTCCGGCGTCTCCTCGACACTGTCGATGCCGTGCTTCAGTGCTTGCTCGAACTGTCCTTGGGCGCCGTTTCGCAGCAACGGCACCAACACGTCGGCCGCCGGGTCCTCCCGCTGCGCGAACTTCCGCAGCCGGGCCACCTGGCGCTCGTCACCCCGGATGTCGCCCTCGATGAACAACTTCGACGCGACCCGGAACCCACCTTGCCGGAACAGCTCGGGGTCAGGCAGCCTCTCGCCCATCCGGATCACCTCCGATGTAGACAACAAGTGTTGTCACTTGAAGGTGGCGACGTCAAGGTGGGCGGGGGCTTGGCAGGGAGAGATCCGGACCATGTATGCTGGCCGAGCACTGCGGATGTAGTTCAATGGTAGAACATCAGCTTCCCAAGCTGAATACGCGGGTTCGATTCCCGTCATCCGCTCTCCTGCGAAAGCCCCAGGTCAGTGGATGTCCACTTAGGACCTGGGGCTTTCGCTTTATCCGGCCGATCTTCTGGCTGGGCCATTAATGGGCCATTAGCCGACCGGTACCGGCTGACCGCTCAGACCGTCGTCATCGTCGTCCGTGCCGCCCTTCCGGTGCTGGTCGACGAGCTTCGAGAGCCGATCAGCGATCCGTTCGTCGGCGTCGCTGGTCGCGCGCTGGTAGATCAGCGCCGCCCGCATGTCGTCATGCCCCATCCGCGCCATGAGGTCTTTGGTCGACGTGCCCGCCTTCGACGCCCAGATGTTTCCGGCGTGCCGGAGGTCATGGAAGTGCAGGCCCTTGAGCCCCATCTTCGCCACGACCTCCGTCCACTTGGTCCGCTGACTGAAGTTCGGGCGCCGCACGGGGTTGCCCGCACGCTCACCGGTGAACAGCAGCGCGTCGTGATCCGGCTTCACGAACGCGTTGAGGTGCTTCACCACGTCCCGCCGAATCGCCGCCGGAACGATCAGCGTCCGCACTCCTGCCCGCGACTTCGGCGGACCGACGATCAGCCCACGACCCGGAACCTCGACCAGCGCCCGCGAGATCCGAACCCAGCTCCCATCCTCCGCGACGTCGCACCGCCGCAAAGCCGACACCTCACCCCAACGAAGGGACGCGAACGCGGCCAGCAGCACGAGTGCCCGAAACCGCTCCGGCATCTGCCCAGCCAGATCGAATACCTGTGGAACGGTGACAATCGGCCGCTCAGCCGGGTTCTCCTTATCGGCACCCCGTACCCGGCAGGGGTTCCGCTGCAAGATCTTGTCCTCGTCGACCGCGGTAGTCAGGATCGCCCGCAGCAGCCTGTACGCCTTGGCAGTGACCGACTCCGACACTCCCGCCGCCAGCCGATCCGCACGCCATTGCCGAACGATCGCCGTCGACAACTTGCCCAGTTCGACGCCGCCGAGATCCGCTTCGATGTGCTTCCGCAGAAGCCACCGGTACAACTCGACCGTGCGCGGACGGAGGCCAGGCCGCTGTGTAATCCACTGGTCTGCGTAGTTCCCAAGCGTGACTTTCGCCCGCTCAGGGTCGATCCATTCGCCTTTGATGATCTGCGTTTCGGTCACTGACAACCACTGTTCGGCCGCGCGCTTGCTGGCGAACGTCGTCGGAGCGTTCCGCATCTGGCCGTCCGGTCCCGGATAGCGCGCCTGCCACTTCCCCGATGCTCGTTGCCGGACATTGCCGAAACCCCGGCGTCCTCGCTTACTCGCCATGTCAGGCCGCCCTTCCGAGGTCCCGGATCACCGACGCCCGCGTGATCGGCTCGACCCGACCGGCCTGGATGAACTCCTCAAGATCAGCGACCGCGAACCGCACGTGTACGCCGACCTTGTGGAACGCCACGCGCCGCTCCGCGATCAACCGCCTCACGAACCGGACGCGCGTGTTCAGGTACTCGGCTGCTTCTTCGACTGTCAGATAGTTCTTTCCCACGGTTTCGCCCCCAGTTCCTAAGCTGCCAGCGGAGTTGCCGAAAGATCTGGCGGACTCTGCGCGGCGAGTAATGCCTTGTCGTACTCGGCTTTCCACGTGATCCGTTCCGAGATCGCGTGCATCACCAGGTGGTCCCGAGGTGGCACATTGGCGTCGCCCGCGTCGACCTTGCGCCAGACGAGCCGAGCCGGGTCCGGTGCTGGTTTCTCGATCCCGACCGCCGCCAGCGCCTCCAGGACGAACGCCTTCCGGTCCGCCTTGTGGTCGACGAGCGTCTTGCCGGACCACTTCCGCGACACCAGCACTCGCCGCCCCGGCAGGCCGAGCGTGGTCCGCCCATGCGCCCGTCCTTTGCAGTGCCCTGGCGTGGTCTTTCCGTTGGCGCCCTTGGGATTGATCCCGTAGAGCAACCACACCGAGGCGAGCACGGTGTCACCGACAGCTCCGCGTGCAACCGGTCGCGGTGATCCTTCTGCCGCGCGGTGTCGGCTTCCACGACTTCACCGGTGGATTTGGTGAGGTACTTGGTCAGGTAGCCGATGTGCCGCCCGGCCTCTTCCGTGCCGCCGAGGATGCCCTTGGAGTGGACTTGGCGGCCGAAGATGACCACGTGCGCCGGGTCTTCCACGGCTTCGACCGCGTCGTCCCAGTCGGTCAGTGGTTCGCGGGTGTCAGGGTCGACGAAGACCCTGCGGTCGCCGTCCCACAGTGGCATCCGGTCGACGTAGACGACCTGGTCGTGTGCAGGCCACCAGACCTGGTGATAGGTCGCTTCGGTGACCTGTCGGATCACGTCGTGCGGCACCGATCCCCGGACAGCCGCATGGAGATGCGGAGCCGCCCGCCGCTGCGGTTCGACGGTGGCGAAGTACTGCGCGTCCCAGCCGACCAGGCGCCGCAGGTTCTGCCACCAGCGATCCACCAACGCGGAGAAGTGCACGGCATCCCGAGCCGCCCGCCGATAGTCATACGTCGACGGGTTCACCGGCGAGCCATCCGACCGCACCGGGCCGTAGGTGTCGCAGGTAAGCGTGATGAACATCGAGGGCCGGAACTCCCCCGCGTACGCCCTGCCGAGCGTGGTCTTGGCGACCTTCCGCCGAGGCAGGTTCGGAGCATCCTGCCGCCGCTTCGTCGACCGCTTCACCGCCCGCTTCGTCGGCAGGTCAATCGACGGGAGACGACCGCGCATCCCCAGTTGCCGAAGTTCTTCGTCGATTCCCTTGATCTCGTCCCTCAGCTCCTCCGCTTCCGCCTGGTTCGTCTCTTCCCGGTACGCCGCCACGAGGTCAGCCCGGAACGCCAGCAGCTCCGTTTGCGTTTCTGACGGTGACTCAGAGGTGAAGTCCGGTTCGGTGTCGATATGCCAGCCCTCGCGGCACTGAGCCTGTCGCAGCGCCTTTGCCTTGCGTGCACAGGGCAGGCAGACCGATTCGACGGTGGAGCCGCACGGGACGGGGATGTAGCGGAGTTCTCCGGTGTCGGTGTCTCCGACCTCCATCGTGAACGGCCGGACGCATACGCCGTGCTTCTCAGCGGTCGCTTTCACCACGTCGGAGGCGAGGGGTTCGCGCATCCGAGCGGCCCGAGAGTTGGCCGGCGGGGTCACCGCGGCTTCGTTCGTGCTCATCAGGCGGCCACCTCCCCAGGCGTGCTCCACTGCCGCAGCACGAACACCGGCATCTCCTGCCGCATCCCCGCAGGCAGGTCCGGGAAGGTCGCTTCGTAGAACTGGACACCGCCGTAGACAGCGACCGGGATGCTGCAGGGAGTCCGGCCCTGGACTTCCAAGTGCACGCTCCCGCCGTGGGGCACTCGCCAAATCGAGGCGGTCACGTTCTCCAGGGAATCCGCCCAGACGACCAGGCTCTGCGCCACGTCCGTCAGACCGTCGGTATCGAGTTGGACAGACACCGGGTCCGGGCCGAACCCGACCCGTACGGACGCAACCGGCGTAAAAGCGTAGGAGTCGAGGTGATCGCGGATCGCATCGAGGAACACCAGAACGCGGTTCACGCCGCCACCTCCTCTCCACCGCGCCGGACGGGAAGGTCGATCACGTGGGCACCGCTGTTGGTGACGTAGTTCTCCAGGGCTTTGACCGTCTCGTCCGGAACCCAGCCAGCCCGGACCCGCAACGGTTCGCGGATGCCTTCGCCCCAGATGTAGCCGACGCCAGCCGTGGACTCCTCGATGCGATTTGCCCAGGCGCCCCGTTCGTAGGCGCCATCACCGAGGACCATCCCGACGTGCGTCTTCGAAGTCACGCGCAGACACACCCGACGCGGGAACAGCTCTCGAACCGGAACGGTGTCCTTGGTCGGCTCCTGCACATACCCGCGCACCGTGTAGCCGAGCGCCCGGCCCTGCGTCGTCAGAATCGCCACCCGTTCGATGATCGCTTCGCGGGTCTTGCGATCGGTGTACTTGGTCAGTGCGCCGATCTCGTCGAACTCCAGAACTTCCAAGGGGTGGTCGGTGGAGATCGGGACATTGCGGGTGTGTCCGGCGAACTCGCGCTTACGGGATTCGAGGCCGTCGAGCAGGTCGTCCAGGACCTCGATCGCTTCCTTGCCCGCAACCCCGTAGCGAGCGAAGATCCCACGCCCGTAGGCGAGTTCCATCCCCTTCGGGTCGATGCCCGAGACTCGCACCGTTCCGGCCCGGATCGCCGAGGCGGCCGAGACCAGCGGGGACCACATGACGGAGTTCTTTCCGGCTCCGGTGGCTCCTGCGACGAGCATGTGCGCGCCGGGACCGGTCAGCGGTAGCCGCCAGTCCTGCCCGTATTCGGTTCGTCCGGCGAACACTCGCCGCAGATCCACGGTGTCGACGGCCACCAGGTCGGGCAGCTCCGCGCACTCCACCGGCGCGGCGAGCAGGTCACGGCGCTGAAAGTCCAGCGAGACGACGTTGGGTTCCAGCTCCCGCACCTGGCAACGCGTGACCTTGCGGGCGACAGCGAGAGCACGGGCGGCGTCGTCGAAGTCCTCCGGCTTCTGACCAGCCACCAGCCGGACCCGGACCTCATCCCACGACGGCCCCGACTTCACCCCCAGCACCTTCGGCACCTGCACCGCAGCACTACTACCCGCAGCGCGAGAGACCGCCTTGCGGCGACGGCCGACCAAGTTGACCGTCACTTCCACCGGCACGGTGCCGTCAGAGATGGACAGGCCGCAGGCGTGCAGCCAGCCGGGCAGTTTCCGGGCGTAGGTGAACCAGCGCAGCCACCACGCCCGCAGGAACCGGCCACAGCACCGGTCGAACGACACCAGGTCGAACAGCCGCCAGGCCAGCAGCATCACCGCGACCGAGCCCACCGTTATGGCCAGCGACGGCCAGCCGAGCCACTGCCACCAGGCCGCCGCAGCAAGGACGCCGAGACTGGTCCGCCAGTGCGTGAAGACTTGCTTTCCCAGCCACACCAACAGCTTCACGGCCGACCACAGGGCAATAAAGACCACAGCAGCGGCGGCGAGGACTTCCGCGATCGTGGCGAGCGCGCGGCCGAGCTTGTGCAGCAGCCACACCACCACGCCCAGCACCCCGCCACCGACGAGGAGAAGACCGATTCCGTTCGCGTTCATCGGCGACCACCGCCGGTCAGATCCAGCGGCAGCATTCCCCGGCAGGGAGCACATTCCTTCTCGCCGGGCAGCAGCTTCGCGAACCGCTTACAGACTGTGCAGCGCGTTCGGGTGACCCCGTCTAGCGCACGCTTGTCGCCATCGTTTAGCGTTGTCATTGTTCACTTCCAGAGGTTGTGGACAGCGCAGAACCGGCGAGGTTTCCTAGGCCAGTTACCGGTTCTGCGCCTTACGGGACTTGCAAAGCGCGTGAAGACGTGTTTGTACGCCGCACGTCCCCACGCGCGTTTTTCGCTCTGTCATTCAGTTTCTAGCTGGCTTGCGACTTCCCCTTCTGGATCTGCGCGGCCACCTCCTCGGCCTTCCGCTCCTCATAGCCCACCCAGTAACGAAGTTCGTGGTGATGCCCTCGGTCCACATCGGACACCGCTCGATACATGCGCGCGTTGGCCTGGTGGAACTTCAGCCACGTCTCCAGGTTCGACCCCGGCTTCGGCCTGCGGGCCGAGGCGACCGCGTGCGCGTCCCGGAGGGTTTGGGGGTCATTCCGGCCGGGTGTCGTCATCGCGCGCCGCCTGATGCTTGGCGAGGAAGACGGCCAGTTCGTCCGCGCTGTCGCGGATTTGGCGAAGGAGCCGGATGAACTCCGGCCACTCGGCCGGGTCGGACGGCGGCAGGATCGCCAGGCTGTCCGGGTCCAGGTAGATCACCAGAGCGGGGCTCGCCGAACCATTGCCCTGCATCCCCGCGACCGCCTGCCGTCCCGGCTTCCACATCGCGTTGAACGCCACGGACCTGCCCTTCCTCGCTGTAAGCACGGATCTCCCAGGACCGCGCGTTCTCCTCGAACCCCTCGGCCGCCGCCGACACCGCCGCCAGCACCCACCACGGCAACTGACCCTGAGTCGCCAGCTCCCGCCACGCAGACGCCACCGCCCAGGAAGCGACGGCCATGTCATGCGCCGCCAAGGCATCCCCACCTTGTGCGGTCCGTTGCGTCATCGCGCTGTAATGGCGATACGCCGTCTCCCAGCTCTGGACCAGGTGCGGTGGAACCACGGCCACGCCCTGACTGCCAGGCACCCGGCCCGTCATCACGCCGCCTTGGGCGTGGACTCGGCAGTGTTGGAGGCACGGCCCGACTTGGATGCGCCACCCGATGCGGCAGCCTTGAAACCGGTCGCGCGGAATACGTAGGACTGGTACTTGAACTCGCCCTGGCCAGCCACCTTCGGCTCAGCCGTCAGGCCCTCCAGCTCGATCGGCCGCATACCCGGCAGCACCTCCGACGTGGTCGGCACTGGCTGCACATCGGCCAGGAACGTGACGTCGTAAGACGCGCGCTTGGAGTTGGTCTCGCTCGGGTCGGTGACCGTGGCCTTCCACTGCCGCTTGCCCGTCACTTCGTCGACCCGCTGACGAACAGGTCGGCCTGCGGAGCGGTCTTCCCGCGACTGGTACTCGTTGTCCGGCGCGACCTCTCCGACCATCACCAGCCCCAGCGGGAACGCGGCATCAAAGTCGATCTCGAAACGGTGTCCCTTGGCGATCGCCATGTCGTCTGTCTCCTGTCGTCTCTGGAGCCCTACCGGGCTTGCACCTGTTAGAGGTAGTTCTATTAAGCGCTTCGCTGTGCCGGTTGTCAATAGAACTATCTCTATCGGGCTCCGTAGGCCATGATGGGGTGATACCGCTAGCGTTATCGACCGACGAAGGAGGACCAGGTGGGCACTGGCTACCGCGAGCTGGCCGCGATCCTGCGAGACGCGATCCAGCGGGGCGACTACGCCCCGGACACCACGCTGCCCAAGCAAGACGAACTTGCCGACGAGTACGACGTCAACGTCAACACCGTTCGCAAGGCCGTTGGGGTCCTCGAAGCCGAAGGGCTGGTCACGCCGATCAGACGACGCGGGACAGTCGTTCGTGCACGCCCGCCCATGAAGCGCCTGGGCAAGGATCGGTACGCGAAGAGCAAGTGGAAGTACGGCGATACCGTCGCCTTCGTCGCAGACCGTGAAGCGTCCGGCCGAGACTGGAAGCCGACCGACCAGACGCAGACCGTCGCCAAGATCGAAGCTGACCGAGAGGTCGCCGACGCCCTCGGCGTCATCGTCGGATCACCGGTCTACGAGCGGGCACGACTGGTCAAGGACGCCGGCCAGCCCACCCACGTGCTCACCAGCTACTACCGGCCCGCCGACGTCGAAGGCACGCCCATCGTCGACCCAACCCCCGGCCCAGCCGGACGAGGCGGCGGGTTTCTGGTCCTCACCCTGCAAGGTCTTGAGCCGGACACCATGACCGAGACCTTCTACGCGCGGATGCCGACGCCCGACGAGGCCGAACAGCTCGAACTGCCCGCAGGCGAACCCGTCATGGTCCTGCAACGCCGCACGTACACCGAGGACGGCCGCGTCGTCGAGTTCGCACGTGGCGTGCACGCCGCAAGCCGTTTCTCCTGGACCTACACTTTCAAGATCCCCGACTGACCCCGGAGACCACATGCCCGAGCGCTCGACCAACCTGCCGGACGATCTTCGCGCCGACGTCCAGGCGCTCTGGGACTACCACGACATGCACCACGAACTCCGGCCCGCAGACGTGGGGATCGGACTCGGAAGCCACGATCTCGGGGTCGCCACCTTCACCGCGGAACTGTTCCACGCCGGAATGTTCCCGCTCATCGTCTTCACCGGAGCCAACGCGCCGACGACAGTCGAACGGTTCCCGCGCGGCGAGGCCGTCCACTACCGCGAACACGCGCTTGAGCTGGACGTCCCCGACGCCGCCATCCTGGTGGAGCCCGAGGCGCGGAACACCGGGGACAACATCACGCTCACTCGCGCACTGCTGGACTCTCGCGGCGTCGAGGTCGGGTCGGTCGTCCTCATCTCGCGGCCGTACCAGCAGCGACGCGCATACGCGACCTGCAAGAAGCTCTGGCCCGAGGTAGACGTCATGTGCGCTTCGCGACCGCTCCCGCTGGACGAGTACATCGAGAGCATCGGCGACGTGGACCGCGTCATCAACATGCTTGTCGGCGACACCCAGCGCATCACCGTCTACGCCGAACGCGGTTTTGCCATACATCAGGAGCTTCCAGGTGAAGTGGTGCGCGCTTTCTCTCGCCTAGCCCAGGCAGGCTTTACAGAGCGCCTGATATAGCAGGCGGAACGAAGTCACTTCGAATCCCTAATTCGCTTCAGGAAGCGTTTCAACACTTCCTCCAGCTCCGCAGGGTCAGCCAGCGCCTCAACGCTAACTCGGTCCACAAATGATATTCCAGCATCACGATAAAGGTGATCACTGGAAGTATCATGCGAACGGCGAACATTGTGATGCGGACCATCAATCTCCAGGACGCCTGTACGCCCCTTATATGTGACAACAAAATCTGGTTCTCGTGTATGCCCGAGGATTCGTCCGCGAGGGAGGGGGAAAATTGCGATTGTGTCACCCGCAGGAAAGAAGTCTTCCTGCAAACTCTTCAACTTCCGGTACACCTGCAGTTCACCAGGGTTTGTGAAGTACAGACCGTCTTCAAACCAGCGTGGCGCCTGCTCTCGGACCACGCGGGCTTGATTAGTCTTCCTCTGCCCTCGAAGAACTTCTACGAGCTGACTCCTCCAGCCGTAAGAAATCTCAGGAAATACCTCACGAAACTCAACCCACTCAAGGTCGAAACCCTTTCTTGAAACGACTTCTTGAAAGGTTTCCGAGATAGTATCCCTATGCTTCGCGAATTCCGGTTCGTGTTCAGGCTCATACTCGACCCACAATTTACGCAACTCACGGTTGTAATCGTAGTAAAATTCACCTCAGTCCGATGAATCTTCAACATTGCCAGCGCGGCTTCTTTGAATCCTCGACGAATCAGAATCTGCGAGGTCAACGTCAAGGCCTCGTCAACCATTCGCGCATCCTTCACCTCAGAAGGAACCGAATTGTCTCCTTCCATTTGAGAATAGGTGCGAGGATCGGATTCGAAAGATTCAGGCCCACTCAAAACGCTCCCCGTTCGTTTTCGCCAAACTTGTTAGCTTCACCAACTACAGACTTATGCAACGCAACATATTGATCATTAGACCATTTGGCGTCGCGGATAATCCCCAATATGACGCCACGCGGAACAAGCGCGATATCAACTGGCACTGCGATCTTCTGGTCCAGTTTCACCCATATTGCATGACCGTCGTGGTCCTTGCGATATTCCCAACCATCCGAGGCGAGCATTCTGCCCAAGTCGTAGGGAGTAGTCGGGGGCTGAGCCGCAAGAGAAAGACCGAAGTGCCGAACCATGTCATGCAGCCGAGCGACGTCCTCTGTACGTCGCACAGCAGCATCATCGTCGACACGCTTCCTCAACGCTTCCGTGATTGCCTTCTCCGCAAGCACAATAGGGGCAACTAGCAACGCAGCCGAACCGAGTTGGACCATAACTGACTGCGCGTAGGTGCCGTCCGCAACCCAGGCGGCGCCTAGAAGCAGGCCGAGTCCCAGGCCAAGCACAGTCCACGCCCACACGGGCATCACCTTCACCCTCCCAGTATCCCTTGTCGGTCCGATGTCGCGGTACACCACTTCAACCTGCTTAGGCTGCCGAAATCGCGAGGCGACAACCTGGGACTGGGGACGCCTGCCGAACTTGGCTCTATGGGATCAAGGCGCCGCCGTTGGCGGCGCGCGGGTCACCACCCGTCCGGCGGGCTACGCCCAGAGGCGACGCCGGCCTACCGCTCCGCTCTCGGCAGGCGCCGCCGGGCGAGCCCGCCGCAGGGCAGCACCCGCAGCGCGCCACCAACGACGACGGAGACCCAGGAGCAACACGGCCAGATCACCCGACCCACCTGGCCCACGTGGAGTGGTCACCAGGGGATCCCTCGCTTCTCAGCGTCTAACACCGGCCCGCCCGCATCAAGGCGGGACAGATGCCTTGACACGACCGAACCGGCGCTAGAAGCAGCAGGGACGAGGGAAACGGGGGAGAACAGGCACAAAGACGCAGGTAGAGACAGGGAGCGTTGGGCCATTCAGAGGGGTCAACCAAGGTCAATCGCAGCCACCCCGAGCAAGCGCCGCCCGCAGGTCAGGGTCACTTTCCAGCATGATCACCCTGGTTCCCAAGCTGAATACGCGGGTTCGATTCCCGTCATCCGCTCTCAAGCGAAAGCCCCAGGTCAGTGGATGTCCACTTAGGACCTGGGGCTTTCGCTTTGCCTGGCCGCTGGTTCCCGCGTGCCATTAATGGGCCATTAGCAGGCCGGGACCGGTTGGCCGTTCAAGAGCGGCGCGCAAGCACGCCGCTGTCCACCTGACCAGTAGAACGAAGAGGCTAGCCCGGCCACTTGAGGTTCGTCGGCCTACTCGGCGCCGTCGCAGCCGGGCCACCACGCAGGCGTTCCTCCGCTACCGGTATCAGCTCTACCGCCCGACGAGGCAACGACGGATGCCAAACGAATGCTCCTCGACCGCACGCGCCGTCAGTGCGATCGCAGTCGTCCCGCTTCCGGCATGCCAAAGCTCTTGTCCTTCGAGATCTTCAACGGTTTCCACTGCCAGAAAGTGCGCGAGAACGTGGCGATCGTTTAGAACCACGCACGCGTCCTGCCAGAGTCGCGCCAGCACCGGTCGCCGTGAGCTGATCTTGACCTAAAGATTCCCTATGGCACATAGTTTCTCAGGGCGAACACTACCTGAATAGTCCACTTAGGACATGAGCTTTCGCTATTGTCCAACGACTCAGTGGACGCGCAGGACAGGTCGCTGCCACATTCAGGGCAACAAGGTGAACGCGGGAATATGCTTTGGCTTGACGACAGAGAAATGGCGCGTATCGAGCGTCGCCACACGTGTCACGCCGAGCCGCTCCGCGAGTGCGATGACGCAAGCATCGGCAGTCCCCAATGGGAGGTCGGCGTACTTCTCCACCAGATCGGCAGCCCTCGCGATGTCGGCGAGCATCATGGACTCGACGGTATAGAGCCCATCTGCGACGTCGCGAAGGAAATCGGCCTCTGCTGAAGAGCCGGCACGCGAGCCGAGCATGTAGCCGATCTCCACCAACAGCGGCTCCGGCAGGATCAGCGGTTCGAGCGTCGAGGCAAGGAGTTCTGTGCAGCGTTCGTGGTCATCGTCGCGCCGGTTGCCCATGGCGACCACGACCCCGGTGTCGACCAGGATCACGCCGACTTACTCGATCCACCGCCGAGTTCATGACGGGCCAATTCCTTGGAACGCCGACCGAGATCGTGCTCGCCGTCGAACACACCTACTGTCCGAAAGCGTCGACGTGGCGTCTCAGTGTCCGGTTGCGCGTCGGCCAGTTGCCTGAGTGCTGTCAGTGCGGCGGACACCCGCTCATCAGGGACGGCCTCGAGGAGGCGGCGAGCCTCCTCGCGAGGTGCAACCGGATCTGGGCTTTCGCCAGTCGTCATACCCCCATCCTAGCCTCAATCATGCGCGCCACCTGTGAACACCACATATGCGCGACCGGCCAGAGTGAAGACTATTCGCAGGTCAGGGCCATTTTCCAACAAGATCGCCCGATGGAGTCCCGGGTCAATCGGGTTGGGGACCCCTCCCCACTGCCCCCACCTACCTTCTGCACCGTGCGGAGAAAATCGAGCGACAGCACCGCGGCGGCCTTGCTGCTCCTTCTGGCGGGGTCGCTGCTACTCCCACTCCTGATGGTCGGCGTGATCTTCCTCCTCGTCGGCCTGAACGCGGGCAGTGGCCCGGGGCCGTACACCGTCGTTTTCGCCAAGGCGGGCGACGAATGCGAGACGATCGGGCAGTACCTCGACGCGTCCTCGGGCGAGCCGCTGAGATGCATCGGTCCTGGAGGATTCCGGACGTCCTCGATCGACTTCCCCGGGTTCTCTCGTGAGCAGAACGACGAGGTACGCCGCTGGCTGACGACGTTGCTGGAGGACGGCGATCTGAGCGTCTTCGACCAGCGTGCGATCCAGGGCAGGGTCGAGGGGATCGCGGCTGAATTGCCGCCCGGAACACGG